>JAAOXG010000024.1 GCA_013036995.1 Lacrimispora defluvii
GTTCAAGTCCTACTCGGGGAGTTCGTGATACTCAGCTAGATAGACTGTGAGGAAACGAAATTTAAGTAAGGCCCCATGGTCAAGCGGTTAAGACATCGCCCTTTCACGGCGGTAACACGAGTTCGAATCTCGTTGGGGTCACTGAATGTAAGTAGTTCAGTTTTATAATTTAATGGCGACATAGCCAAGTGGTAAGGCGTGGGTCTGCAACACCCTGATCACCAGTTCAAATCTGGTTGTCGCCTCTCAAAGAATGGTCTCTAAACCTTTAAAGATAAGGGTTTAGAGATTTTTTTGTTGCTCGGATAGTCTGATCCAAGTAAGTGCAAGCTGTCTAACCATGAAATTATTTACTTTTGAAGTACATTTTCATTTTCTAGTCTATAACACAGTTGACTTTGTTATATTGATATTATAGATTTAGTTTATAAATTAGATTTCGTGAAGGTGTTTACTCTAACAAAATATAGATAAGGGAGTGGTAGTATGATAGACGGTCATATTCATATTGAACGAGGAGAATATACATATGAATGGATAAATCAATTTGTTAAAAAAGCAGTTGAAAAGCAACTAGATGAGATTTGGCTTCTTGAGCATTGTTATCGGTTTGAAGAATTTGTTCCTATGTACGATTCTGTTTGTGCTTATAGTAATTATATAGATACATGGTTTCATAGAAAAGCAGGGGTTCTGAAACTGGAAAATTATTTGTCATTTATCAAAAAAATTAGAAACAATCAGTTCCCTGTTAAGATTAAGTTTGGTCTTGAGATATGCTATTTTAAAGAATTTGAAGACTTAGTAATAAAATTAACTAAAGATAAAGATTTTGATTTTTTGCTGGGTAGCGTTCATTTTGTTGATAATTTTGCCTTTGACCATAAGGCGGAGCATTGGAATGGAATTAATGTTGATGAAATATATCATAGATATTTTGAAACATCTGTTTCACTTGCTCAAAGTGGAATATATGATGGTATAGCGCATCCTGATTCGATTAAACTTTTTGGACATAAGCCATCATATTCTCTAACGGAATATTATACCAGTTTAGCAAAAGAGCTTTCTAAAAATGATATGTACGCAGAACAAAATAGTGGAGTATATCGACGTTGTCCTAATACGGCTACACTAGGTATGGATAAAGAGATGCTAAAAATAATGAGAAATAATAATGTCAAAATCATTACTGTTTCGGATGCGCATTGCCCTGAAGATGTTGGTGATAGAATACTAGAACTTAATAATTGTCTAAAAATTATTTAGCTGAAAAATAGGCGCAACCAGTATTAGAGAATGAAAACCCTCCTTGGGGCTGTAGTCAACTAATATCTGGGGTTAAACAACAACAGAGGGAAACAGCCACGACTGTTTCCCTCCTGTGTAATTTAAGATAGTTTTTCGATCCAAGCAGCAAAAGCAGCTAAAAAACCGTTTAAAAATTCTTTGGTACCTTCGTTATTTAACTCTCCATTTTCATCAATCAGTGTATGAAAAGAACCAATATACGCTTCTGGTTGAGCGAGGGTTAAAACATTCAGAAAAGCCAGTACCTGTCGTAAATGATGATTTGCACCAAAACCGCCAATGCCGCCTGGGGACTGGCTGATTACGGCACCTGGTTTGCCGCTCCAGATATTTTCACCATAAGGTCTGGAACCTATGTCAAGGGCATTTTTCAGTGCTGCAGGAATAGAGCGGTTATGCTCTGGTGTAATGAACAGTATGGCGTCTAAATTCTTTACTTCATTTCTAAACACTGTGTATTCATTTAAATCTTCGCCATCATAATCCTGATTATAAAGAGGAAGTTTTCCTATATCGATGATTTTAAATGCATAACCTTCCGGCGCGTTATTTTTTACATAGTCTGCAATGCTTCCGGAGAATGAATTTTTTCTCAAACTACCATTAATAATTCCAATTGTCTTACTCATAAAAAATACCTCCATTTCAAATTTGTTTTCTATTTATTGGTTACATACGGTAAATCTGGTACGAATAAATTGTGGATTTTCTACTTCATCCAAAATGGCAACAGCCATGGTTCCGCTTGTTACAACTGATTTGCCTTCGGAGGAGGTCAGCAAATGATCCTTCCCTAAAACAGGTACTGTCGCTTCTCCTGGGACAAATTCCGCCGATGGGGATACGCCAACCCAGTTCACATTTTCAATGCTTCTCAAAAAGTTAAGGGTTTTATATGCCTCCACTGGAATGGAAATCCAGGGTGCAACGTCTGGTAATGTCTTCAAAGTGTCTAGAAACAGCTTGTTGTTTTCATCTAACAGACTGGCTGCGCCGAGAATAAAAAACAGTCTGGGCTTTTCGGTTTCACGGAAAAGGTTTACGAGCTTTGCAGCCAGATCCAGGTGTAAATACGCTTTAGCGGGAGCTGTTGCAAAGGCATTTATAATGACATCAAATTCCTCAAGATCTGATCTGGTTAGATCGAACACATCTTTATCAATTATGTTTACTCCGTCTCCCAGTAAAGATACTGCCTTATCCTTATGCCGGACAATTGCAGTCACTTCGTGTCCGCGTAATACACTTTCTTTGTAGAGTGCAGTGCCGGCCATACCGGTTGCACCTATTATTGCAATTTTCATAGTTACTCACATCCTTTCTTTTTATTTTAGACTCATATTTATATTAATTCTTTTATAATATCAGCCAGGCTAATGGCAGACAACTTTTCCTCTGTTGCTGTTTGTATGTTATCATATAAATTTTTCAATGTGACTTCTATCTTTGCCCCTACTGGACAGTTTGGATTGGTGTTGCTGTGAATGCTAAACAAATCCTGATGGTCTTCTGTTGCAATAAAGATATCCAGAAGTGAAATATCTTTTGCTTCTCTGGCAAGACCCGTTACACCAAGTTTCGTACTCGTTTTAATTAACTTTGCTTTCTTTAAACGGCTCATTAAGCGTCTGACCAGGGCGGAATTGGTGTTGATGCTGGAAGCAATGTACTCAGACGTGACGGGCTGCCCCTCCATCAGTATAATTACACTCATTATATGAATGCTTACCGATAATTTAGTTGAATACATAAGTACCTCCTTTTGTAACTATTTTAGTTACAGATATGCATTTTGTCAAGTACTTATTTCCTTTTTTTCTACTATGTTAGTTCCAAACTTCTGATTCTTCTAAAACTATAAAAATAACTTGTTTGATGATATGATATTATTACTGGCTGTAGAAGTTTTTTCACTTGATATTATTTGTATTATTTGTAACTTATTAATTTATATTATATAATAGATCTGATTAATATAAATGGAGGGATATGTATGAAAAAGTTTATAGTTTTGATGTCTTTGGTATTTTCAGTTTTGGGTTCCATTGTGAGTTATGCGGATGAATGGAGGCAGGATTCTACCGGATGGCAATATGTGTACAATGATGGTACAGTATTAAAAGACAACTGGTTTACTGACCCTGAGACGGGTGAACATTATCATTTTGATTCAAATGGGTATATGCAGACTGGGATTGTTAAGGTAGAAGGAAAGGATCGCTATTTTAATGATTCAGGAGTACTTTTGGTAAACGGATTAATACCAGATGGACGCATGGCTGATCGCAACGGAGAAATTATTAATGATGTCAATGACGGAGTAACGTTTCTGGTAGTTTGGCTTCCTGATGTGAAAGTTGGAAATAGTAAAGTTATCTCTGTAGGTATAAAAAATATAAGTAATAAGCCAGTTACAGTTAAAAATAAATGTGATATAACTACCAATGATAAAACCACTACGTTATCTCTTTATAATCCAGATACACATAGCTTTTATAATGAGAGGACCGTTAATACAAATGAGACGGTTAATATGAGTTTTATTAATCCTGATTTATCTGAGTTTTATACGGATGAAAGCAGCATGATCGTGTTCCCAGTTCAGATTGATGGTAAAGTGCTATTATGTTATGTGAATGAACATGTGGCGGTTATTATGCATAAATCTCAGGAGGAACTTAACAGAGCTAATTAGTGTAAATTGGCTGACCATTTAAAAACTCCTGAGGTTTTAGTGACGATAGAATAGCATAAGGGTTTCTCCTTAGCGGAAGCAAGCAGAAACCCTTATGCTATTTCTGCAAATTGCTGAGGTTGAAAATTTATGTAATACACTTTTCTCACTTTATAAGAGAATAGACTCTTATAATGCGTTATTTTAGATTTAAGATTTCCGTGTTAATATTAAGATAATAAGTCAGGGGGGTATAGTGTATGAAGCTTATGATTGCCGATCTTAGAAAAAATAAAGGAGTAAGTCAACAAGAATTGGCGACTGTTATGGGGGTGGCTCATCAGACTGTAAGTAAATGGGAGACCAATGTGACGTTTCCGGATATAACGCTTTTACCTCAGTTAGCGAACTACTTTAATGTATCAGTGGATGAACTGCTGGGTTTAAAACCATTACCGTTACGAACTTATATTCCTTGTGAAGCGGGGACTAAGGATTACTGGAGTGAACGTCTGAAATATTTGAAAAACACACGGGATTTTCTGTGGAATAAAGACTATCTGCAATTTTTGATCGAAAGAGTCTGGAAGATTAATTACCCAATTAATGTTCTGGACTGTGGTTGCGGTTATGGTTTTTTAGGTACTATACTTATGCCACATCTGCCGAAGGGGAGTACTTATACAGGCATTGATTATAGTGAGAACCTGATTAATGAGGGAAAAAGGACTCTTGAAACCGGAGAATATGATGTACAGTTTGTATGTGATGATGTATTAACCTACGAAGCTGGAGTAAAATATGATTTTGTCATTTCACAGGCAGTATTAAGACACATTGATAATTCTCATTTATTTCTTAATAAGATGATTTCATTCACAAAAGATGGAGGTCTCGTTGTATGTGCAGAGGTTAACAGAGAATTGGAAAATGTGGGTCTCTATATCCATGGTATGGATTATGACTATTTATGTCGATATCCCGGGTTTAAAGAAATGTGGAATACACAGTTAAAACGCCAGGGGAGAGATTATTCTGTTGCTCTAAAAATCCCCGAGATGATGAGGGAATTTGGACTAAGGGATATAGATATTCGAATGAGTGATAAGGTTAACTTCATTTCACCTGAACTTGCTGATTATGCTGAAGAGGTAGCAGCATTTGTTGAAGCTCATGAGTTTTGTGAGCATAAGACAAGTGAACAGCAAACGCTGGTGATTGAACGGCTTATGAATCATGGCATGGATAGAAAAGACGCAGAGTACTATTGTAATAAGCAAAATAAAATTACAGAGTTTATAGGCAGAAATCAGGGAATGCTGACTTTGACACAGTTTTATGGGTTACTAATCTCGTATGGTACAAAATAATTATGAATTATGACTCTTATTATAAAAAATGCTGCAAATGGGATAATATATTTTAAAAGTATAGAATGGAGTAATAATAATGAAAGAATACACAAGTGAAGAACTAACAGAAGCACTTCGGGCTATAAATTCAATAATAGGCAAATGTGAAAAAGCACAGGAAAAATTTCCTGAAGGGAATACTCATCATACACTTCTTAGAAATCGTTTAAAGGCGATGTATATCTCAAAAGAATTGATTACGGATGCTATCTCAAAAAATAATAATTAAACATAATCTACCATGTGTATTGGAATATATAGAATGGCAGCATGATAGAACTTAGATTAGTTAAGGGGTTTCTCCACCGCGAAAGCAAAGCAGAAACTCTTTTTTTATTGTTCAGACTTTGATAAACAAGAATTTTAGTTAAGAATTGAAACAATTTAAAACAAGATAAAATAATAAAAAATCTATTGACACAACCACTAGGTATCTGTATAATTTAAATAATTTTATAGGCAAATTGCCATAAATTAAGACGAAACAATAAAAGTAATACAAAAGGAGAGGAAATATGAAAAAAAGAGTATTAGCATTGGGTACTGCTGCGTGTCTGGTAATTGGAGCTCTTTCTGGTTGTGCATTTACCGGTGGTACCGGCGGCACTACTGCTGGTGAGTCTTCTCAAAGCGCAGGTGCAAGTGAATCTGTTTCTGACAAAACAACGGCTCCGGCAGCTGGTGATCAGGTACTTAGCGTTTATGCAAATGCAGAAATCAAGACTCTGGTACAGTGGGCAGCTTCTGACAGCCAGTCCTCCATGGTAAATAACAACGCATTTGAGGGTCTGCTTCGCCTGGATGAGAAAAATGAGGCCCAGCCCGCGCTTGCAAAAAGTTATGATGTTTCAGATGATAAACTTACATACACCTTCCATTTAAGAGATGGTTTGCAGTGGAGCGACGGAACTCCCTTAACAGCCAGTGATTTTGTATTCTCCTGGTTAAAGCAGATGAGCGCAGATGCGACGAACGGCTACAGCTTTATTATGACAGATTACATTGTAAACGGAATTGAATACAATGAGGGGAAAGTTAGTGCAGAGGAAGTTGGTGTAAAAGCTGTTGATGACAAGACGTTCCAGGTGACCATTAAAGCACCTACTCCTTATTTTGCACGTTTAACCGTGCTCTGCCAGTTCTTCCCGTTAAATGAGGCATATGTTACCTCAAAGGGTGACCAGTATGGTTTAAGTGCGGATAACATGATCTACTGCGGACCTTATACAATTACCAGTTACGATCCGGCAGTTGGTGCTACCCTTAAAAAGAATGACAAGTACTGGGATGCGGCAAATGTTAAAATTGAAAATGCACAGGTAAGAGTTATGAAAGATGCTTCCGCAGCTTTAAATGCTTATCTGGCTAATGAGTTGAGCCAGGTGGCACTGGATTCTTCCAATGTGGCAGCTTATCAGAATAATCCGGAATTTAAATCAGAAAGTGAGTTCAGAACCGAATATCTGCAGTTTTCTTTAAGCAATCCGGTTATGAAAAACAAAAATATTCGTAAGGCTGTTTCCGCAGCAATTGACCGTGATACTCTGGCTAAGGTGATCCTGGCTGATGGTTCTTCCTCCAGCAACGGTCTTGTAGCGGAAGGTATGTATGGAGACGGAAGTAAGACCTTCCGTGAACTGAACGGAAATTTATGTCCGTTTAATGCTGAAGAAGCGAAAAAGTATTGGGAAGAGGGATGTAAGGAGTTAGGTGAGACTCCGAAGCTGACACTTCTGGTACGTGATGATTCTGTGACAAAAGCTGTTGCGACTTACATACAGAGTGAGTTAAATAAGAATTTAGGTATTGATATTACAATCGATACGAAGACGGTTCAGGCTAGAAATGAATTAATGGATAACGATAATTATATGTTTGCATCCACTGCATGGGGCGCTGATTATGATGATGCCATGACCTATCTTGATTTATGGACCAATGGAACTCCTTACCGCGGTTCCTATCAGAACGAAAATTACAATAAGCTGATCAGCGATGCAAAAGTTGAAACTGATGATGCCAAGCGTCTGAATATGCTGCTGCAGGCGGAGAAACTTCTGGTTGATGAAGACGTGATTGTTGCTCCTTTGTATCACAGAGGATCTGCTACACTGACTAAATCAAATGTGAAAGGACTGGTTAACCATCCCTTCGGACCAGATGTTGAATTTAAGTACGCTTACTTTGAATAATCCGCGGCGGGCAGAGGTTTGCCCTGGCAGCTAGAATGCGGGAAATGAGAAGAGCCGCCCCTTCTTTTTCAAAATTGGAGAAGGACGGCTCTTTTTGGAATCTTATGAAAATAGGAATGCAAAGGAGGATACGGCATGATAAAATATATCTGCAAGCGTCTGATTTATCTGGTGCTGACATTATGGGTCATTGTAACGGCGACATTTTTTCTGATGAAAAAGCTTCCCGGCTCTCCTTTTGATGCGGAACGTTTTAATATGATGTCTGCGCAGCAGCAGCATGTTATTTTGGAACAGTATGGATTAAACGAGTCTTTGCCAAAGCAGTATGTAAAGTATATGGGAAATATTCTTCATGGGGATTTCGGAACTTCTTTTACCTATACGGGACAAAAGGTATCCACTGTAATAGGAGGAAGAATCGGTCCGTCGGCATTGATCGGAATTCAGGCGGTATTGATCGGTCTGGCTCTGGGACTTGTCCTGGGAATTATTGCGGCTTGGAAACACAACAGCGGTATTGATTATTTTACCATGATTGTGGCTGTGCTGGGAGTTTCTGTTCCCAATTTTGTGGCGGCTGCTTTGCTTCAGTATTATGTGGCTTTAAAATGGGGGATTCTTCCGGTTGGCTTTTGGACGGACTGGAGATGCTCTGTTCTTCCTTCTGTTGCCCTGTCCTTTTCTGCCACAGCTATGGTTGCCCGGTTTATCAGGACGGAAATGTTAGAAGTATTGGAACAGGATTATATTGTTACGGCAAAGGCAAAGGGTCTGAGCCCTATGAAAGTACTGATGCGGCATGCTGTGAGAAACTCTATTATTCCTGTTGTGACCATTCTTGGTCCGATTGTTGTTAATCTTCTGACGGGATCTCTGGCAGTAGAAAATATTTATACCATTCCGGGGATTGGCAGCTTGTTTGTGGACAGCATTAAGGCCAATGATTATTCTACGATTATGGGAATTACGATTTTTTACAGCGCTTTCTACATTTTTGTAGTATTGATCGTTGACATCGCTTACTCCCTGATTGATCCAAGAATACGCCTGGCAGCAGGAAAGGAGGCGTGAGTATGGATGAATTATTTGTTAGGGTTCATGTGGATGAATCCGAAAAGGAACATATTGCTCACCCCAATCTGACCGCATTTCAGGAAGGGTGGCTTCGATTGAAGAAAAATAAAGCGGCGGTTGCCAGTTTGTTTACCTTAATAGCCATTGGGCTTTTGGCATTACTGGCGCCGGTGATATCCGCTTATTCTTATAAAGAAACGAATTATGATATTATTTACCAGATTCCTTCCGCTGCACATCTGTTTGGAACAGATCAGTTCGGACGGGATCTGTGGGTCAGAACCTGGATGGGAACCCGCATATCACTGCTGATTGCATTTGTGGCTGCATTTTTGGATCTGACGGTTGGAGTGGTTTATGGAGCGGTTTCTGCTCTTATCGGCGGGAAAGTGGATGCTGCTATGCAGCGTATCATTGAAATACTGGTGGGAATTCCTCATCTGATTATTGTGATTCTTTTGATGATGATTATGCCGGCTGGCATTTGGACCATTGTGGTGGCTCTTTCCATTACCGGTTGGGTGAATATGGCACGTCTGGTCCGGGCGGAGATTTTAAAGCTGAAAAACCAGGAGTTTGTGCTGGCGGCCCGAGTTTTGGGGACAAGTACTTCCAGGATTATATGGAAACATCTGATACCCAATACGGTTGGGGTGATTGTTATTAATGCCATGTTCACCATTCCTTCTGCCATATTTACAGAGGCGTTTTTAAGCTTTATTGGTATTGGTATGCAGGAGCCAAAGGCTTCTCTTGGAGTTTTGATCAATAACGGATACCAGGTGCTTCGTAATTTTCCCCATGTACTGATTTTCCCTGCCATCGTTATTGTGCTTATTATGGTATGTTTTAGTATTCTTGGTGATGGTCTGCGGGATGCACTGGACCCCAGAATGAGAAAGTAGGTGAATCGTCAGTGAGCAGATTATTAGAAGTGAATCAGTTACGGGTACAGATAGAGACACAGCACGGTACGGTTCAGGCAGTCCGGGGAGTCAGCTTTCATCTGGATGAACAGGAAACTCTTGCCATCGTAGGGGAATCAGGTTCTGGTAAATCTATTTCCGTAAAAAGTATTATGGGACTGCTTCCTAAAAACGGAAAGGTCGTTGAAGGAAGTATTCTCTTGGAGGGAAAGGATCTTGCGAAGTACAGTGAACGGCAGATGCAGTCAGTAAGAGGATCGGACATTTCCATGATATTTCAGGATCCAATGACCTCTTTAAATCCCACTATGACTATAGGAAAACAGATCGTGGAGGTTTTAAAAGAGCATAGGAAGGATATGTCAAAGGCACAGATGAAAGACCGTGCTCTTGAACTCATCTCTCTGGTTGGTATTTCCAATCCGGAAGCCAGGTTTGATCAGTATCCTCATCAGCTTTCCGGAGGAATGAGACAAAGGGGTGTGATTGCAGTGGCTTTGGCTTGTGATCCCAGGATTTTAATTGCCGATGAACCTACTACAGCCCTGGACGTGACGATTCAGGCTCAGATACTGGACCTGATGAGGGATTTGCAGAAAAAAATTAAAACTTCCATTATTATTATCACTCACAACTTAGGTGTTGTGGCCAATATTGCAGACCGTGTGGCTGTTATGTATGGAGGACAGCTGGTGGAAACTGCTGATGTGAGAGATTTATTTTATGAAACCGCTCACCCGTACACGAAAGGCCTTCTGGCTTCTATACCAAAGGCTTCGGAAAAGGGAAGTGAGCTGACGGCAATTCCGGGAACACCTCCGGATTTGATGGAACCTCCAAAAGGCTGTCCATTTGCGGCCAGATGTTCGAAGACCATGGAGGTCTGCAGACAGTATCCTCCTGAGGATATGCTTTGCGGCGAAAACCATCATGTGCGCTGCTGGCTGCTTGATGAGAGGGCGAAGGCTCTCAGGGAATAGGAGGAAATCAGAATGTCGGCGGATAAAAAACCTTTATTAGAAGTAAAGCATTTGAAAAAGTATTTTCATGTGGGAAAAAACCAGACCTTAAAAGCGGTGAGGGATATCAGCCTGGATATTTATAAAGGAGAGACACTGGGGCTGGTGGGCGAGAGCGGATGCGGAAAGTCTACTTTTGGACGGACGGTGATCCAGCTGTATGAGCCCACAGAAGGAACGGTGGTATATGATGGGCAGGTAATTAATAACAGCCTGTCACAGGCGGATCGTCATACATTTACAAGGAAAATGCAGATGATTTTTCAGGATCCTTATGCTTCCTTAAATCCACGTATGAAGGTTATGGATATTATTGCAGAGGGAATGGACGCTCACGGAATCTTTAAGGGACAGGAACGGAAAAAGAAGGTGATTGAGCTTTTAGAAACAGTAGGGCTTTCTGAAGAGCATGCAAACCGTTTCCCTCACGAATTTTCTGGCGGGCAGAGGCAGAGAGTGGGGATCGCCAGGGCCTTGGCGGTTGATCCGGAGTTTATAATCTGTGATGAACCCATATCCGCTCTTGATGTTTCCATTCAGGCTCAGGTAATTAATCTGCTGAAAGAGCTCCAAAAGAAGAGGAATCTTACATACCTCTTTATTGCCCACGATCTTTCCATGGTGAAACACATCAGTGACCGGATTGGCGTTATGTATCTGGGAAGTATGGTGGAACTGGCGGACAGTGAGACTTTGTTTGATGATCCGGTGCATCCTTATACACAGGCATTGCTTTCTGCAATTCCAATCCCTGACCCGGATGTGGAGAAGAACCGGAACAGAATTATGCTGGAAGGTAGTCTTCCTGATCCCATCCGTTTGACAAAAGGATGTCTCTTTGCCGGACGATGCCCTTATGCGGAAGAACTCTGCAGCAAAAATACACCGGAGATGAAAGAAGTAAGACCGGGACATTTTGCAGCCTGTCACAGAGTGAAATAACAGGCTGGCAATGAAAAATAGATTGTTAGGAGAAAATGATGAAAGACTATATCTTGGAGGTCTGTGTGGATTCTGTGGAGTCTGCAATAGCGGCAGTACGGGGAGGAGCCCAAAGGCTGGAGCTGTGTGCAAATCTGGTGATTGGAGGAACTACTCCTGGAGTAAGCCAGTTTAAGCAAATACGCAAAGCCTGTGATATTCCCATAAATGTACTGGTAAGGCCCCGGTATGGCGACTTTTTGTATACAGATTATGAGTTCCAGATGATTGCTGAGGATGCCCGGATGTTCCGGGAGCTTGGTGCAGATGGTATCGTGGCAGGCTTTTTAAAACCCGATGGAAATCTTGATGTGGAACGGTTGAAGGTGCTGAAAGAAAAGGTGGGGAACGGCAGTATGACTCTTCACCGTGCTTTTGATGTATGCCGTGATCCATATAAAAGCCTTGAGGAAGCCATAGAAGCGGGAGCAGATACCATACTGACCTCAGGGCAGCAGAACACCTGCTTTGAGGGAAGAAAGCTTCTGGGGGAACTGATCCATAAGGCGGAAGGCAGAATTGATATTATGGCTGGCAGCGGGGTAAATGTGAGTACAATGGCCTGTCTTATGGATGAGATAGGCGCCAGGATTTTTCATATGTCAGGCAAGGAGATCGTGGACAGCGGAATGATTTACCGGAAAGAGAATGTAAGCATGGGAATTCCGGGAATTGGAGAATACGATATATTCCGCACGCGTGAGGAAGAGATACGCCAGGCGAAAAAATTAATGGAGGAAAAAGCATGTTTACGGAAGAACGTTTAGACCGGATATTACAGATTCTTCAGGCTGAGGGCATGGTGAAGGTAAAGGATTTAAGCGCCCTTTTTCAGGTGACAGAGGATTGTATACGAAAGGATTTAAAAAGCCTGGAAAATGCCGGAAAGCTGAAACGAACCTATGGGGGAGCTTTATTGTCCCAGGATTATCCATTAAAGCGGGATGTAATTGACCGGAGGGATACGAATATTGAGAAAAAAATGTTAATTGCTCAAAAGGCGTTCGATCTCATAAGCGGGAATGAAACCATTTTTCTGGATATTTCCACTACAAATATAATGGTTGCGGATCTGCTTGCCAAGTCCCATAAACGGGTGACTGTAGTGACAAATATGATTGACATAATGCAGACACTGGCAGTGAATCCCAGTATCGTTGCTATCGGAACCGGAGGGATTATGTACCATACGGTAAATGGATTTATGGGAGCGGCTGCCATTGAAATCATTAAGCAGTATAGTTTCGACCGGGCATTTATCGGGACCTGCGGCCTGGATCTTACGGATAATTCCATTACTACTCTGGGGGTAGAGGATGGGCTGACAAAGAGAGCTGCCATTGCCAGCAGCAGGCATAAGTATCTGGTAATGGAAAAGGATAAATTTTATTTTAATGATTCTTATAAATTTGCTCACTTTGATGACATCGATGGGATTATTACTGATTCAAGTCCAGATGAAGCTACGTGCAAAAAGCTTTATTCAGCCGGGGTCACCATCCTTTAATCGTTTGATGAAGGCTTTATGGAAAAATAAAATGAGATGATTACGCGGAGGAAAATTTGTAATGTTTACAGAACATTTGCAGAGGTATGCCCAGGAAAAATATGAACTCAGGCTTCCCTATTTAAAAGATTTAAAAGGGGAAGTTGAGAAAGCCATGGAAGGCTGTAGTTTTGAAGAACAGGTGCTCATGAAATTTTTGTATGGTACGATGCCGCTTCGGGATGCCGGAGAATATAATTTTAACGTGTTCCTGGGCTTTGTAAGGCATTCTCTTATGGTTTATGAGAAGATGGAATGGTGCCGCGAGATTCCGGAAGATATCTTTCTACATCACATTTTGTATTATCGGGTCAATACGGAAAACATTGAAGACTGCCGTCAGTTTTTTTATGATAAGCTAATTGACCGCGTCAAAGGACTTTCTGTAAAAGATGCAGTGCTGGAAATCAATTACTGGTGTGCGGAAAACGGAACTTACGAGTCGTCCGATAACAGGACTATTTCTCCGGTAACTGTTTATAAATCTGGAAAAGGCAGATGCGGGGAAGAATCCACCTTTGCGGTTACGGCTTTCCGGAGTGTGGGAATACCGGCGAGACAGGTATATACACCCAGATGGGCTCATTGTGATGATAATCATGCATGGGTTGAGGTGTTCGTGGATGGAAAATGGCATTTTCTGGGGGCGTGTGAGCCGGAGGAAGTATTGGATAAGGGCTGGTTTACCAATGCATCTTCCAGGGCATTGCTGGTGCACACCAGAACCTTTTCTGATTATTCTGGTGATTCAGTGAAGGAGTGTCTGGGACAGGAGGATTTGCTGGTTTATTATAATGAAACAGCCACCTATGCCCGGACCAGGCTTTATGAAATACAGGTCCTTGATGAAGAGAGCAATCCTGTAGAAAACGCTTTGGTTTCTATTGAAATACTTAATATGGCGGAATATTGCAGCGTGGCTTCCCTGCTGACGGACAACCAGGGTAAGGTGACAATTACCATTGGTCTGGGAGATGTTCATGTACGGGCGGGCAAAGGAGAGCTTAGCTGTGATGCGTGGATTTCACCAGAAGAGGAAGATCATGCAGTGCTGTATCTTAGGGATGAGAACAGCAACCCCTCCCTGGAAGTCTGGGTTGATACAGATGTCAGAGCGCCCAGGGACTATCCTATGCATACGTTTAAACTTACCAGAGAGCAAAAAGAAAGAAACAGAGACAGGATTAACAAGGCTAATCAGGTGAGGGAGGAAAGGATTGCAGGGTATTTTAGAGAAGACAGCTTTGCAAGTCCGGAGCAGAATCGTATTTTACGGTTATCGGCTGGTAATTTTGATGAAATTTACAGGTTTATGAATCGGGATAATAACCCGGATCGGGAAATTATGCTGGAGAGTCTGACTATTAAGGACTATAAGGATGCCAGTGCGGACATCCTGGAAAGTCATTTAATTGGAGCGGCTCCGTACCGTAAGACCTGGGAGGATAACAATAAACTGGATGTTTATGCAAAGTATATACTCTGTCCCAGAATATTGTTGGAAGAGATGACCGACTACCGGGGATTTATAGATGGATTCTTCAGTGAGAGTCAAAAGGTAGAATTCCGAAGCAATCCTAGGGCTGTTTGGAGGTACGTGAAGCAAAATATAGGGTTTGAATCCAATCTTGATTACAAGACTATAACTTCTACACCGGTTGGAAGCCTTAAGCTTTTGCAGGGTAACCCTCTTAGCCAGAAAATATTATTTGCAGCCATCTGCCGTACTTTGGGAATTCCCGCAAGGATTAACCCTGTGAATCTGGAAGCTGAGATATATGAAAATGATGGTTTCGTATCTGTGATTGGAGAGGAAGAAGGAGAAAAGCCCCAGACTGGAGAAAATGGGAAACTGTTATTACACTCAGATCTGGACATTGTACCGGTTTATTATCAGACCTGGACCATTGGCATGAAAAAAGATGGGCAGTTTGTAACTTTGGATTATACTGGATTAAAATTTCATGAAGGCTTATTGAGTCTTGATTTATCACCTGGAGAATACCGCCTTATTACTTCCGTCCGTCTTCCAAGCGGAAACCAAAATTCCAGTGAATATTTATTTGAGCTGAAAACTAAAGAAGTAAAGGCGGTCACCATGCGCCTGCGTACTGGAAGTATGGAGGATATGCTGGTTGACTATGTAATAAATGATTTTGAAGTGAACATGAAAGATTACATGAGCGAACATACGGTTTTTGCATCGGAACTTATGGCTGAGAAGGCCAATATACTGGCTGTCTTATCAGAGGGACAGGAACCCACTGAGCACGTTCTTAATGAAATGCTGGAGCAAAAGGATTCCCTAAATGCTCTGGATGCACAGATTATTTTTCTGCTGCAAGGCGAAGCTTCTTTAAAAAATTTAACAGTGCAAAAGGTTCTCAAGGCAATTCCCGGAATCAAGGTGGGTACCTTTAACTTTGATGAGGGGGTAGAACCGTTGGCTCGTAAAATGTATGTGGACCCTGAAAAGCTTCCGCTTTTAATTGTTACGAACCCGGGGTTGAATGCAATTTACGCATGCAGTGGTTACAATGTGGGAAGTGTGGCGCTGATGGAGAAGCTTCTGTGCTTAAGTAAGTAAATACCTGTTTGTAGATAAAAGGGCCATCCTGAAGGATGGCTCTTTTTCATGGGAGATAATTGGGCATTGCAAGGCGCTGCGTTGTCAAAATGACAGGCAGCGCCTTTTTAGCTGTTTTGCTTTTTATCTCTTAGCTGATTTTTGCTCCACTCTTTTTAAAATCACCCGGTTTGAATGTCCAAGGAACATAGGTACTCTTTCGATATAAACATCACTGGTGTCAAGTCCGAACCAGTTTGAGGGGGAAGCTGTGAATTTCTGTATAAACAGTTTGGTGTTTAAAACGAAAGAGTCCCAGGCGGATAATGTGGCATCATGAGATAAAATCTCCTGGATAAATACAAACCTGAAATCTCCCAGCTTTCGGTTGGGAAGAATAGAATAGCTGTTTGACTGCGGTTCAATTTCCCCGTTTTCCACCAGCTCCGTTGATATCTGCCGCAAAAACACATTCAGGTTCTGATCAATACGAAAGCCCAGTTTTAACTGGATTTTTATGATGTTGTTTGTACTAAATTTTTCAACCGTATATTCTGCCTGATAGGGTTCATCAGTTACGTTAACATCTACAAACCAGTAAACATCGGCTTTTTTAGGCCGTTTATCTAAAAGGAAATATAATATCTTGCGTTCAATTTCCTTTGGATTTGGACATTTGCTTAAGCACACCAGGTTGCTGGCATATTTGGGAACGTCCGGATCCTGGCTTAACTGAGTCAGTAATTTTAAATAATTATTAATGGGTACAAATTCCTCATAACGTACCCGGATCACATGAGCTCTGTCCCAAAGATACATAATGAACAAAATTGATACAGCAATAATAATGGCTACAAATCCGCCATGAAAAAACTTAACAATATTTGCAATAAAGAAAGATATTTCAAAGCTCATAAAGAAAACAAGCATGATGACTGCAAGCAGAACGGGTGTTTTCTTCTTAAGCATATAGTTATACAGCAGAACAGTTGTCATGAGCATGGTAACTGTTATTGCAAGACCATAGGCTGATTCCATTTTCTCAGAGCTTTGAAAGTAGAATACAATTCCAATACAGACAATCCATAAAATCCGGTTGATTGCAGGAATATAAAGCTGTCCCTTGGAAGGGGACGGGTATATGGTATGGAGTCTGGGAAACAGATTCAGTTTAATTGCTTCTGATACAAGTGTAAAGGAACCTGATATCAGAGCCTGAGAAGCTATAATGGCGGCAAGAGTAGAAATTAAGATGCCGTAAACAAGCATACCATGGGGAATCATCTGGTAAAATGGATTAATGTCTTCTGTTAGAGCAAATACCGGATTGCTTTTTGAAGTTAAAATCCATGCACCCTGACCAAAATAGTTGAGTAATAAACATATTTTGACAAATGGCCAGGTAAAGTAAATATTCTTTCTGCCTACATGTCCCAGATCAGAGTAAAGTGCTTCTGCACCAGTAGAACACAAGAATATGCTGCCCAGGATAAAGAAACCAAGTTTATTGTCGGGGCTGAAAAGTGTTTTAATTGCATAATGGGGTGACAATGCACGGAGCAGAGAAGGATTTTGCGCGAGATTGATCACACCAAAAAAGGCCAGGCTGCAGAACCACAAAAACATGATAGGGCCAAATAATTTACCAATGGAATCTGTACCAATGTGTTGTATGAAAAAAAGAATACAGATTATGAAGATAACCAGAGCAATGATATTTCCCTGATTGTCACCAAAAAGTTCGTGAAAGACTGGAAGCAGTTTCAGACCCTCAACAGCGGAAGTCACGGTTACTGCAGGAGTGAGCATACCGTCTGCCAACAGTGCGGAGCCTCCAATCATTGCCGGGATAATCAGCCATCTGGAGCGGCTTCTGACCAGTGTAAAAAGGGAAAAGATACCGCCTTCTCCATTATTGTCGGCTCTTAGGGTTATAAATACATATTTTATACTTGTTAATATGGTGAGTGTCCAAAATACCAGGGACAGGGTTCCAAGAATAAAATCTTCGGAGACAGTTTGAATGCCGCCGTTTCCATATAATACAGACTTCATTACGTAAAGCGGTGATGTGCCGATATCTCCATATACAACACCTAATGTTACCAGGATTCCTCCAAGTGTTAATTTAGAAATACTTGATTTCTTTGATATTAATTCCATGTCATCCTCTTTTTTTATATATTTATTTCAAATCAAAAAAACCTTTGCTGTAATGTAAATATTACAACAAAAGTCTTGTTACTTTCTCACGGCGCTGATTATAATATGCTTTAATAACCGAATTTAATAATCGTCATGATACAGCAGCAGATCACATTCCTGTGAACTATGGGGTATTTTACAAAAAACAAAATGGGATGTCAATAAAGGATCCGTTAAGAAAGCTTGATTTGTATTATGTTTAGTGATAAGTTTGTTACAGAAAAGGTTGAATTTAACAATAAATTGCTGCGCAGCAGGAAGAACCATTGGTTGATAATTCGAGAGGAGTTTGATATGAATGTTTTGCAGATAAAAGATAGACTTGTGTGTGAGATATCGAAATGTAAAGCTGTAAAAGGAGTAGCACAGACTGGTGACATAAATGCAATATTGATCCCAGGGAAAAGTGATATTGATTTGTTTGTCCTTTGTACGGATATTCCGGAGAAAAAAGAACGGGAACGGATCTATGCTTCCTTTGCTGGTGAATTCTCAGAGTGTACCATGAATGTATGCAATGGAGGTATGTGGGGGTATGGGGATATACTTGTTATTGATGAAATAGAAGTTATGCCTATGTATTTTACCGTAAAAGAGATGAGGGAGTATTTGGAAGAGACTTTACAGGGCAAACATCTTGGTATGACGGGAGGCTTCTATCCTACGGGAAGATTATCCAGCGTGGAGTCCATTCATATCCTGTATGAAGAGGATTCTGTCTGGTCAGAGATGATAGCAATGGTGAAGAAATATCCGCCAGAATTGTTTCATAAGCTGTTTCAATATCATATCTCACGTGTGCTGAATATAGAGGATCTGGGCAGAGCCATTCTGAGAAAAGAGGTTCTATTTTATCATCAGGTGCTGGAAAATTCACTGGATCATTTGCTGCAGGCTCTTTATGCACTGAACCATACATATTTTCCCAGCCGGAAGAGAATTGAAGGGTATATCGGTAGGCTTGAAAATAAACCCCAGCATTGCTATGTCAGGCTTTTAAGGATTCTTGAATTGGCGGCTTACAGTGATACCATAGAGGAATCAGTAAAGGAACTGGAATTACTGGCTGGGGAAATTGAAAAGGCTGGAAACTGTAATTAGGTGTAGGAATATTAAATCAGCCATATGGTGAACTGATAATTCATAATCGAAGAGCAGGCCGCTTATAGCAGTCTGTTTTTTTACTTATCTCTCCGGTTTATTTTTTAATATGTCTATAAAAAAATCATAGGCCCTTTTCTTTTCTTCGCCGTTCAGCGATAAATAAATTTCAGTCATGGCGGCTATTTTAATGTTGTCGTCAGAAAGGATATTCTTATGGGCGAATTGATATGGTTTGTCAGTGCGGTAGTTATAAGCCGTTTCTTTCAGTAATATGTTATCTTTAAACTTAAAGGTATTGTCCTGCTGTATGTCCTGAACTGTGTTATCTATGTAATAATCATGGCTTCCTATTAAATATGCGGGAGTCGTTAATAAGATCTCAGCTAGTTTTTCCAGAATGTCTGCAGGAACTTTTCGGATACGACCGTTTTCATATCTGAAAACAGTAGATCTGGAAATCCCTAAAAGACTTGCCACATCATCTGCGCTCATATTTAATTGTTTCCTTCTTTGCTTAATTCTTTGACCAATTATAGACATCTTACCACACCTCCTTTTGAATGTATCATAACACTAATGTTGCAAAAACGCAACACATTAAGATGCAAATATGCAATTGTCAGGATGGCGTTAATGGGGTTTCTAACTGTGCAATAATAAAAAGCAGGCCTCCTCTCTGTTTGGTCATAGAGAGAGGAGGCCTTATAAAATTCTATAAAATTTCATCCTACCGGAGTTCATCTCTCCAGTATGCCACTTTTCTTTCATTGATTTCTCTGATTACTTCAGGATCTACTTTATAGTTTCTGGCGATGTCCATCAGACCATTGATCTCCTGTTGCACATCTGTAACCTGGGTATAGCAGTAGCCGCAAACATAGGGAATTTCTTTTATAGCGGTTGTAATACTGTCGAACCTCTTTAAAAAGTCTTCTTTTGTATTGACTTTATTTCCATATCCCCAGCCTTCTTTATCACTGTCAAATGCAATACCTCCAAATTCACTGATGATCACTGGCTGACCTTTGTAGGAAAAGCCGTTTGCAAGGGCGGATTTGGAAGTGGAGTGGTAGATCTCAGTTGTCATAATTTCCTCTTTATACTGGGTATATCGCTTTTTGAGAATCCCGCCTGCCTCTTCATAATCATGCAGAGTAAGGATATCGGAAACGGTATGTTCCCACCCGTCATTTACGATTACCGGGCGGTGTGGGTCAATGCTCTTGGTCAGGTGATAGATAGCTTCTGTAAAGTGCTGCTGTGTTCTGTTTGTCTCAACCTGTGGTACACCCCAGGATTCGTTTAAAGGAGTCCAGGTAATAATGGAAGGGTGATTATAATTCTGTTTTACAATATCAAGCCATTCCCTTGTAAAAAGTTCCACTGCCCTGTCGGAATAAATATAGGCAGCAGGTGCTTCGCTCCAGACCAGCATTCCCTTCACATCACACCAGTAAAGGAATCTTTCATCTTCTGTTTTCTGATGCTTTCTTAAACCGTTATAGCCCAGTTCATGAATCTTATCAATATCCTGGATTAATGCTTCCTCATCTGGTGGAGTCAGATGAGATTCCTCCCAATACCCCTGGTCAAGAATCAGCCTTTGATACAGTGGTGCTCCGTTTAGAAGAATGTTAGGACCTTCAATCCGGATCTCACGCATTCCAAAGTAAGAACCAATCTCATCCCACACCTCTCCATTAAACCGGGTACTAAAGCTGATGTCGTAAAGATTTGGTTCGGCAGGAGTCCATGTACGGATTCCCCAGGGGTAGCCTGCTTCTGCAGCTATCAGATCAACGGAAATTTTTGTGGGATTTTTCCCTATGGCCGTCAGAACTTTTGTCACAAATCTGCCACGAAAGCTTACCAATGCCTCCACTTCCAGCTTTTTTCCGTCCAAAGCTTCAGGACAGTCTACCGTATATTCCAGCTCCAGTCTGCCTTCCGGCAGATTCGGAGTTATTTTCACTGAGCGCAAGCTGATGTTGGGCACATACTCCATCCATACGGTCTTCCAGATTCCTGTTGTCTGAACATACCAGCAGCCGAAATTCTCGGAAATCCAACGCTGTTTTCCTCTTGGCTGCTGTGCATCGGGATGATCCTCCGCTTTTACGACTATAAGGTTTTCCCCATTGGTTATAAGATTTGTAATATCAAAGGAAAAGCGGGAATATCCGCCTTCGTGCATTCCAGCCAACTGACCATTAATCCACACTTTTGTAAGAAAATCGCTTCCCTCAAAATGCAGAATCAGCTTATTGCGTGTTGTTTTTGCTTTATCAGCTTGAAATGTACGGGCATACCACACATAATGATGAACTTCTTCTTGGTGAATATTACTCTTTTTCGTTTCATAGGTGAAAGGGACATAGATCTCTTTTTCCCTGTGAAAACTCTTATACCAGCCTTCTGCCTCTCCTTTGTTGCTGTCGTCAAAGCGAAAGTTCCAGATTCCGTTTAAACTGGCCCAGTCATTTCGGACAAATTGTGGTCTTGGATAATCTTTTTGATAGCATAACATGAAGTTAATTCTCCTTTATCTGTTTTATACTTATGTCAACCCTTGACGCCGGACATGGTAATTCCCTGTACTATCTGCTTTTCAAAAATCAGATATATAATAATAGCAGGAATTGATGCGATCATATTGGCCGTCATGGGTTTTACATAATCCACGGTGTATGTTCCGGCAAAAATGGGGATTCCCACAGGCAATGTAAATTTACTGCTGTCCATAGAACAGAGTAAGGGCCAGAGATAGTTATTCCAGCTCCCTATAAATGCAAAGATACTGATGGTTGAAAGGACTGCCTTTGACAGCGGCATGACGATTCTGGCAAAAATTGTGATCTCCCCGGCGCCGTCTATTCTTGCGGCTTCAATCAGGGAATCAGGAATACCTTTAAAGAAAGTAACCATGATTATCAGATTCATGGAAACTGCCACAGATGGCAGAAGCAGACCTGCATAAGTATCAATCAGATGAATATTATTGGCTGTAATAAACAACGGAACTATGGTTGCCTCTCCAGGAACCATGAGCCCCAGTAAAAAATAAAAGAACAGTTTATTTCTCCCCATAAATTTGATTTTAGACAGAGCATAAGCGGCCATGGCGGAGAAGAGGAGGGTTAAAACTGTAACAAGAACCGCAACCACCACGGAATTGAGAAGCCATTTGGCAACATCAGAGCCAATAATCAGATCCAGATAATTACCAAAGGTGTATGGGGGAGAAAACCAGCTGATTACGCTTTTAATCTGCTTTCCTTCATATTGCAGGGATACAAAGAAAGCCCAGATTACAGGAGCCAGAAAAATGATGGCCAGCCCGGCTGATAAAGCGGTCAAAATAAGACTTCTGGCTTTTGCTTTTTTACGCTTCATCTTTTTGTTCCCCCTTTTTCTGGATTGCCTTCTGAATCAGGGTACACACCACCAGAATAGCAAACAATACATATGACATGGCAGCAGCATATCCCATATTATTTTTGGTAAAGCCCGTTTCATAAATATACTGGATCAATGGTTTTGTGCTTCCCGCTGGTCCTCCAGCCGTGATTAGCTGGATCTGACCGAATACTTTAAAGCTTGCAATAATCTGCAGCATCACGATTAAGTACGTGGTGGGCTTTAGCAGCGGGAGGACAATGGAGAATAATTGCTGCCATTTCGCAGCCCCGTCGATTTCCGCAGCTTCGTATATTTCAGGAGAGATATCCTGCAAAGCTGATAAATATAACAGCATGGAAAAACCGACAGTCCACCATACGGTCATTATGGTGACGACCGCCCATGCATGATTTGTATCAATCAGCCACTGGATTTCCGATCCTGATTTTAAGAGGCCGGTCAAATGAAGAATACCGTTTACAAAACCCATATAGGGTGCAAACATATATTTAGCAATAAAGGACGCAACCGAAACTGAGATGATGCTTGGAAGATAAAATGCAATCCTTAATCCACGCCTGATCTTCACCGGCCGATTGGCAAACAGAGCAAGTATCAGAGCCATGATTACCAGAAATGGAACGGAAAGTGCAACAAATATAATTGTATGTTTCAGTGCATCAATAAATTTTTGATCCGATAAAAACTTTATATAGTTATCCAGCCCTACGAATTTTACCTTTCCCATTAAGGACCATTTATGTAAACTTACATACAGCCCCTGAATGACCGGCCAAATAGTAAAAACTGTATATAAGGCCAAAAAAGGAAAGCACAATCCGAGACCTGTTGCCATATCTCTTATTTTTCTGCTTCTGCTCAAGGTTTAAGTCCTCCCAATTATACAAACCACCTTGTTCAGAGGGGGAAATAATCCCCCTCTCTGCTTACCTGTTATTACGGAAGATTTGATTCAAGCTCATCGTAAAGAGTGTCAATGCCGGATTTGGCATCACCCTTTCCTGTCCAGATCGTATCAAGGCTGTCGATCATGCCTTTCTTCATACCGTTAAAAGTTGATACCTTGGCAGGAAGAATTGCTTTCTCAACTTCGGACATGTAACTGCTTCTGTATGGAAGAGCTTTATATTCTTCGCTTGCAAGAACTTCTTTGCATGCCGGAATCTGACCGGAACCGGCCCAGGTAAGGCCGCCTTTCATGGACGCGGATACCATGAATTCCACAGCAGCCCTGCTGTCCGCTTCATTTCTTGCTTTCTTTGTTGGAAGAATGAATGTATGGGAGTCTGCCCAGCAATTATCTGTATCAAAGAGCTTGGGAAATGGTACTGGTATAAAGTTTAAGTTATCTGTCTGTTCGAAAGCTCCAACGGCCCAGGTTCCGCCAATGCAGATTCCTGCTTTGCCGCTCTGGAAAAATTTCTGATGGTCATCAATCCCTTCTTTAATATAACCTTTGTCATAAAGTCCCTTTACAAACTCTGCTGCCTTAACGGCCTTTTCCTTATCAAGAGTTACCTTTTTGCCGTCATCGCTGACAATAGGAGTACCTCCCATCTGGAAATAGGACGCCCACCATAAGCGGTAAGGGTCATCTCCGTTGCTGGTAAGAGAGATTACGGAACCATCTGCTGGAATCACAGATTTTATTTTCTCGCAGACTGCATAAAAATCATCAGCGCTATTAATATCGACTCCACCGCTTCCGTTTAAAGCTACTCCTGCCTGTTCTAATATATTCTTATTAAAGTACATAATCTCTGCATGAGTGTCCAGCGGCACCGCGTAAACCTCACCGTCAAATGTAACAGCATCAATGGAGGCCTGGGAATAATGCTGGCTCAGATCAATTCCCAACTCATTAAGATAGGGGGTGATCGGCTGAACGACACCATCTTCCACTAACTGAGGCAGGGAAGAAGCATGGGATACTCCGATATCAGGTCCTTTATCAGCAGCAACAGCCGTCTGAAGCTTGGTATAATAATCTGCCCATACTAACATGATGGACTGTACCTGCTTTGCAGGACTGGCACCATTGTAATCTTCAATCATCTTTGACATAAAGCCGCCGTCTCCACCGCTGAATAGGGACCACATGACCAGCTTGTTGGCGTCCACTGCAACTTTTTCCGGATTGTTAACCGTTCCGTCGTCGTTGACATTTTTTGTTTCTTCCGCAGCAGCTGACGTTTCCCCTGACGCTGTCTTTTTGCTATCCTGTGTACCTTTTGTCTCTTGAGTACTTCCGGCAGTCTGGGTTGATGTGCTTCCTGCACAACCAGACATCGCTGACATAACCAGTGCTGCTGCACCTAAGGCAGCCATCCATTTTTTGCTTCTTCTCATAATTACCTCCTTATTTTGTTTGAATGCTTACACCATAAACCAGTACGCTGCCACTCTGATAAAATTAATTTAATAACAGCAATACTAATGTAATAAGCCAACAATACACCTTTCTATTGTGTAAGTCAATATATTAAACTGTAAAATATAAATATATTTGTGCATATTTTATATTTACAACAGTAATAATGTTATAACATGTTTTTATTTTCCTCTAAAAAATAGAAATTCTGTTATAACCATTTATTTCTGCTTTCCGGACATAAGACAATAAAAAACAACCATCTGGAAACAAACTTATTTTCCAGACAGTTGTCTTGTTTTTTAAATATAATTAATATTCTATCTCCATTAAAATATCCCTGGGATAATCGCCGAATGTCTTGCCAAAAAGATTAAAGCCGCCTTCGTACCTGGCGTTTTTCTTATTTCCTATAGTCATTGCAACAGATGGTTTTTCAGGAATTGCAATATCGCTGAGTCTGACTTTAGAAGCCTGTTCCCCATTGATATAAGTTCCGTCTCCCCTGATTTCCCACTTTACCCAGATGCCATATTGGGTGGAACCGTTGGGCCAGAGCGAAGGCGTAAGTCTTCCTCTTCTGGAACCAAAATCTCCGGGACAGCACCAGGTGGCACATTCGATGCCGTTTACCCACAGGGTAATGTCAGATCTCCAGTCTTCGGCATAACCAGGAGCTTCTGAACATATCTCCATGGCAAATGACAGGCACACAGGAAGTCTGCCGGGCGGCAGCTGATTGGGGAATTTATATTGCACATATCCCTTTGACGTCCATAAAAGTCCGGCGTTCACCCGTTCTGGCAGATAAAAGCTGTACTCCTTGTCTTCCATTCCAACAACACCGCTTGGTGTATATAAACCGCAGGTAGGGAAGATGCTGCAATCTACAAATGAGCCCACCGGCATCTCAATGCTGACTACCTGGTTAATCTGACTGCTTCTCGGAAGAAAACAAAGATTGGCATAATCCTGTTTCCGGCTGCAGACCTTCATGGTTCCGTGGCTCCCGGGCTGCTCCTCCATGCGGATTAAGTCTGCAGCCTCGAGAAGCTTTAGATGAAATGCGGTGCTGGACTGAGGAAGATCAAGAGCTTCCGCTATCTGGCTTATGGAATAATTGTCCTGATACAACAGTTTAATGATCTCCAGCCGCACGGGGGAGGAGATTGCTTTGCCGAATTCGCAGATTTCCTTAATGTTCTCCAGGGTAAAATCCTTGATTTTTGCCATGATATCCACCCTCCTTCCTTTTTCAAAACCTTGTATGTACTTTCTGGATCTTTGTATTTGGTATTTATAATACTCTATCCTTAGGGAAGCTGTCAATCCTGCCGGATTCCCTTTTAAAGAACTTATTTCACCCCGTAAAGCATTCCGAGTCCGGACAGCAGCCACGGTGCTTTCGCGTAGAAGGGGATGCATTTCATATTTTCTGTATGAGGAATATAATTAATTTCTGTAATACCTTCTTTTTTTAGTTCTTCCACCAATGCTTTTATATCTCCATAAAGTATCTTTTGCTCGAATAAATCGTGAAAGGCGAAAACTCCGCCTTTTTTCACCACCCTGAGAGCTTCCCGGACTACCTTGCGTTTGTCAGGCTGAGTCATTACCTCGTGGAAAACAAAATTACTGATTACAGCATCAAAGCTTTCGCTCTGAAACGGAAGTGTGGCAGCGTCTCCTTTTATGAATGTAATGGGCTGAACCTGTTCAATCTGCCTGTTTTCTTCGCACTGCTCCTTTGCGTAGTTCCATTGTGCTCCCCAATAGTCGATTCCGGTTATTTCTGCTTTTGGAAATGCTTTGGCGCAGCGTATGGTGAGTGCACCGGAGCCGCAGCCGATATCCAGAAGGGTGCCGTTTCCGTTCCAGGAAAGGTGATTCAGCAATTCGCTGTGAATACCGCTCATTACCCCTCTTCCAGTGAATGAGAACGCATGGCGGCACACCTGGTGATATACGGACAGAATGGCCGACAATATGGTCAGCACCACAGCTGTTGCAGCCAGAATTTTCACCTGAAACAGATAGGTGAACAACAGGCTGAGCGCCAGAAAAATGACGGTTGCAGTCCAGAGAAACTGCATCATTGTTTTGGAAATCCAGTTTCCGTAGTTTGGTTGTTTCATATTTAAAATACCTCCTTTTAATGGGGCAGCATAACAGCTGCCTGTTTTTGTTATATAAAAAATCCAGGGCACCATGCCCTGGATTCTATAACTGCTCTTTACAGTTTTGAATTAAATGTGTAAACCCGCCTTCTGCATAACAAGCCAGCATATCATTGAAAAATAATGTCTGTGACCTGTCATAATTACCTTTTAAAAGCTGAATGTTTCCATAGATGCGCATATTTGCCAGAAGCTGTATGAATTCTGGATTAGGTACGTGACCAATGGCTTTTGTAAAATGAGTCATAAAATGCTTTGTAAGCTCCTGCTTTAGATTGTCCAGAAAATGCTCTTTACCGCTGCCTGAGGATTTTTCCAGCAGTATGAGTATCTCTCTGCGATGTCTGAGTTCAAGATCCATCATAACCCGGTCGTTATCCAGGGCGGTGGACTGATCTTTGAGCTCCCGCTCCGCAAGGATGTTTCCAAGACTGGTCCATTGTTCTATAACTGGTTCCACAATGGAAGAAAACAGCTGCTGTTTTCCGGAAAAATGAAAATAGAAGGCCCCGGTAGTAACGCCGCAGGCAGCACAAATTCTACGAAGACTGGCCTGTCTGTAGCCTTTTTCAAAAAATTCTTCTATACCAGCCTCTATAAGCCGCTCACGGGTTGTTCCAGCATCGGACTCCGGTGAAAACGGAATCTCACAATTTTGCATCATAATTGCTGCCTCCAATCTTCTTGTGTCTGCATAACAACTGTTATGTTACCACAAATAAATGGGGCAGTCAAGAATGACTGGCTCTGCATTGAGTTGACTGGAAAAGGAGATGATTATTAAAACAATAACGTAACTGAAGGTTGCAATAAATGTTGCAGAAGTTGCAGATTTGATGTATACTAATACAACAAACAATAAAAACAGTTGTCTGATTTTCAACGTACAGAAGATTCAGGAATAAAAGGAGGGGGCTGTAATTACAATCTATGATATCGCTGCTCTGACCGGAGTATCACCAAGCACGGTTTCCCGTGCTCTGAATGATAAACCGGGAGTCAGCAGGAAAAAGCGTGAATTAATTCAGAAGGTATTGGAGGAAAACAATTATATTCCAGATGAAAATGCCCGCAGTCTGGTGACACAGCGGACACGCATGGTAGGTATTGTGACGGATGATCTGGATTCCCAGCATCAGAATGAGGCGATTGCCCGCTGCCAGAATGAGCTGATCGTCAATGGCTATCAGTGTATGACAAGATATACGGGGAAAGAGCCCGACTCCATGGGAAAAGCCATAGCGGAGCTGAGGCTTCGAAAGGTAGAGGGCGTACTTTTAATCGGTCTCTCGTTTGTGGAACATGACCGGCTGGAAAAACTGATTCAGAGGTGGCTGCCGGATGTACCAGTGCTTCTGGTTTATCAGAATGAACGGGTTAATATGGAAAATGTATACTGTATTGGAGCTAATGAGAAACGGGGATTTCGGTGCTGTGTGGAACAGCTTGTGGAGCGTGGGCGCAGAAATCTGGCACTTATCATTGAAAAGAACCGGGCGAGTCAGCCTAAGATACAGTCTTATTTTGAGACTGCGGCAGAGGAACATCCTGATGTTCAATACAATGTTTATACCGGAGTAGATCCCTATGCGGGCGCTGGGGAAGTGGTGACCCGCATCCTGAAAGAAAAACCGGAAACAGACGGTATTCTCTGCGTTCAGGACAGGCTGGCCATTGAAGTGATGTATGCTTTTATGGAACAGGGAAAAAGGGTTCCTGAAGATATTTCTATTATAGGAGAGGGGAACTCTGAGCTTTGTGAAGTAAGCCGGCCCAGGCTGACTTCTCTGGATACGATGGTAACGGTATCTACCATGATGTCTGTCCGGATACTGGTAGATGTGATGGAAGGAAGGGCTCAAACCCATAAAATTACCCTGGATATGGAACTGGTGAAGCGGCAGAGCCTGTAGATCCGGAATCCGGGGGAGAGTTTGAGACGGAAATCCGTGAAAAAAGGTCTGTTGGCAAGCTGTGGAATCAGTTTGCCAACAGACCTTTTTAGTGTATAAAACAAGAGACTGGGATTATTCAAACAGAATCAGAGCAATCATTTCGATGGGTTCATCACCGATGCAGGCAATTCCGTGCCCTTCTCCGGGAGCACAGTATGCTACGTCCCCTGGGTTTAAAGTGGTAAATGTACCGTTGTCGTTATATCGCCCGGACCCGCTTAAAATATAATAAGTTTCACTATCACCATTGTGCAGGTGATAGCCGATTTCTGAGCCTGGCCAGACGGTGGTATGACCAAAAACCCGTCCCTTCCTGCTCATTTCTTCTGGACCGTTTAACAGGCTGCGCACCGTGATTTCCCCTGTTCCATCAAATGGGGCCGGTTTTCGTATGGACTCTTTTTCTTCATTTCTACGTATCATTTCATATCTCCTTTCATAAAAAAACGCAACAAAAAACTTAATTAAACTATACAATGATTTAAAAATAGAGAAACCGATTGCATATATACAAAAAGAGTTTATCATACATAAAAAACAAATTCATTAGATATAGTGCATAAAAAATTAAAACATAAATTGTAAAAATAGTCAAAAAGTATGCTGTTATAACAGAAGACATTGACGTTTATGATAAAAAATGCTATTCTGTAATTGCAACAAACATGAAATAAATTGCAACTTTGGTTTCTTGGTTGCAACAAGCGGAGCAAACCGCTGAAAAATAAGCAAGCAACAGAGAAAAAGAGGAGATAGCAAGATGGCAAGTAAAAAAAACTTACGTCAGATTTTGGATGAAAGCAAAGAGTGTTTCTTAGTGCCCTGCGTATATGACTGCGCTTCCAATCATGCAGTGGAGATGTGCGGATTCCCGGTAAGCCTTCTGTCGGGTGGAGAGGTTTCCATTTCATTGAACGGTGTAATTGACTACGGATTTACTAATTTAAGCGACCTGGAGAGGGTAGTAAGCAGAGTGGCTCAGACTTCTTCTATTCCGCTGATTGCAGACATCGAAGATGGTTTCGGCGGACCTCTGGCAGTGTACCGTTCAGCAAGAATTCTTTCGGCAGCAGGTGCGGCAGCAATTCAGCTGGAAGATTCCGCTGATATGGAAGAAACAACAAAGATTCTTCCCCGGGATAAATATATCGCCAAGGTACGGGCGGCGCTGGCAGGTCTGGAAAGAACTGATTGTCTGCTGATTGCCCGCAGCAATGCAGATCCGGCAGATCCCGTGCAGATGAAGGAGGGATGTGAGCGTTTGCAGGAAGCCATCAATATTGGCAAAGAAATGGGGCAGTATGTAATTGCAATGATGGTGCTGGTTGGAGACCTTGAGCAGGCAGCTCAGATGGCAGAAATCGTCACCGGACCCAAGATTTTTGCAGATGTGCGGGCTTATAAAGGAGAGGATGGACATTATCACCCATCAGTCACTATGGAGGAGCTGACGCCCCTTGGTTTTAAGATGTGCAGCAGCCATTATACCATGAAGGCAGCAATGGAGGGCATGCTTGAGCATGGACTGGTAAACTACAAGAATCAAAGTGTAACCTATTCCTTTGAGACTGCGCCGGCTTCCGGAATCGAAAGCTTCTCCTGTTCCGGTATGTATGACCCCCAGGCCTATCTTGCATTGGAAAATAGTTTTACAAAAGGCAATAAAGAATATACCATCGTAGGACATCAGGTTGAGGATTATCCGGAAGGGTTTGTAAGACCAGATATTAAAGACCGCCTGTAAAGACAGAAAGGAGATTGCAGTAATGAGTTTACCTTACATTCTGACACCGGAACCAAAAGAAACTGCGTCAGACCGGCTTAGGAAACTGTTAGTTAAAGACCAGGTTCTGATTGTTCCTGAACTGCATGACTGTCTGTCTGCAAGAGCTGCAGAGATGAACGGCTTTGAGGTAATTATGGTTTCCAGCGGTGATTTAGCCTGTGCTTTAACCGGAGTTCCAGATTTACAGCTCTTGTCCATAGATGATTTTGTCCGGGTGACAGAGCAGATTACCCGTATGACCCCCATGCCGCTAATCGTAGATGCAGATGATGGATTTGGACTTGGACGGGCACTGAATGCCCAGTATGGCTGTATGCGTATTATGCAGGCAGGAGCAGCAGGCGTTTTGGTAACGGATACCTCTGAGCTGGCCCGGAAAGGACAACTTTCCGTATCGGATGCTGTACTGCGGTTCAAGGCAGCCAGAGCCGGACTTAATGCAAACGGGCATCATGGTTTTTTGATTGCCCGCTGTGACAGTGATCTGGTTCACGACTTTGAAGCTGCTGTAGAAAGGTGTGGGGCTTACATAGATGCCGGAGCGGATATGTTATGCATTCTGTGGATGCATAAGATTCCTGACAGAAAGATGAAGCTTGAGATGTGCCAAAGGCTGCGGGATGCATTAAATGCAAAAGGAACCAGATATGAGAATTTTCCTATGTGGTATCCGGATCTGTGCGGAAAAGCCCATGATCCACAAGAGGTATCAATGGAAGATTTAAAGGAATTAGGCGTATACATACTGGCAGGCGTTCATTTCAGTGCTCATGCAGCCATGCTGGCCATGCTTGATGTGGGACGCCATGTAATGAAGGATCAGAATAATGATTATGTAGATTATCATTTTGATGAAACCGGCTATAAGACTTTTACTACAATGAGTATGTTCGGACTTACAGACGGCAGCTGGGTAGAGGCAGAAAATGCTTATGTACGGGAACCCCAGGATTCTGTGGCGCAGCGCAATGCGGATTACTTTGTACGTGAGGATGATGTCCATAATCCGGATGAACAGTGATTAGGTTGTTTCTTTGGGAAATTGATGAAATGGTAGAAGTATAAGGAAATGTATTGGAGGAAAAAGCATATGAAAAAAATTATATCCCTGGCGTTGGCAGCCTCAATGATGGCTTCTATGACTGCATGTACCGGTACAGTAGACTCCGGTTCCTCAACTACGGCGGCATCTTCAGCGGGGGCACCTGCAACGGCAGCAGCAACTACAGCAGCTACAGCAGCAGGCGAAAGTCAAAGCACCAGTGCGTCTGGAGGAAATAACGGTAAAACTATTAAAATTGGTGTTTTAACTGACCGCTCCTCCGCAGCGGCAGCTACCGTAACCTGGGCGGAGGCTGGAGCAATATTGGCTATGGAAGAGGCCAACGAAGCAGGAGGATTAAATGGAATCCCGTTTGAACTGGTGTATCGGGATACGGCAAGTGACTCAGCAAATGTAGCGCAGAAAGCTACCGAGCTGGTTAATGAGGGCTGCATTGCCATTCTGGGACCTAAGTCAGATGGTGAAGCTCCCACCGGTGCGACCTGGGCAGATGAGAATAAGTTTCCTATGGTGACTCCCTGTACCATGAATACCCGCGTAACTGTGGAAAACGCTTCGAAATATATGTTTTCCTGTGGATTCGTGGCATGGCCCATTGCTAAAATGAATGCGAAATATGCTGCTGATAAGGGATATAAGAGCGCATTTTTTATTGGCAATGACGGCGGAGCTTCCGGTGACAGCCGCGATTTCTTCTACAGAGAACTGGGAGATGGTTTTAAGAACCTGGGTTCCAATCAGGTATCCAGTAACTCCACTGAATTCTCCACTATCATTTCCTCAGTAGTTGGCAAGAACCCTGATGTAATCATCGGAGCAGTTGCAGGTCCGAACTTTGTTTCTCTTGTAAATCAGGGTACCCAGTTCGGATTGTGGGATAACTGTGATTATCTTGGATGGTATACCTGCGATTCCACGAATACAACAGCTTTGGCAGAAAGCGGAAATTATCCATACGGCAAAGTACATGGGGTGCAGTTGTGGCCATTCTGGCTTGACGAGATCCCGGGAAATGCTGAATTTGCCATAAAATATTCTGAGATCGGACAGAAATATTATAATAAAGAGATTGGACCTTCCGATATGGGCTATACCTGGTATGTAGGCATCAAAGCAATTACTGAGGCTGCCAAGACAACTGCCGGCGACTTATCTCCGCAAGCAATGACCAACGCACTCAGCACCGTACACTTCAGCACTCTTTACGGCAAAGATTTGTATTTCCGCGATTTCGATCATTTAATGGCTCATGCTTATTATTATGTAACTGCCATTAAAGATCCTACCAATAAATGGGCAATTCCTGTTGGCGATATCTATGCAGTATATCAGGGAAATGAGATGCTGCCATCTAAGGAAGACGTTCAGAAATATGCGCAGGAAAATGGATACACCTTTACTGATTTAAGTACCAAGTAAATCCGTTCCCATCAGGCGGCAGAATAGAATGGCCTGCCGCCTGTTTTATAATACTGGAGGATATCTTATGACCGTATCATTCTTTTTTCAAACTCTCATCTCCGGCATCAGCAATGGAATGGTTTCCTATCTGATGATTGCCGGTGTTTCGCTGATTATCAGCGGCATGAGCATGGTAAATTTCGGTCAGGGGGCATTTTATGTTCTTGGAACCTATTTAACCTATACCATAGCTGCTAAAATTGGTTTTGTTCCGTCGCTCATTCTGGTACCCGTTCTTGTGGCTGGAATCGGATATTTTGTGGAGAAGGCTACCAGACCTCTGTTCGGCAAGGATATGCTGTATATTATGCTGCTGACTTATGGCGTGGCGTATATGCTATGCGATATTATTGTTATGTTCTGGGGATATAGCATCCGGCTGCTGTCTCTGCCTGCTTTCTTAAATGGTGGCGTTAAAATTGTAGGGATTAAATTCCCGGTATATTATATTTTTGAAATTGTTATTTCAGGAATAACTGCCTTTGCGTTCTGGTTAATGATTAATAAGACAAAACTGGGTATGCTGACCCGTGCCATTATCAGCGACCGCCCCATGGTTGCCAACTTAGGCGTCAATGTTAACCAGATGTTCAGTGTTCTGTTTATGATCGGAATTGGCATAGCGGGACTGGGTGGTGTTTTAAATGCCCCTGTTACCGGCATGAGTCCAAAGGAAGGCTTGTCTATTTTTGGTAATGTCATGCCAATTCTCTGCATTGGCGGTCTGCGTAATATGGATGGCTGTCTGCCTGCCGCCCTGCTGGTTGGTCTGGTAAATGCGTTTGGTGCAGTATATCTGCCGCAGTATTACAATGTACTGCCCGCTGCTTTGATGGTAATCTGCATGTTCATTAATCCAAAAGGTATTTTTACCAGGAGGGAGGGTCGCTGATGAAAGCATGGAAGTCACTTTCAAAGATCAGGCAGGATGCCATAGTGGGAGCATTGCTTGTCATAACGTTTTTCGTATATTCCCTCTTTGCATCTGATTCGGTGCTTGATTTTATGAGCCGTACTGTAATCATGATGCTTTTTGCCTCTGCTTTAAATATCATTCTGGGCTTCGGAGGTCTGCGCCCTTTGGGTATGGCCACTTACTTTGGTATGGGTTCTTATGTTTATGTCATTATGTGCGTGAGAGGCGGTCTGGACCGCACCCTGGCAATTGTGGCAGCAATTGTTATTTCCATGGCAATCTCTCTTTTTATTAATGTAATATGTCTCCGGGCCAATGATGATCTCACCTTTGCTTTCGTGAGCATGGGTATCAACACCTTATTGTATACAATGGTATTTAAAATCCAGTACGTGGGTTCAGATACCGGATTGACCGGCAATGTGCGTCTGCCTTTTGCCAGCAGCCCAAGCGGTAACTTTTACTTGTGCTTTTTTGTCTGTGTGATCTGTATTGTGTTGATTTACCTGTTTTTTCACAGCCCCTTTGCCACTGTTTTAAAAGGGAGCCGTGATAATTTAGAGAGGCTTACCTTTATTGGAATGAATACCATGCATGTAAGGCTGTGTGCCTGTATGGTCTCCAGTTTTTTTGTAACCATTGCCGGCATTCTCTACGCAATGAGAAATATGGGAGCTTTCCCGGTTATGTTTTCTACCAATACCTCTACTGAGGGGCTGGTCATGTGCCTGATTGGAGGAATGTACAGCTTTTTCGGGCCTATTTTAGGAGCAGTAATCGTTACATTTATATCGACGCAGCTATCCATTCTTACTAATTATTATCAGTTTGTACTGGGTGCGATCATTGTGCTTTGCGTGCTGTTTCTACAGGGAGGCCTGCTGCGCGATAAAGTAACAAAGGAGCTTAATGAGCCTGCAAAAAAGGGGGCTGTTAAAAAATGAGTGAGCCTATTTTAAAAGTTGAAAATTTAAACCGTTATTTTGGGGCACTTCACGCCACCCGTAATGTTTCTTTTGAAATCATGGAGGGAGAGGTACGTGCCATTATCGGACCTAATGGGGCTGGAAAAAGTACATTGATGGATCTGATTACCAACCGGACTGTACCAAGCAGCGGAAAGGTTTTATTCCGGGGGGACGATATCACCGGCCTGTCTCCTGATAAAATCGTTCATAAGGGAATGACCAAGTGCTTCCAGATTTCCAAACTGTTCACCAGCCTGACTGTATATGAAAATGTGCAGATTGCCAGGATCGAGATGAATAAGAAAACATTCAGTTTATTTCCGGTTCATGATCGTTACTTAAAGGAAGAAGTAAAACGGTATCTGTCTCTGGTAGGTCTGGAAAGCAAAATGAATGAAGTAGCAGCTTATCTTTCCTATGGAGATCAGAGACGTCTTGATATCGCCATAGCACTTGCCATGGATCCAAAGCTTTTAATTCTGGACGAGCCGGCGGCTGGTGTAGCCCGGGAAGAGGCTTATACACTGATGCAGCTGATCCGGAAACTGGCGGAGGAACGCAATATGACCATTATTTTCATCGAACACGATATGGATATCGTATTTAACTATGCGGATGTAATCTCCGTACTTCGGGATGGTGAGCTGATTGCCAGCGGGACGCCAGAGGAAATTAAGGAAAATCAGTATGTACAGGAAGCTTATCTGGGAGGTGGCGAATCGTGATACTTGAATTAAAGGATGTTAACGGCTATTATGATAAAAGCCATATCTTAAACGGAGTTACCCTTTCAGTGGGACAGGGAACCTCCGTATGCCTGCTTGGAAGAAACGGTGTGGGAAAATCCACCACCATGAAAACAATTATGGGAATGCTTAATCCCAAGGAACATTGTAAAACCGAGGGAAGTATGAAGTTTGACGGCAAAGAGCTGTCAGGTATGAAAAGTCATTCCATAGCCAGACTTGGAATCGCCTACGTACCCCAGGGAAGGCATATTTTCCCTACGTTGACTACGGAAGAGAACTTAAAAGTGGCAGCCCGTACCGGCGTTGACGGCAGCAGCAAATGGAATCTGGAGACAGTCTATACATTCTTCCCACGTCTGGAGGAACGAAAGGATTCAAAGGGTGATAAGCTGTCAGGAGGGGAGAAGCAGATGCTGGCAGTAGCCAGAGGGCTGATGCAGAATCCTAAAATGATGCTTTTGGATGAAATAACAGAAGGTCTTGCACCAATAATTGTGGATCAGCTGGCTTCTATGGTACAAAATCTGGTGGCTGAGGGAGTGACAATTCTCATAGCGGAACAGAATGTAAAGTTTGCCATGAAGGTCAGCAGCGACTGCTACATTCTGGAACGAGGCACCATTGTCCATCATCAGGCGACCAATGAACTGACGGCAGAGACAAGGAAGAAGTATTTGGGACTATAAAAGAAAAGGGCTGGGATCCTCTTATGGGAAACCAGCCCTGAATTTTTATTTATTCACTGTCTCTGACCGATGTGAAATCAAAGCACTAAATACCATAACAACAAAAAATACAATAAGAAAAGCAACTACAGCCATTCCGTGCGCAAACCATGCGGCAATAATCATAAATAAACAGCCTGCAAGGGATAAACAGGGCATTAAGATACGATTAAAGAAGTTAAGTCCTTTGCTCTTTACCATGAACATAATAAAGATTGGAACGTATAAAGCATAAACAGTGACAATCGGAAGTTCAGAAGAATCAAAAGTGAAAAATCCAAACCAGCTGGCAGTCAGATTTGCTCCGTAGAAATAGAACAGCCAGATACCGCAAAGAAATAACCCTAAAATAGCTGAATTAACAGGCATGTTGGTCATGGAATCCACCTGACTGAAAACCTTTGGTTTTGGTCCCAGGCCCCTGGCAGCAAGAGAATAAATTCCCCGGGTGCAGCCAAGCATCAGCCCGTTTAATGTGCCCAGACAAGAGATAATTACAAATACAAATAACAGATTTCCGCCTATTGAAGTGAAAACAGTCTGGAATGCCAGTTTGGCCCCAGCTTCACCACCTGCCATGATTATTTCATTCTTAACGGTTCCTGCCAGTCCGATGTAATACAGAATATACGCTGTCATAGTGATTAAAGTACCAGAAATTAAGGCAAGAGGCAAATTTCTTTTTGCATTTCTAAGTTCTGCATTAATACAGGTTGCAATGATCCAGCCCTCGTAGGCAAAGCTGGCTGCAACAACAGCTGTAAATAGCCCGTTGGCAGTGCTGGCAGATACGGTATGGGTAAAATTATAAGCAGTCATTCCGTTGCGAAGTCCTGTAAAGGTGCCCACAATTGCCATAAGGAATAAAGGAATGAGCTTAATGACAGTCGTGCTTACCTGAAATTTTCCTGCTAAAACAGGGGATAATGCGTTGATTGTAAAGCTGGAAACCAGATAAAGACAAGCGATGGTCATGCATTCTCCGCCGGTAATGGAAAAACCGAAGATGACACAGGTATACCGGGCAGATACCCATGCAAGAACTGAAGTAATGGTAGGGTAGTAAATAATTGCCATAAAACTGCCTACATAATAGGCATATTTTTTTCCTACGGTTGCTTCAGCGTAATCCACAATACCGTTAATGTACTGATATTTCGTAGCCATAACAGAAAATGTGTACGCACAGGAAATCATAATAATACCGCCGACGATCCAGGCCAGAATTCCCTGCTTTAAATTTCCCCCTGTTGCAGTCAGAATCTTTTCGGCTTTAAAAAATACACCGCTTCCGATCACGATGCCTACAACCATCGCAATGGCTGTAAATAATCCATACTTTTTTTCTAATTTTGATTCCATAGTTCAACTGTTCCTGCTTTTCTATAGTATTGTTTGTATAAAAAATCCTTTTTATTTTATCATAAAATCAAATACAAATCAGCAAGATTTTATTACCAGAATTAAGTTTTTTTACTGGTAAAAAATCGTTAAGAAACAGCAGGATTAAGTCATGACTTTCGGTACTTTGGCTGTTCGGACAAATCCACCATATAATCGTTGGCTTTTCTCTTACCGGAATCAGTCAGAGTCAGATAGATCTTTGCCATGGCAGTGATCTTATCTCTGTCGTCCGCATCGGCACTGTTAATAATGGCACCTAAGCTATTATAGGTGTGATATCCTTTTCCTTCATCTTCACGGAAGAAATCTTCGCTTCCGCTTGCAGGCCGATGAATCCATGGGGAATTATCTGCGCCGGTAACCGGGTATTCAATACAGTCATCCTGCCAGCCCATTAAATAAGCAGGGGTAGTTCTAAGGATGACCGCCAGCTTTTCTAAAACATTAGCAGGAACTTTTTCTATTTGTCCGTTTTCATATCTGAATATGGTAGACCGCGAAACGCCTAACTCAGCGGCTACATCATCAGCACTCATTTCCAATTGTTTTCTTCTCTCTTTAATTCTCTGACCAGTGATTGACATGTTCTTACCTCCTGTAAGTATCATACCATTGATGTTGCAAAAATGCAACACTTATGACCCCCTGGGCTGACTTTGTATATTGACATTTTATTTTTTATAAGCTATTCTTATGGCATAATAGTGGCACAAATGCAACGGAAAAGAGGTGAATTATTTGAATATATACATGTTAAAGGATAAGATAGCGGATTCCGGCTTGACCCAGGAATCAATTGCAGACGCTATGGGTATCAGCAGATGTACTTTTTACCGTAAGATGAAAAAAGAGGGTAATACTTTCACCGTACAGGAAATGAACAGAATGATAAAGTTCATATCCCTGACAAAAGAAGAGGCAGCTAAAATTTTTTTAATTCTCAAGTAGCATAAATGCGATAATATCATATAGATTGCCCAGTCAATTTTGCAGATGCGGTGTTTGGTACAGTCAGGCACAGCATCTGCAGTTTTATTGTTGTCATTTCAGGCATAGGATATTTTAATAATTTCTACTTTTAACACTAAATAATTCATATATATCGTGTTAATGTCAAAATTGAATCATATTGTTACATAATTATCAAAATAAGTGTTGACAATTCAATAATTAATGAAATAAACTAGAGACGGGCAAACTAAAATTCTGAAGTTTGCTTCGTGATTATGGTGACAGAGGTGATTTGTTTGCCTTGAAACATCATAGCAGAAGGGGGCAGACATGGATAAATCGGTAAAAGAAGACAAATTTTCAAATGCCTATGAATATATAAAAAATAAGATTATACTGGGCGAATATCTTCCTTTGCAAGATATTTCTGATATGGAGTTACAGAAAGAATTAGGCATGAGCAGGACTCCCATCCGCGAAGCGATTCAAAGATTGGAAAAGGATTCTTTTGTTAAAATATATCCGCGAAAAGGAACTTTAGTCGGAGAAATCGATTATAATCTGGTCAATGCAATTTATGAGGTGCGTTTACTGAATGAGCCTTATATAGCGGTAGAGTGTTATAACAGATTAAGCAAAGACTGGCTTAAAAAAATGTATGATTCCTTTCAGAATCCACCTGAGTTTAAAGATCATGAAGAATATGTGAAATATTACACCAGGTTGGACGATTGTTTACATAATACGGTTATCTCTCAGTCTCAAAACAGCTTTTTGAAAGAGTTACTGAATGTGGTAGCGGATCATAGTAACAGAATACGGGTATATTGTGCAAAGGTGAACTTAAACTATACACTTTCCATTGAGGAGCATCTGGAAATTTTAAATTCAATGCTTTGTAATAATGATGCAGATGTGCTTGAAAATTATAAAATGCATATTAGAAATTCCTGGAATAATGCAATGGACTTGATTTTTCCTAAAAAATCCATAATGTAATATTATAAAATTGATAAATACGTTAAATTAATATTGAATGCTGAGAATATGCCTGAAAAGCACATTTTCAGCATTCTTTTTTTCTGCCAGAAAAAGTATCTGTTGCAAAGCAAATAGCACAAAAAGAAAAAGAATTAAAATGTTTCAAATATGCAAATAAACCAATCAAATATTATACAATTAAGAAAAATTATATAAAATATACAGAAAACAGCTTGACTACGAACCTTTATTAGTATATTATGTGGCTATATTTCAACTGATATATTAGTTAAATATAAGTAAAATAACAGGTGAATAAAAGAGAATTTAATTTTCTCAATCTGTGAAAGTCAGGAGAAGGGGCTTTCAGTTAACCACGATATCTTTTTAAGATAATAATAAAATATGGAGGAAGTAAAGATGAAAAAGCAGTTATCTAAAATTCTTGCACTCGGTTTAAGTTTAACAATGTTCTTAACCGCATGCGGAGCTGGAAAAACAAGTACAAAGACGGAAGAAACCACCACAGGTGCAGCTGTTTCGGAGAGCACAACTGGAACAGCTGAGGCAGGAGAGTTCTTTGTAATAGGAAATCCCCAGCCTTTGACCGGTGTCAATGCACAGGTTGGAGAATCTGCCAATATGGCAGCTGAACTGGCTGTTAAGGTAATTAATAAGGAGGGCGGTTTTAATGGGGTACCGGTTAAGCTTGTAAATTACGATGATCAGGGTTCTCCCGAGGAAGCGGTAAAGATTGCCAATAAGATGATCCAGGTTGATAAGGTGGATGCCATCCTGGGATCATTAACAAGCAGCAACGTACTTGCAGCAGGTGGAATCTATAATGAAGCCGGGATTCCTACGATTGGAACGGGAAACAGTCCCACATGGATGCAGCAGGGCTGGGAATATGTTTTTCGTGCAGGATTAAACACTGCTCTTTCCATGCCTCATGTTACGGAGAGGATGCTGAATTTAGATGTTAAGAAGGTAGCGGTATTCCGCGGTCTGGATGATGCTGCAAAAACAAGCGCTGAAACGTTTATAGAGGAAGCAAAAAAAGCAGGAATTGAAGTAACTACCATTGAAAGTTACACAGAGGGGGATACAGATTTCTCCGGTCAGGTGGCTAAGATGATTAATTCTAAACCAGACGCAGTATTCTGTTCTACCAATGGTCCCACTCAGGCAATTTTTGCAAAGCAGCTGCGGCAGCTTGGATTTAACAAACTCTGCTTTAACCGTGAGGGGATTCCGGTTGATACAATTAATGTGGCAGGGGATGCAGTCAACAACTGGGTATTTGCTTATCCATACGTGGTATACAACAGTATTGAAGAAGCAAAAGATCCTGAAATGAAGGAATTTTTAGAGCTTTACTTTCAGGCGTATGGTGTAATGCCGTTCCATGACTGCGCATACAGAAGCTGGGATGCGATGATGGTATTCTGGGAGGCCTCCAAGATAGCAGGAAGCAATGATAAGGAAGCAATCAAAGATGCAATCAGCAAAATCAAGGATTTTAAATCTCTTGGAGGCATGCTTGATTTCACTGACGGAACCCGGGAAGGGCTTCATACTCTCAACGATTACATTATTATTGATGGAAAATACTTAGACTTTAATGAGTGGCTTAAGGCAGGGAATATATCTAAACTGGCAGAGTGATAAAACATATAGTATGGTCCGCCTATATCCGGTCAGGTGGTATATAGGCGGTTTCCTTGGAGGTAAGAAATGATAATACAAATTCTTGTTTCGGGTCTTGTGCTGGGCTGCGTTTATGGACTGATCGCACTGGGCTACAGTCTGATTTACAAAGCATCAGGAATGCTGAACTTTACACAGGGCGATATTCTTACATTAGGCGCGTTTTTGGGATATACCTTTTATGGGGTTTTTCATATTCCCTTTGTTCTTACTGTAATTATTGTTTTTATTATTATGCTGGTGTTTGGAATGGTTTTGGAAAAGGGCATCATCAGTAAGCTCGTGGCAAAGGGGACCTTGCCAATCTATACGGTTCTGGCAACCATTGCGGTTTCCTATATCATTCAGAACGGATCTATGCTGGTATGGGGAACCCAGTCCATTAACTTTCCAAGAATATTTCATATTACCAATATAAGAATTCTTGGTGTAAACATTCAGACAGAAGCATTTGTCTGCATTTTAGTTTCCATGATATGTATGGTTTCCCTTCATATCTTTATGAAGCATACCAGGTTTGGGACTTCCATGAGAGCCGCCGCTATGGACCCGCTGGCTGCCAGAAGTCTTGGAATCAATGTATCTCTTGCCACCGGGCTCACCTGGGGGATTTCTGCAGCAGTGGCTGCACTGGCAGGTATGCTGATCGGACCTCTTTACGGGGTATATACAACTTTGGGTGCGACCATTGGAAGAAAAGGTTTTGCCAGTGCAGTAATGGGAGGCTACGGCAATATGTACGGTGCCATGCTTGGTGGTGCGATTCTTGGACTGGTGGAAACGTTTACTTCTGCTTATATTTCCTCCTCTTATAAAGATCTGGTGGCTTATATCCTGTTAATTACGTTTTTATTTATTAAGCCCACTGGTATTTTTAATGAACGGGCAATTCAGGATTAGGGAGGGAGAATGGAATGAATCTACGATTAAAAAATGCGATATCAAACAGAGTAAAAGACTTAATAATTCTTTTGGTACTCTTATTGATGCCTGTGTTTCTCAATGTGATACATTTTGAGTATGCATTTACAATTGTGAGCTTTATCTTTATTTACATCATAGCAGTGTCGGGTCTGGATATTGTGTTTGGTTATAGCGGCCAGATATCGCTGGGTCATGCAGCCTTTTTTGCCATTGGGGCTTATGGATCTGCGATTCTACATAAATATACCCATATTCCGGTAATTCTTACCATGATAATTGCTGCTTTTCTTGCTGCTGTTATTGGTGCAGGACTGGCTTATCCTGCTTCCAAGCTGGTTTTTCATTTCCTTTCCCTGGCAACAATTGCCTTCGGAGAGATCGTATATCAGCTGGTAGCCCAGTCTCCATATGATATTACGGGTAATTTTACAGGGTTTTTTACAGATTCTGTAAGCATTTTCGGATATAAACTAAATACCTACAGCAGGTTTTATTATTTTGGACTGGTCAGTGTGGTTATTTTCCTGCTCATAAAAAACAATTTAATAAAATCCAAAGTTGGACGGGCTTTTATAGCAATCAGAGAGAATTCCCATGCGGCGGATGGAATGGGTATCAATGTGCGGAATTATAAAATTCTGGCATTTGCCATCAGCGCATTTTTTACAGCCTTTGCAGGTGGGATGTATGCTCACTGCGTGAAGTTCATCAGCCCGGATACATTTATGTACAAGCAGTCTGTTATGTTTCTTACCATGCTTTTATTTGGCGGAACAGCCTCCCGCTTCGGTCCCATTTTCGGTGCGGTATCGGTACTTATATTAAATGAGGCGCTCCGTGCTACGGAAAAGTATCAGCTGTTAATTTACGGTGTTTTGCTGTTGATTGTAATTGTTGTGCTGCCAGGGGGTCTTTATGGGGCATATCAGGACGTTGCAGTAAAATTCAAAAAGAAGGGAGTAAATAAATGCTGAAGGTCAAAAACGTAACCTTAAGGTTTGGCGGTCTGGTGGCGAATAATGATGTTTCCATGGAAGTAAGAGATGGGAAAATCACTGGCCTCATTGGTCCGAACGGAGCGGGTAAAACAACCTTTTTCAACTGCATCAGCGGTGTTTATACTCCAAATGAAGGAAAGATAATATTTGAAGGAAAAGAAATTCAGGGCTACCGTCCTTATCAGATCAATAAAGCAGGAATCAGCCGCACCTATCAGATCATCAATCTGTTTAAAAAAATGAAGGTATATGAAAATGTAATCGTAGGAATGCATTCCAGACTAAATTCCAGGGTTACAGATTCTCTTTTTAAGACAAAAAAAGAAAGAGAAGAGGAGAAGAAGGCTTATGAAAAGGCTTTGGAATTGCTGGATTTCGTAGGGCTTCTGGAATTGAAGGATGAACCGGCAGGTTCCCTTTCCTATGGAAAACAGAGGCTTCTTGAAATCTGTCGTGCCCTGGCAAGCGATCCTAAGATACTGCTGCTTGATGAGCCTGCTGCAGGTATGAATGGGACAGAGAAGAATGAGCTTGATGTGTTGTGCAAGAAAATAGTGGAAAGAGGGGTCAGCATTCTGATCATTGAACATGATATGAAGCTGATGATGGGGCTTGCTGATTACATGTATGTATTAAACTATGGTAAGCTGCTTGCAGAAGGCGCTCCCTTGGAAATCCAGAACAATCCTGCCGTGATTGAAGCTTACCTGGGAGGAGAATAATGGGAAAACATTTATTGGAATTGAAAAACCTTCAGTATTCTTATGGCAATATTAAAGTAGTGCATGGGATTGACCTCTATGTGGATGAGGGTGAGATTGTAACCATAATAGGTGCCAACGGAGCTGGAAAAACAACTACCCTTCAGACTATTTCCGGACTGACGGCAGCATCTGGTGTAAAAGGGGAAATTATTTTTGACGGCAGGAACATCGGAAGAACCAGAGGACATTTAATTGCAGGCCAGGGTCTGGTACAGGTTTTAGAGGGAAGACATGTTTTCTCAAAGCTTACTGTTGCAGAGAATATTAAGATGGGAACCTATATCCGTAAGGATAAGGCAAATATTAACAGGGATATTGATCATGTATATGAAATGTTCCCAAGATTGTATGAACGAAGAACCCAGCTTGCGGGCACTCTCTCCGGAGGAGAGCAGCAGATGCTGGCAATCGGCCGTGCCCTGCTGTGCAATCCCAGAATGATTTTGCTGGATGAACCTTCACTGGGACTGGCTCCTATCATTATAAAAGAAATTTTTGAATCCATTGTTCGTATTAATAAGCAGGGAACTTCTGTTCTTTTTGTGGAGCAGAATTCAAAAATAGCTTTAAATGTGGCGGATCGGGGTTATGTGATGCAGAATGGAGAAATCATACTTCACGACACCAGTGTGAATCTGCTTCAGAATGAAGAGGTTAAAAAAGCTTATTTAGGTGAATAAAGGGGGAGGTATTTATATGAGAGAAAGACCTTTTGTGGCTGACTTAGTAAAGGATGTAACGGTGCCGAGAATGTTCCGGGTCCGTCAGATATTTCCCCGAAATAAAATCGAACCAGAAGAGATACCTGGCATAATAAAGAAACTGCTTTCAGAAGAAAAGTTTTCTTCTCAGATTAAACCGGGAATGAAAATTGCTGTTACAGCAGGTTCCAGGGGAATAGCAAACAATGCGTTAACAACAAAGTGCATTGCGGATTTTATTAAATCAAGAGGTGCACAGCCCTTTGTGGTTCCTGCCATGGGAAGCCATGGGGGAAGTACTGCTGCGGGACAGAGAGAGATTCTCAGGGGCTATGGAATTACAGAAGAATATCTTCAGTGCCCCATCCTTTCTTCTATGGAGGTAAAGAAAATTGGAGTAAATGAAGAAGGAAAGGATGTTTACATAGATAAATACGCAGCGGAATCCGATGGTATTGTCATTGGCTGCCGAATCAAACCTCATACGGCGTTCCGGGGTCCCTATGAAAGCGGAATTATGAAAATGATGGCAATTGGATTGGGAAAACAGTATGGAGCGCAAGTTTGTCATGAAGCAGGGTTTAAGCATATGGCAAAAAATGTGCCTTTGTTCGGAAAGGCCATAATCAGGCATGCTCCTGTCTTATTCGCAGTACCAACCATAGAAAATGCCTACGATGAGACCTGTAAGATCGTGGCGGTAAATGCAGATGAGATTGAGGAAATGGAGCCAGCCCTTTTAAAAGAAGCCGCCTCCTATATGGCAAAAATTCTGGTGGATTCCTGTGATGTTTTGATTGTGGATGAGATAGGAAAAAACTATAGCGGTGACGGAATGGATCCCAATATAACCGGAACTTTTTGTTCTCCCTATGCCTCTGGCGGGATCGCCGCCCAGAGGGTGGTGGTTCTGGATTTAAGTAAAGAAACCCACGGAAACGGCATTGGATTAGGATTTTCAAGCGCTACCACAAAACGTGTTTTTGATAAACTGGATTTAGCCTCCATGTATCCAAACGCAATCACCTGCACCGTACTTGGAGGTGTCCGGATTCCAATTATAATGGAAAGTGATAAGGAAGCAATTCAGGTTTGTATTAAAAGCTGCAACGAAATCGACAAGACCCGGCCAAGAGTTGTGAGAATTCCCAACAGCCTCCATCTGGAGCATATTATGCTTTCCGAAGATTACTTAGAGGAAATTAAAGGTATGGAAACCATTGAGATAGAATCTGAGCCAATGGATTTACCTTTTGATGGGTATGGAATGCTTTGGTAGGTTCTTAATATAAGGAGAAGTGACAAAATGAAAGCTATTTATATCGTGGAACCTGGAAAGGTGGAAGTGAAAGAGGTTGAAAAACCAGTAAGAAAGCCGGGAGAGGCATTGCTGAAAATTTTATACGGAGGTATTTGCGGAAGCGATCTTGGCTCTTACCGGGGAACATTTGCGTATTTTGATTATCCAAGAATTCCAGGTCATGAGTTTAGTGCAGAGATTATCGAAATTGATGAAAACAATGAATATGGTTTGAAACAGGGAATGATTGTTACCTGTAACCCTTATTTTAACTGTGATGCCTGCTACAGCTGTGAAAAAGGGCTTGTCAATGCCTGCATGGATAACCATACCATGGGCTGCCAGAGGGATGGAGCCTTCTGCCAATACATTACCATGCCACTGGAACGGGTTTTTGATGGAAAAGGCCTTTCTCCCAAGGTGCTGACAGCCATTGAACCTTTCTGTATCGGTTATCATGGGATACAGCGTGCAGGAATTAAAAAGGGAGATAAAGTGCTGGTGGTAGGGTCTGGAACCATCGGCGTTCTGGCGGCAATTGCGGCAAAGGCTCTGGGAGGCCAGGTTTACATATCAGATGTGGCAAAAGAAAAGCTTGATTATGCAATGGAACACTTTGAATTTGCAGGAACCATCTTAAATGACAGCCCTCATGCACTTCTGCAGGCGGCCAGAGAGATTACTGGCAGTATATCAATTAACGGCAAAGAAGCAGTTTATGGATTTGATGTATGCATTGAGGCGGTAGGTCAGCCCTCCACTTTTCTGGATTGTATTGAGGCTGCAGCATTTGGCGGAAAAGTGGTAATTATTGGTGTCGGTAAAAAGAATCTGGACTTTAATTTTACCATGATACAGAAGAAGGAACTGAATGTCTATGGCAGCAGGAATGCGATGAATAAGGATTTTATAGAATTAATAGATCTGGTAAAAAATGGCGGAGTCGAATTGGATAAGGTAATTACCCATGAATATCCTTATGAGGAAGGGGCAAAGGCCTTTGAGGATTTCAACAGCAATGGTGCGCATATGCTAAAGGTACTTTTAGATTTTACAAAGTAGCTGTTTGTCAGGAATACGTTCGGATTGATGAAAAAAACAATTCAATCCGAACGTTTCTTTTGATGTTAATTTTATTCCGCTGTTCTGAAACTGCAATAGGAAGTGGCGCAAAACAGGGTTTTGGATATTGACTTTTCATTTTCAATGAGCTATTCTAATATTGTGTAGTAGCATAAATGCAACTGGGGAGGGGTGAGTTATTTGAATATACAAAAGTTAAAAGGGAAGATGGCTGAGTCTGGAATTACCCAGGAGGCAATCGCTGATGCCATGGGGATGAGCAGATGTACATTTTACCGGAAGATGAAACGAAGGGGAGATACGTTTACTGTGGAAGAGATGAACAAAATTGTAAAGATAATACCTCTGAGCAGAGAGGAGGCTATCACTATTTTTTTTACCCTGTGAGTTGCATGAATGCGACTGTATGAATGGAACAGGGGATGGAGGTCTATCATGATTATTCCGCTTGATACGAATATTATAGGGAATTTAACAAAGACAGAACATGAAATTATAAACTACATAAACAGCCATGAAGGAACTCTTGCCGGAATGTCGATTGTTGATATTGCTTTTGAGACATTTTCATCACCATCCACCGTTTCAAGGGCGATTCGTAAATGTGGGCTGAATGGCTTTAATGAACTGAGATACCGCTCAGGACATAAAGCAAAGAGTGAAGAGATTCAGAACATCAATGAACTTTTTAATAAGACACTGATAGAGGCTCAGGCTGTGCATGAGCGCATTTCACTCACTGATATACTGGCAGTCATTGAATGTCTGAAAGATGCGCACCAGATTTCTGTATTTGCGAGAGGGCTGACTACCTATGTTGGTCAGGAGTTTTCCTTAAAGTTACAGCTTCTTGGCTATGATGTTTTCTTTTCCGATGATCCCAACATCATGAGAGTAAAAGCATCAAAGATGAAGGAGAAAGATATTTTATTTATCCTGTCTTTAAACGGCCAGACACCGGAGCTGATTTTAGCAGCTGCCACAGCCAGTCAGAAAGGAAACTGTGTAATATCCTGCTGCTGTAACCCGCAGTCCGAGTTAATTTCATACAGCAACATTGCTCTTGTAGGATATAAGCATGCTCACCAGGCGATTAAGGAATTCGAGGTGTCTTCAAGAATTGCCCTTTATATGATTTGCAGAATTATTATTGACTATATTTCGGAGTCTGTCTAAGACTCCTTTTTCATAACCTGAAAAGATTTTCACAGCAATCTTCTCTATAATAACTGGTAAGCAGATAAGAGAGGTGGAATAAAGTGATCTATACATTGACGGCAAACCCGGCGATTGATATGAATATCTCGTCTAATGGAATTATGGGAAAGGTGGTTAACCGGACGTTTGATGCAGTTTATACTCCCAACGGCAAGGGGTTAAACGTCAGCTACTGCCTGAACCGGTTTGAAACACAGTCCGCTGTTCTTGGTTTTTTCGGCGGTTTCTCCGGAAGGTATATTGTTGAGGAGACACAGAAAATGGGGATTAAAGTATATCCTGTCTGGGTGGAGGATACAACCAGAATCAATATCTTTTTAAATGACAGAGCCGAGGAATACAAATTTGTCAATGAAGGATCTTACGTTTCTCAAAAGAAGCAGAGAGAGCTGTGCATGCTTATGGAAACTCTTGGGGATATGGATACGTTAATTATCAGTGGAAGCCTGCCAAAAGGGCTGACAGATTCCTTTTATGATGAGGTACTGGATATCTGCAGAAAGAAGCAGACGGCTGTTATTTTAGACATCAGTTCTCCTTATCTTAAAAAGCTGATGGGAACCAGGCCATATCTTATCAAACCCAATGATGAAGAGATTAAGGATATCTTCGGAATCGTAATGAGAGATGAGGCTGATATCAAAGATGTGCTTCTGGACCTCTATGAAGGGGGAGCAAAAAACATTCTTTTAACTTTGGGAGAACGGGGATCGTATTTTTACAACGGAAGCGGCTTATACCATGCAGGGGCTAAGAAGATAGAACTGGTCAGTTCGGCCTGTGCCGGTGATGCGGCACTTGCAGGTTTTTTAAGCATATGGCTGAATCAACCAGATGAGATTGTGAGGGCATTAAAGCGTTCCGCGGCGGTAGGTGCCAATGTGGCAGAAAGCAGCGGGCTTGGTTTAATGGATAAAGTTGAGAACTATGCAAAAGAAATTATAGTGAGAAAGGTGGAGGGAGTATGAAATTACTTGGAGTAACAGGCTGTCCTACGGGAATTGCCCATACGTTTATGGCAGAAAAGGCTTTAAAAGCGGCAGCGGAAAAACTGGGGTGTCAGATCAAAGTGGAAACCAACGGAGCCATCGGGGTTGAGAATGCTTTAACGGAAGCTGATATCAAAGGAGCAGATGCCATAATCATTGCCAGCGATAAAAGTGTGGATCTGGATCGCTTTAACGGCAAGCCGGTTCTGGAGGTATCGGTTGGAGACGGGGTCAGCAAGGCAGAGGAACTGGTTTTGGCATGCCTCTCTGGGAAAGTGCCTGTGAGGAGAGGGACAGTCATTCAAAACCTCAATCCAGGTCAGAACCAGAATGCTGCTCGTCAGATTTATAAGCATCTGATGAACGGTGTTTCTCATATGCTTCCCCTTGTGGTAGCAGGCGGTGTACTGATCGCCATTTCATTTCTGTGGGGCATTTATTCCTTTGATCCGGCATCGGATCAGTATAACCCGGTAGCTGCCATGATAAAGTCGGTGGGCGGCTATTCCATGGGGCTTATGGTAACAGTCCTCAGCGGGTTTATCGCCCAGTCCATCGGTGGACGTCCGGGGCTTTTGGCTGGTCTGGTGGGAGGATCCATTGCAGCTGGTACTGATGCCGGATTTCTCGGAGGAATCGTGGCTGGCTTTTTGTCCGGTTATCTTTCCCAGGGGGTCGTCCGTTCATTAAGAAAACTTCCCAGGCAGCTGGAAGGATTAAAGTCCATTTTTATTGTACCAATTGTAACCATTGGTGGAGTGGGAATCCTGATGATGCTGTTTGCCCAGCCATGTGCGGCTCTTAATCAGTGGATGATGGCAGCATTGTCTAAGATACAGAATACCAGTCCGGTTCTGTTAGGAATAGTAATTGGCTGCATGTGTGCATTCGATATGGGAGGTCCGGTTAATAAAGCTGCTTATGTAACGGGTACCGTTCTTCTTGGACAGGGGAATTACTATTTTATGGCAGGTGTTTCCGCCGCATGCATTACGCCCCCTCTGGTTCTGGCTATTGCAGCTACCATTAAAAGAAACCGGTTTTCGGAGGATGACCGGACGGCCGCATTGGTTAATTACGTTCTTGGTTTTACTCATATTACAGAAGGGGCGATTCCTTTTGCAGCGAAAAATCCGTTAAAAGTCATTCCGATTCTTATGTTAAGTTCCTCCATTTCAGCAATTGCTACCTATTTGATGGGGGTTGAAGTTCCTGCACCCCATGGTGGCTTTCTGATACTCGGTCTTGTGAATAAACCGGTTGTATGGGTTTTATGTATTTTGCTTGGCTCAATTGTAGGGGCAGTGCTTTATATTTTTGTAACTCCTGTTGCGAAAAAGAATACTGCTTTACCTGAAGATTTATTAAAAGAAGAAACCGTTTGCCTTTCACTTGAAAATACAGAAAAAGAGGAAGTCATTGATGAAATGGTGGCAATGCTTTATGCAGATGGGGTATTACAGGATGCAGAAGCGTTTAAAAAAGAAATCATAAAGCGGGAGAAAATTTCTTCTACAGCATTTGGAAACGGAATTGCAATTCCTCATGGAAAATCCCGGGCCGTTGGTATGCCCAGAGTAGCAGTTGGAATATCAAAGAACGGTATTTCATTTGATTCTTCTGATGGGGAACCGGTGTATGCGGTATTTATGATTGCTGTAGGAGAGAATGAAGATGAAGTTCATTTAAAACTCCTTTCTGCTCTTTCGAAAAAGCTTATGGAACCCGGGTTTTTGTCCAGGCTGAAAGATTGTACGGGAAAGGATCAGATTATACGGCTGATTACAGAAGAATAGGAGAAAAAAGATGCCATTAGTTACTTCAAAAGGAATGCTTCTTGATGCACAGAAAGGAAATTATGCTGTTGGAGCTTTTAATGTAGAAAATATGGAGATGGTCATGGCGGTAGTTGAAGCTGCCCAGGAGATGCAGTCACCTGTCATTTTACAGACAACACCGTCTACCGTCAGATATGCTGGTTTCAATCTTTACTATGCCAATGTAAAGGCGGTGGCGGAGAGAGCCACTGTCCCGGTTGCTCTGCACCTGGATCATGGCAGCAGCTTTGAACTGGCAGTTCAGGCACTGCGGGAAGGGTATACCTCTATTATGATAGATGGTTCACAACTACCATGGGAGGAGAATACAGGACTGACCAGACGGGTTGTAGAGGCATGCCGCCCCTGCCGGGTTCCGGTTGAGGCGGAGCTGGGTTGCGTGGGAGGTAAGGAGGATGACAGAAGCAGCAGAAATTCCGGTCTTACTTCTCCGGATCAGGCAGTGGAATTTGTAGAGAAAACCGGAATTGATTTTCTGGCAGTGTCAATTGGAACTTCACATGGAGTATATAAGGGGGCACCCCGCATTCGCCTGGATCTGCTGGAAGAAATTAAAAAGTGTGTACCTGTTCCTCTGGTACTTCATGGAACATCTGGCGTAGAGGACGAGGTTGTAAGAAGCTGCATTCAGGAAGGCATTTGTAAGGTAAATTACGCTACGGATCTGCGGATTGCGTTCAGTGATGGGGTAAAAAGGATTCTGAGTGAAGACAGTTCCGTGATAGATCCAAAAATTTACGGAAAAATGGGGAAAGAACTGGTAAAGCGCTATGTGCAGGATAAGATCTGGGTTTGCAAAAGCAGTGGAAGAGGGTTCTAGAAAGAATAATTACCCGGACTGTCTATATAATGGTAGAAATAGGAGGAATCCAGACCGTAGCTGGTAAGGAGGAAGCATGACATTATCTGAAGATCTGATTGGCGAAGGGTATACGATAGAACCAGTTACCGAAGAGGACCTGGAACAGTATATTAAAATAAGAAAAGAATTTTTAAAACCATATGTAGATCAGTATTATGGTGGCTGGGTTGAAGAGATACAAATGATTATTGCTGATGACCTGTTTCACAGATCCAGAAAAGATGCCTGTTTTTGGAGCGTCAGGTTAAATGGGTTAATAACAGGATTCTTAGCATATAAGGAACGGCCGGACCAGATAACAGATGTCTCTGTAACCTTGTCTGAGTCCGGTCGTGTAAAGGAACTATTAGATGATTTTCTTGATTTTATTACTCAGTTGTCCGATGAGACTAAAAAACCTGTTTTACTGATGGTTTACCAGTCGGCTCCTTTTGCAGAGATCTATGGGGAACACGGATTTGTCATTTATGGAACATCAAGAACCCACTACCTCATGAGTTATAACATCGAGGACACCAGTGGTATGGGGGACTATAAAAATCGTATTTTTGCAGAAGGATTCCGGAAATGCGTATAGGATCATGTGTGAGCGTTTCCAGAATAAGACATTATAATAAGCAGGTTTGTTAGCAAAAGTAAGATTGCCATTGTAATAAGGGAAATAATAAAACTACCTGATCCAGATGTGTTCATGTACTGGTTTGTGTCAAAGCGGATTATGGTGAGCCCGGCTAATATGGGGTATATACTGCGTAGTGTGGCATTTTTTATAAACATAGAAAAGTAGCCAAAAAGAAAAGATACAACAACCCCACCCATAAAGGCGTCTTGTTTCCTGCTGGTAAACACAATAATGGGAAGAACTGAAATATAGGTACAGAGAGAGAGAACAGTCATTTGCTTAAAGCCTTTTAATAAGGGGGTGAGATCAGGTACTGTTAAACCTGTTATAGAACCCACAATTAGTGTTATAAAATAACTGTAATAGCCTAATAAAATACTTATTATACTCATTGCAATCAGCTTTCCATATATCAACCGGGGAAAGCTGATTGGGATTGTAGAAAGATTTTTTAATGTATCATTTTTGTATTCCAGGTTAATAAGATAACCTCCCATCAGAGTAAAGATTACAGGCATAAATATTGTAGTGCTATTCCATACAGTATGATTGAAAAGGGTGGTAAAATCAAAATTTCTAATCTGTTTTTCTGGAATGGTAACTTTCTGTGTAAATATAGAAAGAATCGCTGGAAAGGACATGCCAATCATACCAATAAGTAAGATATGCAAACGTTTTAATTTTATAAATTCGGCTCTTATTATGCCAATCATTAATAATTCTCCTCTCTTAATATTCTCTTTTGTCATAGATTTGTATGATACAAATAATGCAAATCATGGCTTCGAGAAGAACCACAGAAAAGCATATAGGTGTAGAAACAAAGTAGTTACTGAGGCGTTGATAAAATGTGGTCTGAATCACTCCAGCTGGCGTGTAGAACTGATATAGCCATCGGAAAATAATAGGCACAGGCATTAGCGTTCCGGCATTCAAACCAAGCGGACGCATCATGATCAGATCACTGAAATGCATGGCGTAATTTATCAGTGTGTAGAAGAAGACCATGATAACAGACAGAATATAATTCCTGTTAAACCAGACAACCAGGACAATGCATGGCAGAGAAGCAGACCACATTAATAAGCCGGTTGATGCAGTAAGACAGAATTGGAACAGGGGTTTTGTAACTGGTATGTTTTTTGAAACAACAAATAAGGTACTGACGAAAAAACCTGTAATTTGAAATGCAATTGAAAATATCAGTAATACCAGAAGCTTTACAAGTACCAGTTTCTTTTTTGATATGGGAATACAAAGCAGATTTTTAAGTGTATGATTATCCTGTTCCGTAAAAAACAAGTTTGTTGCTAAAAGAATGAGTAAAGGCATTAATATTAAAAAAGCATTGTCTTCCCTGACTCCGGATTGGATATCTGCAAAATCAGAATCAGATAAAAGCATTGCGTTAAAAATGGGGAATATAAACGCAGACAGTATACCAAATGTAAAAAGCCGCTTTCTTTTAAATTTTAACAACTCTGCATATAAAAGATTAGCCAATTCCTTCACCTCCAGTTATTCTCCTGAAGTAGTCTTCCAGGCTGTCTTCGCAGGTGCGTGCTTCTGAAACCTCCAATCCATTTTCTACAAATGTACGATTTAATAAAGCAACAGGCAGATGATCCTCATATATCCGAAGGCAATTGCCTTGTTCTACAGTAAAATTTTTTGTGTTAAAATTTTTTTCCAGAATTCTGGCAGCCTGAGAAGGATCTGAAATGATAAAATGCAGGTATTTTTCGTTTTTTTCTTCCAAATTAACTAGACTTTCCTGTTCCAGCAGAACACCATGATCGATAATTCCGATGTCATCTGCAAGTAAAGATATCTCTGATAAAATATGGCTGGATATAAGGATTGTTTTCTTTTTAACACTGCTTAGCTCACGGATAAAAGAACGCATTTCAGCAATTCCGATCGGGTCAAGACCATTCACCGGCTCGTCTAAAATCAGGAGCTCCGGATCATGCATGATTGCCAGTGCAATAGCAAGCCGCTGTTTCATGCCTAGTGAGTATTGTGAGAACAACTTTTTATCACCATAAGGCAATCCTACTGTCTCCAAAGAATCTTGTATTGCATTGCGTGTGGGAGTGCCCCTCAGTAATGCGAAAATTTTCAGGTTTTCGGTACCAGTCAGATTCGGATAAAAGCCAGGTGATTCTATCAGACTTCCGATTCGGGGCAAAATTTTTTTAGCATCCTTTTTTATATTCTTTCCAAATATGCGAATTTCTCCGGAAGTAGGATTTGTCAGATTTAAAAGCAGTTTCATTGTTGTAGTCTTACCAGCTCCGTTCCGCCCTAGCAAACCATAAATACGCCCCTGCCTTACCTGGAGATTTAAGTTATGAACGCTTTTCTGGTTACCATATTGTTTTGTGAGATTGATTGTCTCAATGATCATATCACTCAAATCAGATTACCTCCTTTTCTCATTGAAACCATTCTAAACCAGGAACCTTGCAGGAACCTTGCCCGAACCTTGCATTAATCTTGCAAACATGGTTCAACAGCAGGAAAATGAATGATAAACTCACTATAAATGCCTGGTTCACTCTGTACATCTATGATTCCATTCATTTTTCCCACCAATTGTCTAACAATGTACAATCCAAGACCACTGCCTTTGTCAGAACGTCCCTTATCACATTTGTATAAACGATCAAAAATATGATGTAAGTCAGCTGGAGCAATTCCAACTCCGTTGTCCAGAATACGAATGGTAACAGCTGCCTCTTTTATGTACATTTGAAATGTTATTTTGTCTGCATGGCTGTGGCTGATTACATTCTGGATCAGATTATTGATAATCCGTTGGTGACCATCAGGGTCAGCATTTATGAAAACAGGCTGTTCTGGTATCTCTATTTCATATTGAAGCTGATTCTCCTCAAAGACAGGTATCCAGTTCTTTAAGATATTACGTGTCAGCTCTGCCAGCTCAATTTTTTCTTCCGTCAACGTAAAATCGCCGGAGTTTAACTTAAAACAGTCAAATAACTGGTCAATATAGTCCTTAAGACTATGTGCTTTCCATCGGGCTGTTTCCATATAGTCCGCCTGTTCTTCAGGACTGGCAATTCCTTTTTTTATGGCATCTAAATATCCGATCAGAGTGGTTAAAGGAGTTCTTAGGTCATGGGACAAGCTGGTCATAAGCTGGCGGTTTGCTTCATCTGCTGCCTTGAGCTGATAGATCTGTTCTTCATAACCATATACAATTCCATTCAGCTGATAGGAAAGTTCAGCAGTTAGATCATTATGAACAGCCAGAATTTTACGGTTACCATTTCCGCCCTGAATATCTGATAATGCTTCTGTTATTTCTTTTAATTGCTTCCTGACTGCAAGTAACTTGGTATAACAGATAATTGCAAAAGAAAGTGATATACACAGAAGGCTGCTTAAGAGGAGTATCACAAACATTTTTTATACCTCCTTATTAAAACGATAGCCAATTCCTTTAATGGTCTGTATGTAAAAGGGAGTACCTGGATCTGGTTCTATCTTTTTACGGAGGCGGCTGATAATTGCCATGATGTTGCTGTCATCATAAACGTACGCTTCTTTCCATACCGCTTCATATATCTGCTGTTTTGTTAAGATCCTGCCCTGGTTTCTGGCACAGTAAAGCAGAAGATCAAATTCCTTAGGGGGCAGTTCAAAAGTCCCGTTTTGAGTTGTAACACTTCTGTTATCAAAATCAATACTCAATCCCATATATATGAGCGGCTGGGATCTGTCCTGTATTTCATTGAAACGGGTGTATCTGCGAACCAGTGAAATAATCCGGGCAATTAATTCTTCCATATTGAAGGGTTTTGCCAGATAATCGTCAGCACCGGAACGTAGACCATATATCTTTGAGGTGGAGTCATCTTTCGCAGTCAGCATAAGAATAGGGATATTGCTTTTATTGCGTATTTTATCCAATGTCTGAAATCCATTCATTCCAGGCATCATCACATCCAGTAGAATCAGATGGTATTTCTTTTTATCAAGCATATCCAGGCCGTTTAAGCCTGAGTGACAATAATCTGCACTTATTCCTTCTCTTGCAGCGCATTGTTTGATTAAAACACATAAATCTTTATCATCGTCTATTATTAATATTTGACAATCCAAGTTTCTCCCCCTTAAACCAATGTTTTATTAGATAGATCCTTTTTGCTTTCAGTGTAAACGGATGCGCGGATAAATTCAAGAGAGTTGAATTATTATATACAAAAACCTCCCCCGATGGAAATGGGGGAGGACGTGTTGGGCTTTTTAAATAATCACTGGCTGAATCTGCCTTCCATCCAGTGCATATTCCAGTGTCTTACTGATTAGTTCGGTTCGGGCAATCATGGAATTCGGCTTTTTCACGGGATTATCCTGGCCAAAAGGCACAAAATAAATATTTTTCACATTGTAGAGAATGCCGATATTTTTAAAATTCATTCCAAGAGCATCGTTGGTGGAAAGAGAGATAACCAGGGGTTTCTCATTTCTTAAATGTGCTTTTGCAGCCATAAGAACAGGTGAGTCGGTAATTCCATTTGCCAGCTTTGCCAGTGTGTTGCCGGTGCAGGGAGCAATCAGAAGGATATCTAAATATCCCTTTGGCCCAATGGGCTCTGCTTCTTCCAGCCGGAGTATTGGCTTATTTCCTGCTATTTCAGTAATTCGTTCCATATATTCTTTTGTGCTGCCAAACCGGGAATCTGTGGTCTGGACGTTGGAAGAGAAAATGGGATAGATATCTGCCCCTTCATCTGCAAGAACTTTTATTTCTTCTTCTATTTTGTCAAAAGTACAAAAGGACCCGGTAATTGCCAGGCCTACTTTTTTTCCTTCCAGTTTCATAATGCACTCCTTTGCCTAAACAGTTTGAGATAAACAGGTGAGAATTGCTTCATACAGAATTTTCGCCGAGGTTTCGGGAGCATAGATTCCAGGGAGGCCAAGGCTAAGCTTTGCACGGATTCCCTGCTGCCTGCAGGCTTCAAAGTCCACACCACCTGGGGCGGAGGCAATATCGATTATGGTTGCCTGCCGGGAGACCAGTGAGACAAGTTTCCCGTCAATGACCAGTGCTGGTATGGTGTTGAAGATATAATCATATCTGCCTATTTCTTTTTCTAAATCACTTAATAGAATCGTTTCAAAACCCATGGCTGATGCAAGAGCCAGCTGGTTTGCTTTTCTTCCTGCGATGGTGATTGCAAGGTCGAGGCCTTTTAGCTTAAGTGCCAGGGTTTTGGCGCATCTTCCGAAACCGGTAATCAGGCATTTGCTCTGATGGAGACAGCCCGGGCTTAACCGTATGGCCTCCGCAATAGCGCCTTCTGCAGTTGCAATGGTGTTTTTTATGGTGACATCTTCCATATCCATATAGTCGAAGCAGCCAATTTCATTTTTTCTGGCATATTCTTTTACATATGCCGGAATATTGCCTCCAAACAGGATATGGCCGGAGGTAAGATGGCTTAAGAGATTGCCAATTCCAAGGTCGTTCATTTCATGGGCAGAAAACAGGCTGATTTTATCCTTGGTGAACGGGATAGGACAGAGAATGATATTGCAGGTTTCCATGGCTTCCTTCAGTGAGAAGTCAGGGTCGTCTCCGTCAGAATGAAGAACAGTAAAAAAGCCGTTTTCAGTTAAAATGCGGCTTAAATAAAGCTGTCTTGAGTCGCCGCCTAATAGAAGAAATTTATGCATACGGTCATCACTCCTTATACTGGTTTATATGATGAAAAAAATGATTTGTGTATGGTACCATCTGGGAATGTTTGTCATATTTCTGTTAGTATGAACCTATTTTTTAGGAATGAATGTCTATGAATGATGGGATTTTTAAAGGCTCTGCTGCAGCCATTGTTACGCCCATGGATCAACATGGGAATTTGGATCTTACGGCTATGGAACGGCTGTTAAAATTTCAGCTGGAAAATGGTACAGATGCAATTGTTGTAAACGGAACGACAGGAGAATCCTCAACACTGGAAGAGAAGGAAAAGACAGATCTGCTGGAATTCGTGGTGCATTATGTAAATCACAGGGTTCCTGTGATTATGGGAACGGGGAGCAATTCTACCTCAAACTCAGTAAGGCTTTCCAGAAAGGCACAATCACTTGGAGCATCAGCTCTTTTGCTGGTCACTCCTTACTACAACAAGACATCCCAGCATGGACTGGTGGAGCATTTTAATACCATAGCGGACCGCGTGGATATTCCGATTATTTTATACAATGTTCCCACGCGTACAGGGGTTAATATTGAGCCTGAAACTTATTTAAAGCTTTCGGAGCACCCCAATATAAGAGCTGTGAAGGAGGCTGGCGGGAATATTTCCCATATTGCAAAAGTTGCGGCTCTGTGCGGAGACCGGCTGGATCTCTATTCGGGAAATGATGATCAGACTGTACCGATTATGTCTCTTGGGGGTAAGGGCGTGATTTCAGTCCTGGCCAACATTATGCCCCAGGAAATGCATACCATGTGTCAGCTGTTTTTTGAGGGACAGGTGAAAAAGAGCAGGGATATGCAGTTAGAGTTATTGCGCATTATGAATGCCATGTTTATGGATGTAAATCCTGTTCCTGTGAAAGCGGCGTTGTCAATCCTGGGAATGTGTGAGGAAAAATACAGACTGCCTTTGGTTCCGTTGAAAAAAGCGGATAAAGAAAAATTGAGTGAAATCATGGAATCTTATTTTAGTCATATTTAATAACTGATAAATGAAAGAAGCGCTTTATAAATACAAAATCTATAAAGCGCTTCTTTTATTTCTATAAAAAAACCAGGCTGCAAAAAATGGCGAATAGAGTTGCAATTTGGATTTCTCTGTAAGATAATAAAAGAAAATTTTATTGGAGTTGAATCAATGCAGGTGTCTAAATATGAATTTAATGTGAAATCCAGAGAAGATTTCTATATGTACCCGGAAAAATACCGTGTGGAACCATTTCGGATATATGGAAACCTGTACTACACAGGAAATAAAAGTGTTGGTTCCCATTTAATCGATACAGGAGAAGGGTTGATACTCGTTGATACCACCTATCCAACAACGATGGCCATGCTGGTTCAGTCTATATGGGAATTAGGGTTTAATCCCAAAGACATCCGTTATATCCTCCATACCCATGGTCACTTTGATCATATAGGAGGAACGGCTTTTCTCAAAGAACTTTCCGGGGCGAAAACCTGTCTGGGAGAGGGAGACGCAGTCATGTTTCGTGAAAGACCGGAGCTGGTGTTAACACGTGACTGCGGATGCAGCTATTTCAAGCCTTTTGAGCCTGATTTGATTATGAGGGATGGAGATATTATTACCCTTGGAAACACCAGTATCCGGATAATTTCTACTCCCGGACATTCAGATGGGGTAATTTCTTTCTTTTTCGAAACTGAGGAAAATGGGGTCCGGATGACTGCAGGTATGCACGGCGGAGCAGGGCTAAATACTTTATGCAGAACGTTTATCCAGCGCTTTGACAGAAAACAGTGCAGGGAAGAATTTCTGAAAGGGATAGAACGGGTATATGAGGAGCCTGTTGATATCATGCTGGGGAATCACGCGGGTCATAACCGTACTGTGGAGAAACGGCAGTTAATGATACAGGAGCCGGAAGGAGCCAATCCATTTATAGATCCATCTGAGTGGAAGCGTTATCTGGATTCTGTAAAGAAACGGTATGAGATCATGCTGAAGGAAGAGGAAGCAGGGACTGATTTGATAGAAATGTAAGAAAGATGGTGGATTGAAATGTCCGGAATTGCATTATTTGTGCCAAGCGATGAGATGTATGAGCAGGCGAAGGGGATACTGAGAGAAAAAGACAATCATGTTACCATAGTAAAAAGAATCCGGGTGGAGGAAGCGGTAACAGAAGCGCAAAAGGCTATCTCAGAGGGTGTAAATATTATCATAGCAAGAGGCAGACAGGCAGCGGAGATCCGGCGCCATACCAATGTAGCAGTAGCTGAAATTGTTATGACAGCACAAGAACTTGGACTTCTGGTGATCCGGGCAAAAAGCATTGTGGAGAAAGAGTGCCCCAGGATCGGAATTTTTGGCTGGGGTGATATGCTGAGTGACACAACATACTTTAACCAGTTATACCACATTGATTTAAAACGGTATATTTTAAAAGATTTCAATGAATGGCGAAATACCATTGAAGAGGCAGGAAAGGATGGACTGGATATCATTATCGGAGGTCAGTCAGCGTTAGATGGGGCATATCAGATGGGAATCCCCGGCCTTTATATGTCATCTACCGGAGAAGCCATACGGGTGGCACTTAAAAATGCAGAATCTCTTTACTATATGTCAGAGATTGAACAGCATAATTATGCCCAATTTTCAACGGTTCTGGACAGCGCATTTAATGGTATTATCAAAATCAGCGTGGCAGGAAAGATTCTGGTAATGAATCGTGCTATGGAGCAAATACTTGGATGCAGCTCGGAGCGATGTGTAGGGAAACCAGTAACCAGTTTTTTAAAAGATCTTGAAGAAGCAGTGTTAAATCAGATTCTGACAGGCAGTCTGGAGAACTATTCTACATTTCTGACGCTGCTTGATCAATCCATTGTCGTTTCTATGGAGCCAATTGTTGTGGGAACCCGTATTGACGGTGCAATTATTTCCTGCAACCGTTTAAAGCGGCTTGATATGAACGATAAAGACGTTATGAAGGACCAGTATTTAAGGGGATATGTGGCTTATGGTACCTTTGATGATATCAGCAAGAATTTGAAAGATATGCATAAAATTGTAGAATTGGCGAAATTATATGCTCAGTCTTCCAGCCCCATGCTGATTGAAGCGATATCGGGTCCGGAGCTGGAAGCAATTACTCAGGGAATACATAATTACAGCATGAGAAAGAATGGACCCTTCATTGTAATTAATATGGCAGGATTGACAGAGGACCAGCAGACGAGGACTCTGTTTGGCAGCAAAAGAGAAGGACAGGGTGAAGAAGAACCCGGAGCCCTTGCACAAGCCAATCACGGCACACTGGTGATTCAAAGTATTGACAAGCTGACTCTTCAGGCCCAGTACAATCTCATTCGTGCGATTCGGACAAAACGCTTAATCAGGGGAAACCGGATTGAAGATACTCTCATGATTGATACAAGAATTATTGCATGTACGGCAAAGAATCTGACTCAGCTGCGCAGTGAGTTCAAGTTTCGGTCTGATTTGTATTTCACCCTGAAATCTCTGCGTTTAAAGATCCCCAATTTAAAGGACAGAAGAGAAGATGTGGAGTATTTACTGGATCTGTATACCAGAAAATATATGGAGCAGTATTCCAGGTATCATGTAATGGCCCCTGGTGTAAAACAGGTCCTTTTAAATTATCCATGGGAGGGAAACAGTATTCAGCTGGAAGCATTCTGCGAGAGAATGATTCTGACAGTAGGGAAACGTACCATTACAGAGGCATATGTCAGAGATTTACTTGATGAACTCTATCACCGGGATACCAGTATCTATGCGGTTTCATTGGAAGAAGAGGAAAAAATGGAGCAATGGAGTCCTGCGGGAACAGCGGAAAACCCGGAACGCACACTTATTAAATCAATACTAAACAAGTATAACGGGAACCGTACCTTAACTGCCAGGGAACTGAATATCAGCACAACCACATTATGGAGAAAAATAAAAAAATTGGAAATTATTGAAAAATAATCTTGCGCTCCATTGCAGAATGTAATGATTTTGCAATGGATTAACCACATTTGAAATAAATATTAAGCAATATGAAATGCATGCACAAAACGTAAATTGCGCATGCATTTTCTGTGTTAATGTGTCAATTGTTTGGGGAGTGGGATGACGTTATACTGTGATAAGAATTTCAAGGCAAGTTATAACGGAGGCGCATATGAATAATACATTTCAATTTCAGGACAATATTCAATTTGTCAAAGCAGTTTATTATAATTTTCACCCGATTCCATTGCCAAAACCATTTAAGGATGGGACTGGCGGAATGGGTAAATATGCACCTGAGCAGGGCTGCATTGAGCTTTATGATTCAGAAGGGGCGTGCGCTCATCTTTGTGTTGGAAGAAGCTTTGTAAAAAATATTCTTCCAATGATCCTGGATGGACAGACAAGAACCTACAGCCAATGGAGAGATACTCTTTACTGGAAAATAAGAAATTCCGGATTTCAAAGTGGTCAGGCGGTGGAAGTGGGCCAGCTGGATCTAATGATGCTGGATATCCTTGCACAAAGAGCCGGTAAACCCCTGCACCGGTTCCTTGGGGCTGAAAAAGACTGGGCAGCTGCTTATAAAGGAGGCGGATCTCTGCTTCTGGAAGACGAAGAGCTGACAGATGATATGGTCAGGTATGTACACGAGGGATATCAGACGGTGAAATTCAAGGTAGGCAGCAGTGACGGAAAGGACATGGAGCGTGATATACGCAGACTTAGAAAGGTGAGGGAAGCTGTGGGTTCCAAAATTGGGATTGCAGTGGATGCCAATCAGCGATGGAATGTAGAAGAAGCATATCGTTTTGCAAAATTGGCGGAGCCTTATGATCTGGCATGGTTTGAAGAACCGATACACGCTCACGATATGAATGGAATTAAAGAACTTAAGGAGTTGGGCGTTCCTATGCCGCTGGCATTTGGAGAATCAATGAGAATTTATTATGCTTATGAAACCTATGCGGAAAAAGGGGTGGATCATCTGCAGCCTTCCATAGGACGGATGAGCCGAATCGATGATATTCTGAAGATCCGGGATTTAGCCAGAAAGAAAGGAATCACGTTCTCATCCGGAGGAAGAATTTATCTGAATGCTATTTTCGGCTGCCTGTATGGGGAAGATGAAATGATTGAATATCATGAGCCGATCAGCAGGCCGGTGGGTAAATATACCCTGTTCCAACCAGAGGAAAAGAACGGAAGATTTTATTGTCAGCCTGACCTGCCTGGAAATCCACAGCGTATGGATCTTGAAAAACTGGAAAAGGACGGGCTGCTGGAAAGTAAAAAAATATTCTATACAGAATAAGACTATGGTTGTGGGAGGGACAATTTTGGAAAAAAATAACAGAAGAAATCTCCGGGTATCAAAATATAAAAATCCCAGGGATTTTATAAAAAAGAACTTTGGTTTTTTATTTATACTGCCCTGGTGGATTGGTTTTGCCATCTTTAAATTTTATCCGTTTATGGCATCGTTTATTTACAGCTTTCATGAATACAATCTGTTTCGGACAGCTGCATTCGTGGGACTGGAAAATTATAAGGCGATACTTCAGGATAAGCTGACCATGACTGCGTTTGGACAGACATTTAAGTATGCGTTTTTAACAGTTCCGCTGGAACTTTCGTTCGCCTTGTTTATCGCATACATTTTGAATTTTAAAATAAGAGGAGTCAATTTTTTCAGAACTGCTTATTACATACCCTCTATTTTAGGCGGTTCCGTATCCATTGCAGTCTTATGGAGATTTCTTTTTAAGACGGAAGGTCTGATCAATATGATATCTGCAAAAGTAGGAGTGGAACCTTTTAACTGGCTTGGAGACACCAGGGGCGCATTTTTTGTTATTGTACTTTTGCGTATCTGGCAGTTTGGCTCTCCAATGGTCATTTTTCTGGCTGCACTAAAAGGGGTGTCTGCGGATCTGTATGAGGCGGCGTCTATTGATGGAGCTGGAAAATGGAGACAGTTTTTTAATATTACAGTACCTCTTATCACGCCGGTAATATTTTATAATTTTGTAACACAGCTTTGTCACAAATTTCAGGAATTTAACGGTCCGTTTATTATAACAAGAGGAGGTCCTCTGCGGTCCACCACTCTGGTATCTCTGCTGGTTTACAATAATGCGTTTAAAAGCTATGAAATGGGAATGGCAAGCGCCATTGCATGGCTGCTGTTTTTAATTATCACCACATTCACTATAATTGCTTTTGTCAGCCAGAAGTACTGGGTATATTACAGCGATGAGGATGGGAGGTAAGAATAATGACAAGAGAAAAGAGAGACAGAATTAACACATTTCTTCGATACCTGATCCTGATATTAGTAGGTACTATAATGGTTTATCCATTAATCTGGATGGTGGGTGCTTCATTTAAAACCAATGCAGAAATCTTCTCAAGTATAGGATTTATTCCAAAATCGCCTACTGTGGAGGGTTATGTACGAGGCTTTAAGGGCTATGAAGGAATGACTCTGCTATTTTTTATGTGGAACACTTATAGATTTGTTCTTCCTAAAGTTGCCGTTACTGTTTTTTCAGCAGTTTTTACAGCATACGGTTTTGCCAGGTTTCAATTTATCGGAAAGAGATTTTCCTTTGCTGTGCTATTATCTACGTTATTTTTACCTCAGGTTGTGCTTAATGTTCCGCAGTATATATTGTTTAACCAGATTGGATGGCTGGATTCTTATCTGCCCCTGATTATTCCCTCGCTATTTGCAGGAGACACCTATTTTGTGTATATGCTGATCCAGTTTCTCAGGGGGATTCCGAAAGAACTGGAAGAGGCAGCGAAAATAGACGGCTGTAATGTATTGCAGACATTGTGGTATGTTATTGTTCCAATGCTGAAGCCTTCCATTGTATCCTGCGCGTTGTTTCAGTTTATGTGGGCTTCCAATGATTTTATGGGGCCGTTAATTTATGTCAACACAGTAGCAAAATATCCGGTTTCCATTTTTCTGCGTATGTCCATGGATGCAGATGTGGGATTTGAGTGGAATCGGGTTCTGGCAATGTCGCTGATTGCGATTATTCCGTCTTTAGCAGTATTTTTTATGGCACAGAATTCCTTTGTAGATGGAATTGCAGCAGGCGGGGTAAAAGGTTAAAAATAGAAATTTTTGGAGGAGGAGAAACATGAAGAGAAACAATTGGAAACAGACGGCGGTATTTGCTTTATCCGGTTTATTAGCTGCATCTCTTGCAGGCTGTATGCCGACAGAGAGCAGTAAACCCCAGGGGGAGACAACCGTATCAGAAACACAGGCTGCCAGCCAGGGAGCAGCGGGGCCTGCAAAAGCGGAAGGACTTAAAGTAAATACGACTGATCCCATAACTCTTCGTATGAACTGGTGGGGAGGAGACAGCAGACATCAGGCAACACTGGAGGGAATCAAGGCTTTTGAAGCAAAGTATCCGAACATAAAAGTAGAAGCGGAATATGAATCGTTTACAGGTCATGAGGAAAAGGTCGCACTGGCTCTGAAATCAGGCTCTGCTGCAGATGTGGTTCAGCTGAATATGGACTGGGTATTTAATTACTCGCCGGATGGAAGTCTTTTTTATGATTTAAATAAGGTGTCAGATATCATTGATTTAAAGGCATATGATAAATCAGATCTGGATTACTATACGACCAATGGAGTTTTACAGGCGCTGCCAGCAAGCAATACGGGGCGTGTATTCTTCTGGAATACCACAAGACTGAAAGATGTGGGGGTAGAAATTCCTAAGAATTTAGATGAACTGTATGCCGTTGGAGAAGCTTTTGCGGCTTATAAAGATGGTACCTACTATCCGATTATATTAAATGAACTGGATCGCATGACACTGATGGTTTATTATTTGCAGTGTAAATACGGGAAACCATGGGTAGAAAACTATCAGCTGCAATACAGTAAGGAAGAGATCCAGAAGGGATTGGAATGGATCAGCTTATTAGAAGAAAAGCATGTAATTCCTACTTTGGAGGTTCTTGCGGGCGATGGTTCAGAATTGGTGGATACAAACCAGCGATGGATTGACGGGCATTACGCAGGTATGTATATTTGGGACAGCAACTTAAAGAAATACCAGGAAGCAGCCCCTGGTTTTGAATTTGAGGTAGGAGATTATATTAATATGGGAGATTACAAAGGCGGCATGACAAAAGCCTCCATGGTATTTGCAATCCCCAAATCTTCAAAATACCCGGCAGAGTCAGCTGCACTGATCCAGTTCCTTTTCGGTGATCCGGAGGGGGCAAAGATTCTGGGGGATACCAGAGGAGTGCCAGCAAATAAAAATGGACTTGCATCTCTTGATTTATCCAATAGCCTAGCAGCAATAGCAAATAAAAAAGTTATGGAATGGACTACTTTTAAGTTTGATCCTGTATTTGAACGTTCTGCACTTAAAAATCCAGATGGTACTTATTATATGGGTATGCAGATGCTCAGTTACAAACAGGATGATGCAGCAGGAGTTGCAGAATATCTGGTTAACGACATCAGTAAACAGTTAGAATCAGCGAAATGATTTTAAAAAGAGAGGGAGAGTTGATGAGTAAAATTTTAAAAAATCCAATACTGCCCGGATTTTATCCCGATCCTTCCGTATGCAGAAAAGGATCTGATTACTTTCTGGTTACTTCTACCTTTGAGTATTTTCCGGGAATCCCTCTCTTTCACTCAAAAGATTTTGTGAATTGGCATCAAATCGGTAATGTCCTTTCCAGGCCGGAGCAGCTTGATCTGGATGGAATTGCATCTTCTAAGGGAATTTATGCCTCGTCAATTTTTTATAATGAGGAAAAACAACGATTTTATGTTATCAGCACACTCGTTAAAAACAGTTTATACCACGATAATGTCAATTTCTATGTATGGTCAGAGAAGCCGGAAGGACCGTGGTCCAAACCCGTAATTATAAAGGGAGCGGAGGGAATTGATCCCTCTTTCGTATTTGACGGAGAAAAAGCTTACTATCTGGGAAACTTAAGACCATTTCCCCAGGAACCGGAAAAAGGAAGGTATATCTGGCTGCAGGAACTTAACTTAGAGCGGGGAGAATTAATTGGTGAGCGATTTATTCTGCTGAAACAGGGAGCATTAATAAATGCTGCTGCACCGGAAGGACCCCATATTTATCATATCGGAGACTGGTATTATCTGATGATTGCGGAAGGAGGTACGTTCCGCAATCATGCCAGTACCATATTCCGAAGCAGAAAGCTTACAGGCCCTTATGAAGCAGACCCCAGAAATCCTTTAATTACACACAGAAATTTAAGGAGTGATTATCCGATTAAAAATCCGGGTCATAGTGATCTGATACAGCTGCATAACGGAGAATGGTGGGCAGTACTTTTGGCTACAAGACAGGATGGCGGGAATTATGGAAATCTTGGAAGAGAGACGTTTGCAGTACCAGTTGAGTGGGAGGAAGAATGGCCGCTTTTCTCTCCCGGGACCGGACATGTTGAGTTTTGTTATCCTGCGCCGGATTTGCCAGAGCAAAAATGGCAGACTGAATGGGAGCGGGAGGACTTTGACTGCATTGAGCTGCCATATAAATGGCTTATGCTGAGAACACCCGGGTTTCCGATATACAGCCTGACAGAAAGGCCCGGGTTTTTAAGGCTTTATCTTCAGCCGAATACAATAAAACAAGAAAGCTTTTGTTCTTTTGCAGGGTGTCGTCAGCAGCATCTTTGCTTTAAGACTGCGGCAGCCATGGAGTTTGATCCTGCCAGTGGGGGAGAGGCGGCTGGAATGGTTCTGCGGATGAATCATAAATATCATATACGAATAGAGTACGGTAATTTTGATGGCAAAAAAGAGGTGCGTCTTACCAGATGTTTTGATGGGCAGGATCAGATTCTTTCTTCACTTCCATGGAATAAAAATAAAATTACATTCTATATAAAAATGAATTATCAATCGATTGATTTTTCCTGTTCCGACGATGGAAAAAAACATGATGTGCTTTTGAAGCAAGTAGACGGCAGTCTGTTAAGCAGAGAGACAGCAGGCGGTTATACTGGTACAGTGATTGGTTTGTATGCGTCTTCGAATCACACTGAAAGCAGCAATTTTGCGGATTTTGACTGGTTTGATTATCACGCGGAATAATTAAATTAAGTGAATACTTTAGTTTGTAAATAGATTATCCTTCTTCTTGCTATCCCATTATCTCCATGCTATATTAAAGTATAATTTTTAAAGGGAGAAAGGATGTCTATGATGAACAAGAGAAAAAAACGCATATTTACAAGGATGCTCTTCGGTATTTCTGTTCCGGTTATAGCAATATTAATCCTGTCAGGATTTCTTATTACTATGCAGGTAGGAAATAGCATGGAACATCAGTCAACGGAAAATCTTAATTCGGCATCCTTAGCGGCGGCAAATCAGGTGGACTCTTTCCTGACTTTTTACATGGCTGAGATGAAGAGTGCTGCGGCAAGCCAGCAGGTGGAAGAGTATTTAAAGAATGCGACTGGAAACGTCAGAATGCCAGACAGCCAGGGATATCCGGAGATTAAGAAAACCCTGGATAAGATACAGGCAACGGATAAGGATAATATTCTCGCTGCATGGGTTGCAGATCTGGATTTAAGTCAGGTAACCCAGTCGGACAACTTTACATCGGAAGATGGGTGGGATATTTCAAGCAGACCCTGGTACCGGGCGATGGAACTGGATCACCCAATATTGACGGAGCCATATGTGGATGCCAGTACCGGGCAGGTCATTGTCAGTGCCGTTTGCGGCGTATTTGACAGCAGCACAGGAAAACCCCTTGGTGTGATGGGACTGGATATTAAGCTGTCCCAGCTTGTGACTATTATGAGTAATTACAAAATCGGGACAGACGGATTCGTGGTTCTGGCCACTGAGGGAGGACAAATTGTTTATCACCCCAACAATGATATGATTCAGAAGAATGTTTCGGAAGTGGAGATTTCAGATAATATGAAACAGGCCATAACCGGACAGGCAGCAGGAAGCTATACATACTCCATGAATAAGGAAAATTATTTCGGTGCATTAAACAAGGTGGGAAATTCCGGCTGGCTTGTACTCTCCAGCATACCCAGATCAGAAGTTCTTGCTTCCCGCACGGCTGTGACTGTCACTATTGTCTCTGTCTTCTTACTGGGATCGGCACTACTGGTTCTCTTAATTATTCTTATTTCCAGGCGTTTGACAAAGCCCCTTAAAAATCTGTCCAATGTTGCAGAGCAGATTGCGGAGGGTAAACTGGATCTGGCTATGGAGAACTTTGATAATGACGAGATTGGAATGGTGGCTGCTTCATTGGGCAATACCGTATTACAGCTGAAAGATTATGTAAATTATATTGATGAAATCACTTCGGTTCTCAACCAGATTGCAGACAAGAATCTGGCGTTCCGGCTGGAATATGATTACAAAGGGAATTTTGAGAAGGTTAAGAATGCCCTGCTTAAAATCAGCAGTACCTTAACGTTAACCATGGAGAAAATTGTAAATGCTTCAGAACAGGTAGCTTATGGGTCACAGAACATAAGCGGAAGTTCACAGGCACTTGCACAGGGGGCAACAGAACAGGCCAGTGCAGTAGAAGAACTGGCTGCCACGATCAATGACATCTCACATAACATTGATAAGAACGCCCAGGATTCCACAAGCGCCAATGAACAGGCAGTTGCAGCCACAGGTGAGCTGGAAACCAGCAGCAGACACATGGAGGCTCTGGTTACTGCCATGGATGAAATTAGTGAGAATTCCAGGGAGATCAGCAAGATTATCAAGACCATTGAAGATATTGCATTTCAGACCAATATTCTTGCACTCAATGCGGCTGTGGAAGCAGCCAGGGCAGGAGAAGCGGGAAAAGGATTTGCTGTAGTCGCAGATGAAGTCCGTAATCTGGCGTCAAAAAGCTCAGAAGCGGCTCAGAATACCACACACCTGATTGAAAACTCCATTCAGTCGGTTATGAATGGCTCCGTCCTGGTAAAAGACGCGGCAGAGTCTCTTTCAACGGCAGTTGTAAGTACCCGCTCCGTATCGGAGATGATAGAACGGATCTCAGAAGCTTCCGTCAGACAATCGGAAGCAATCCGTCAGGTCACTGTTGGTATCGATCAGATCTCAGCAGTAGTACAGACCAACTCCGCAACAGCAGAGGAAAGTGCAGCTGCCAGCAAAGAGCTGTCTGATATGGCTGCAGTATTAAAAGAACTGGTAGATGAATTTCAATTAGATCGTAATTAATTTAAATAAGAGGCTGGCGAAAACTAACAGATCATAGTTAGTTTTTGGAGGCCTCTTTTACTTTTTATGTAGTAGTTATGCAGTTTTTTGATTTACCAGAAATGGTGATAACGATTCCAAAACATCGTCATGGCTGTTATTGTAAATGATTAGCTCAAGATCGCAATCAGACCAGATGGTCATGATGCCTAAAATAGATTTGGCGTCAATAACAATACTTCCTTTGCAGATGTCCATATCGCATTCAAAATGATTTGTCGCTTTAACAAAAGCGGTAGCGTCTTCCATGCTAGCCAAACGTATTGGATACTTTTTCATGATGTCATACCTCTTAGAAATTATATTGATTGTACAAAAATTAATACATAGCTAGATTATAGGACCAGTCTCATAAATAAGCTATGTCTAAATTTGTATAAAAACCGTCTTTTCTTGCAAATAATGTTATAGTGGTGATATAATAAATCGGGGGAAGTGCGAGCAGGTTTGCCGTTTGGAGGACAATATGAATGAAGAACTTCTGAATTTTTTAAGAAAGACATCGGAAGAGAAAAACGGTATTATCAAGGATGCATCTTCAATTTTAACATACTATGTAAGAGATTTGGATAGCAGCGTAGTGGATAAGGATCTGATTATGGAAGAGGGCAGCATGATGGGGCTTTACTGTCAGCCCCACCACATAGCGATTCCGGACCATAGTCATAATTATGTAGAGCTTATTTATATGTACAGCGGTAGTGCTGTCCAGATTATTAATAAGACCGAAAGGATTAAACTGGATACCAGTGATCTTCTTCTGTTAAGAGAGGGTACCAGTCATGCCATGGAGCCTTTAGGGGAAGATGATATTGCAATTCATTTTTTCCTGAAGCCGGAATTTTTCTCCCATCCATCTCTTATTACAGAGGATGGGGGAGTCTTAAGGCATTTTATTGCAGGCGCAGTATCTGAGAATCATTCGGTGGCGGATTATCTCCATTTTCGCCTGCAGGAAATTTTGCCTGCAAGGAACCTGTTAGAGAATATGATCTGGTCTCTGATGGTGGAAAAAAAGTGCAGGCAGGAGATTAATCAGGCAACCATGTCCATGTTAATTATGGAACTGCTTCATGATGCTGATAAGGTGGAATCCCATGATACGACACAGTATGAAGAACAGATTGCCTTAACAGCGTATCAGTATCTGGAAAATCACTATACCACGGCTACACTGGAGGAATTTTCTATAAAAGTCATGCAGCCAACCTATTATGTCAGCCGGCTTTTTAAGCGGTACTATCAGATGACTTTTACAGAATGCTTGCAGCTGATCCGTCTTTGCAGGGCAGCTAACTGCCTTACCTCATCCAACAAATCAGTAGAAGAAATTATACAGGAAATCGGTTATGAGAACAGCAGTTATTTTCACCGGATTTTTAAAGAACGCTATGGTCTGACGCCGAAGCAGTACCGGGATAAGACCAGGGATTAATTCTGAAAAGATTATGAAATATATGCTCATAACATTGACTTTGGCTGGATAGGTTATTATAGTTAAGGCAAAGAAAAGGGGCGATTATACAGCATGAATCAAATGAGAGATCAATTAATTCGATTTATGACGGGAAGATATGGCGCTGATAAATTAGGGAGATTTTTAACAGCGACGGCATTTATTTTATTTGTTGCAGGTCTGTTTATTAAGAGTCCCTGGGTGGATCTTATCGCAGTGGCTGTCCTGTTAGTAAGCTATTATCGTATGTTTTCAAGAAATATCAGGAGACGCTTTGATGAAAATCAGAAATTTGAGCGGTTTTGTTTTGCTATCGTAGAAACATTTCGCAAATGGCGCTTCCGGCTGCAGCAGAGCATGAAGTTTCACATTTACAAGTGCCCGGGCTGCGGACAAAAAATCAGGGTACCAAGGGGAAAAGGGAAAATAAAGATTCATTGTCCCAAGTGTAATACTGATTTTATTAAGAAAAGCTAGTGATAAAATAGAAGGGAATAATTATGAACTTACAATTTAAGCCAATTGAGGCAAGTGATGTTGAAAAGATAACTCCATTTTATGCCCTGCGGCCAAATAAGACCTGTGATAGTGTATATCTGGATTGTTTTATCTGGAGAGAATACTACCATGTGAAGTACGCAATCAGTGACAATAAAGCATTACAGTTTCTGATGGAAAAGGATGGCCAGCCCTTTACAGCGATGCCTATGTGCAGGGAAGAAGACCTTTCTTACTATTTCAATGAAATGAAAGAATACTTTAATGAGGTTTTAAAAAAGCCTCTTCGAATCTCTCTGGCAGATGAGGCGGCGATTGAGTATTTAAAGCTGGATCCCGATCAGTTTGAGGTGAAAGAGGTAGAAGATTTAAAGGATTATCTCTATGATGCTCAATCATTAAGGACACTTTCCGGAAAGAAGCTTCACAAAAAGAAGAATCATTTAAACTCTTTTTTGAAAGAATATGAGGGAAGATATGAGTACCGAACCTTATGCTGTTCAGACAGGGACAGCGTGGTGGAATTCTTAAATGAGTGGTGGGAGAACAAGGTAGAGGCTGCAGAGTTTACCCGTCAGCTGGATTATGAAGTGATGGGAATTCACAGCATATTAAAAAACTGTTCTTTCTTAAATGTAAGAATGGCAGGAGTTTTTATAGACGGAACGTTAAAGGCATTTACCATAGGCAGCTACAACCCCTTTGAAAAAATGGCTGTTATTCATATTGAGAAGGCCGATCCGAATATTAAAGGCCTTTACCAGTTTATTAACCAGCAGTTTATCACCCATGCATATCCGGAAGAGCTGATTTTAGTGAACCGGGAAGATGATGTGGGAATGGAAGGCTTAAGAAAAGCGAAGATGTCTTATTATCCCGTTGATTTTGCAAGAAAATACTCAGTGGTACAGAAGGGTTTCTAAACTATGGTACGGTATTTGAAGCAGGAAGAAAAAAGTGAAAGCCGGGCATTATGGGAAAAAGTTTTCTCTGAGGATTCCAAGAGCTTTCTGGATTATTATTATTCGGACAGAGTCCGCAAGAATAAGATTTTAACTGCATGGAGCGGAGATCAGCCTGCTGCGATGCTCCATCGCAATCCCTATGAAGTGGTAGTAAAAGACCGTATATGGAAAGTGGATTATATTGCCGGAGTGGCTACTGATCCGGATTTCCGCCATCAGGGTTATATGAGAAGACTGCTTGTCCGTTGTTTTTCAGATATGTATATGGAGCGGATGGAGTTTTGCTTTTTAGTTCCGGTTGATCCTGCTATTTACCATCCCTTTGATTTTACCTATATCTGTGATCTGCCAAAGCGGGTACTTAATGAAAAGGGAAGAACCAGATTAAGCCGCCGTGCGTTTATGGAACGGTCTGATGACTGTAAGGAGGCCGCCAGGTTTGTTGGCCGCCAACTGGAAAAAAAATATGAGGTGTACGCTCACAGAGATGAGGAGTATTACCGGAATTTATGCAGAGAAGTAAGAAGTGACAAGGGAGATATGATTCTTCTTTTCACCAGAGATGAAAGAGAACGGCTTGCCGGTGTATGGGCTTATTACGGAGAACTTGCGGAAAACCAGCGGGAGCTTGTTGTTCTTCCCGATTATGGTAAGGAAGTCGGTAATGCAAGACCGGCTGTAATGGGGCGTATCATTCATCTTGAGCAGTTTATCTCCGTGATCAGGCTGAAAGAGGATTGTCCTGTCAGTGAGATGGAATTGTTTATTGAAGTTAAGGATGATTTTATACGTCAAAACAACGGTGTTTTTCGCTGGAAGCTTACAAAAGATGGTTCCTCCATGACTCCGGTGTCAGATAATAATAGGATAAAGCCTCATCTGGTTATGGGGATCAGCGAACTGACTTCCTGGCTTTTTGGCTATGGAAAGCCGGAGGTTCCGGAAAACCGGCAAACCATGGCAGACCGGATAAGACCTTTAAATGGAGTGTTTTTCGATGAAATAACCTGATTTTTTAATTATGAAAATCAGTTACGGGCGGGTTCAGCTGAATCCGCCCCTGCATGTTGGAGGGATAAGTCAATGAATGAACGAAGTCTGTTAAAGGACTGGATCATGGAAAGCCAGAATATTGTATTTTTCGGCGGAGCGGGGGTATCAACAGAAAGCAATATTCCCGATTTTAGAGGCGTTGACGGGCTGTATCATCAGGAGTATGAGTATCCTCCTGAGACTATTATCAGCCACAGTTTTTACCGGTCCAAACCAAAGGAATTTTATCGTTTTTATAAAAATAAGATGTTATTTCCGGACGCGAAACCCAATCCGGCTCATCTGGCTCTTGCAAAGCTGGAAGAGATGGGGAAATTAAAAGCAGTTATTACTCAGAATATCGACGGACTTCATCAGGCAGCAGGAAGTAAGACTGTGCTGGAGCTTCATGGATCTGTCAGGAGAAATCATTGCACCCGGTGTATGAAGTTTTTTTCATTGGAAGAGATGATCTCTTCCATGGGGGAGGACGGCATTCCAAGGTGTACATGCAGCGGGGTGATTAAACCGGATGTGGTTTTATATGAGGAAAGCCTGGATGAAAGTGTGCTGAGTAAGTCAGTCGCTTATATCTCCCAGGCAGATTTGCTCATTATAGGAGGGACTTCGCTGACTGTCTATCCGGCGGCCGGACTGATTGATTATTACAGAGGCAGCAAAATGGTGCTTATTAACAAAACCGTTACACCAATGGATGAGAAAGCCAATCTGGTGATCAGCGGCAGCATCGGGGAAGTGCTCCATGATGCAGTGGGAGTCTGAAGCGGTTCAGGATAAGAAGGAGAGCAAGACGATGTATCAGGCAGCAGAAAACAGATATGACACAATGAAGTACAAACGTTGCGGAAGAAGCGGAATCATGCTTCCCATGGTATCTCTGGGATTATGGCAGAATTTTGGACTGGAAAAACCAGTATCGGAACAGAGAGAAATTCTTTTAAGTGCATTTGATATGGGAATCACCCATTTTGACCTGGCTAATAATTACGGGTTTCCTGCACCTGGAAAAGCGGAAGAGAATTTTGGATCAGTTTTAAAGAGTGATCTGCTTCCTTATCGTGATGAGCTTATTATCTCTACAAAAGCTGGATACGATATGTGGCCAGGCCCCTATGGAAACTGGGGATCCAGAAAATATTTAATGTCCAGTCTGGATCAGAGTTTAAAGCGCATGGGGCTTGAATATGTGGATATATTCTATCATCACAGACCGGACCCGGAAACTCCGTTGGAAGAGACCATGGGGGCTTTGGCAGACATTGTAAAGCAGGGAAAAGCTCTTTATGCAGGAATCTCTAATTATGGTGAGCAGGAAGCGGTAAAAGCGATCTCCATGTTAAGAGACATGGGAGTTCCATGTCTTATTGACCAGCCAAGATACAATATGCTGGAACGGGGAGCGGAAGATGGTTTGTTTGGAGCACTGCTGGAACAGGGAACCGGGTGCATCTGCTACAGCCCTCTTGCGCAGGGAGCTTTGACAAACCGGTATTTAAATGGTGTTCCGGCGGATTCCAGGGCTGCCAGAAAGGGAACTACCATTGGCGGACGTTATCTGACGGAGGAACGGCTTGAGCAGATCAGACGCCTTGATGAGCTGGCTGGTAAAAGAGGACAGACACTGGCGCAGATGGCGCTTTCCTGGGTTCTTCGGGAACCGGCTGTGACCTCAGTGTTAATAGGTGCCAGCAGCGTAAAGCAGCTGGAAGATAATGCAGCATGCCTGGAGAATCTTTCATTTACCCAACAGGAACTGAAGGAAATCGATATTATTTTAAAATAGCGTCTTATTTGAAAGAGAAAATAAAACCTACGGGACAGGTGTATGATATGATCTATGAAGTTGGAGATGTTGTAAAATTAAAAAAGCAGCATCCATGCGGGAGCCAGGAATGGGAAATTCTGCGTGTTGGAGCTGATTTTCGTTTAAAATGCACGGGATGTGGCCATCAGATTATGGTACCCAGGAAGCTGGTGGAGAAGAATACCAGAGGATTAAAGGGAAAAGATGGGCAGCCAAAATCATAAAATCCCTATTATATAAGAAAAAAGTGATGAAAGTGGGAAAAGGACTTGCTTTTATCATAAATTTCCGGTATAATACTGTACCGTGACATATATTAATCCTTGCTCCTGAAACTGAAGTCAGGGGCCAGAGACCACAAGGAGGTAAACAAGCATGAACAAATATGAATTAACGATTGTTCTGAACGCAAAGCTCGAAGATGAAGAGAGAGCAGCTGCCATGGAAAAGATTAATGGTTACATTACTCGTTTCGGCGGAACTGTAACTGGCGTTGATGAATGGGGTAAGAAGAGATTAGCTTACGAAATTCAGAAAATGAAAGAAGGATTCTACTACTTCATCAAATTTGATGGCGCGTCCAATACACCGAACGAATTAGAAGAAAACGTTCGTATTATGGAGCCGGTTATCAGATACTTATGCGTGAAACAAGAAGCATAATAGATAAAGAAAGCGTGATCGTATGAACAGAGTAATCCTTATGGGCAGATTGACCCGTGATCCAGAAGTAAGATATTCCCAGGGCGAGCGTGCTATGGCCATCGCAAGGTATACCCTTGCTGTTGATCGCAGAAGCCGCAGAAGTCAGGACGGCAATGAGCAGACCGCTGATTTTATCAACTGCGTAGCATTTGACAAAGCAGGCGAGTTTGCAGAGAAGTATTTCCGTCAGGGTATGAGAGTACTGATTTCCGGAAGGATCCAGACTGGAAGTTATACGAATAAAGACGGCGTAAAAGTATATACAACAGATATCGTTGTAGAAGATCAGGAATTCGCAGACAGCAAGGGCGGCGCTCCAGGCGAAGGCGGCGGCTATCAGCCAACCTCCAGACCAGCTCCCTCCAGTGCAATCGGCGATGGATTTATGAATATCCCGGATGGAGTCGAAGACGAAGGGCTTCCATTCAACTAAATCTAACAGGAGGTATACCAATGGCATTTAACAGGAATGATAAAGCTGATGGCGCTAAGATGAGAAGAGGCGGCATGCGCAGAAGAAAAAAAGTATGCGTATTCTGCGGCGAGAAGAATGGCGTTATCGATTATAAAGATGTAAATAAATTAAAAAGATACGTGTCTGAAAGAGGAAAAATTCTTCCCAGACGTATCACTGGCAACTGTGCTAAGCATCAGAGAGCACTGACTGTTGCAATCAAGAGAGCTAGACATATCGCTCTTATGCCTTACACTATGGAGTAAATCCTTATTTTATAAGGGTTTGCGGATCGAGTAAGGGAGTTAATCTCAAAATTTACTCAAATCGGGATGATTTTTTCAGTGGAATATTGGCTGGAAAGAGAGTTTCGTGATATAGAAAGACTTCACATGAGAGTGTGGGGTCTTTTTTTGTAAGTTTTATTATGGTATATTATATAGTATTAGTCGTTTCATCATATATGTAATCGGAGGTGCAGTATGATAAAACTTATTGAAAAAGATGATCTGATTAATTGTCTAAACGTATTTCATCAAGGCTATGAAACTGTTGCGATTGAGTTTGGTCTGACGGAAGAAAACTGCCCTGATAGAGGCCGTGCGGGTTTACCGTATGAAAAGTTGTTGACAGAGTTTGAAGACAGTACATTGATGTTCGGGTATTTTCATAATAATAAACTTATTGGTTTTATGGGTATGAAAATGTGTGGTGACGGCATTTGCAAGTTAAATGATATTATTATCATCCCTGAATTTAGAAGAAATGGTTACGGTAAAGAACTTCTTATTTTTTGCAAACAAAAGGCAAAAGAACTGGGTGCTAATAAAATTACGTTGGGAATGATAGATGACAATAAACGTCTAAGAAAGTGGTACGAAGATAATGGTTTTATAAATATGGAATATAAAAAGTATGATGGTGCACCATTTACAGTTGGTTATATGGAATATATAGTATTAACCTGATATGATTGCATCTTAATTCGCCATCACTATTGTGAATTAATGGGTCAGGTGGTTATTCATAAGTATTATTATACTTTAGATCAGTTATATGGGGGGAAAATATTATGGCAGTGATTCAAGGATTGGAATGGACTTTTAATACAGTGGCAGAAAAGTACGAAAAATTGCGTCCAGGATATGTACCAGAATTATATAAAGATATTTTCAATTATATACCAGTTAATAAGTCCAGTAATGTTGTGGAAGTTGGAATTGGAGGAGGTCAGGCGACATTACCAATATTGAAAACGGGCTGTAACCTGATAGCTGTGGAATATGGTACGGAACTGGCTGAGCTATGTCGTAATAAATTTAAGGAATACCCAAATTTTTCTGCCATAACAGCAAAGTTTGAGGACTTTAAATGTGAAGACAATACATGCGATTTAATATATTCAGCATCAGCGTTTCACTGGATACCAGAGGAAGTTGGATATAAGAAAGTTTTTGCACTATTAAAAAGTGGTGGTGTATTTGCACGCTTTGCCAACCATCCGTATAGGGATAAGGGGAGAGAGGAAATACATAATGCTATTCAAAAGGTTTATTCTGTATACATGCCCGGGACACTTAGCGATAATGAATATAGCGAAAATGCAGCAAAAGAACGTGCTTATATAGCAAGTCAATACGGTTTTGTTGACATAAGTTATAAACTATATCATAGAACAAGAACTTTTACTGCGAAAGAATATACATCTCTTCTCGGTACTTACTCGGATCATATAGCAATTGAAGAAAGCATAAGAGCAAAGTTCTTTTCAGAGATTGAAACGGCAATAAACAATCTGGGTGGTATAATTACAATCTACGATACCATAGATTTGCAGCTTGCAAGAAAGCCGTAGGGTTATTAACGTATATAAACAAAGCGGGGAACAGATGAATATGGAAATAAATACATCACCAAAAGAAATGGTAGATTCTTTGAAGAAAATATTTGAGAAACACAAAAATGATGAATTGTGGCCTCAATTAACCGAAGGAGAGGAAGCACATTTATGCCAGAAACCATGGACGAAAAAAATGGTGACTTTGCTGGCAGGCTGGTCAGAGAGAGGGTAACGGTGAAGCCCGGACACCCATTATTCACATTAATACTATTGTATTGCGAAGTGCTGGTATATCTTGATATAAGTGATGAACTGCTTGCAGAACATTGTAAAAAAAGACAAGCTGATTTTCAGGATGCGAAAAATATTAATGATGCGATTAAAAATACGTGGAGTAAACAGCGGGAAAAGAATGATAAAGTATGCTACTATTTGAAAATCACAGAGTGATATGAAATTAAGCGTTTTGGCTAAATCAGAAAGTGAATCAGGCGGAGGGGCTATGGAACGCGAAATTATAAATTATTATAAAGCATACGATGAAGATGGAAGGCTGTTTCGAAACAATAGCCATAAGATAGAATGGCTGACCAGTATGCATTATTTAAAGAAGTTTATTAAAGAAGGTGCTTTTCTATTAGATGGTTGTGCAGGGACTGGAAACTATGCGTTTCCTTTGGCAGAATCGGGATATGAGGTTATTGCAGGGGATATCGTTCCTGGTAATATTGATATTATTCGGGAGAAGCAAAAGAATAATCCTGTATTAAAAGATATTTTTGTTGGGAATATGCTGGATCTTTCCAGGTTTGGTGATGAAAATTTCAATGCAGTACTATGTATGGGAGCGTTTTATCATGTTGATGATGAAATAAGATCGGGTATCATGAAAGAATGTTTGCGTGTGTTAAAACCAGGTGGATTGTTGGTTATTTCCTACATCAATACCATGGCTGGAGTTATTGTTGGGCTGGATGATAAGTTAAAAAACATGGATCAGGCGGACAAATGGTTTGAAGACAGGACTACAGATGGGGTGTTCCTGTATATGACGCCTTATGAAATAGAGAAAATGGCATTGAGTTTTCATATGGAAATTGTTTGCCATCTTGCCGTTGATGGAATTAATTATTTACTTTCTGATAAAATTAATGCTGCTGATGAGGAAAATTTTAATAAGTGGTATCAATTTCATTTGAAAACCTGTGAAGATAAAAGTTTGTTAGGATATAGCTTACATAGCATGATAATATTGAGAAAGTATAATATTCCATCAGGCTTAGGGAGAAAGATATGAAGTCTATGGGATTTGGAATGCTTATGACGTCTACCCAGGTTGATGAAAATACCCAACACTTTTACAGAAAATTAGGGTATCAGGATAGCGGCGGATTAATCATTAATATTCCGGGATATGAGCAGCCAATGGAACTGTTATTAGTTAAAAAAATATAATTAAGTCATGAATCTAAGAGACAGAAAGCTGATTATAAATTATGAAGACGGAAATTATCTATTTTTCTGCAACAGGTACAACAAAGGCAGTTGTTACAGCGATAGCAAAAGGTTTAACCGGTAATGTGCATTTTATTGATATTACGCAGCCTGAGAAACGAAAAAATGTTACAGCCGTTAATGGAGATTTGATAATTATAGCAATACCGGTTTACGGGGAAAGAATTCCTCATTTTTTGTTTGATTATATAAAACAGATAAAGGGGAATGGGACACTCCTTGCAGCAGTATCTGTTTATGGGAATATGGGATTTGGAATCAGTCTGGAACAATTCAAAGATTTTGCAAAAACAAATAATTTCAGGCTGATTGCAGCAGGGACATTTATTGGTCAGCATACCTACACTTCCAAGGAAGCTCCGGTTGCATATGGCAGACCGGATGAACAGGACCTTAGCCAGGCGGAGTTTTTTGCCAGGAGCATTCAACAGAAAATAAAAATGGGTGATTTTACGTGTCCTGAAATACCAAAATGTATATTGGCGGGATTTATAACAGAGCTGCCGGATTCAGGTACGCGGTTTCTGGTCAGGCAGCCCCGGATAAAGGGCACATCCTGTAATGCCTGCGGAGCTTGTGCCCGAAAATGTCCGGTAGGTGCCATTGACCTTAATACCTTAGAGATAAACGAAAGCAAATGTCTTCGCTGCTATGCCTGTGTAAAAATCTGCCCCAAAGAGGCCAGAACAGGGGGACTGCGTCTGTCTGTTTTTAGAACAATATTTTATCATATTGGCATGAAAAGAAAGAAAAACCAAATATTTTTATGAATCAAATCATGTATTTAATCCCATTATCCAACAAGTCTTGCCAGCTGATGCATGTTCTTGTGAAGAATTTTCATATTTCCAAATGCAAAAACCAGGCCGATAATAACCCAAACTATTATCTCAATTGCTGAGTAATTTAAGATCCTCTGTGCAAGAATCAGGATATAGCAGCAGGGGAACAGGGTCAGCCATGCGGTCACCTCGCCAGGCACGTATTGCCGGTAGGATAATGGTAGCAGAATAATATGGAATAGAACCAGATGAAAGATGTTTGCTGTCAGCAGACCATACCATAATTCATAAAAACCGGTAATGTTTCCCAGCAAAGTGGCAGACATCCACAAAATAAGTTCTTCAAATACCCCAGCGGAAAAAGCAGCTGTGTTGTTCGTGTTGCCAAAGGGTGTGAGGGGAAGGGGAATAAATTGTCTTAATCCTTTTTTACACCATTGTTTCGCTCTCATAATCTCTTCCATATCGTGAACGATAAATAATAACGGAAATAGCCAGGTAAACCATCTTAACTCATTCATAAATTTATCTCTCCTTTTTGATTCTATTTTAATCAAATGGCGGGAAGTTTCAATCAACAGAATTTTATTTGTTATATAAATAAGCTATAATAAAATACAGAATGTTGCTTATCTATATTGAATGTTCTAAAATGTTGCCTGGAAAGGAGTACTTATGAACCAGAATGATTTGCGCGTGAGAAAAACCAGAAAAAACATTGAGGTTGCGTTTATCTCGTTGTTGAAAGAAAAGGATTTTCATAAAATAACGGTTCAGGATATTCTTGACCGTGCATTAATTAACCGTTCTACATTCTACAAGCATTATATGGATAAATATCAGCTGGCTGAAACTCTTTGCAACGGAATATTCGATGTTTTAAAAGTGGGAGTCATGGAAAGACTTGAATGTGATAAAACGGAAGATGCCATTATGATTATTAAACCAATGTATCAGATTCTATCTGACAGGAGAGAAGAGATTCTGGCGCTTTTTGAAATACATACAGAAACCATTCACTTATATGAGGATATGTACAATTTCCTTCAGGAGAGTTTTTATGAGAGACAGTTAAAGACAAATAAAAAGTCCATAGAACTATTGGATTATTTGTCAAATCAATATGCGTCACTTGTGCTGACTGCAATGAAATGGTGCCTGAAAAATGATGGATATGAGGAGCTGGCCAGACATACTCAGCTTTTTATGTATCTGGCAAAGGTATTTAACTATTGCAGAGAGTAAATAGTCAGGCCGCCAAATTCATCTGCTTAAGTAAGAAACAGATGAATCCGACGGCCTTTTATTATCTGCGTTTCATTAATTTTACGATTTCCATAATCGGTATGATTGAAACTGCAATCAGCACAGCCACGGCATATTCCAGAAGTGAGATATGCTCAAAAGAAAATGCTCTTCTTAAAAAAGGAACGTAAATTACGGCGGTTGTTAAAATAAATGACATCAGCAGGGAACCATTTAAAAAGCTGTTCTTTGTTTTTAATTGAAAGATAGAACGGGTTCTGGAACGCATATTAAACGAATGGAACATCTCAAGGAGAGACAGTGTAAGGAAAGCCATGGTCATGCCGTCTGCGCTTTGGGCAATTTCCCAAACACCACTTTCCACATAATGGCCCACGAAGTATGCGATCAAGGTCAGGATTGCAATAACAAAACCCTGTAAAGCGATTTCAATACCAACGCCATCAGAAAATATACTGTCTTTGGGGTCTCTGGGTGCTCGTTTCATAATATCTGCTTCTTCTGCTTCCATACCCAGACCAATGGCTGGGAAACAGTCAGTGATCAGGTTGATCCAAAGCAAATGAACTGGTTTTAAGATGGTAAAGCCAATGAGACTGGCTACAAATACTGCAATTACCTCTGCTAAGTTGGAGGAAAGCAGGAACTGGATCGCTTTTCGTATATTGTCATAGATCCTTCGACCTTCGGCGACTGCCGCAACAATGGTGGCAAAATTGTCGTCTGCCAGAACCATATCTGCAACGTCTTTTGTAACGTCAGTTCCTGTGATTCCCATTCCCACACCAATATCGGCTTCTTTAATGGCTGGGGCATCGTTGACACCATCTCCAGTCATGGCAGTTACTTTAGAGAGCTTCTTCCATGTCTTCACAATACGGACTTTGTGCTCTGGCTGTACCCGCGCATAGACCGAAAAGCTGGTAATCTTTTTTTCCAGTTCCTCATCGGATAGTTTTTCCAGCTCCCCGCCGGTGATAGCCATGCTCTCATTTTCAAGAATACCCAGCTCCTTTGCGATGGCTACGGCAGTATCTTTGTGATCGCCTGTAATCATGATCGGGCGGATACTGGCATTCTGGCATTCCTTAATAGCCGCCTTTACTTCAGGACGGACTGGATCAATCATGCCGGAGAGTCCAAGGTAGATCAGATCATTCTCCAGTGCTTCCGGTGCCAGGTCATGGGGAGACTGATCCCAGCTGCGCATGGAAGCGCATAAAACCCGGAGTGCCCGGTCTGCCATGGCTTTGTTAGCCTTAATGATATCATGGCGGATATCATCTGTCATGGCTACGATATTTCCGTTTATTAACGCATGGCTGCAGCGTTTTAATACCTCGTCCGGTGCGCCCTTGGTAAACTGGATGATTGAGCCGTCCTTCTTTTTGTGCACGGTTGACATCATTTTTCTTACGGAATCAAAAGGCGCCTCACCGATTCTCTCATAATCTTTGGCAAGTACCGGCTTTGATAAGTTGTTTTTATACGCGTCATTTACCAAAGCGCATTCCGTTGGTTCTCCTACCGCCTGAAGGCTGTCCGGGTCAAGGACTGCATCGGAACACAGTGCCATTGCCGTCATAAGAAGGGGTTCGTCTGAAGTGGCGTGCTCAATCACCGTCATTTTGTTTTGTGTTAAGGTTCCCGTTTTGTCAGAGCAGATGATCTGGGTGCAGCCTAAGGTTTCAACTGCTGTCAGCTTTCTGACAATCGCATGTTTACGGGACATTTTAGTCACGCCGATGGACAGGAGAATGGTTACTACAGCTGCCAGACCCTCGGGTATTGCGGCAACCGCAAGTGAAACAGCAATCATAAAGGTATCAATCAGTTCTTCCAGATGAATGCTGTTGCCGGAAATGCCAATTCGAATGATGTTTACAGCAAACATTAAGGCGCAGATCCCCAGAACCAGGATGGACAACACCTTGGAAAGCTGATTTAGCTTGATCTGAAGTGGAGTTTCTTCATCTTTTGCAGTATTTAAGGCATCGGCGATATGTCCGATCTCCGTCTCCATTCCTGTGTAGCAGACGATCGCCTTACCCCGGCCATATACAATTGTAGAACCGGTATAAATCATGTTTTTTCTGTCTGCCAGGGCTACTTCGCCTTTTCCGGTTTCTAACACATCGCTATGCTTGGAAACTGAGACAGATTCTCCTGTCAGTGCGGCTTCTTCTGCCTTTAGACTTGCGCTTTCCAATATTCTGGAATCGGCAGGAACGGAATCTCCAGCCTCCAAAGCGATGATGTCGCCAGGAACAAGCTGTTCGGAGCGGATGACTTCAAGCTTGCCGTTTCGAAAGACTTTTGATGTAGCAGCCGTCATCTCCTGAAGAGATGCAATGGCAGATTCGGCTTTGGATTCCTGATAGACACCAAGAATTGCATTAATCACCACCACGATCAGGATAATGACAGTATCGATCATGCTTTCTCCTTCATAGATGGATGTAGCTCCCGAAACTACTGCAGCAGCAATCAGTACAATTGTCATAAAGTTTGCCAGTTCTTTTAAAAATTTCATAAAGAGACTTGTTTTTTTACCCTCTTTTAATTTGTTTAAGCCGTACTTCTCCTGACGTTCCTGAACCTGGGCTTCTGAAAGTCCATGAGGAGATGAATCAAGTTGCTTTATAACTTCATTGGATTCCAATAAGTATTCTTTTTCCATTGTTTTTCTCCTATACTGTTTATGTCTTGCTAATTAATGATAGTTAGTGTTTCCCTTTTTTCTCTAATTATCAGAGTTAATCAGTCTCCACAGGGTTGTTCTGCTGATTCCCAGACTTTTGGCGGCTTTTGTGTGGTTTCCATTCTGCGTATCCAGTACAATGAGTGCTACTTCCCGGTTGATTTTATTCAGAGGCTGGGATAAATTCAGCATATTCATATAACCATTTGCAGAGGCAGAGGTGAGAGTGACTTCTTTGTGTAATACTTCTTTTACTTCCTCGATTCCAATATATGGTCCCTGGGAAAGGACAAAAAGATTATTCATAACCCGGCTGAACTGCATGTAGTTATAGGGCCAGTGATAGCGCTGCAATTCTTCCATGGCATCTGGTGAGAAACCCAGAACCTGTTTTTCATTTTCCATATTCAGCTGATTTAAATAGAGATTTGCTATCGGCTCAATGCGTGATACATCTGCTCTGAGTGTGGGAAGCGTAAAAACAAATAATTTCAGCCGGTTAATAAATTCCATGGAGCCGGAATCTGTAATACCATAGGAGTTGCAGAGAAAGGAGATAAGAAGCCGGTTTCGTTTGCAGGCATCGGTATCGATGATATTGATCCAAAGCTGTCTCTGCCGTTCTTCGCTTAATAAATTCATATTCTTTATAAAGATGGTGCTCCCGCTGCTGCAGAGAGGGGAATTGTGGTGGCTGGTTAAATATTCCCACACCTTTTCATTTAATAAGCTGCAGTCTATTTCAATAAATGGCTGATCCTTAACGGAGCTGCGCAGATAGATGGCCTTGGCAATCTGTTCCTTTCCCGTGCCTTCCTCTCCGGTAATGATGACCGGATGTAAATCCTTGTTAACCTGATCAATAGTGTTGTAGAATTGGGCGAAAAAATTAGTGACGCTGTATATGCTTTCATAAAATTCTTTTTCAATCTCTCGCTGGTTGCTGTATTGAATACCGCTTTTTGCACCGTTAGAAGGAGCTTTGTTTACGGTAATGTAAAAGGCAATATAACCGGTTCCTGCAGAAAGCAGACGCTGAGCCTGTACAGAATAAATCAGGTTATTTTTCCTGAAAATTAAATTGCGCTTTTCATCCAGAGGTATATTGTTAATTTCCAAGTGGAGAGAATCCATAATTGTTGTATCAGTTTCTGATATTGTTGAAAAGATCAGCTTTCCTTCATTGTCGAAAACAATGGTGCGCATATCTCTTAGCTTAACAAGGCTTCTGAAAAAATTGTTTTCACTTCTTAGCTGAGTGTAGTACCTGCAATATTCAAGTGCAGTATTAAGGGCATCCCGTATGCTTTCCACTCCTGAGGTAAGAAGAAATGCATCCATGCCAAGGTTTCTCGCCGTTGTATAAGTAATCATATCACAGAGTATTGCTTCATATCCAAGAGCTGCAATCTGTTTTAGTATTGGTAAAGCCTCTTCTGTAGAATTGATGGAAAAAACATCGATGGGGTAGGGAAGAACCTCTTTTAGAAACTGACTTTGTTCTGTTATGCTGGAGAAACCGGCAATGGCAACCTTTTTGGTATCTGCGTTGGAGAGCTTTAAGGTACGAAGTATATCGTATGCCGATGTATGAATCTCAATAACAGGCAGAGAAATGGATTGCCGCAATAGCTTTGCTGTGCCTCCACGGGAAATTACCACATCATAATTCTCATAAAAATTACTTTGGGCAATTTCCACACCTTTTTTTAGATCGCCCACCAGGATGTTCAATTCGATGCTGGGATATTCCTCTGCAAGCTTTGACATAATAGATTTCATACCTTCATAAGGTGCAATTGCCAGAATTCGTATCTTATCAGACATGGTATCCTCCTTATCATATAACGTTCTTATTTGAAACACAAATCTGAGACTTATTATACCATAATTTGTACTGTTTTTATATATTTATAAAAAATGTATACATTTATTAGAAATAATAGTGATTCTTTTTCTGCGTGTTTCATATATAAACCAAAACAGACCCCGAGTTTATTTTCTCAAAAAAGATTGTATGGTATGATGTGTTAAATAAAGGTGTCTTGCTAAGAACCTGATCAATTCAAAATACTGGAAAAGGTAGAAATATGATTAAATTATTGATAATATCGGATGATTTCACAGGAGCACTGGATACGGGCGTTCAGCTTTCAGCTGACGGGGCAGCAACCTGTGTGACTCTGGATTCTGATTTTAATATGTCCGATTTTACTCAGGATATTGATGTTCTGGTAATAAATACCGAGACCCGCCATTTGAACCGGGACCAGGCGTATAAAATAGTGTTTTCCATAACCCGGCGGGCTCGAAATGCGGGAATTCCCTATATATATAAGAAAACAGATTCTGTGCTTCGGGGTAATATTGGAGCGGAGCTTGCTGCAGTACTCAATGCCAGCGGATATAAACAGATTCATTTTATTCCTGCCTATCCTGAGATGGGCCGGATAACAAAAAATGGTGTCCATTATGCAGATGGTGTACCAATAGCGGATAGTATCTTTGGGAATGATCCGTTTGAACCGGTTCTTTATTCTGATATTCCAAGTATCATATCTTCACAGACTTTGATTCCAACTCATGTAATTAATCAATTGGAAGATGAAGAATGGAAGGATAAGGAAGGCATTCTGATACACGATTCCCACACAACTAAGGATATGGAAAGGATCGCCCATACGCTTATGACAGGAAAGAATCCCTGCTTGCTGGCAGGCTGCGCTGGGTTTGCGGCTGTCCTTCCTAAAATGCTGGGAATACAGGGCGGAAAGCCTGTAACTCCAGTTTTATCGCCTCATATGTTCATTGCCTGCGCCAGTATTCACCCAGTCTCACTTGCCCAGTGCGAGGATGCCACTCAAAAAGGTGTACCCCAGTACGTTCTGTCGCCAAAAGAAAAGCTTGACCATTCCTGGATTGGAAAAGGGGCTTACAATGCTCTGGTAAATGAGATTTTGCATTCCTGTGAGGAGAATCCGGTTGTTATTTTAAATGCTAACGGTTCAGGTGAACCGGATGCTACTTATCAATATGCAAAAGAAAATGGGATTACACAGGAACAGCTTCGGACAGAGATAGTGTCTGTCATGGGATATATGATCGAAGCATTGTTAGATAAGGGACTGGATGCCACTGCTTTTCTTATGGGAGGTGATCTCCTCTATCAGTTTGCAAAGCAGACAGGTATTAAAGTAATTTCTCCCATCTGTGAATTAGAGAAGGGAGTCGTACTTTCAGAAGCTGTTTATAAAGGAAAAAACATAAATTTAATTTCAAAATCCGGTGGATTTGGACAAGAATCTCTTTTTACCGATTTGTCAAAGCAACCGTTTATGCGCCACATGGTTTAAAGCACGAGGATAACGAAATAAATTACTGACCAGAGCCGAAAAAAGCCCGTGGTTTTACAGAAACTTAAATTCCTGTAAAACCACGGGCTCTTTTTAATATGCAATTAAATTTAAAGGAGATCCATGAATTTTTGAAGACCATCCCTGGTATCATCGCTGTTTAATCTGGAATAAGATGCAGCCTTTTGAAAAAACTGGAAAGATTTTACATCCTCAGACAGGAAATTATGGAATAACATATCAAATAGGACCAGTATCAGGATTTCCCTTGTTATGGTGTTGCTGCTGAGAAGCAGGTCTGTCTTTGGAATCACCAGGGTAATATTGGCATAGGGAGAGCAGAGAGACTTCTCATAATTGGTAATGAGCAGAACGCTGCTGCCATTTTTATTTAAATCGGACAGTATGGAAGCCAGCTGTTTGTGATTGCCGGAGAGTGATATGGTGATAAAGAGATCGGTCTCCTGAGAAAGACTCTGATATAGCTTCAGTGTATCATAGTTGGTAAGTGCCTGTACGGTGAGACCCAGTGTCATAAATTTGTGGGCAATCATCTCCGCTATATTCTGATTAAAATTCAGCCCGATAATAAAGATCCGCCGTGATTTTAACATCAATTCTCTGGTATGGTTGATGTCTGCCGGATTGGTTAAATGAAACAGGCTGTCCAGAAGCATCTTATAGTCATTAAGCAGGGCGGAGTAGTCGGAATGGTTTACGGAGGAAGAACTTTTGTCTATTTCCTTCTGCATCGTATATTTTAATTCATTCAGGCCGGAGTATCCTACTTTTTGAGCGAAACGGATGATGCTGGCATCGGATGTTCCGATCTCCTTTGCCAGTTCCTGAGCGCTGAGTTCAATAAATTTCAAGGTTGATTTTTTAATGTATTGTACAATTTTCCAGTCTGTTTTGGTGAACTGGTTGGACATGCCGTCTATACGGGCCATTAAGGTGAAAAGTTCATAGTTTTCTGTCATTTGAAATACAGCCTTCCTTTCAATCTTCCCGGAAAAGGGAAGCCGTTTTGTTATTTCTGTAGCAGTTATGTAGTGAATTTCAGATTAAGTATATCATAATTCTAATTTATAATTCAATATTCCTTGATTAAAAAAGTTATAATTACAAAAAAGTAGCAAAATACATAATTAAAACTGTGAAAATAATATAAATACAATATTGACATGAAAAATGTAGTATGCTACAATTCGAATTACAACAGGATATACAAAACTGATAAATGAGGAGGTACGAGATGGAGAAACCGCAGATTTTGCTCTTAACTCACGGAGGTTGGGGAAAAGCGCTGACGGAAAGTCTGAAAATGATTATGGGAAGCGTTGATTTTGTTCATGAGATCCCGCTTTTGCCGGAGGTTACGTTTGCAGAGTATTACGCCAAGGTGGATGAATATGCAGCCGGGATGCCGGAGAAGTCCCTGATTTTTACGGATGTATTTGGCGGGACAACCACCAATGCAGGTGCTAAAATCGGACGGGAGCGGAATATTAAGGTGGTTTCGGGACTGAATGCGCCGCTCATGATTGAAGCCTGTACACAGATCCAGTACACCGGAGATTGTAACTTTGACGTAGTTTTGCAGCAGGGGCAGTCATCAATCATTGATGTGATCGGTGAGGTCACTAAGTCAATGGAAAAAAAGGAGAGTTAAAATGGCAGAGATTGTATTATGCAGAATTGACAGCAGACTGATTCATGGACAGGTTATGACCAAATGGGTGAATCAGTCACAGGCCAATCGGATTGTTGTAGTAAGCGACAGTCTGGCTGCGGATGAATTTATGCTGGAGATTTACTTAATGTCTGCACCTGCAGGGGTTAAGGTAGAGTGCTTAAGCAGAGCAGACGCAGTAAAGAATTGGAATGAAGACCAGTTTGGCAGCGGCCGGGTACTTTTACTGCTTCCGGATTTAGCAAGCATGAAGGAAGTATATGAAGGAGGAATTAAGGTCACTGATATTCAGGTAGGAGGGCTGGGGGGAGCTCCTAACCGGAAAGTGGTATTTCAGAATATCACTTTAGATGATGCAGATGTGGAAAAGTTGATTTCGTTACAGGAGGCAGGAGTAAATATTATCTTCCAGACAATTCCGGAAGATGTACCGCAGGATTTTCACACCATTTTAAAAAAATACAATAACTAAGGAGAGTATGATATGAGTGTGTTGATGTTAGCTGTATGTATGGGGTTTTATTATTGGTTCTGCCGTTTGAGATTTGGGTATACCTTTTCTTCCATGCTTCTTCAGCCAGTTGTCATTGGTGTTTTTGTAGGGCTTCTCACGGGAAACATGCCTCTGGCCATGAAGATTGGTGCAGGACTTCAGCTGGTTTATTTAGGGGTTACATCCACTCCCGGCGGCAATGTGCCAAGTGATCCTGCTCTTGCAGGATGTATTGCAATTCCTCTTGGAGTAATGTCCAATATGTCTCCTGAGGTCGCCATTGCTCTGGCAATTCCATTTGGAGTCATTGGAGTATTTGTGGATCAGTTAAGAAGAAGTACCAATGCAGTCTGGGTTCATATGGCAGACCGTTATGCGGAAAAAGCAGATACAAAAGGGATTTTAAGGGCAGCGTTTCTCTACCCGGCTATCGCAGGACTGGTAATTCGTTTTCCAATTGTTTTTGCAATTGACTTTTTTGGTGTAACAGCAGTAGAGAAGCTGATTGCAGTTCTTCCTCAGTGGCTGATGCATTCCTTTGAAATCATGGGAGGAATTCTTCCGGCTCTTGGTTTTGCCATTACCTTATCCGTAATTGGTAAGAAGTCACTGATACCGTTCTTTATAACAGGATTTTTCGCAGTTATGTACTTAAAACTTGATACCATGGCTGTAGCAATTTTCGCAACCTGCGTTGCATTGTTGTTAGGTTTATTCCAGTTAAAGGAGGAGGCGATTTAAAATGGGAGAGCAGACACAGGTAAAAAAACTGAATAAAAAAGATATTACCAAATCCATGTGGATCTATTATGCAGGCGCAGAACTTTCCAATTCCTATGAGCGTTTGCAGAGTCTTGTATTCTGTGCGTCCATGACGCCGGTTTTAAAGAAGCTGTATGATACCGATGAGGAACTGAGCGCAGCCTTAAAACGCCACCTGGTTTTCTTTAACACAGAAGGAATCTTCGGAGCCATCATTCAGGGAATCGCCATTTCCATGGAAGAACAAAAGGCCAATGGAGAAAATGTAACAGATGAGGCAATTACGGGCATTAAAACCGGACTGATGGGACCGCTTGCAGGAATGGGAGATGCAATTGTATGGGCAGCAATTATGCCGATTATCATTTCTATCTTTTTACCTTTTGCAAGCAGTGGTTCTGCACTGGGAGGCATTATGCCGCTGATCCTGTATCCGGCCATTACCATTGCAATTGCTTACTGGCTGATTCATAATGGCTACACATTAGGCAAAAAGTCTGTGGTATCACTGCTTCATGGCGGCAAGATGAAATCCATTATTTTTACAGCAAATGTCATCGGTCTTACCATGATGGGGGCATTATCCGCAAGCTACGTCACCATATCCACACCTTTGAAGTTTGGTTTTACCAGCGGAACGCAGATTGTGGTACAGGACATACTGAATACGGTAGCACCAGGTCTTCTTCCTCTGGCAGCCGTGTTTATCATCTATTTTTATCTTAGAAAGAAAGGACCGTATTATAACAGAATTCTGCTTACAGTCGTGGCAGTATCTGTCATCACTTCTCTGCTTGGAATTCTGTAATGGTCTTAAGGAGTAATCATGGAAAACATATACAGTAAAAGCGGTCTTCAGGCCGTGATTAATGCTTCCGGAAGAATGACAAAGCTGGGTGTTTCCACCATATCGAAAGGTGTGGGGGAAACACTGGTGGAGGCAGCCGGCAACTATGTGGTAATAGACGATCTCTATGCCTATGCAGGCAGAAGAATCGGAAATCTTATCGGAACTGCTGATGCCTGTGTTACATCCAGCGCTTCTGCCGGAATTGCACTGGCTGTTGCCTCTTTAATCTGCGGAGGAAACTTACAGAAAGTAAAACACCTTTATGACCTTCTGCCTTCTGTTACGAAAAGAGAAGTTATTATTTTAAAGGGGCATAACGTGGACTTTGGGGCACCGGTTGCAGAAATGGTACAGATTGCCGGAGGGAAAATCGTTGAGGCAGGTTATGCCAACGGGGCTTCTGTGGAAGATATTGAACAGGCAGTAACAAAGGATACGCTGGCAATCCTGTTTGTAAAATCCCATCACTGTGTTCAGAAGGAAATGCCTGAGGCCAGATCTGTGATTGAACTGGCAGAACGTCTTGGGATTCCATGTATCGTAGATGCGGCAGCAGAAGAGGATTTAAAAATCTATGCAGCCATGGGTGCGGACTTTGTATGCTACAGCGGTGCAAAAGCCATTGAAGGTCCAACCAGCGGTTTCGTTGCCTGTAAGACAAAAGAACTGGCAGACAACATGAGACTCCAGTACAAAGGCATCGGCAGAGCCATGAAGGTAGGGAAAGAGTGCACCATGGGACTTGTAACGGCAGTGGAAGAATATATTGCCGGGGGAAAGACAAGCCCTGTCTCCAAAGAAAAACTGGAACGGTTTGCGGCCTGTGTAGGGGAGATACCAGGCTGCAAAACATCAATTATTAAGGATGAGGCAGGAAGAGAGATATTCCGCTGTAAAATTGATTTTAATCCTCAGCAATACGGGATGAATGCCAAAGATGTGGTAAGAGAGCTGCAGCGGGGAGATGTAGCCATCTTTACCAGAGATTATCAGGCCAATATCGGTTCCATCGCAATTGATCCCAGGCCTTTAAACAGTGAGAAAGAACTGGATATCATTGAACAGAGGCTTAAAGAGATTCACAAATCAGCAAATGGAGGGAAATAAAGGATGGAAGGATTAAATTTTTACAAAGGAAGAGTCTGCTTAAACTGCCTGACAAATTCCGTTGATAATGCTAAGGCAATATATGAGGCTGCCGAGGGTCATGTTGCAGTCGGGATTTTGTCGGCAAATTATCCGGATGTGGAACAGGCAGTGGAGGATATGAAACGATATCAGGAAGCGGTAGACAATAACATTTCCGTTGGTCTGGGTGCAGGTAACCCCGGACAATGGAAAGCGGTTGCAGAAATATCCGGACAGATTAAGCCAAAACACATCAATCAGACCTTTACGGCAGGCGGATATACCAGAGCCAAAACGGGAGAGGGACCATTTTTAAATTCCATGGTTGCACCCTGTGGTAAAGCAGGTTATGTTAAAATATCAACTGGTCCGCTTTGTAAGGATATGGAACCGGCAATCGTTCCGGTTAAAACTGCAATTGCAATGGCAAAGGAGCAGGGAGCCGATTCCTTAAAGTATTTTCCCATGGGCGGCCTGAAGGTAAAAGAGGAGTTTGAGGCGGTTGCCGCAGCCTGTGCAGAGAGCGGATTCGGGCTGGAGCCAACCGGAGGAATCGATCTTGATAATTTTTCCCAGATCTTAAAGATCGCGGTTGATGCAGGAGTGGAACACATCATTCCTCATGTATATTCTTCAATTATTGATAAAGAAACGGGAGCAACGAGAATTTCCGATGTTGTGAAACTTTATGAGATGATTCGGGAGATTTTAGATTAAATAAAAGCTGTTTTCCTGTCTGTGGGGCGGGAAAACAGCTTTTTTAATCTCATTCATTTCTGTATTCACTGGGACTGATTCCATAAACATGCTTAAAGGTTTTGCTGAAATGAAACGGATCAAGGTAACCGGTCAGCTGGCTTATATCGGCAATGGACAGATCCGGATTGCGAAGGAGCTGCCTTGCAATATTCAGTCTGTAGTTTCTTAAATATTTGGAAGGTGTAATCTCTGTGTATTTGAAAAATATTTTGCTTAGATAAGGCACAGAAAAACCAAATTCGGAAGCCAGTGTGGTGAAATCGATCTGAGTCTGATAATTCTTGTGAATGTATTCTTTTATCAGTTCCACGATTTCTTTTGCCCTGTTTGAGGAATGAAGGAGTGTGACGGAGTCAAACCGGTCCAGGGTAGCCAGTAGCTTGGTTTCCAAAGCAGCCAGTGTCTTTTCCAATTCCTCATAATTGACTGGCTTCAGTAAATAATTGCTCACTTCGTACCGGAGTGCTTCCTTTGCGTATTCAAAATCTGTATATCCGCTGATAATCACACATAAGATAAACGGAAACTTTTCGTGTATATTACGGACTAACTCAAGTCCATCCATTTCCGGCATCCGTATGTCTGTGAAAATTACATTTGGCAGATGTTCTTTCGCCATATCCAGTCCTTCCAGACCATTGGTTGCAATGGCTGTCACCTCAAAAGCAGGATTTAACTGTTCGATTCTTCTGGCTATATTTCTGGCAATTAAGGCTTCATCTTCAACAATTAAAACAGAATATTTCAAGGGATCATTCCTCCTATGACAACAATGGCTCCATGGGGTACATTGTTGCTCAGTCTAAATATATGATTGCCGTGGTAGAGGATTTTAAAACGGATGTAAATATTCATCAGTCCCATCCCGTCTATTTCCAGATTGGGCAGAACTCCGTTTTTTTCTATTAGGTTAATCTGGTCCTGAAGTTTCTCCAGGTATTCACTGGAAAAGCCAGGACCATTGTCCCGGATCTGCAGCTCCCAATAGGTGTTGGTCATAATACCAAGAATTTTCACATTCCATGGCGGGCTTGATTTGGTTGAATATTTAATGGCATTTTCCACGATTAACTGTAGGCAGAGTTTTGGAAGCCGGACCTGATGCATTTTTTCCGGTATGTCAAATTCAAATTGAAGAGAGTCACAGTACCTCACCTTCATGCATTCCAGATAATCTCTTGTATGGGCAAGCTCATCTTTTAAAAGAACCAGCTGTTCGCTGTCAGAGGAGATATAACGCAGGATTCTGGAAATGGTCTGACACATGAGAATAATCTGGCTGTTCATGTTCTCGTCCGCCATTGCCTGTATGGTTGCAAGAGAATTGTAAAGAAAATGAGGGTTCATCTGCGCCTGCAGTGCCAGCATTTTTGATTGCATGTCACTGTTTTGAAGCTGAAGTTCCCGTTCCATTGATTTCCTTGCCTTTCTCTGCATTTTTAACAGAGCCTGGTATAAGGTGTTCACTTCTGTGATACCAATTTCCATGTCCTCAAATTCAGTTGTGTCTTTTTCTTCCCCTGTCAGCTGGAATGCACGTACCTGATGGTAGATCTTATAAAGCGGATTGGCAATTCTGCGTGAAATCAAATAGGACACCATAACGGTTATGAGCATAACGGTAAACAGAAGAATAAAAGCTGTGTTTAAGTATTGATGAACCGGCTGCATCAGCATGCGGTTATCAATAACAAGTGCTGTAGTAAAACCGGTATAGTCAGATGAAGAAAAAATGATGTATTTATTTTCGGATTTTAAATATATGGGATTTACTCCCGAGCTTCTTATGGGTTTGCCTTGCTGGGTCTGTATCAGTTTGTAATAGCTGTCTGGTGTGCCGGAGCTGTCAGTCGTATAGATGGTCTTCCCCTCCGGACTGAAAATGTATACATCTTCCTGATATGGGCTGTTAAAGGTATTTACCGTATTTGCTATACTTTTAAAGGATTTTTTAACCTCTACAATCCCCTGTGGAACATTGAGCGGGCTGTAATACAAGCGGCAGAGAGATACAAAATAATTATCACCCGAATACGAATAAAAGCGTCCAAGAGTGTCATCTTTATCGCAGTAAATAAATTTCTTTCCCTTCGCCTCAACCACCTTACTGCACCAGTCTTTATCACTTACCCGTTCCTTTGATGCATGATTATCAAGACCTACTCCAAATTTGCCGTAATCAAGGGAATAAAGGTAAGTCTGATCAGCGGGAGAATTGGGACCGATCATGGCGATAATCAGGTCAAACAGGATTTTGGTATTATTAATGTTTTCATAAATCTCATCGGAACTTAAGGTGTTGTCCTGATAATTGATGTAGATACCAAATTTTTCTTTAATCAGGTTGGAATAAATGATATTCTGAGATACAGTATCAAGGTCGTGAATGACGGAATCAAAGCTTCCCATAATCATGGCGGCATTATTCTGTAGGGAAGAGAAGGCATTTACCTTGATCTTGCCGGTTTCACTAAAAACTGTGTGAACCGTAAATGCCAGGATTACTGCAATGAATAAAGCAGTATAGGGAAGAAAAAGTGTTGACATTATGCTGCGTTTCTTCATGTTTTTTGTTTTGTTCGCTGTCATTTTAAACCCTTCCTTCCTGCTTGTTATTCTGTTGGTTAAAAATATACATGAAAACAGATCAAAATGTTCATTCAAAAATGTCTATATTACACTATATAATACAGATAACATGATAAAAGTCAACATTTAATTTTGGGGAGGTATTTTTTATGAAGTTAAAAAAGTTAGCTGCATTCAGTCTGGCTCTTGCTGCTGTCCTTTCATTTTCCGGTTGTTCAAAAGAGGAGAATGCTCCGCAGAAAAGTACAGCTGCAGGAGAAAGCACGTCTGGGGAAGTGAAGACATCTGCTGCGTCGGAAAAAGGTGGAGTTACTCTATCTTTTATGGCCAGCCAGGACTGGATTCAGGACGCAGAAATTGAACTGTCCAAGAAATTTACACAGGAAACAGGAATCAAGGTCGATTATCAGATTATTCCATCGGATCAGTATGTAAATCTTCTGATGACAAAATTAAACACTGGAGAGTGTACGGATATTTTCGGAGCACAGAGCGGTAAATTTGATATTAAAGCACAGATCAATGTGGAAAAAAATGCGGTGGATTTAACAAAAACCTCATGGGGAAGCCAGGTGGAACCATTGGTGGCTGATCAGCTGTCTGTAGATGGTAAGCTGTATGGGCAGCCGATACAGGACGTATCCTCTGTATGGGCAATCGGTTATAACAAACAGATTTTCAAAAAGCTGAATCTGGAGATTCCCAAAGATTATGAAAGCTTCCAAAAAGTATGCGAAACCATTAAGGCAGCAGGAATTACTCCCATCTATGAGTGTGTGTCAGATGGCTGGCATCATACATTATGGCTGCCTGAGGCAGGTGTTGAGGCTGAAACAGCAGAACCTGGCATTATTGATAAATGGAACAGCAACCAGGCGCCTTTCAAAGGAAATGCTACCCTGATGACAATTCTGGACCAGATCAATGATATGGTTGCCAAAGGTTACTGGGGTGATGACTATATGTCCAATACCTACGCTGATTCAGCAAAAAACATTGCCTCCGGTAAATATGCCATGACAGTGGCCAATCAGGGGTTTGGAGTGGAAGTAAATAAGGTTAATTCTGAGATTGCTGTGGATGACATTGGCTATTTCGTAATTCCGCTGGCTGACAACCAGACATTAAACGTGAACCCGGCAGGTCCTGCAAGATTTATATTCAGCGGTTCCAAGCATGCAGCTGAAGCGCAGCAGTACTTAGAATTCCTGGCAAAGGAAGAAAATCTTAAGTACCTGACTGAAAATGTAGGTAAGTTCAACAAACTGCCATTTAACAACGCCCCCAGTATGTATACAGATACGATTCAGGATTTTTATAACAGATATGATAAAAAGGGTACTGTAATTCAGACAGCTGTAAAATATGTAAATCCGCAGTGGAGTGAGATGGGTGCAAATTTGTCCGCCATGATCGTGGGTGAAATGACTCCGGAGGAAGTTCTGGCATCCATTGATGAAGTGAGAGCCCAGCAGGCAAAGGCAGCAGGCGATCCCGCCTGGAAATGACAGCATGTAAGTTCAGTTGAAAGAGAGTGAATACGATGAATAGAAAAAAGATATATCCTACGTGGTTTGCAGCTGGGGCATTGCTCCTGTATTCGGTGTTATTTGTCCTTCCCGGAGTGATTGGAATCGGTTATTCTTTTACAGACTGGTCATCTTATTCAGACCAGCTGAAGTTTGTGGGGCTGGAAAATTTTAAGACTGTATTTTCCGCTGACGGAAATTATCTAAAGATTATGAAAAACACTCTGGTATTCACTCTTGGAACAACTGTAATAAAAAATATACTGGGGCTTGCGCTTGCAGTTCTGCTTACCAAGTCCATTCGCTTTTTGAATTTTCACCGGGGTGTTATGTTTATGCCCTCTGTGTTGTCCACCCTGATACTGGGAATGATTTTTACTTCTATTTTAAATCCGTCAACCGGGTTGTTAAACACATTTTTTAAAGGTATGGGTCTTGGTGTTCTTGCAAAACCATGGCTCACAAGTCCCGCGTATGCATTCAAGTCGGTAATGGCAGTAGATATCTGGCGCGGTACCGGATACATTATGACCATTTTAATTGCCGGAATCCTGTCTATCTCCTCGGATTATTATGAGGCCTGCAGTATCGACGGAGCCTCTGGCTGGCAGAAGTTCCGGTTCATCACGCTGCCGCTGCTTTTACCAACTCTGGCCACAACCACAGTTTTAAATGTGATCTACGGTCTTAAGGTCTTTGATATGATCTATGCGTTAACCAATGGTGGTCCGGGTAAAGCGACGACAGAAGTCCTTTATACGGCAGTATTTAAAAAATTCGGCACTGGTCAATATGCCATAGGTACGGCTCTTTCATCCGTTATGTTTTTATTCATGGTATTTATCGGATTCTTCATGATCCGCCTGATGACGAAAGACGAGGTGCAGGAATAATGAAAGCAAAAAAGAAAGCCGCCGCTGCAGCAGTAAATGCAGCGGCATGGATTATAACAGCAATATGCCTTGTTCCCATGCTTTTAATATTGTTAAATTCTTTTAAAGACAGTCTGGGAGCGTCGGAGATGAATCTGAAGTTTCCGGCAATTCCGTTACAGTGGAATAATTTTCTGGTAGTAATAGAAAAGGGAAAGCTTCTTACCTCATTTATGAACAGCTGCATCTATTCCGTAGTCAGTGTGTTCCTGTGTACTGTGCTTGCATCAATGGCTTCTTATGTATTTTCAAGAAACCGTTCCAAATTAAACCGTTTTCTCTATCTTTACATGGTGCTTGGAATAACCATGCCGGTTAACTATGTGGCATTGACAAAAGTTATGATGTTTCTTACACTAAATAATACAAGACTTGGAATTGTGCTTTTGTATACGGCAATGCAGCTGCCATTTTCAGTATTTCTCATACATGGATTTGTGGCAAAGCTGCCGGCAGAGCTTGATGAAGCCGCCGTAATTGATGGATGCTCACCGGTGAGGCTGTTTGTATCAGTCATTCTTCCGCTATTAAAGCCTGCGATTGCCACGGTGATTGTACTGACCTTTTTAAATACCTGGAATGAATTTGTTTCACCTCTGTATTTTTTAAGCAGTTCTTCAAAATGGCCAATGACATTGTCCGTATATAATTTTTTCGGTATGTATTTTAAAGACTGGAATCTGGTTTGTGCAGATATTCTTCTGACCAGCCTTCCGGTAATCCTGGTATATTTGCTGGGACAGAAATATATTGTATCCGGTATGACGGCCGGAGCAGTGAAAGGATAAGGTTATGTCAGAGAATAACAGTGGGGCGGTTGTGATCGAAGCAGGGGGAGTGACCCTGACTTATCGGAATATTTCATCAGACATTATCCATTGCAGTTGCAGAAAGGATGGGAGAAAGCAGGTAACTTCCCCTCTTGGAATCCAGCTGCCGGAGAAGGGGAAACTGGATTATGAGAGTACGGAATCTTTTTGTCTGCTGGGAAATGGGCGGATGAGTGTGAAGGTTGACATAAGAACTGGGGCAGTATGCTGGACTCTTGCCGATACAGGGAAGCTGCTTTTTGAGGAAGCCGGAAGGGAACTGGAGGAGATTCCTGTTTTTCGTTATACAGTAAGTGGGGATAATCTTGATGTTTCGCGGGTAAAAACGGTGGATGGAGAGAGAAACTTTGTAAATAATCTGGTTTCTCAAAAGGTGCGGACTGCTTATCGGGGAAAATTGTATTTTAAATGGCAGGAAAAGGAACGGATTCACGGTTTGGGGCAGGGAGAGGAAGGTATCTATAATTATAGAGGAACCACTCAGTATCTGTACCAGCATAACATGAGGACTCCAATTCCCTATTTCGTATCAGACCAGGGCTACGGCATATTATTTGACTGCGGGTCTTTGATGACGTTCAATGATGATTGCCGGGGATCTTACGTCTGTTTTGATACCATTGATCAGCTTTCCTACTATATTATACAGGGAAATAATCTGGATGAAATAATGTCAGGAGTCAGAAAGCTGACCGGTCAGGCACCTATGCTGCCTAAGTGGTCTTTTGGATACATTCAGTCAAAAGAGGCCTATCATACCCAGGAAGAACTCCTTGCTGTAGCAAATGAATATAGAAAAAGGAAAATTCCAATTGATGGAATTGTACAGGATTGGAATACCTGGGAGGATGGAAAATGGGGGAATAAGATTCTGGATAAAACCCGTTATCCGGATTTTCAGGCAGCGGTAGAGGAGCTTCACAGGAAACACGTTCATGTAATGGTTTCTGTATGGCCCAACATGAGTTCTGATGGAGAAAATTACCAGGAATTTAAAAAAGAGAATCTCCTTTTAAATGATTTTTCTACGTATGATGCGTTTAACCCCAAAGGCAGAAACATGTACTGGAAGCAGCTTGAACAGGAACTTTTTTCGGCAGGTGTGGATGCATGGTGGTGTGATTCCACAGAGCCGTTTAGCGGGCCTGACTGGAGAGGCAGCTATAAAAAGGAGCCATGGGAGCGTTATCTGATTGTTGGAGAAGAACATAAGAAATATTTAGACCCAGGGGAAGCAAATCTGTACAGTGCAGTTCATGCCAGAGGAATCTATGAGAATCAGAGAAACAGCTGTCAGGATAAGCGGGTATTAAATCTCACCCGTTCCGGCTATGCAGGTTCACAGGCTTATGGCACTGTTCTCTGGTCAGGAGATATCTGCGCAACATGGGAAACATTTCGAAAGCAGATCCGGGAAGGGCTGAATTTCTGCATGAGCGGACATCCTTACTGGACTCTGGACGCAGGCGGCTTCTTTGTGGTGAAGGATAACTGGAAGAAGCGTGGGTGCGGCTGTCATAATGATCCGGAACCAAAATGGTTCTGGCAGGGCGGATATGAACTGGGAGTAGAAGATGGTGCGTACCGGGAGCTTTACGTCAGATGGATGCAGTTTAGCGCATTTCTTCCCATGTTCCGTTCCCATGGAACCGATACTCCAAGAGAGATCTGGAATTTCGGGGAGCCTGGAACAATGTTTTATGATGCACTGGAGAAATGTATCCGTCTGAGATATCAGCTTTTGCCATACACCTATTCTCTGGCAGGAAAGGTAGCTCTTAATGATTACACCATGTTTCGCAGCCTTCTGTTTGACTTTCCGGAAGATGAGACTGCCTGTGAATTGGGCTCCCAGTTTATGTATGGGGACTCTCTGCTGGTTTGCCCTGTGACGGAACCCATGTATTATGAGCCGGAAAACTGCAGCTTAGAGATGAAAAAGCAGTGGAACTGTTATCTCCCCTCTGGAGTAAACTGGTATGATTTTCAGTCCGGTGAGAAATACGAAGGCGGACAGTGGGTTACAGTGGAAGCCAATCTTGACCGGATACCGGTATTTGTACGGGAAGGCGGGATTATCCCCATGGAGCAGGGACTTGAGTATACGTTAGAAGCGGTGAATACTCCATTTGAATTCCATATATATGAAGGAAAGGATGGAGTTTTTGAACTATATGAAGATGCGGGAGATGGGTATGAATACGAAAGCGGAACGTATAACCTGATTCCAGTTTCATGGAACGATGCTGAGAAAGAGTTGTGTGTGGGTGAGAGCAGCTTTGTATTTGATCAATCCATATCCGGGCGGATCTGTGTGGTTCATACTTCTTCAGGAATAACGAAGACTTTTTGTTATAATAGTAAGGAGATAAAAGTTAAAATGCAGGCTATAGATTCTGAGGGTGAAACCTGCTGAAATCATATGGGAAAAACCGGAGAAATGTACTTTGTTCACTAGCACATTTCTCCGGTTTTTGCGGTAACAGATTTTATGACTTTATGGAATATACCATTAGTTGAAGCTCTTTTGAGGTTTCTGGTTTTCCATAATAATTGGAATAGGTTTGTATTATCATCATATTTCTAGCCTCTAAAATTCCATCCAGTTCTTCATGAGAATAGAGCCGGATTGCATCACCCCGGAGGATTTCCGGTTTAACCAGGGGCTCTCCATAAGAAATAGTTTTACCCCCATAAAGCATGATTTTCTTTTCCGGGTTCCATTCAAAACTGGATAGAGAAAGCGCATTCTCACCTGCTTCCCAACTGGTGGCTGGAAAATGTAATTTGGCATATTCCGCATTGCACAGATCCATAAAGTGTTTTCCACCGGGTTTTAATGCATCTGCTATCACATCAAAAATCTTTAAATTTTCACTATCATTTTCCAGATAACCAATGGCACCGTCTGCTAAGTTTAATACAACATCAAACTCCTGATTAAATTTAAGATCACGAATATCTGAAAGTATGAACCGGGCGCTTAGACCCTCTTTCTTTGCTGTATTTTCTGCATCTGTTATATAATCTTTGGTAATATCTGCTCCGACAACCTGAAACCCTCTTCTTGACAGTTCCAGACTATGCCTTCCAAAACCACAGGCCAGATCAAGGATTCGTTGATTTTTTCTTAAGTCTAATGTTTTAATAATAAAATCAATCTGCTGTTTTGTATCCTCCACCCAAGAATGATTTTTTATATCCAGGCTCCATATATTTTTATACCAGTCTGATTCTTTTGCTACCATCTATCGCTCCTCCAAATTTTTACTTGCCGGCATAATTATTTTAGTTTAAAAAATGGAAAATTAGTAGACTTGAATAAAAAAATATGGTATGATGGACAATAGAGTGCGGCTATATATAGAATACTTGTATTGTGCATTTTCGACAAAAACATACAGGAATTTTATCGGATTTGTATATAGATCTCCATAGGTATCCATGATATACTGTACCTAGAAAATAGATGTGTAGTTTGTGACTGGTAAGGCAGGCAAGATCTACAGGGTTGATATCACATGTTAGCAGTATGTGGTAAGTGGTCCTGATAGCTTGTCTATTTTTTTTATCTGAAGGGGCTTATGAAGATAGAGAAGGTTCTGAATAATAATATGGTATTAGCTTATAATACTGAGGGAAAAGAGATCATACTGAAAGGGAAAGCAATCGGCTTTGGTAAGAAAAAAGGCGATGAAGTGGACCACAAACTGGTAGAGCGTGTGTTTATTCAGAATGATAAGCGTGACGCCCGTCATTTTGAAGAATATTTTGCAAAACTTCCTCAGGAATATTGGGAGATCAGCGAGCAGACTGCTGATTATGCAAAGAATGAGTTTGGCATGCAGCTGGATTCCAGGATCATACTGACGATCTGTGATCATATCGCAGGTGCGGCTGAGCGTTATAAAGATGGAATTATTCTTCGAAACGCCATGCTATGGGAAGGAAAGAGGTTTTATCCCAGTGAATTTAAGGTGGGTCAGTATGCGGTTGATTTAATCCAAAGAAGGCTTAATATTTCCATGGAAGAGGATGAGGCCATGTTTCTGGCATTTCATTTTGTCTATGGGCAGAACAAAAAGCAGGAGTCTGACAATCTGGAATTAATTACTGGCATTATCCGTGATATTGTGGATATTGTCGAGGCTGCTTATCAGGTAAAACTAAATACGGAAACCTGGGATTACAGGCGTTTCGTAACACACATTCGGTTTTTTGCACAGCGTATGCTGCAAAACAAGCAGTACGAATCTACGGATGATGAGTGGTATCAGCTTTTAAAGGATAAATACCGCAAGTCATACAACTGCATTGTTAAAATAGCTGATTATATTCATGACCGGTACTATTATGAGATGGACCGGGAAGAGATGATGTATCTGATGATTCATATAGAAAAAGTGACGAGAGAACTAACTTAGTTTTTTAGAGTACTGTTAAAACAGAATGATGGGATTGTTACCGGACTCTTTTGTCTGGGCAGGACCCTGCACATAAGCGGCTGCGGATTATTATCAGGCAGTCAGCTTTTAGCAGGGTCTTTTTTTGTAACTTCTTTTAAATGATGAGGTGTCTTAAACACCTTTTCAGATAGACAATAAAAATAACCTTATAAAGGGGGATAATTTTATGGCATTAAATTATGCTAAAACCGCTGAGACAATCTTAGATAAAGTCGGCGGAGAGAAAAATGTATCAGGACTGACACACTGCATGACACGTCTGCGGTTTGTACTAAAAGATTCAGCAATACCAAAGGATGCTGAAGTTGAAAAAATTCCAGGGGTCATTCGTGTTATTCGCCAGGGCGGACAGTATCAGGTGGTAATTGGAAATGAAGTCAGCAATGTTTACAAGGAGTTGTTAAAACTGGGGCATTTTGAAGAAAGCACAGGCTCATCGGAAGGCGGTTCCAAGGAGAACTTATTTTCAAGGCTTTCCGGTTTCATTGCAGGCTGTATGACACCACTTCTTCCTGCCATGCTTGGCTGTGGTATGATTAAGGTGGTTCTGACACTTCTTACTACATTTAGTCTGATTGACAAAACAGGCAGCACTTATGTGATTTTAAATGCAGCAGGAGATGCATTCTTCTACTACATGCCAATATTGCTTGCCATGACAACAGCAAAACGCCTTGGCTCTAATATTTACCTTGCAATGGTAGTGGCTGCATTAATGATTCATCCAGACATTACAGCACTTTTGTTAAAGGGGAATACCACATATTTCGGCTTGCCTGTAACAGCAGCCACTTATTCCTCATCTGTACTTCCAGTACTGCTGATTGTACCGCTAATGGGTTATGTGGAGAGATTTGCAGATAAAGTCTGCCCAAGCCTGGTTAAAGTATTTTTAAAGCCTTTGCTTGTTATTTTTATTACGATTCCGATTGCTCTCATTGTAGTTGGACCAATCGGAAGCATACTTGGAAATTACCTGGCTTCCGGTATTAATTTATTATATAGTAAGGCAGGCTGGCTTGCAATTATGATACTTTCTGCAGGTATGCCGTTTATTGTTATGACAGGTATGCATTACGCATTAATTCCGATTGCATTAACCGGTCTTACAAATATGGGATTTGATGCAATCTTAATTATTACCATGTTCTGTTCTAATTTAGCACAGGGCGGTGCGTCTTTAGCAGTAGCAGTACGCACAAAAGATAAAGATGCAAGATCTACAGCGTCAGCGTCAGGCGTTTCTGCAATTATAGCCGGTGTAACAGAGCCTGCTATGTACGGTGTTACATTAAAATATAAGACACCTATGATTGCAGCTGTAATCGGCGCCGGTGTGGCTGGTCTTTATGCAGGGATCATGCATCTGGTAGCTTATTCCATGGGAGGATCTCCATCCGGATTATCTTTAATTCAGATGATTGGCGGAACAGGTTTTGGTAACTTATTAAATGGTGTGGTAACTCTTGCTATCTCTCTGGTGGTTTCCTTTGTTATGACCTTGGTTCTTTATAAGCCGGAAGTAAAAGAAGAAACACCAGAAGAAATCGTGGAAGCTCCTGTTCAGGAGAAAAGGACACTGGTGGATACAATTGAACTGGCAAGCCCATTAAGCGGAGATATCATTCCGTTAAGCCAGGTAGAAGATGCGGTATTTGCCGGCGGTGTTTTAGGGGAAGGTCTTGCAATTATACCTTCTGAAGGAAAAGTATATGCACCTGCAGATGGGATCATCAGCGCAGTTGTTGATTCCAAACATGCAGTGGGAATTACCACAGATACAGGAGTTGAAATTCTGATTCATGTAGGTCTTGATACCGTTCAGCTGGGAGGGGAAGGATTCACACTTCACTGCAAAGCTGGAGACAAAGTAAAAAAAGGCAGTCTGCTTCTGGAATTTGATATGGATAAAATTAAGGAAGCTGGTTTCCCTGTTACCACTCCGGTTCTGGTATCCAATATGGTAAACTTTGTCAGCCTGAAGACAACCGATAAAAAACAGGTGAAAACAGGTGAAACTTTATTAACAATAGTTTAATGATTGAAAGAGGTGTAAGATGTCTGTATTTTCTGATAACTTTTTGTGGGGTGGCGCAGTAGCAGCCAACCAGTGTGAGGGTGCCTGGGATGTAGACGGGAAGGGAATCTCTGCTTCCGATGTATGTACTGGAGGTTCCCATACAAGATCCAAGCGGATCACAAGGACCTTAGAGCCTGGCACCTTCTACCCAAGCCATGAAGCCATTGATTTTTATCATCACTATAAAGAAGATATTGCTCTGTTTGCAGAGATGGGATTTAAAGTATTTCGTTTCTCCATTGCCTGGACCAGAATTTTTCCTACAGGCATGGAGGAAACTCCCAACGAAGAAGGACTTGCTTTCTATGACCGTGTAATCGATGAATGCAGAAGCCATAGCATTGAGCCTCTCATTACCATTTCTCACTATGAGATGCCATTTGCACTGACAGAAAAATACAACGGCTGGTCCTCCAGGGAGTGTATTGATTTATTCGTGAGATACGCAAAGACGCTGTTTAAGCGTTATAAAGGAAAGGTGAAGTACTGGCTGACATTCAATGAAATTAATGCTGGAACAATGCCTATGGGAGGTTTCCTCTCTCTTGGTATTTTAAATGAAGGAACGACTGATTTCACCAATCAGGTTGATAATCCTCAGCTTCGCTTCCAGGGTCTGCATCATCAGTTTGTGGCCAGTGCCCTTGCTGTGAAGGCGGGTCATGAGATTGATCCTGACTGTAAAATCGGCTGTATGATCTGCCACATTACCACCTATCCAATGACCTGTAATCCCGATGATATTCTGGAAGCTCAAAAAAGAAACCAGATTTTAAATCAGTTCTGCGGAGATGTTCAGGTGCGTGGTGAGTATCCTAAGTTCATGGACCGTTATTTCAAAGAAAATAGTCTTGTAATTAAGATGGAACCTGGGGATTTAGAGATTATCAAAGAAGGCTGTGTGGATTATTATACATTCAGCTATTATATGTCTAACTGTGCTTCCGCTGATCCGGATCTTGAAAAGACCTCCGGCAATTTAATGGGCGGAGCCAAGAACCCATATCTGGAATCAAGTGACTGGGGCTGGCAGATTGATCCGAAGGGTCTGCGCTATACTTTAAACGAGCTTTATGGCCGCTATGAGATACCGCTTATGGTTGTGGAAAACGGTCTGGGTGCCTACGATAAAAAGGAAGAAGACGGAAGCATTCAGGATGATTACAGAATCAGTTATTTAAAGAAACATATTGAGCAGATGGGTGAGGCTGTTGCCGACGGAGTGGATTTAATGGGCTATACGCCATGGGGATGCATTGATCTGGTCAGTGCTTCCACAGGAGAAATGGCAAAACGTTACGGCTTCATCTATGTTGAGAAATACGATGACGGAACTGGAGATTTATCCAGAAAAAAGAAAAAATCTTTTGACTGGTATAAGAATGTGATTGAAACCAATGGAGAAGTATTAGATTAATATAACTGGGGAGTTATTAATATGAAAAAAAGAGGTTTGGCAGCCGTTCTTGTTTTAATGACCATGATTATGACAGCTGGTTGTGGCAGTGCGGCAAAGACAGAAACAACTGCTTTGCAGACAACAACTGAAACAACGGGCGCAGCTGCGGAAGCAGCACCCGTTTCGTCAGACAATACAAAAGATGGAGCCACTGTGGTTTCTACCACATACGGGCCCGTAAAAGGGGTACAGGAAGGGGAGCTCCTGACCTGGTACGGAATTCCATACGGAAAGGCACCGGTGGGTGAATTAAGGTGGCAGGCGCCAGCTGCACCGTCTGCCTGGACGGAGGAATTAAATTGTACCGAAGCATCACAGCCTGCGCTTCAGCTTTCCGGTACTGAGGTAAAAGGAAGTGAGGACTGTTTAAAGCTTGATGTATATACAAAAAAGGGAAGTAAAAAGCTTCCTGTGCTTGTTTTTATACACGGAGGCAATAATCAGACCGGAAAGGCAGGGGAAATTCCCGGAGCTGATCTGGTAAAGAATGACAACTGCGTTTATGTATCTGTGGATTACCGTCTCGGACTTTTAGGTTTTAACTGCCTGCCGGCATTAACAGCCGGGGAGAATGGAACCGGAAACTTTGCAATGCTTGACATTGCCTATGCTCTTGACTGGGTAAAGGAAAACATTGAAGCATTCGGCGGAGATCCGGGTAATATTACTATTTCCGGATTTTCAGCGGGAGGCCGTGATGTTATGGCAATGCTGATCAGTCCTCAGTTTAAGGGGAAATTTCAGAAAGCCATTGCATTCAGCGGAGGTATGACCACAGCTTCAGAAGATTTAAGTGGGAAAAAGATTGCAAAAGCCATAGCTCCTCTTGCTGTTGAGGATAAGAAGGCAGCAGATGAAAACGCTGCTTATCAGTGGCTGATGACAGATTCAGCTGATGTTAAGGATTACCTTTATTCCATACCAGCAGAACGCCTGGTTCCTCTTATGGGAAATGCGGCTATCCGTATGAGTGTTTTCCCTCATCTTTATGAGGACGGTGTGGTCATTCCGAAAAATGGATTTGATACAGAAGACTATAACAGCGTTCCGCTCATGATGCTTACGGGAGGCTCTGAATTTTCCATGTTCTGTCTGGGGGACGGATATTTTAAGAGTGATGACATGACAGGATATTCAGAGAATGAGATAAATGCAGCCAAAGCATTTGCCAGCAAATACGGCAGTGATATGTACCGGATCTTTAATGCACAGGAAAGTGCGGTAAAGATGTATGATCACTATCAGTCTGATATTTATATCTGTCAGGTTAATTATGGCAGTGATCAGTCTTCAGTCAAAGATTTGGGTGACTATGGTGCATTCCATGGCATTTTCGTTCCCATGCTTTCTGCAAAGCACAATTATCTGGAGTTTTTCCCTGATGCATTTGGTAAGGCGGGCTATCAGGCCATGGCAAAGCAGTATAACAGTTATCTTGCAAACTTCTTGAAATCAGGAGATCCAAATGGTGACGGGCTGGCAGCGTGGAGCAGCTGGAAACCGGATAAAAAAGTGTCCATGGTATTAGACGGTACACAAACCGATGCAGTTGTAGAAGAAAAAGATGTAACAACCACCTATCAGGATATCATGAAAGCCATGGATCAGGATGCCAGCGTTTCCGATGAGATTAAGGCTAAAATGATCAAAAATGTTCTGAACGGACGGTGGTTCAGCCGTGAATTAGATGAACATTACGGCAATAAGAGCCTTTGGAGTGACGTAGAATAAGTGTTTAGAAAGAGATTTGTAATTCCTGAAAAACCGGGAGTTACGAATCTCTTTTTTTGTGGTACTATATGGGGAGAGGTATGTTTTTTTACGAATGAAAATGAAGCGGCGGAAATTATTCTCTTATATTTCCATAGAGGATTTTATATAATCGAATCATAGAAATGCGGCTGACAGGGGGAATCAGACATGGTTAAGATATTTCTTGCAGAGGATGAAAAAATTGTCCGTGAAGGAATTAAGAACGGAATTGCCTGGGAAAAATATGGGTTTGAATTTGCCGGGGAAGCGCCGGATGGAGAGTTGGCTTATCCCATGATATTAAAATCGAAGCCGGATATACTGCTTACGGATATCCGGATGCCTTTTATGGATGGACTGGAACTGGCGGAGATGGCGAAACGGGCTCTACCGGATATACATATTATGTTTTTCAGCGGATACGATGATTTTGAGTACGCCAAACGGGCGATTAAGATCGGAGCTGCCGATTATCTCTTAAAGCCGGTGAGCAGCAGCCAGCTTTTGGAAGCATTGGAACGAATGAGCGAGACAATCATGCAGGAAAAAAGCGAGAAGGGATATAAGCAGGAATTTTTAAAGCAGCAGGAAGAACGAAAGCAGATGGACCGGGACCGGTTATTTGATATTATCGTATCAGGGAAGCTGGGACTTTCTGAGCTGCTTCGAAAAGGTCAGGAGCACAATCTTTCTTTATCTGCCCCTATGTACAATCTCATTTTGTTCCAGGCAAAAGGAGCGGAGAGCCAGGATCAGTACTCGGATGAGAATGTGCTGTTTGATAAGAGGCTGAAGGAAGAACTGGAGGGAAGAGCCGACATTATTGGATTTAACCGGCTTTCAGAAGGGTATGGCTTTCTGATTATGGGAGAAGAATCCGATATGGAACGGAAGGTTACATATTATTCGGAAATTCTCATACGGCTGGCGGAATCATTTCCTGAGATGGAGTATTTTGGAGGGATCGGGACTCCAGTGTGCAGACTCAGTGAGATTCGCACATCTTTTAAAGCAGCGAGCAGGGCTTATGCCTGCCGTTATATGCTGGACCGCAACCAGATTCTAACGGCGGAGGCAGCAGTTCGGATCCATAATGATACCGGAAGTATCAGCCTGGAGGGAATTGATATCACCAAGTTAAGCCGTGACATTATACCCAACTTTTTAAAGAACGGATCAGTCCCTGAGGTGAAGTATTTCGTTGAGGAATATATGGAAGCCTGCGGGAATAATATTAATTCACTGATTTTCAGGCAGTACATTCTGATGGATGTGTATCTGGCAGTCATCGGGTTTGTGTCTCAGCTTGGTTTTGAACCGGAACAGGTTTTAAAGGAGTTTGGCGATGCAAAGACCATGCAGCCCTGTGTAAACTCCATGGAATCTGCGGTTAAGTATACCAGGGAGATCCTTGCAAAGGCCATTGGTTTTCGAACCACCTGTTCCCAGAAAAAGTACCGGCTGGTTCTTGAAAAGGCAGTGGATTATATCGCAGCCCACTATCAGGACGAAGATATTTCATTAAATGCTGTGGCGTCGGCGGTAAATATCAGCCCCAATCATTTCAGCACCATTTTCAGCCAGGAAATGGAAATTACGTTTGTGGAATACTTAACAAAGGTGCGCATGGATGCTGCCAGGGAATTACTGTTGAAAACGGATTTGAGAACTTCAGAAATCGGATATCAGGTGGGATATAAGGATCCCCATTATTTCAGTTACCTGTTTAAGAAGATTCACGGAATCACACCGAAGGCGTTTCGGTCAGGGGGAGAAAATGAAGTACAAAAGTGATTCAATTAAGGCAAAATTAAAAAACATGCAGGCAATCGTTTTTATCCCGGTCATTATTATGATTGGGATATTGCTATATACCATGGAATGGCAGAATCAACAGTACCGTCAAAGCATACGCAACCTGACAATGGCAACAGAGTTTAATTTTGATTTTAAGTCCAACATTGACTATAAAATGTACCGGATTGTGATCGGAGCAGACACCTTTGAATCCTTAAACCCGTATGAGGATCTGGAAAATTCTAAAAAGATGTTTTTGGAGCTGAAAGATACCACTCCTCAGGAAACCAGCAAAAAGGGGCTGGATGGAATTGTAGTTTTAATCGGAATGCTGGAAAAACGAATTGAGGATATTCAGACCAGTAACATTATCGGGGATTATGACAAGAATATGACCCGTCTTGACCAGGATATCTATGCAATTACTGATTTAATCCAGGAGTCCATGTCCGATTATATCTATAATGAGACAAAGACCCTGGAGTCTGTACGCCAGAAGCTTGACACCCAGACAAGGCAGGTCATTGCTCTTTGCATTGTAATTGCTTCTTATCTCATTGTATTTTTACTTGCTTCCTTTTCATCCTTTGGAAAACGAATTACAAAACCCATTGAGGAACTCTGTGAATATACCATGAAGCTGGCAGACGGGAATCTGGAAGTCAGCGCACCAAAAAGCAATATCAGGGAGATAAAGGTTTTAGGGGAACAGTATGATCAGATGGTAATCCGGATCGGTGAACTGATCCGCCACATCAAGGAAGAGCAGGAGCTAAAGAGAAAAACAGAACTGAAGCTTTTACAGGCTCAGATCAATCCTCATTTTCTTTATAATACGTTAGATACCATTGTCTGGCTGGCGGAGGGAAAGCAGCATCAGGAGGTGGTGGAGATGATTACTGCACTGTCTTCTTTTTTAAGAATCGGTCTGAACAACGGACGGGATTTTATTACCATTAAAGAAGAGGCAGAGCATATAAAAAGTTATCTTTTAATCCAGCATTTCCGCTACGAGGACATTATGGATTATGAGATTGATTTTGAAGATCGGATCCGTGATTATTCCATATTAAAACTTACCCTGCAGCCCATTGTGGAAAATGCACTTTACCATGGAATAAAGAATTGCAGAAAAAAAGGATTCTTACGTATCAGCGGCTGGCAGGAGAATGAAGATATTCTTTTAAAGGTGGAGGACAACGGGATTGGAATGAAACCGGATGAGGTAAAAAAGATGGAGCATCAGATTGCCGGCGGCAGCAAAGCGGATTTTCATGTTGGGGAAGGCTTTGGAATTGCCAATGTGGCAGAGCGGATCCGGCTGAATTTTGGTGAGGCGTATGGACTTACCATTGAAAGCGAGTACGGAGTCGGAACTGCTGTTACAGTGAGGATTCCGGCAGTAAGATGGGGAAATATATAAAAAAATCAACTTTTATCCGAAAAAAATCAACTTAATTTTTGGAATACATGGAAATAGCGTAAGAAACTTAACCCTTTGCAAAAGATATTGTATTGAGAAATCAGTGGGATGAGACTATGATACAGGTAGTTACTTAATAGTAAATGATTCTTATTGGAGGGAACGGATATGAAGAAAAGAGTTTTAAGCTTTTTGACAGCTGCGGTTATGACAACCGCCATGATTTTATCCGGTTGCAGCGGATCTCAGACAGCCGCAACCACAGCAGCACCTGCTGCTACTGAAACAAAAGCAGAGACAACGGCAGCAGCTAAAACGGAAGCAGCCACAACCAAAGCAGCACCTGCAGAGAAAAAGGAAATCGTAGTGGGATTTTCTCAGGTTGGCGCAGAGTCTGACTGGAGAACGGCCAATACCGAATCCATGAAGTCAACGTTTACAGAAGCAAACGGTTACAAGCTGATTTTTGATGATGCACAGCAGAAACAGGAAAATCAGTTAAAGGCAGTTCGTAACTTTATTCAGCAGGATGTTGATTATATCGTTATCGCACCAGTTACAGAAACTGGCTGGGATACCGTTTTACAGGAAGCAAAAGATGCAGGCATTCCGGTTATTATTGTTGACCGTATGATCAATGTATCTGACGATTCCTTATATACTGCATGGGTTGGTTCCAACTTCCTTCAGGAAGGTTATGATGCAGTAGCATGGCTTGATGAGTATTTAAAGAAGAATAACAGAGCAGATGATGATATCAACATCGTTACTCTTCAGGGTACCATCGGTTCTTCTGCACAGATTGGTCGTACCAATGGTGTGGAAGAGAAGATGAAAGATCACCCGAAGTGGAAGATGTTAGAGCGTCAGACTGGTGAATTTACACAGGCAAAGGGTCAGGAAGTTATGGAATCCTTCTTAAAGACCTATAACGATATCGATGTTGTAATTGCTGAGAACGACAACATGGCATTTGGTGCCATTGATGCCATTAAGGCTGCAGGAAAGACCTGTGGACCAAAAGGTGATATCATCATTATTTCCTTTGATGCAGTTTCTGCAGCATTTGACTCCATGATCGCAGGAGATATGAACGTTTCTGTAGAGTGTAATCCTCTTCACGGTCCTCGTGTAGCTGAGATCATTCAGAAGCTGGAGAAGGGCGAAAAAGTTGATAAGATTGCATATGTAAAGGAAGGCGTATTCCCGGCAGATACAGCAGCAGCTGAAAAACCAAAGAGACAGTATTAATTGGTTGGGACTAAGGCGCTGAAAGCAGAATGATAGCCAGAGAAACAGGTGCAGGGAATGGAGGACGGGGTCAGTCCTCCTCCAGGCACCTTTTTTAATCTCCTGACATGCAGTGAAAAGCAGAAAAAGTGGAGAAAAAGGAGGGATCTTATGCCCAATGAGATAGTATTGAGCATGAAAAACATATCAAAGACATTTCCCGGGGTACGTGCCTTAGACCATGTGGATTTTACCTTAAGAAGCGGGGAGATCCATGCTCTCATGGGAGAGAACGGAGCAGGTAAATCAACGCTCATAAAGGTTTTGACCGGGGTAGAGGAATTTGAATCAGGTGAGATAAAAATTGAAGGCGGGAGCAGAACCATCATTAATCATTCGCCCCAGGAAGCCCAGGAGCATGGAATCAGTACCGTCTATCAGGAGGTAAATCTCTGCCCCAATTTGTCGGTAGCTGAGAACCTGTTTATCGGAAGAGAACCCAAAAGAGCAGGACTCATCGACTGGAAGACCATGAACCGGAAAGCGGCGGAGCTTCTTTCCAAACTGGAAATGAATATTGATGTAACAAAGGCACTGGAGAATTACTCCATTGCACTGCAGCAGATGATCGCTATAGCAAGGGCTGTGGATATGTCAGCAAAAGTTCTGATTCTTGATGAACCCACATCTTCTTTGGATGATAACGAGGTAGAGAAGCTGTTCGGGTTAATGAGACGTCTGAAGGCAGACGGAGTAGGAATTATCTTTGTTACTCATTTTCTGGAGCAGGTTTATGAAGTCTGCGATAAGATAACCGTACTCAGAAACGGCGGACTGGTAGGAGAATATGAAACAGAAAAGCTTCCAAGAGTACAGCTGGTTGCCAAGATGATGGGTAAGGATTTCGATGATCTGGAAGCAATTAAGAAAGGCGGAAAGACCGCTGGTAAGTCAAGTGAGGCAGTCATTGATGCCAAAGGAATCGGCAGGCAGGGAACCATAAAACCATATGATCTGCAGATTTATAAAGGAGAAGTGATCGGTCTGACAGGACTTCTTGGTTCTGGCCGTTCAGAGCTTGCAAGAAGTCTGTACGGAGCAGATAAACCGGACAGCGGGGAACTGAAGGTCAATGGAAAACCCGTAGTTCTGCATACCCCTCTCGATGCCATGATGGCTGGTATGGCATATCTGCCGGAGAATCGGAAAGAGGAAGGAATTGTTGCCGATTTGTCTGTAAGAGAGAATTTAATTCTGGCACTTCAGGCTAAGAGAGGCATGTTCCACCCAATCGGAGCCAAAGAGCAGGAGGAACTGGCTGACAAGTATGTGAAGCTGCTGCAGATTAAGACAGCAAGCCTGGATACTCCCGTAAGAAGTTTAAGCGGAGGAAACCAGCAGAAGGTAATTCTTGGAAGATGGCTTCTTACTGATCCTGATTTTCTGATTCTTGATGAACCCACCAGAGGAATTGATGTTGGTACTAAGACTGAGATTCAGAAACTGGTGGTCCAGCTGGCAAAAGAGGGTGTCACTGTTATGTTTATCTCCTCTGAAATTGAGGAGATGATCCGTACCTGCAGCCGGATGGCAGTTTTAAGAGACCGGGAGAAGGTTTCTGAGCTTATGGAGGATGAACTTGATCAGAACCATATCATGAAGGCGATTGCAGGAGGTGGAACAGATGAATAAGGGAAAGGCATTTATAAAAAGACTGACAGGATACCGCTTGTTTCTGCCCCTATTCTGTCTGGTGCTTGTTCTGTTTTCCAATTTGATTAAGACCCCCGGCTTCTTTGAGGTGACGATTAAAAACGGCGTTCTCTACGGATATATCATTGACGTAATTAACCGTGCCAGCGATCTGGTTATTCTGGCTGTGGGTATGACCCTGGTAGTTGCTGCCTCAGGTGGTACAGATATCTCCGTGGGGGCTGTTATGTCTGTAGCGGGAGCTGTGTGCTGCTTCATTCTTTCAGGAGGACAGCAGTCCGTTAATGAGTTTGTAAATCCTTATATTCTGGGCGTACTGGCCGCCATTCTTGCGGGAATCTTATGCGGCTGCTTTAATGGTTTCCTTGTAGCAAAGCTTAAGATCCAGCCCATGGTGGCAACTTTGATTTTGTTTACCGCCGGACGAGGAATTGCACAGCTGATTACAAAAGGCCAGATCACCTATATCCGTGTGGAATCCTATAAAATGCTGGGTTCCAGTATTCCGGGCATTCCCATTCCGACTCCCGTGTTTGTGGCTATGATTGTGGTGCTGCTCACCTATGTTCTGTTAAAGAAGACGACACTGGGACTTTATATTCAGACTGTGGGAATTAATGCAAAGGCTTCCAAGCTGATGGGAATTAAGTCCGCAATGATTATTTTCCTTTCCTATGTATTTTGCGGTCTCTGCGCCGGTATATCCGGACTCGTGGCCTCTTCCAGAATCTATTCTGCCGATGCCAACAACATTGGACTGAATCTGGAGTTAGATGCCATTCTAGCAGTTGCGCTGGGCGGAAACAGCCTTGCAGGCGGAAAATTTTCTCTGTTAGGAAGTGTCATCGGAGCTTACACCATTCAGGCGCTGAGCACCACCCTTTATGCCATGGGTGTTTCTCCAGACCAGATTCCGGTATATAAAGCGGTTGTAGTTGTTGTAATTGTAGCGTTACAGTCAACCGAGTTAAAGCGCATGGTGAGTAAACTGCAGATGAACGTTAAGTCAGGAAAGAAGGTGGCATAAATGAAGAAGAGAGAAAAAATTGATGGAAAGGTATTTTTACTGATTATCACCATCCTTCTCTTTTTGGTGATGTATGCAGCCGGTCTGATCATATTCCAAAGCAAAGGGTTTGCAAAGCCTCAGGTATTTCTAAACCTGTTTATTTCCAATGCCGGTCTGATCGTTATTGCAGCGGGTATGACGATGGTTATGATAACTGGTGGAATTGATATTTCGGTTGGTTCCATTGTAGCCCTGACCTGCATGATGCTTGCATGGATGATGGAAATTAAGGGAATGGGAGCGGTTCCTGCTCTTATCATTGTTCTGATTATGGGAATTGTATTTGGTCTGGTACAGGGATTTTTAATCGCATATCTGAAAATACAGCCCTTCATTGTTACCTTGGCCGGAATGTTCTTTGCCAGAGGTCTGACTGCGATTATCAGTCAGGAAATGATCAGTATTAAAAATGAGCTGTTTTTAAAATGGGCAAAGAGCAAAATCAACTTAACCTTTCTGGGCGGTACGGTAAACAAAAAAGGTGTGGTGAATTATTCGTTTATTTATCCCAGCGTAATCATTGCATTGATCGTTCTGGTGGGTATATTTGTTCTTTTGAAATTTACAAAGTTTGGAAGAACCATATATGCGGTAGGCGGAAACGAACAGTCAGTCAGCACTGATGATGGGATTAAATGTCAGGCGGACCAAGCTGCTTGTTTATGTGATCAATGGCTTCTTATGTTCGTTGGGAGGTTTCTTATTCGCATTGAATACCTGCGCTGGCTTTGTTGAACAGGCAAAGGGATTTGAAATGGAAGCCATCGCCTCAGCAGTAATTGGAGGAACGCTGCTTACCGGAGGGGTAGGCAATGTGTTCGGCAGCCTGTTTGGAGTTTTAATTAAGGGAACAATTGAAACATTTATTACATTCCAGGGGACGCTGTCTTCCTGGTGGACCAAGATAACCATTGCAGCACTGCTTGCTTTCTTTATTATTCTGCAGAGCCTGTTTGCAAAGGCAAAGGAAAAACATTAAACGGATTGATTGGAAGCCGGAGGGAGATAAGTTATCCCGGCTTCTTTTTCTTTCTGTATTATACTTGCGTTTGAGTCTTTGATTGATTATAATCGAGGAAGACTGTTTTTATATAGACAGAAAATGAATCTGGCAAAAACGGAGGTAATACAGAAAAAGTACGCTTTTACTGGAAAAAAGTATGAAAAAATTTATAGGTAACAAAGCTTTTTATAAAATGGTATTGACCATTGCAATTCCTATTATGATACAGAATGGAATTACCAATTTCGTCAGTCTGCTTGATAACATTATGGTTGGTATGGTGGGTACCGGCCAGATGTCGGGGGTTGCGATTGTAAATCAGCTGATTTTTGTCTTTAATGTCAGTATCTTTGGTATTGTTTCTGGTGCGGGAATCTTTGGGGCTCAATTTTACGGCTGTGGTAAGCATGACGGAGTAAGGCATACATTCCGGTTTAAATTTTTGTTCTGCCTGTTTTTGTCAGCTGTGGCTGCAGTTATATTCTATTTTTACGGTGAAAACTTAATTTACATGTACCTTCACGGGGAGGAAAGCGGCGGAGATCTTGCGCTTGCGCTTGCCAATGGACGCAGATATATGCTTGTTATGATGCTGGGGCTTTTGCCGTTTAGCATTGAGCAGGCATATACCAGTACGCTTCGTGAATGCGGAGAAACGGTGATTCCCATGAAGGCGGGAATCGTAGCAGTGTTGGTGAATCTGGTTCTTAACTATATTCTTATCTTTGGTAAATTCGGTGCACCGGTTCTTGGCGTGGTGGGCGCAGGAATTGCTACTGTTACGGCAAGATATATAGAGACTGTAATTGTAATAATCTGGACCCATATGCATAAAAAACGCTTTCCATTTATCGAAGGGGTATATAAGAGCATGCACATACCAGCAAGCCTGATCGGAGGAATCTTCGTGAAGGGCACCCCTTTGATTGTCAACGAAGCTTTGTGGGCGAGCGGTATGGCAATGTTAATGCAATGCTATTCCATCAGGGGACTGACAGCTGTGGCTGGATTAAATATTTCCAATACTATAGGAAATGTGTTTAATGTGGTTTATATGGCGCTTGGAATTTCTGTTTCCATTATTGTAGGCCAGCTCTTAGGTGCGGGAAAGATGGAGGAAGCCAGAGATACTGATACAAAACTAATCGTATTCTCCGTTGCTTCCTGTGCGGTTATGGGTACAATTCTGGCAATTGTAGCACCTCTGTTTCCTATGATTTACAATACAACCGATGAGGTGAAGCACTTAGCAGTTCAGTTTATCCGGATTCTGGCCTTTATTATGCCGATGAATGCATTTATGAATGTATCTTATTTTACACTGCGTTCCGGAGGAAAGACGGTTGTAACCTTTTTCTTTGACAGTGTGTTTATGTGGGTGGCAAGTATTCCGGCAGCATATCTGTTGAGCCGATACACCCAGATTCCCATTGTTCCGCTTTATTTTATGTGCCAGATGGTAGATATCATTAAATGTATCATCGGTTTTGTTCTGGTAAAGAAAGGGGTATGGATTCAGAATATCGTTCTGGATCATGAGGCATAAGAGAGGAGAAGATATGATGTTTGAGTCGGTTTCCGTTGATACAACCATTGAAGAACTTTGCACAAAAAAAGAGCTTTCCCAGTTTTCTGATTATTTTTTCACTCATATGACAGAGGATGTATGGAAGCGCAGAATAGGTGATTATGGAAATGAACGGTGTGGGATACTGCCTGCGATAAAGCGGATTTATGAGGTAATGGAAGCAAATACCCAGATAATCTATGATGTTTATCCAAAAGAGGAATGGGAAAAAGAACCGGATAAGGAACAGGTGAAACTGATTCATATGCCGGGAGACCCGGATAAGCCCTTTGTACTTGTGTGTCCGGGCGGGGGGTATGCAAGGGAATGGGTACTGGTTGAAGGCTATCCCATTGCCGAGCAGTTAAACCGAATGGGGTATTCTGCATTTATCTTAATTTACCGGACAGGTCAGAAGAACCTTCTTCCCAAACCTATGGAGGATACAGCGGCGGCTCTTAGATTTCTTGATGCCAATCGCGAGAAGTTCCAGATCACAATGGAAGACTATGCAGTGGCGGGATTTTCCGCGGGAGGCCATCTGGCAGCTGTATGGGGAACGAAAGAGAAGGGGTATGAGGTCTATGGTATTCATAAGCCGGGTGCTCTGTTTCTTGGTTACCCCAGCATTTCCACGGTTCAGTTTTTAAAGGATATGGAGCGGGCTTCTGATTCCCAGCGGGAAGCCGCCGTGAAGTATTTAGAACGGATCGGAGGGGAGAATTTTACAAAAGAAGGGCTGGCAGAGTACAGTGTGGAGTACCTTATGGATCAGGAATATCCTCCCTGCTATCTGATTCACAGCAAGGATGATCCTGTCGTTAATATTGAAGCCAGCTACTTAATGGAAGAACAGCTAAAGCGTTTAAATGTCCCTTACAGAGTACGGTTTATGGAGCAGGGCGGACACAGCTTCGGTCTTGGAAACGGGACGGAACTTGATGGCTGGCTGGCAGACGCCGTCAGTTTCTGGGAAGAGGTACGTTAAGGACTCTTCTCATTGCCCTGTTTTTTTCTGATCGGCATACTGCTTGCGGTTTTTAGAAGGTGACATGCCGATTATGGACTTAAATACACGGTTAAAATGGGTTACATTGGAAAAGCCCACCTCTTTGCTGATATCTGTGATTGTCCGGCTTGTCTCCATAAAAAGCCTTTGAGCATGGATAATGCGAATGTTATTGATATACTGGATAATGGTGCTGTTGGTGTAGCGCTTGAACTCCCGGCATAAGTAATAAGGGCTTAAATAAAAGCGGGAGGCCAGATCCTCCAGGGTGATGTTTTCCGAAGAATGGCTGTGAAGGTAGTGAAGAATTTCCGTAATGCGGCTCCGGTTTTCCGGGGCTGCTTTTTCATCCGCTCTTCTGGCGATTTTAATTAAAAGCAGATTGAGCAGCATCTTCATGGCATCAGAATGAAACCCTTCTCCTTCTTCCTGCTCTTTTAAAATATTATTTAACAGAAGATGAACGGACTGGCTGGCTTTTGTATCAAACCGGTATACTCCGGCTGACTGGCTGAGGGTGTGGAGAACTTCCGGCACAGTGACTGTTTCTGGGGAAAAATACACCAGAACCCGTTTAAAGGGCACGTCATTATCTCCATAGGAATGGTGCATGGAGTAGGGAGGAAAGATAATAAATTCCCCTGAGTTTAAGGAATAAATATTATCGTTCACCATATGATATCGTTTTCCGTATTCCAGATAATATAATTCAAAATATTCGTGATAATGGGATTTGGCCATATTATCGTTCACGCCCTGAATCCGCTCAGTGGCGATCATCTGGCCTCCTGCCATAATGAAACTTGCTGTATCAATCAAGATCGTACCTCCATGGGTATAACTGGCTTCATTATAACGTTTTAATGACCGGATATCAATATAGGATTATTGAGAAATGCTCTCAGTAAATGTTCTTGCTTTTTCTTGGCTCCTGTGATATTATGAACTTAGTTAGCAATAACTAACTACATGTGAATATTCTATACATCAGTCTAACCCTCTGAGATTATCCTTCATTGACCCGTGAGGGATCATGACTCCTACAAAAAACCCGCCCCTGTAACCGCATGACAGGGACGGGCTTTTTGGTTTTATTACATTCCGATCATATCAAACTGCTGGAATGAAATCACAAGTCTGCAGTCGTTTTTAGGATTGGGATATTTAATCTGAACGGATTTTAAAGTCTGGCTGTAATACCAGCCGCAGTCTGCTGCTTCGAATTTTTTCCGATACAGGAAATGAGGCAGTTCTTTGCCGTCTAATGTAATCCAGAACGGTGCCTTGTCTCTGCGGATTACATCTAAATAAATGCTTTCAACCGTAGTCTGATAGCTGCCCTCCTGCTTAAATTCCAAAACGGTTTGTTCACCAGAAGTCATTATAATTCCGGTCTTTAAATATTCTCCATTCTGATAATTTAATGTAGTTCCGTCATCCTCGTAGAGTGTAAAGGAATTGTCTTTGCCAGCAGCAAGAAGCAGATGAATACCGGTAACAGATTCGGTGGTTAAGTTGTTCATCTGGTTGGCTGCCATAGGAATGATTGCACCTTCCCGTACAAATAGTGGAATACTCGCCATTGTTACCGGGAACTCAAGTGTTTGTCCACCCTCGAATCTTTCTCTGGTATAGAAATCATAGAATATCTCACCCTCGGGCAGGTAGACCTTTCTTGTAAGAGCACATTTTTCCACAACATTAGCTACCAGCAGAGAATCACCGATCATAAAATCAATGCCCTCTTCATAACAGGCAGGGTCATTCTGGAATGCGCTGCACATGGGTTCCATAATGGGTAATCCGGTTTCGTGGGCACGTTCCATAAGAGAGTACAGGTAAGGGATCAGTCTGTAGCGGAACTTGATGGCATCCCGGATATATCCGGTGTGGTTACCGTACATCCAGGGTTCTGTTACCGTATTATCAGTATTTACGGAGTGTACGGAAAATCTTGGCTGGAAAATACCGTTCTGAATCCAGCGGACCATCAGCTCTGCTTCCGGAGACGTACCGTAAAATCCGCCGATGTCACAGCCCTGATTTGCCACGCCGCTTAAACTCATGCCCAGTATGGTTGCTATATTATATTTTAGTGAATCCCAGCAGGTTAAGTTATCTCCAGCCCAGGTCTGAGCGTAGCGCTGAATTCCGCTGTGTCCGGACCGGCATACAATAAAGGGTCTGGTGTTATCAAAGGTTTCATGAATGGCCTCATCGGTGATCTGGCACATAATATTTGACATAACTGATTTTAACTGGCCGATGGTACCGCCTTTGCCTTCAAAATCACAGCGGCAGTCTTTGTCCACCATGCTGTCATATTCACAGTTATCGTTCCATACCGAGCAGGTTCCCATTTCCAGAACATTTTCCTTTAACATTTCTTTCCATACGCTTCGGGTTACGGGTTTGGTAAAATCAGCAAATACTCCCTTGCCGCCCCACCAGGTACCGATACCGGGTTCGTCGCTCTGGCTGTCTTTTACAAAGATATCTTTTGCTTTCATCTGTTCCAGATTGGGGTGGGAAAGAAGAATTCCGGGTTTTACGTTTGGAGATACGGTAATTCCTCTTTTTTTCATCTGTGCAAAAAAGTCTCTTGGATTTTTAAAGCGTTTTTCATTCCAGGTAAATACACAGCGTTTTACGCCCTGTTGGGTGTCCTGAGAGGTGTAGCCTGAGGAAAGCTGGAAACCATCGACTGGGATATCCTCTTCTTTGGTTGTGTCAATAAACTCTGTGATTGCGTCATCACAGTCAGCCTCCAGCTCGGGATAATACATGGACGAGCCAAGATATCCAAGTGCATACCGGGGCAGCATGGCGGATTTACCGGTAAGATCGGTATACCGGGAAACGACTTCACGAATAGAAGGACCGGCAATCAGGAATAAATCGATATCACCGCCGTCAGTACGATACCGGCTGTGAGGCTTCCAGTAATTGCTCTTTTCTCTACCCATATCAAAATCGCATTCATAAGTATTATGATAGAAATAGCCCACTGCTTTTTTTGAATCCCGGTTTAATTTAATGTAAAACGGAATGTGCTTATACAGGGAATCTGTTTCCTTTGGGTTATAACCCATGGCATCCTTGGGGCTCATGGATAGGAATTTCTGCGCTTTATTCCACTGTCCGCTCTTTTCCCCAAATCCGTAGAAGCAGTCCTGGGGTGAAATCTCACTGGTGTGAATACGGCGATGATTGCTGTCCTCTAAATATCCAAGGTCTACAATATCAGAATGAAGACAGGTGCCTTCTTTATCATAAACGCAGATACGGAATGGATCTTTTTCAATAACAACCTTTAACTGGGACCCGGTCAGAATGGCCTGTTCTTCGGACTGACTGAGACTTGCAGTGGCTGGAACCACCCTCTTTCTCTGTCCTTTTAAAAGTCCGTCCATACGGTCCTCCCATGCGGTCATAACCAGACTGTAGGATTCTTCCGCAAAATCACCGTCAAATCCGGCGCGGATTCTTAAAATGGTTTCTGTTAAAAACTGTACCCGGATCTCGATGGAATTGGTAATAATTTTAAAATAACCATCCATCTCCTTTACTTCATTCACGTTTGTACATAGCTTCATAAGGCATATACTCCTTTACTGTAATTCAAAAACAGGTTTGTGATATAATCATAAAGAAAACGGCAATCAAATACTAGACTAAAATTGCAGACTGTCAGTCAAAACTATACATATCTTGCACTCTTTCAGAGGGAAATATGCCGGATACAGACGCAATTCTGGGGATAAAAGAGCAAAATAGGTATAGGATATATCAAAAAAGTGCAATTTTTGTCTAGCAGTGTAAGGCGAAGACGAATATAATGAAGGAAAAAAGGAGGATTCAACCATGGCCAGTATGAATTGTCATTATTATAGTTATTCTTTGGGGCATACAGTGGATGTCAATGTATTTGTACCAACACCAGAGGGAAATGAGCAAATAACCAGTGAATCAGCAAAGAAAGCATTTCCTTATGAAAAAGGTCTGCCAGTCCTGTATCTGCTTCATGGAGCGTTTGGTGATTACAGCTCCTGGATGCGTTTTTCCAACATCGAGCGTTATGCTCAGAAGCATTGCTGCGTGGTAGTGATGGCATCAGCGGAAAATAGCTTCTATCAGGATATGTACCATGGAAACCGTTACTTCACCTTCTTTTCAGAAGAACTTCCTGCATTTATAAAAAGTATTTTTCCGGTTTCCAAAAGACGGGAGGATACATTTGTTGCAGGACTGTCCATGGGAGGCTATGGAGCATGGTTTCTGGGATTGTCAAAACCGGAGCAGTATGCCAAGGCTGCCAGCATGTCTGGTGCGCTGAATATTGTAAAAACCTTTGAGGAAATTAAAAATGGATCCATTGATGGTCCGTTCCCCTGGAAAAATATTTTTGAAAATCCCGATGAGATTGCCGGAAGCAGTGCAGATCTGATGGTACTGTATGACCGCTGCGTAAAAGACGGAATTGTGCCGGAGCTTTATCAGGCCTGCGGAACAGAAGATTTCCTTTATGAAATGAACAAAGAAGTAAAGAAAATAATGGAAGAAAAGGGTGCCCATGTTATTTATGAGGAAGGACCGGGCAATCATAACTGGGATTTCTGGGATCGGTATATTAAAAATGTCCTGCAATGGATGCTTCCGGTTTAATTGAGAATTCTTTCCTAAGAAGAGGGCTTGTTTTTTTAAAAACCTTATGATATTATTATGACAGTTAGTTAATCCTAACTACGTGTGAATATTCTAACATCAGACTAACCCTCTGATTGCATCCTTCATTTGACCCGTGAGGGATCATGACTCCTACGAAAAAGCCGTACCTGTTACCGCATGACAGTACGGCTTTTTTGGTTATAAAGGCCCGATATTGACATGAAATATGCAGGGTGCTATCATTGTGTAAATTTAAGTATATATAGTATAAAAAGGGAGCGTGTAAATATGAGGGATGGGGCAAATAAAATATTTTGGCAGAGGGTATCAGGAGTATACGGACTTTTTATGAAAAAGGACCGAAAGATGTACGAGGAAATAAGCAGGGAGATTGGTGTGGATTTGAATAAAAGCATGACAGTTTTAGAACTGGCATGCGGTACGGGACAGCTTTCTTTCCTCATTTCCAAATCAGTGAAATTTTTAGAAGCCACGGATTTTTCGGAAAATATGATACATACAGCTCAGAGGAAGCCGTCACCGGATAATCTTCGATTTTCTGTTCAGGATGCAACGGATTTACAGTTTCAGCCGGAAATATTTGATTGTGTAGTGATTGCCAATGCTCTGCATATTATGCCGTTTCCTGAAAAGGCGCTGTCTGAAATTCACAGAGTTCTAAAACCAGGGGGATTTTTGTTTGCTCCCACCTTTGTTTCACAAAAAGGAGAAAATGGTTATCTGAGTACTAAAATGCTAAATCTTCTGGGGTTTCATACCTTTCACAGCTGGGACGATAAATCGTTAACTGCCTTTGTTGCACAAAACGGATTTGAGCCAGTTGATGCAAGAATGATTCATACCGGTTTTTTGCCTTTATGCTGCTTAAAGGCAAAAAAGCAGACGGAGATTTTTAATTGACGGAGGAATGAATGGAAATAAAACAACTGGAATACTTTGTGGCGACTGCGGACCATGGCAGCTTAAACAAGGCGGCTGAACAGCTTTATACCTCTCAGCCCAATGTCAGTAAGGTGATTGCAAATCTGGAAAAAGATTTAGGCGTAGCATTGTTCGAGAGAAACAGCAGAGGGATGCGTATGACAGAGCAGGGAAAAATGCTCTATGGGCACGCCCTTACCATCTTGAAGAACTCCAATATGATCCGGTCTCTAGTTCAGAAAAAAACAGGCAATTATTTTTCTGTTTCAGGATATCAGAGCAGCATTCTTGCTAAGCTGATAGCGGATATTTATGAGGCTCATAAGGATCAGAACGTTACGTTCGGGTTTCGGGAAGGAACTGTGGAGGAAATTACGGACGATGTGTCTGAACACATATCGGAGATCGGAATTGTTTATCTCGCACATACCCAGCTGCAGTGCTTTAAGCATATTATCTGGCATAAAAAACTGGAATTCTTTCCGCTTGCCGAGCTTTCCATCTGTGTTTATTTAGGGAGCCATCATCCGTGGTATGACAGGGAATCAGTAGAGCTGAAAGAACTTTCCCAGTTAAAATTTATTGAGGGGACCAAGGATTTTTTTGCGATGGAGCATCATATCGAACGGATCAGTGTGGGTGCGGTTCAGATGGAGAATTTAAACAATGCGGTCTGTACCAACAGCGACTATCTGATCACCAGTATGTTAAAGCATACGGATGTCTGCTGTCTGGGCATCGATTTTGTATCCAGAGAATATGAAGAACAGGGAATACGGGCACTGAAGGTAAGGGACTGTGAGAAATTTCTGACTCTGGGGTATGTAAAGCAGAAGAAAAAGGATCTGTCTTGTGAAGCCCGGTTTTACATAAGAGAATTAAAAAAAACGCTGTCTGCCTATAACGTTTTGTTATAACCGGCTCTTCCTGATTTGTATTAGTAAGTCGAGACTAACTGTGTTATAGTTAACACCATAGCAAATCAGGAGGAGCAATTATGAAAAAAAGATTATTATATACCTGCCTGGCAGGTGTCATTTCTGCAACCCTTTTATCAGGGTGCCAGAAGCAGGGCAGTAAAGAGGCTGCTGCAACCGGCAAAGAACAGGTGAACACAGAAGCTGCTGCAGCAAAAGCATCTGAGGGGACGCCAAAAGATGAGCTGGTATTTGTAAACTTCCGGGATATCAGGGATTTAAACCCACATCTGTATGCCGGAGAGATGTATGCCCAGGAAATGCTTTACGAGACTCTGGTCACCATAACCGCTGACGGTTATGCCCCCTGTCTGGCAGAAAGCTGGAAGATAAGTGATGACGGAAAGACCTATACATTCAAAATCAGAAAGGGTGTTACCTTTTCTGACGGTGAGGTGTGCGATGCCAACGCCATTAAGGCCAATTTTGACGCGATTATTGAAAATAAGGAACGTCATACATGGCTGGAAATGATGAATCTGCTGGTGGGAGTATCCGCTCCTGACTCAGAAACATTTGTCATTGAGCTTTCACAGCCATATTATCCCATGCTGACAGAACTGGGAGTTACAAGACCATTTGCAATGATTTCACCTAAGGCCATGAAAAACGGAAGCACAAAGGACGGCGTGGAAGCTTATATCGGAACTGGTGCTTATGTACTGAAAGAATCTGTTACAGATGAATATGCTGTATTTGAGGCAAATGAAAACTACTGGGGCGAGAAACCAAAGGTGAAAAAGATCACTGTTAAGGTGATTCCGGACAACCAGACCCGTATTCTTGCGCTGGAAAAAGGTGAGATTGATTTAATCTTCGGTAAGAATATGATTGATGCTGATGCAGTGAGCAAATATAAGGAAAGTAATAAGTTTTCCGTGGCATTGTCTGCTCCTACGTCAACCAGACAGATCGTGATTAATACGACCAATGATATTTTAAAGGATAAGGCAGTGCGTCAGGCAATCCAGCATGCCACAAACCGCCAGGCGATTTCAGACGGAATTTTCTATGGTCTGGAAGCACCTGCTGATACACTGTTTTCCAGGACAGTACCTTACTGTAATATTGAATTAACTCCCTATGAGTTCAGTGAGGAAAAGGCTGCTAAGATCTTAGACGAGGACGGCTGGGTTATGGGCAGTCAGAATATAAGAGAAAAAGATGGAACACCTCTGAAACTGACTCTTTTATATAACAGCGACAGCGTTACGGAAAAGACCATTTCAGAATACCTTCAGTCTGAATACGGCAAGCTTGGAATCGCCCTGGAGATCAAGGGGGAAGAAGAACAGTCTTACCGTGACAATATGAAGACAGGTAATTTTGACATGGTGTTTAACATCTGCTGGGGAACTCCTTATGATCCACAGTCCTCTCTGGCTGCCATGAGACAGCGGGTTTACGGGGATTACGCAGCGCAGCTGGGGCTCGAGGATAAGGCAGAAATAGATCAGGCAATTACGGATATTCTGGTATCTACAGATGAAGAAAAACGCCAGGAACTGTACCGCTTCGTTCTGACCAGACTTCATGAGGATGCGGTATACATCCCTCTTACCTATGAATGCAATAAGGCAATCTACGGGTCAGATTTAAAAGGAGTGGGATTTACCCAGACTCAGTATGAAGTACCGTTTGCCCAGATGTATTTTGAATAAGTTCCGGGAGGGATTTAGAACATGGGAAACACCGGCTGTCTGAATGTCAGGCTGCCGGTTTCCCGTGTTTTTTCATACCTGCCGCATAAGATGGAGGCGTATATATGAAGTCCTATATTGTGAAACGAATTCTTTCAGCGATTCCTCTGCTGCTCATGATTTCATTTTTGTGCTTTGTGTTTATCAATATGATTCCTTCCGATCCGGCAGAGGTGGCGCTTAGAGTCCGCCAGACACCGGTTATTACGGAAGATGCCATTTTGCAGGTCAGGGAAGAGCTGGGATTAAATGATCCTTATCTGATTCGGTACCTGCGCTGGGTGGGGAACTGTCTGAAGCTGGATTTTGGTGTCAGCTATACCAATCCGTCCAGAACGGTTCTGGGAGAGATCTCCAGATGTTTTCCTGCTACATTTGTACTCGCCATGTCTTCTCTGGTGATTGTAATCGTATTAAGTCTCCCAATCGGTTTCTTTTGTGCTGTTTATAAGGACAGCCTGTTTGACCGGATTGTGCGGGGGATTGTATTTATGACTACTGCCATGCCGGCATACTGGGTGGGTCTTCTTTTAATCTGGCTCATCAGCATACAGTGGGATCTGCTTCCTACCAGCGGAAGCGGAAGCGTTCAGCACTTAATTCTGCCTTCCCTTACAGTGGCACTCACCTATATTTCCACTTACATAAGGCTGATCCGCAACAACATGCTGGAAAATATGAAAGAAGATTACGTTTTGTATGCCAATGTAAGGGGATTAAAGCAGAGCACCATTCTTGTAAGGCATATTTTAAAAAATTCCCTTCATACCTGTATTGTGGCAATCGGTATGAGTGTGCCCCAGCTGATGGCGGGAACCATTGTAGTAGAGAATGTTTTTGCATGGCCCGGACTTGGAAAGCTGTGCATAGCGTCCATATTCAACCGGGATTATCCGGTAATTCAGACCTATGTGCTTTTAATCGGAACACTGTTTGTGGTTTTTAACCTCTTGTTTGATATTATTCAAAGCATAGCTGATCCCAGACTTCGAAGGGAGGTATCCTAAGGTGTGGAGACGTTTTCTGAAAAATAAAATGGCAGTAATCATGATGGGATTTCTTGCAGTAATCGCTTTAGCGGGTGTATTTGCTCCGCTTCTGGCCCCAAATGATCCATATGCCAATGATATTTTAAATAAATTTGCAGGCATTAGTTTTAAGTATCCATTAGGAACGGATCAGCTTGGGCGGTGTATTCTTTCCAGAATGATATACGGCATCCGGCCTACCTTTTTTTTATCCCTTCTGACTATGGCCGGAACCATCGGACTTGGCTGTATCTTAGGGCTGCTTGCCGGATATTTCAGAGGACCGGTGGATGAAATTATCATGAGAGCGGTGGATGTGATGATGTCATTTCCCAGCCAGATCATGGTATTTGCCGTGGTGGCTCTTCTGGGAGTGGATGTGCGTAACGTAATACTTGCCAATGTGCTGATAAAATGGGCATGGTACGCCAGAATGATCCGGACCAATGTTATGAAATACAGGGATAAAAATTTCGTATTATTTTCCAGATGCGTCGGCAGTGGGGAGCCGTTTATTCTTTTTCGCCATCTTCTTCCCAGCATTGCATCGGAAATGGCGGTTCTGGCAACTCTTGATATCGGCTGGGCCATTTTAAATATCTCCACTCTTTCCTTTTTGGGGCTTGGCGTTCAGGCTCCCACACCGGAATGGGGAGCCATGCTGAATGAAGCAAAAAATGTTATGACAACCAATCCGGTGCAGATGATCGCACCTGGTCTTGCCATAGTTATTGTAGTGGCTGCTTTTAACTTACTGGGTGATGCCCTGCGGGATGCCCTGGATCCGAAGGAGGTGGAAGTTTAATGGAGCCTGTTTTAGAGGTTAAGAATCTGTTGGTGGAGCACTGCAGGAAGAAACAGAAACATACCATCATTAAAGGAATTGATTTTAAGGTCTTTCCAGGGCAGTGCCTGGGAATTTTAGGAGAAAGCGGAAGTGGAAAAAGCATGAGCTTAAAAGCGGTCATGGGGCTTTTGGGAGACGACTTTTCCGTAACAGGGGAAGCGCTTTTTGGTGGAGAAAATCTGATTGGAAAGACCAGGGAACAGCTTCGCCAGATCAGAGGGAAAAGGGTCGCCATGATTCTGCAAAATCCCATGACCTGCTTTGATCCCCTCTACCGGATTGAAGACCAGCTGTCAGAAACCTACAGAGAACATACAGAACTGACCAGGAAGGAAATATATGAAAAATCACTGGAAGTTCTTTCCACAATGCAAATAAAAAATCCCCAAGAGGCCGTAAAGAAATATCCTCATCAGCTGAGCGGCGGAATGCTTCAGCGGATTATGATCGGCCTTGCCATGTCCATGGAGCCGGATCTTCTGATTGCAGATGAGCCCACAACCGCCATTGATGCAATTACCCAGTTTGAAATCATGAAGGAATTTATCCGGATAAAAAAAGAGTCTAATACAGCCATGATCTTCATCAGCCATGATTTGGGAGTGATCTCTGCAATTTCTGATGAGGTTCTTGTGCTGAACAAAGGCAAAATGGCAGATCAGGGAACCTTCCGGCAGATTTATGAACAGCCGAAGGATCCTTATACAAGGCTTCTGGTAGAAAAAAAGAAGGCGGTTATGAATCAGTATCACAGGGCACTAGGAAGGAAAGGGGTGATGAGCCATTGATAAAAGCAGAACATATAGATGTCAGCTTTAAAAAAGAAAACCAGACAACTCTGTTTGGCAGGGAGCGGCAGCAGGTACTCTTTGATGTATCCTTTGAGGTAAAAAAGGGCCAGTGCCTGGGCATTCTGGGAGAGAGCGGTAGCGGGAAAAGCACGTTGGGAAGAGTATTATGCGGACTTCTAAAACCGGATAAAGGAAGTGTCCGCTTTGAGGGAGCGAAAAAAGCGGGAATCAGTGTCGTGTTTCAGGATTACACAACCTCGGCAAATCCCAGATTTACAGTAAAAAGCCTGATCGGAGAAGGGCTGATGGTGAGGGAAAAGAGGGAGAAAAGAGATGTGAACCGCAGGCAAGAGACCAGTCAGCTTTTAAAGCTGGTGGGGCTTGATGAAAGCTACTTACACAGACTTCCCCATGAACTCAGCGGAGGCCAGCTCCAGCGCGTCTGTATTGCAAGGGCACTGGCGGTGAACCCGGAGGTAATCCTGTTTGACGAAGCCATCAGCTCTTTGGATGCACATACCCAGGTACAGATTATGGATCTGTTAAAGGACATACAAAAGGAGAAAGGACTAACCTATATTTTTATCACCCACGACTTAACATCTGTTACTTATTTATGCAGTCATGTATTGTTTCTTTATAAAGGTAAAGCAGTGGAAGTGAGAGAGACAGAAGCGATTGGTGAGGTAAGCCATCCTTATGCAAGGAAGTTACTGGGTGCGATACTTGATGTTGAGGAAGTAAATGAGCCGAAGGTCTCGGACCAGGCTGTTTCATAGAAAGAGAGGAAAAAAATGTTTCAGACAGGAACCATGAAACTGGAATCCGGTAAGCGGATAAAAGGGATGCTGCAGGTGGAAAATCATGATTTAAAGCTGCCTGTCTGTGCTGTATGCGGCTGCAAAGAAGGGCCGGTGGTTCTTATTACAGCCGGAATACATGGAGCAGAATACATCGGAATACAGACAGCCAGAGAATTGTCAAAGGAGCTTGACCCGGAAAAGATAAACGGAACCATAGTGTTTCTTCTTGTGGCAAATCCTCAGGCAGCATTTTCCTATACCCGTCTTTTTGTACCGGAAGACGGTAAGAATCTAAACCGGGCATTTCCTGGGAAAAAAGATGGGAGTCTTTCTGAAAAAATTGCCTATACCATAGAGCATGAGCTTCACAGTCAGGCAGATTATTACATAGATCTCCATGCAGGAGATACCCACGAACAGGTAATGCCTTTTGTATATTATCCTGGTACCGCCAGGGAGGAAGTTATGGAAAAATCCAGAAAAATGGCTGAGGCCACAGGAATGGAAATTCGTGTGAAATCTTCTGCAACCACTGGTTCCTATAATTACGCAGCAATCCAAGGCGTTCCTTCGATCCTGATGGAACGGGGAGGAGGAGGCAGCTTTACAAGTCAGCAGCTTGCTTCCTATAAACAGGAAGTGGTTAATGTTCTTTCGGCTCTTGGCGTTGTAAGCAAAGACCAGGGGGAAGAAAAAGATAATATACAGAATGAAGTAATAAAAGCAGTCTACACGGATTCTCTTGCAGAAGGCTTCTGGCGTCCGTCAAAGCAGCCTGGTGAGAGGATTTTAAAAGGAGATCTTTTGGGAACAGTGGAGGATGTGTGGGGAAACCCTCTCCAGGTGTGTCATTCTGAGTTTGATGGAATCGTATTATATGAGACAACAGCCATGGGAGTGATGGAAGGAGATTCCCTGATTGCTTATGGAGAGTACCGGCAGTTGTCATAATTCGTCCAATGAGCTATAATATAGATAGAAATGCCATTGGAGGAATAGAATGAAATCTTTAATTATAGCAGAGAAACCATCTGTCGCCCGGGATATTGCCCGGGTGCTTCATTGTACAAAAAATCAGGGAGGGGTTCTGGAAGGGAACGCCTATGTAATCACCTGGGGGTTAGGCCATTTAGTCACCCTGGCAGACCCGGAGGATTATGATCCTAAATATAAGGAATGGAAGATGGAAGATCTTCCTATGATGCCGGATCAGTTCCGGCTTGAGGTAATCAAACAGACCGGAAAGCAGTACAGTGTGGTGAAAAAGCAGATTCACAGAAGTGATGTGGGAGAAATCATCATTGCAACCGATGCAGGACGGGAAGGGGAACTGGTAGCCCGCCTGATTCTGGAAAAAGCAGGAAACAAAAAACCGATAAAACGGCTCTGGATCTCTTCTGTTACAGATAAAGCCATCAAAGAAGGCTTTGCCCGTCTGAAGAACGGACATGAATACGATAATCTCTATGATGCAGCCATGTGCCGTGCAGAAGCGGACTGGCTGGTGGGAATCAATGCAACCAGAGCACTGACCTGCAAATACAATGCCCAGTTAAGCTGCGGACGTGTTCAGACTCCTACCCTGGCAATGATTGCAAGGAGGGAAGAAGAGATTAAAAACTTTGTGCCAAAGTCCTATTACGGTATAACAGCAAAGGCTTCACAGCCGGCGTTAACATTTATCTGGCGGGATGAAAAGTCAAAAAGTTACCGCTCATTTGACCGGGAGCGCTTAGAAGAACTGCTTAAGCAGATGGATAACGGAAAAGACGGGATAATTACCGAGGTAAAAAGCACTCCCAAAAAGAGCTTTGCTCCCCAGCTGTATGACTTGACAGAGCTTCAAAGAGAGGCAAACCGGAAGTTTAATTATTCAGCAAAAGAAACCCTGAATATTATGCAGAGGCTGTACGAGAATCATAAAGTGCTGACCTACCCAAGAACAGATTCCCGGTATTTAAGCTCTGATATTGTCCCCTCAATCAAAGAAAGGCTGGAAGCCTGCGGTGTGGGTCCTTACAGAAAGCTTGCAGGGAAACTGCACAATGTGAAGATTGAAGCAAAGCCCTATTTTGTAGATGATAAAAAAGTATCCGATCATCATGCAATCATTCCCACAGAACAGTTTGTCCAGCTTGACCATATGACCATTGATGAGAGAAGGGTCTATGACCTGGTAGTCAGAAGATTTCTGGCAGTTTTATATCCCCCATTTGAGTATGAGCAGACTGAACTTCAGGTGCAGATTGGGGGAGAAAGCCTGGTTGCAAGAGGAAAAACGGTAAAGGCACCCGGCTGGAAAGAGGTATATGAAACCCCGGACGAAGACGAGGATGAAGAATCGGAAGTAAAAGAACAGAATCTTCCTGCTGTGAAAAAGGGCGATCCGGTAAAAGGCTTTACGCTGCTGCTGACGGAAGGAAAGACAAAGCCGCCGGCTCCATTTAATGAGGCAACCCTCCTCTCAGCCATGGAAAACCCTGTCTCCTATCTGGAGACAAAGGACCGGGATATGGCAAAGACTCTGGGAGAAACCGGAGGTCTGGGAACTGTGGCAACCAGAGCGGATATTATTGAAAAACTATTTTCCAGCTTTCTTCTTGAGAAAAAAGGAAAAGACATTTACCTGACATCAAAGGCAAAACAGCTTCTGACTCTGGTTCCGGAGGATTTAAAAAAGCCGGAGCTGACTGCTGACTGGGAGATGAAACTGTCTTCGATCGCAGCCGGAAAACTGAAGCGTGGCTCTTTTATGAAGGACATCAGACTGTACTCAGAAGAATTAATTCAGATGATCAAGACCGGAGAAGGAAATTTCCGTCATGATAATCTGACCAATACCAAATGTCCCGTTTGCGGAAAGCGGATGCTTTCAGTCAAAGGAAAAAACAGTGAGATGTTAGTCTGTCAGGACCGGGAATGCGGACACCGGGAAGTGGTTTCAAGAACCAGCAATGCCAGATGCCCGGTCTGCCATAAAAAGCTGGAACTGAAAGGAAAAGGAGACGGACAGATCTTTGTCTGCAGATGCGGTTATAAAGAAAAGCTGACTGCCTTTAAAGAACGCCGGACGAAAGAAGGAGCCGGAGTCTCTAAAAAAGATGTGGCTAAATATTTAAATAAGCAGAAAAATGAGGCCGCTGAGCCAATCAATTCTCCTTTCGCAGATGCGTTTGCAAAGCTGAATTTAGGAGGAGAAAAAGACTGACAGTGTACCAGAATGCCGGAAGGAAACTTTAATTTCTTTCCGGTATTTCTAATTATGCAAAGTTTACGATATACTTTGGTAAAAGTTTAGTAAAAATTTACTCTTCATATTGACGGTGGCATGGACTGTTATTATAATGAATTTGAAAGGTGAGGATATAGATTATGGCTACGATTAAAGAGATTTCAAAGCTTGCGGGTGTTTCAGCCGCTGCAGTGTCCCGGGTGTTAAACCAGGACGATACCATTGCGGTGAGCCCGGAGGTAAAAAAGAGGATATTTAAAATTGCCCACGAATTAAAATATGTCCCACCCAGAATGCGTCACGCGCAGAAAAAGAAGGAAATTGTCATAGGAGTGGCTGACTGGCATATCATCCGTACGGACAGAACCAATATCAGACTATCCTCCCTGGACTTAATTGTAAAGTCCATGTCTGGAAAGCAGGAAGTGAAATTCTGCCGTCTCGATAAGAATCAGCCGGGTCAGTATGACGGGATTATGGCTTTCGGTGTTTTTTCCCAGGAGGAGATGGAGTTTTTAAGAATGCAGAGCTATTGCATTGTATTTATTAACTCGGATCCTAAGAATTATGAGTATGACAGCATTGTTATGGATTTTACAAAGGGAATCTGTGAGATGCTGGATTATCTTATGGTTCGGAAAAAGTACCGTTCTGTCGGCTTTATAGGCGGTCTTTATGAAGAAGGACAGGTAAAGATCGGTTACCGGAGACTGGAAGGAATCCGGGATTCCTTTATGGAGAGCGGATATTATGCAGAAGAGAATTTCTACATAGGGGAAATCAGCCGGGAAAGCGGCTATGAGCTGGCAAAGAAAGCCATTTTATCAGGTCATCTTCCCGAAGCGGTTCTTTTAGGAAGTGAAGAAGTTGCAGAAGGAGCTTTGGAAGCATTTCAGGATGCAGGACTTCGTGTGCCAAAGGATATTGCGGTGGTGATCTACAAGGATATTGAGACCATTGAGTCCAAATGGCCCACCTATACCAAAGTGCGTATGTTTCCTGATATTGTATGGCAGACTGCTATCAAGCTATTACTGGAACAGATTACAGAAGGCCGGAAAGACAATATGACAATTTATCTTCCCACCAAGCTGGAGGTGGGAGACAGCGCGTAATGCCTCATGATCCCAAGAAAAAACCGATGAATCACACGAAAAGGAGAGCAGTATGAAAAAATCAGTTTCTGTATTAATGGCAGCAGCACTCTGCGCATCAATGATTGGCGGATGTTCTGGTGCAGGTAAGACCGGAGCACCGGCAGAGACAACCGCAGCAGGGACAGAAAGCACTTCTTCTGCAGCGGGAGCAACAACCGCAGCGGAGTCAAAGGCAGAGAATAAGAAGATTGATAAGCTGAATGTTTATTTTGTACCTTCCAGAGAGCCTCAGGAAATCGTTACCGCTACAGAGCCTTTAAAAGGTCTGCTAAAGACAGAACTGGGTAAAGAGGGCTATGATATCGGGGAAGTGGTAATTACGGTTGGAACCAGCTATGAAGCAGTGGGGGAAGCTCTTTCTGCTGGTACTGCAGACATCGGTTTTATTCCAGGAGGAACTTATGTTCTTTATGATGATGGAGCAGAAGTACTTCTGACTGCAACCAGAGATGGTCTGAGCAAGAATTCCGATAATGCAAAGGATTGGAATGACGGCAAGGCAACTGAGGCAGCCACAAATCAGGCAACTTCTTACCGGTCTCTGATCATCGCAGGACCTTCTGAAAAGGGAAAAGCGCTGGCAGCAAAGATTAATGGCGGCCAAGCACTGACCTTTGATGATTTAGACGGTGTAAACTGGAGCGTAATGTCCTCTTCCTCATCAGCAGGATACATTTACCCATCTTTATGGCTTCAGAAGAACTTTGAGAAAAATATTTTAAATCTTTCCCATGCAGTTCAGTCCGATTCTTACGGCAGCGCATTTGCCAGACTGGCTTCCGGTCAGGTAGACGTTTTATGTACATATGCAGATGCACGCAGGGATTATGAGGAGAAATGGAAATCAGAGTATGGCAGAACCGGTTCCATATGGGAAGAGACTAATGTCATTGGTGTAACCCCTCCAATCTTCAATGATACAGTCAGTGTAAGCAAGACTTCCAGGATCATGGATGACAGTTTCAAGAAAGCGGTCCAGACTGCTATGATCAACATCGGAAATACGGATGAAGGCAAGAAAGTGATTGCTATTTACAGCCACAAGGGTTATCAGGCGGCTAAGAGCTCCGATTATGATGATGAACGTGCAGCACAGAAGATGATCAAGGAATTAAATGCCAAATAAATAATATAAAACAGGCTGCGGAGGCGACGTGATCGGAAGAAAAAGCGCGCCTCCGTTTTTTTCTGGGAAATGAGGGTATGTATGATTGAATTTAATCAGGTGGGCAAAACCTATTCCAACGGCTTTCAGGCTTTAAAAGACGTTGATTTAAAGATTGAACAGGGAGAATTTGTGGCCATAATCGGCTTATCCGGTGCTGGTAAATCAACACTTTTAAGAACTATTAACCGAATGCATGACATAACTGAAGGGACTCTTACTGTAGACGGAGTCAATGTTATGGAATTAAGGGGGATGGCGCTTCGTCGTTTCCGCCGCAGAATCGGTATGATCTTCCAGTCCTTTAATCTGGTGACCAGAACCAGGGTAATTAATAACGTTCTCATGTCAAAGGTACCGGATCTTCCGTTTTTTAAGGCTCTCTTTGGAATCTTCCCAAAGAAGGATAAGCTGGAAGCGTTAGAAGCACTTGATAAAGTGGGAATCTTAGACAAGGCATTTGTCAGGGCGGACCAGCTCTCCGGAGGACAGCAGCAGCGGGTTGCTCTTGCAAGAACTCTGGCTCAGAATCCTCAGATTATTCTGGCTGATGAGCCGGTTGCTTCTCTGGATCCGGTTACGGCAAAGCAGGTCATGGGTGACTTTCTGAGGATTAACAAGGAGATGAACATCACCATTCTCTTAAACATTCATCATGTGGACCTGGCACTGCAATATGCAGGCCGTGTGGTTGGAATCCGGGAAGGCAGGATTGTTTATGATGGCCCGGCATCGGAAGTCACCCAGGAAATTCTTGATGAAATCTATGAAGGTAAAACAGAAGAGGAGGCAGTGGGATGAGTATTTATGACAAGATATTTCCGCCGAAAAAAATGGTTCTTTCAAACGGAAAAACAGTCTTAAAGCCAGCTTCCAGACTCCCTCTTATTATACTGATACTGGTGCTTTTCACTGCACTATCCGTTAAGATTACAGGATTTGATTTAGGAGTTTTACGGGAACGGGGAAGCCAGTTTTTCGTCATTCTTGGTATGATGGCTCCTCCCCAATGGGGCTACAGTGCACAGGTCTGGAAACCGTTATTTGATACCTTAAAGATGTCACTTCTTGGAACCGTGATCGGTGCTGTCACAGTGATCCCCTTTGCCATGGCAGCTTCCACTAATATTGTTAAAAATAACGCAGCAGTTGGTATTATGAGGCTGTTTTTAAGTATTGTGAGAACCCTTCCGACTCTGGTAACTGCGCTGATTGCTACCTATGTTTTTGGACTGGGGACTCTGGCAGGTACCACCGCCATTGCCGTGTTCACATTTGCTTATATGGGAAAGATTCTTTACGAAGAAATTGAGACAGCTGATATGGGTGCATTTGAAGCAATGGAAGCCATTGGAGCTACCAAGGTTCGTGCATTTGTCCGTGCTATTATTCCCCAGGTGCTTCCTTCCTATATATCAAACGGGTTATTCTGCTTTGAGGGAAATGTACGTTATGCCGCCATTCTGGGCTATGTGGGTGCAGGCGGTCTGGGATTAATTTTAAATGAGAAGCTGGGATGGAGAGAGTATCCCAGTGTTGGTATGATCCTTATCATGCTGTTTGTTACTGTATTTTTCATAGAAACGGTGAGCCGTTACTGCCGCCGGAAACTGGTATAGGAGGTGGCAAACTATGAATAAACAGATTGAAAAGGCCTATGAAGAACGACCCAGGAATACCGTGTATCAGGTTACGGTCTCTGCCATTGTCCTTGCTTTGCTTATCTGGTCCGGATCGGCAGTGGACGTATCCAAAACCGGTCTTTCCGGAGTACAGATTGCTGGAAATATATTAAGCGGTATCTTTCATCCGGACGGGAAGCTTTTGTTTAATTTAACCCTTCAGGGAGTGCCTTATCTGCTTTTGGAGACTGTCTGCATTGCATTTTTAGGTACGATTGTCGGGGCGTTTCTGGCAATTCCCCTGTCTTTTTTATCCGCATCTAATTTAATGCCGGCTCCCATTGCTTATGTGACACGTCTGGTGATTATGGCAGTGCGTACCATTCCTGCTTTTGTATATGGACTGATGTTTATCCGCGTCAGCGGACCGGGAGCATTTACAGGACTTCTCACCATGTCGGTCTGCTCCATCGGAATGGTTTCCAAGATGTACATAGAGGCCATAGAGGATCTGGATACCAGAATTCTGGAATCTTTAGATGCATGCGGCTGCAATACGTTTCAAAAGATCCGGTATGGAATTTTACCTCAGCTGATTCCAAACTTTGCATCAACGGTTATATACCGGTTTGATATTAACTTAAGAGATGCCACAGTACTTGGTCTTGTTGGAGCAGGAGGTATCGGAGCTCCGTTAATCTTTGCCATGAATTCCTACCGGTGGAATGAGGCAGGCGCTATTCTGGTAGGGCTCATCCTTCTGGTTCTGATGGTGGAATATATTTCCACCAGAATCCGTGTGAAGCTGGCAAGGGGGTAATTAATTGAAAAGAAAAGCAAAAATTTATTATACTTCGGATGTTCATGGCTATCTGTTTCCTACCAGCTATGGGGATAAGTCAGAACGTCCCATGGGACTTTTAAACTGTATCTCCAATTTTGTAAAGGATGGGAATACACTGATTTTTGATGGGGGAGACACCATATCCGGCTCCCCCATGGCGGCTTTTATTACAGAACAGGCCGGAGAACTGTTAGAAAGTGAACCGTTGGCACAGGTGTACAATGCGGCTTTTTATGATGCAGTGGTACCTGGAAATCACGATTTTAACTTTGGTTATGACCGGCTGGCGGGCTATATGAAAAAACTAAGTGCAGTCTGCCTTTGTGCCAATGCAAATGATTTAAAAGGGGACACAGGAATTACCTCCAGTTATATCTTTCCATTGGAAAACGGGCTTCGCCTGGGAGTTGCCGGTATTGTAACAGATTACGTAAATGTTTGGGAAAATCCCAAACACCTGGAGCAAATCCAGATTACGGATGCATTTGCTGCAGCGAAGAAAGAACTGGAACATCTGAAAAAGGAATCAGACATTACGGTCTGCATCTATCATGGCGGTTATGAATGTGATTTACAGACGGGAGCAGTGCTGACATCCGGCAATGAAAATATCGGATACCGGATTTTAAAAGAGCTTGATTACGATATTTTATTAACGGCTCACCAGCATATGACAGTTAAGGGGAGAGACTGTTTTGGAACCCATACCCTGCAGCTGGCGGCCAATGCTGTTCAGTATGCCTGCATTGAAATGGAATATGAAGATGGGACCTGCACAGTAACTTCTTCCATATTGCCAGCAGGATCCTGCCACAACAGGGAACCTTATGAATCATTACTTCCGTTGGAGAGGCAGGTACAAAACTGGCTGGATCTTGAAATTGGAAGCTTAAAGGAAGCCATACCGGAAAAAGAGAAGCTTGAAATGGCGCTTAACGGAAGTCAGGTGGCAGACTTTTTTAATCAGATACAGATGGAGTATACCAAAGCTGATATTTCCTGCATCGGATTGGGCAATAATCCCATTGCACTTCCAGCACATGTTACCATGCGGGATCTTGTAAGGGTTTATCCTTTCTCCAATACTCTGGTGGTGCTGGAGGTTAACCGGGAAGTTTTAAAGCAGGCACTGGAACGCTGTGGAGAATACTTCACTTTGAATCATGGAATGGTTGAGATATCAGACGTATTCCTAAAGCCTAAGGTGGAGCATTATAACTATGATTATTTTGCCGGGATTACATATGAGATTGATCTGGAAAGACCAGTAGGAGACAGAGTGGTAAGCATTCTTTTTGATGGCAAACCGATTGAGGACCGGAAGCTGAAGCTGTGTATGAGCGATTACCGTGCAAGCGGAACAGGAGGCTATGAAGTTTACAAACAGTGTCCTGTGTTAGAGCGATTTGGCACAGATGTTCCCCAACTTGCGCTGGAGTATTTAAAGAATCACCCCCATACGGAGATAAGACGATGTGGCGGTATGAACTTATATAACCACAGGTTATAAATGATATAGATATTATGTATGTTCTTGTTGAGAAAAGGTATTGAATTTCTCACTGTAAAGTGGTAAACTCCATTTCAGCAAATGTGATATCGAAAAAGCAATGACTGGGATACAGTCTGATTCCCCACATTCCTTTACAGAGAGCAGTCCGTCAGATGGAAAGGGCGCAAAGGAAGGAACAGGCCATCACCCAGGAGTTCCGAACTGAAAGACCTCCCGACAGGAGGATTGATTAAGTAAGGACGGGTCTTTCCGTTAGCAAAGAGCCGCTGCCCGACAGGCGGCGGATTTAAGCGGCTGCAATTTGCAGCAAACAGAGTGGTAACGCGGATTGGTTCATTCGTCTCTGCATCTTTTGATGCAGGGACTTTTTTCGTTATCTGGGACAAATGTATGTGGCTTTTGTCTGAGTATGAAAGGAGAGATTCTATGAATGGTTTAACTATGATGGTTCTTGCAATTATATTTCTTGGGGGAGCGTATTTAATTTACGGAAGATATCTTGCAAAGACCTGGGGAATTGACCCGGAGGCAAAAACTCCGGCTTTTGAACTGGAGGATGGGGTTGATTATGTTCCTGCAGATACCAATGTTGTGTTCGGTCATCAGTTTGCTTCCATAGCCGGAGCCGGGCCTATTAACGGACCGATTCAGGCAGCCATGTTTGGCTGGCTTCCGGTTTTACTGTGGATCCTGCTTGGAGGAGTATTTTTTGGTGCTGTACAGGATTTTTCCGCCATGTATGCTTCTGTAAAAAATAAGGGACGTTCTATTGGGTATATCATTGAGCTTTACATAGGGAAAATGGGAAAGCGGCTGTTTCTTTTATTTACCTGGCTGTTTTCCATTCTGGTAGTGGCAGCGTTTGCAGATATTGTAGCCGGCACCTTTAACGGCTTTTCAGCTGAGGGGGCGCCGGTGACCGCCAATGGTGCGGTGGCAACCACGTCAATGCTGTTTATTGTGTTTGCAGTGGTTCTTGGGTTTTTCTTAAAATACAGCAAATTCGGCAAAATGGTTAATACGCTGACAGCAATTGGACTGCTGGTATTATCGGTAGGGCTGGGGCTGGTTTTTCCGATATACATCCCTCAGAATATCTGGCTTATTTTTGTGTTTATTTATGTTATAGTTGCCTGCGTAACTCCGGTATGGGCACTGCTTCAGCCCCGGGATTATTTAAACAGCTATCTTTTAATAGCCATGATTGTGGGATCGGTAATTGGAATCATCGTGTATAATCCTACCATGAACCTTCCATCCTTTACCGGATTTAAACTGGTAAGCGCGGGCGGAAGCATTTCCTACCTGTTTCCTACTCTTTTTGTTACCATTGCCTGCGGCGCAGTTTCCGGTTTTCATTCCCTGGTGGCTTCCGGGACAGCATCAAAACAGATTAAGAACGAAAAGAATATGCTTCCGGTTTCCTTTGGCGCAATGCTCCTTGAGAGTCTCCTTGCAATTGCAGCCCTGATCGCGGCGGGATTTGTTGCCACAAAGGAAGGACTTCCTGCTGGAACACCGCCCCAGCTTTTTGCAAGGGCAATCGCAATTTTTTTAACAACAATCGGACTTCCGGAAACGTTGTGTTACACACTTATTACCCTGTCTATTTCTGCATTTGCCATGACAAGTCTTGATTCTGTAGCCAGGGTTGGGCGGATTGCCTTTCAGGAATTTTTTGCCGATGATACGCCGCAAGAGGAAAGAAGCTCCTTAAATAAGCTCCTGACCAATAAGTACTTTGCAACAATTATTACCCTGATCTTATGTTATGCATTATCAAGAGCTGGTTACAGCAGTATCTGGCCGTTATTTGGTTCCGCAAACCAGCTGCTTTCCGCATTGGCGTTAATTGCATGTGCAGTGTTTTTAAAGAAAACCAGCCGGAAGGGCTTTATGCTGTGGGGACCTATGGTCATTATGCTGGGAGTTACTTTTACCGCTTTGGGATTAAAAATTAAGGACTTAGTTTCGTCTCTGTCGGGTAAATTTGTATTTGGCAATGCACTTCAGCTTGTTTTCGCTGTATTGCTGCTAATATTGGGAGTTGTTGTTGCCATAGAAGGTTTGAAAAAATTAGTGGGAAAAGAGACCGGAAATGAAGCAAGTACTGGAGAAAATGCATTAGCTTAAAATTACTTCATAAAAATACCAATTCAACTTTAATAATTTACTTGACAAAACTATAATCATGTATTAGTCTAGCAATGTAATTTATATAATTAACTTTAAGGCAAAGAAGCCATAATCAGTGCAGAGACGCACACGATTATGGCTTAATTTTTTTGCTCAAAATTAACGGAAGAGGTGTTTTTATGGATCATGGAGATATTTCCTGGATGCTGGTCAGCTCCGCTCTTGTACTTCTTATGACCCCGGGACTTGCATTTTTTTATGGGGGTATGGTAAAACGGAAAAGTGTTGTAAACATGATCATGTCTTCTGCTATTATGATGGGAATCGGATCTGTTATGTGGGTTCTGGTTGGTTTTTCCCTGTCCTTTAGCAGAGATATCGGAGGCGTCATTGGAAATCTTAACTGGTTCGGGCTTAATTTCCATACCTTAACTGATATGACTCTTCCTTACCCCAATACACTTATATTTGCTATATTTCAAATGATGTTTGCAGTTATTGCTCCGGCACTGATCACAGGTGCGGTTGCGGAGCGTATGAAGTTTTCCTCTCTGGTTATTTTTATGGTGCTATGGTCTCTTCTCATTTATTATCCCCTTGCCCATATGGTGTGGGGAGGCGGACTGCTCTTTCAAATGGGCTCTGTGGACTTTGCCGGAGGCGACGTGGTACATATCAGCTCCGGTGTGAGCGCACTGGTTTTGTCTGTAATACTTGGAAAACGTAAGAATCTTGGAAAAGCACCTTATCATCCGCACAATGTTCCCTTTGTGTTTCTGGGAGCTGCCCTTTTGTGGTTTGGCTGGTTTGGTTTCAACGCAGGAAGCGCTCTGGGAGCCAATGAACTGGCGGCTCATGCTTTTATGACAACAAATACAGCGGCAGCTTCTGCCATGCTTTCATGGGTATTGATTGAGGTAATAAAAAATGGTAAACCTACTCTGGTGGGAACGTCAACAGGGTTAGTGATTGGCCTGGTGGCAATTACACCGGGAGCAGGGTTTGTTCCAATCTGGGCCTCTGTAATAATCGGAGCTCTTGTAAGCCCCATCTGTTATTTCTTCATCACCAGGGTAAAACCAAGATTTCATTATGATGACGCTCTTGATGTATTTGGCTGCCATGGAATCGGGGGAATCTGGGGAGGGATTGCTACCGGTATCTTTGCAAATAAAGGCATAAATCCAGCGTTGCCATACAATGGTCTGATTTACGGTGAGATTCAGTTATTCCTTCGCCAGATTGGTGCAATTGCAATTACAATCCTGATTGCAGTGGCAGGTACTCTGATTGCTGCAGGAATTGCGTCTGCCATAACCAAAGGATTGAAGGTCTCAGGAAGAGCCGAAATGACAGGACTTGATACCTCAGAGCATGGGGAGACTGCTTATCCTGCATTTAATGGTATGGATTAAGGAAGGGGGATTATATCATGAAGAAAATTGAAGCATTTATCCGTCCGGAAAAACTGGAAGATATCAAGGAAATTATGGACGAACTGAAATTAAACGGGCTCAGTATTATGCAGGTGATGGGTTGCGGAAACCAGAAGGGCTGGACGGAGTTTGTCCGGGGAGCAGAGGTGGATTATAATTTCCTTACTAAAATAAAGATAGAATTATTTGTAACTGATGATCAGTCAGAAGCCGTGATATCAGCAATTACCAGAAAAGCTTATACGGGAGAGTATGGTGACGGTAAAATTTTTATATCGGATATACAGGATGCCGTCAGAATCCGCACTGGAGAGCGGGGAGATGACGCAATTAAATAGTTGGTTTTATAAGGCAGTAAAGCTGGATTTTTCCGGTTTTACTGCCATTTTTTGTTAGAAACATTTTTTTATGGGAATGAATATGATAGATCGGGGTGTATGCCCATTGAATTAAAAGTAGATAATCGTTATAATAATCATATTTCCATAACGATTAAAAGAAATAATAAAAGAACCAGCGGAGGAGTTATGAGCATCAGGGTTGTAGTTGTAGATAATTCAGAGGAACTATTGGTGAAACTGACGGGTATTTTAAAAGATATGAATGATATTCAATTGTGCGGAAGCTTTCCGGAGGCCATTACAGCAATGCAGTATGTAAAGGAACATCCGGTGGATCTTGTTTTTTCGGATATTGTCATGCCGGATATCAGTGGTATTACACTGGCATCCAAGCTTTACGAACTCCCGAACCCGCCAGAAGTTGTGCTTCTGTCCGGAATACCGGGTTTTTCACTGGAAGCATTTAAAATTCGTGTATTTGCATTTATTGTTAAGCCATACACAAGAGCGCAGATCAGTAAGGTGATACGCCTGTATAAAGAAAAAGGGTCAGGGGCAGAGACCGATAGTACGGCTGAAATAGCAAGATAGAGCCAGGGGTTGGCGTCTTCCACGTTTTTGCTTTTTAATGGACGAACCCTATATCCTATGTTATAATAGGAAGATAGTGAAAAAAGAACCTTTTTTCCATAAGGAGTTAAATATGAAAGAGAAGTTTAAAATAAAGGGACAGCTGGGGATCTACTTGCAATGGCCTCTTTACTTAACCGGTCTGTTAATTGTTGCCAATGCAGTGATCGGTGCAGTGAGCGCAAAAGCAGGGATCATTATGGCTCTGTTTACGCTGATGTATGCAGGTATCGCCTTCTGGCTTTCTTTTTATAGAAAGAGACGTCTGCTAAGCGGTCTTGTGGAATTCTCTGCAGAGTACTCCTGGATGCAGAAGAAGCTCCTCAATGATCTTGAGATTCCTTACGCAATTGCAGATGAAAGCGGGAGAATTCTATGGGGGAATGACGAATTTTCCGTGGTTCTGGGAGAAGAGAAGCACATCAGGGCATCGAGAAAAAATTTAACCGGCATATTTCCTGAGATTACAAAAGATGTGCTAAAGCTGGCAGATGGAGCTATAACACTTCATGGAGTATGCAATGACAGGAAGTATCAGATTCAGCTCAAAGCAGTGCATATGAACGATGCATCGGAACTGATGAGCGAAACTGAAGGAATGAATGATGCAGAACAGACGTTGCTGGCAGTTTATTTATTTGATGAAACAGAGATTCTCACATATAAACAGATGGTAGATGACCAGAAGATGGTTGCAGGTCTTATTTATCTGGACAACTACGATGAAGCATTGGAAAGCGTAGAAGAAGTACGCCGCTCTCTTTTAACTGCACTCATTGACCGGAAGATCACAAAGTACATCACCACTATGAATGGAATAGTTAAAAAGCTGGAAAAAGATAAGTACTTCATTGCCATCAAGCAGTGTTACATTGCAGAATTGAAAGAAAACCGTTTTTCCATTTTGGAAGAAGTTAAGACCGTCAATATCGGCAATGAAATGTCGGTTACATTAAGTATTGGTCTTGGAATGAACGGTGACAGTTACTATAAGAACTTAGATTTTGCCAGAATTGCCATTGATATGGCACTTGGGCGCGGCGGCGACCAGGCAGTGATCAAGGATGGAGAGCGAATCCAGTACTTTGGAGGAAAAGCTCCCCAGGTAGAGAAGACAACCCGTGTAAAGGCCCGTGTAAAGGCACATGCACTGCGGGAACTGATGGAAACCAAGGACCGGATCTTAATTATGGGACACCGCCTGACCGATATCGATTCCTTTGGCGCTGCCGTGGGAATCTACCGGATTGCTACTGCCATGGACAAAAAGGCTAATATTGTTATTAATGAAGTCACCACTTCCGTCCGTCCCATGAAGGACCGGTTTGTGGGAAATCCGGATTATCCGGAGGATTTATTTTTAAAAGGTGATGCAGCAGCCAGTCTGGTTGATGCCAATACCCTGCTTGTTGTTGTAGACGTGAACCGGCCAAGCATTACCGATGAACCCCAGCTCCTTCGTATGGTGAAAACCATCGTGGTTCTGGATCATCACAGACAGAGCAGTGAGATCATTGACAATGCGGTTTTATCCTATGTAGAGCCGTATGCATCCTCAGCCTGTGAGATGGTAGCAGAGGTGCTTCAGTATATTGCCGATGGAATTAAGATCAAATCTGCGGAAGCAGATGCTCTATATGCAGGAATTGTGATCGATACCCACAACTTCACCAATCAGACAGGTGTAAGAACCTTTGAAGCGGCGGCCTTTTTAAGAAGGAACGGTGCAGATGTAGTCCGTGTCAGGAAGCTGTTCCGGGATGATCTTGATGATTATAAGGCAAAAGCGGAAGCAGTCAGAGAGGCTGAGATCTTTGAAGGAAACTTTGCTATCAGCACATGCCCTTCTGAGGGAATTGACAGCCCAACCGTAGTAGGAGCACAGGCAGCCAATGAACTGTTAGATATATCGGGAATTAAGGCCTCTGTGGTTATGACAGAGTATAACAATACGGTATATTTAAGCGCCCGTTCCATTGACGAAGTCAATGTTCAGGTGATGATGGAGAAGCTTGGCGGCGGCGGACACAGAACCATTGCAGGTGCCCAGCTTGCCGGTGTAAGCATAGAAGAAGCAAGAAACCAGGTAAAAGCGGTTATTAAAGAGATGTTAGAGAAGGGAGACATATCATAATGGATATTGTATTATTAGAAGATGTAAAAGCACTAGGAAAAAAGGGACAGATCGTTAAGGTCAATGATGGATATGCAAGAAATTTCATTCTCCCGAAAAAACTGGGAATTGAAGCCAATACAAAGAATTTAAACGACTTAAAGCTTCAGAAAGCCAATGAAGCGAAGATCGCAGCAGATCAGCTGGAAGCAGCAAGAGAGCTGGGAAAGAAGATTGAAGAAGCTTCCATTACGGTAACGATCCGTGCAGGGGAAGGCGGAAGAGCATTTGGTTCCGTATCCGGCAAGGAGATTGCCCAGGCGATTACAAGCCAGCTTGGCTTAGATATTGATAAGAAAAAACTGGTTCTTCCTGAACCGTTAAAGACGTTTGGTACCCATGAGGTTCCTGTTAAGCTTCATAAGGATGTAACTGCAAAATTAAATGTTAAGGTAATAGAGAGCTAGGAGGCACAGGTATGGATGAGGCCCTGATCAAACGGATTCTCCCTCACAGCATTGAGGCTGAGCAGTCCGTCATCGGATCCATGCTGATGGATCGGGATGCGATCATTGCTGCTTCCGAGATCGTTACAGCAGGAGATTTTTATCAGCACCAGTATGGCGTCATGTTTGAGGCCATGCTGGAGCTTTTTAATGAGAATCTGCCGGTGGACTTAATCACTTTGCAGAACCGTTTAAAAGAAAAAGATGTTCCCCCTGAGGTATCCAGCCTGGAATTTGTAAGAGACATCATTACAACGGTTCCCACCTCCGCTAATGTAAAATCCTATGCTAAAATAGTGCGGGACAAGGCTGTATTAAGGCGTCTGATCAAGATAAACGAGGATATAGCCAACACCTGTTATGCCGGAAAGGAACCTCTTGAGGATATTCTGGCATCGACAGAGAAGACCATATTTAACTTACTCCAGAACCGTAATTCCGGAGATTTCGTTCCCATTCGGCAGGTGGCGATGAATGTACTGGAAAAGATCGAGCAGGCCTCCAAGAATCAGGGAACTGTAACAGGAGTCCCCACCGGCTTTATTGATCTGGATTATAAGACTTCCGGACTTCAGCCGTCTGATTTCGTACTGATTGCAGCCCGTCCTTCTATGGGTAAGACTGCTTTCGTATTGAATCTGGTGGATCACATCGCTGTGAAGAAGGGTCTTCCAGCCATGGTATTCAGTCTGGAGATGTCAAAGGAGCAGTTAGTAAACCGTATGCTGGCTATGGAGTCTAATGTAGATTCTCAGAAGTTAAGGACAGGAACGTTATCGGACAGTGACTGGGATGCAGTAGTGGAAGGAATCGGGGTAATAGGAAATTCCAAGTTAATTATAGATGATACCCCTGGAATATCCATTATGGAGCTTCGTTCCAGGTGCAGGAAGATGAAGCTGGAATATGGATTAAGTATTGTGATTATTGACTACTTACAGTTAATGAGCGGAAGTGGGAAAGGCGGAGAGAACCGTCAGCAGGAGATATCCGAAATCTCCCGATCATTAAAAGCCCTTGCAAGAGAGCTAAACGCGCCGGTAATAGCGCTGTCACAGTTAAGCCGTGCGTGTGAAACCAGGCCAGATCATCGACCTATGTTGTCGGATTTGAGAGAGTCGGGTGCGATTGAGCAGGATGCCGATGTGGTTATGTTTTTGTATCGAGATGATTATTATAATAAGGATACGGATATGCCGAATATCGCAGAGGTAATTATAGCTAAGCAGAGAAATGGTCCCATCGGAACGGTGAATCTGGTGTGGAGACCGGAGTATACGAAGTTTGCAAACATGGCCCGGCAATGAGCAGGATAGAAAAAGGGGTAGGCCCGCCCTCAGAAACAAATGCATTTGTTTC
>JAAOXG010000025.1 GCA_013036995.1 Lacrimispora defluvii
TTGGTGGATGCATTTATGAATGCAATTCCATCTTTATTAAAATCTCAACTGCAAGCCGCATAATAGCTGAACTTTGACAACTGAATAACTGCCAGGTATTGAATTTTCAAGGTGCATAGCTAATTTCTATGTGCGAAGTTTGAGATCCTTTATTGATATCACCTACGTAATGGATGGGAAAGCCGAATATACCATTAACGATCAGACCTATATTGTGAATAAAGGCGATTTAATCTGCATTCCACAGAACAGCTACCGGGCAGCCACCAGTATCCCCGATGATCTGATTGAATGCTATGCCACCAACTTTCGTCTCCGTAACCAGACAGGTGAGTATGTTACGCTGCCTCTGCCGTTTATCAGCCACATTGGAAGCAATCCACAGCTGATCGCTCTTTATAATGAGATGCACAGTGAGTGGCTGCAGCAGAATTTTGGTTATATGCTGAAGGTAAGAGCCATTCTGTGCATGATCCTTCACCTGATTTTAGACCAGCTTCTAAACAAAAATCACGCCAGTCAGGATGATCCCCGCATCAAAAGCAGCATCCACTATATGAGTGCTCATTACTGGGAGAACTTAACCACGGAAGAGATGGCAAAAAGATATCATCTTCATCCGGCATACTACGGGAATCTCTTTCAAAAAGTTACTGGGATGACCTTTAAGCAGTATCTCATTTCCATACGATTAAACTACGCGGAAAACTTATTAAAAAGCGGGGAATACAGTGTGGGGGAAGTGGCTTTGCAATGCGGATTTTCTGATATTTTTTATTTCAGCAAGTTGTTTAAGGCGAAAAAAGGCATTCCGCCTTCTGCCTGCTTCCTGGAAGAAAAGAAGCCATTAAAATAAACAAAAAGTCAGCCTGAACTGCGGTATCAATTCGCAGACCAGGCTGACTTTTTCTGTCTCATTTATTTAAAATAATTTACTCCAGATTCAAATACCTTCATATCCTGTTCCCCATAGATATTCATGGCAACGCCGTCTCCCCGACGCTCAGAATGCGCCATTTTACCAAGAATTCTTCCGTCAGGACTTGTAATTCCTTCAATCGCCATATAAGAGCCATTTGGATTCCAGTCCTCAACCATGGTCGGGCAGCCAGATGCATCTACATACTGGGTTGCCACCTGTCCGTTTTGAATCAATTTCTCCAGCCATTCCTCATTGGCAACAAACCGTCCCTCACCATGAGAAGCGGGATTGCAGTAAACGCCGCCTAATTGTGCGCCGGAAAGCCATGGAGATTTGTTGGAAACCACTTTTGTATAAACCATCTTGGAAATATGGCGTCCGATGGTATTCATGGCAAGAGTGGGAGAATCCTCTCTCTGCTTTGTAACAGCGCCTTCCGGTACCAGCCCCAGCTTAATCAGTGCCTGGAAACCGTTGCAGATACCTAACATCAGTCCGTCTCTTTCTTCCATAAGCTTTGTGATTTCTTCTTTGATTGCCTCATTTCTAAATACTGCAGCAAAGAATTTGGCAGAACCGTCAGGCTCATCACCGGCGGAAAATCCACCGGGGAACATCACGATCTGGGATTTGCTGATCTGGGATTTGTAGCACTCGATTGATTCCCTGATGTCACTGGCCGTTAAGTTTCTAAATACACGGGTAACCACGTTGGCACCTGCTTTTTCAAAGGCTTTTGTGCTGTCGTATTCGCAGTTAGTTCCTGGAAATACCGGAATAAATACGGTTGGCTTTGCAACCTTGTTCTTGCAGACATAGACATTTGATGCCTTATATAATTTCTCAGCTGCCGTTTCCTCTTTCCCACCGGAATTGGTAGGGAATACCTCCTCAAGAGTCTTTGTCCATGCTTGAATTGCCTCCTCTACAGAGATTGCAGCTGTTCCATATTCAAACATTCCCTGATCCGTCACTGCACCAATTACGGTATGAGGAATCAAAAGCTCTGCAATTTGATCAGCCGGAATTTCACATACCAGATTTCCCCAGCCTGCCTCAAAAAGCTGTTCCGGTTTCACAGTATCTAACAGCTTAACACCAAGCTTGTTTCCAAATGCCATCTTGCTGACAGCTTCGCAGATACCATTGCTTTCCACTGCATAAGCCGAAATTACCCGCTTAGCCTTAATATCTTCAAATAATTTTCCGTAAAGATCCATTACCTGATCATATACCGGAAGATCATATTCGTCCTTTTGAATTTCGATCAGCACAAGTCTGCTTCCCGGCTGTTTCAGTTCAGGCGTAATAATGTGCTTATGGCTGGCAATATCCACTGCAAAGGAAACAAGAGTTGGGGGAACATCCACATCCTGGAATGTACCTGACATACTGTCCTTTCCGCCAATAGACGGCAGGCCAAAGCCCATCTGGGCATGGTAAGCACCTAAAAGAGCTGCAAACGGCTGACTCCAGCGTGCAGGATCTTCTGACATGCGGCGGAAATATTCCTGGAAGGTGAAACGGATCTTTTTGTAATCACCGCCTGCTGCCGCGATTTTGGCTACTGATGATAAAACTGCATAGATTGCACCGTGATAAGGGCTCCAGCTGGATAAAAAGGGATCAAAGCCATAGCTCATCATGGTGACTGTATCGGTGGTTCCCTGTTCCAGAGGAAGTTTGGCTACCATGGACTGTGTCTCAGTCAGCTGATATCTTCCTCCATAAGGCATAAAAACACTTCCTGCACCGATGGAACCGTCAAACATCTCCACCAGCCCCTTCTGGGAGCATACATTTAAACCGGAAAGCAGATTAAGCCAGGTACTCTTTACATCTTTGACTTCCTTTTTACCAAACACACTGCCTTCTTTTGACGGAACTTCCACGATAACCGACGCTTCCTGATGAGCCCCGTTGGTATCTAAAAATCCACGGCTGATATCAACAATGGTTTTCCCTCTCCAGTTCATCACCAGCCTTGGTTCTTTGGTTACAACCGCAACTTCAACCGCCTCTAAGTTCTCCTCTGCTGCATAGGAAAGGAACTGATCCACTTCTTTTGGATCAATCACCACTGCCATACGCTCCTGGGACTCAGAAATAGCGATTTCTGTGCCGTCAAGTCCGGCATACTTTTTAGGAACCTTGTCCAGATCGATTTTAAGTCCCTCTGCCAGCTCTCCGATTGCGACTGAAACACCACCTGCACCGAAGTCATTGCACTTTTTTATAATTCGGCTGACTTCTGCCCGGCGGAATAATCTCTGGATCTTTCTTTCTGTAGGAGCATTTCCTTTTTGGACTTCTGCACCGCAGGTTTCAATGGAATCCTCTGTATGAACCTTGGAGGAACCGGTTGCACCTCCGCAGCCGTCACGACCCGTTCTTCCGCCAAGCAGGATAATGATATCTCCCGGATCGGAAGTTTCCCGGATCACATTTTTTCTGGGAGCTGCGCCCATAACCGCTCCTATTTCCATTCTCTTTGCCACGTAATCGGGGTGATAAATTTCCTTCACATAACCGGTTGCAAGACCGATCTGATTTCCATAAGAGCTGTATCCTCTGGCTGCTCCAGTCACGATCTTTCTCTGAGGCAGCTTTCCCTTTAATGTTTCCTTTAATGATCCTGTAGGATCAGCAGCGCCGGTTACACGCATGGCCTGATACACATAGGTACGTCCGGAAAGGGGATCCCTGATGGCACCGCCAAGACAGGTTGCCGCTCCTCCGAAAGGCTCGATTTCAGTGGGATGGTTGTGAGTCTCATTTTTAAAGTTTACCAGCCACTCTTCTTCTTTTCCGTCAATCTCCACCGGAACTACAATGCTGCATGCATTGATTTCATCCGATACTTCCAGATCCTCAAGCTTTCCTTCCAGACGCAGCTTTTTCATCGCCATCAAAGCCAGATCCATGAGACAGACAAACTTTCCGCTCTTTCCCTTTAATACTTCCTCCCGGTCAGAAAGATAGCGGTGGTAGGTCTCTTCCATTGGCTTTTTATAGTCCCCGTCCGTAAATTCCACGTCCTTTAACTCGGTCTGGAACGTGGTATGGCGGCAATGATCGGACCAGTACGTATCAAGCACCCGGATTTCCGTCATGGTCGGATCTCTGTGCTCTTCATCCCTGTAATAATTCTGAATGTGGAGGAAATCCTGAAATGTCATGGCAAGGTTTAACGACTGATATAATTCCTTCAGCTTTGACTTTTCCAGACTTTTAAATCCATCAAAGACAATGACATCCTCTGGTATGTCAAATACAGTAACCAGCGTCTGTGGTTTTGTCTCTTCTGCCTGCCTGGAATCCACCGGATTAATACAAAAGGATTTCACTTCCTCGGTCTGAGCATTTGTAAGAGCGCCGGAAATGACATAAGTAACAGCCGATTTAATTACCGGCTCCTCATCTTCTTTGAGAATTTTCACACACTGCTCTGCAGAATCCGCTCTCTGGTCAAACTGTCCCGGAAGATATTCTACTGTAAAAACGGTATCTCCCTCTTTAACCGGAACCTCCTCTTCATAAACCATGTCAAGCGCAGGTTCTGAAAATACGGTAGTGAGAGCCAGTTTATAGGTCTCCTCCGAAATATTTTCCACATCATACCGAATCAGAACCCGCAAATCCGTTACTGTGCCGATTCCCAGATAATTTGCGATTTCCTCTTTCAGTTCTCCTGCTTTTACGGCATAAGCTGCTTTTTTCTCAACGTATACTCTTCTTACACTCATAATTTCCTCCTTGTAAAGAATCCTTATGATCTATCAGGTCAGACTTCCCTGTTATTATCGTACAAATATCATACCATAAAACATATCAATTAGAGAAATTAATATATCTTATGTCATTAATCACTTTTATTAATAAAACGGCGCCGAAATCATCTGGCTTCGGCACCGTTTCTTTATTGATTCTTATTATTTTTGCAATACAGATGCCTTGGCAGGCCATCGGTCATGATCGGAGTCAGCTCTGCCTGAATGAGAGGCCGGAGATAGTTTAAAAATTCTTCTGTCACATAATCACCTGCTTCATTGATCCACTCTCTTGGAACCTTTTTCTCAATGTTTGCAACCTTATGGACATCGTAAATATCGGTCACGCAGATATAAGGATCATCCGAAATCCGTTTTAAAATAACCATTTTACCTGTCTCGCCCTCAAATGCAGCTTTCACAGCTGCTCCTCCTACCTGATAGGCCTCTGTAATATCCACTCTGGATACCATATGGGAAGCACATCGCTGCAGGGAACTGAATTCAATGGCTCTGGTCTTACAGCCGGTTTCTCTTGCAATACGGCTTGCAAGATATCTGGCTGTTCCGGTAAGCTGCCGGTGTCCAAACGCATCCACATAATCTACATTATCTGTCAGTTCACAGACATATCTGCCGTCTTCCACCCGGATTCCTTCCGAAATGGCAACTACCACTGATTTTTTCTGCTTGTGAAGTCCGGCTATCTTATTCATAAACTCTTCGATATCAAAAGGAATCTCCGGAAGGAAAATCATATCCGGCCCCTCACAGTCCTCACACTTAGCCAGCGCTGCTGCACCGGTAAGCCAGCCTGCATTCCGCCCCATTATTTCAATCAGGGTCACATTCTGCTGGTCATACACCAGGCCATCCCGGATTACTTCCTTTGTAATGGAACCAATATACTTTGCAGCGCTTCCATATCCAGGTGTATGATCCGTGGCTGCCAGATCATTGTCAATGGTTTTTGGAACTCCCATAAAACGGATCCGGCTGCCATTTAAAATAGAGTAATCCGACAGTTTCTTAATGGTATCCATGGAATCATTGCCGCCTATGTAGAAAAAATATTCAATCTCCATGTCATCAAGTATATGAAATATCTTCTTGTAAATCTCCTGGTCTTCATGGATCTCCGGCAGTTTAAATCTGCAGGAACCAAGATAAGAGGAGGGCGTCCGCTTTAACAATTCAATATCCAGATCACTTTTAATATGGTCAGACAAGTCCACTACCCTGGATTCAAGCAATCCCTGGATTCCATGAAGCATTCCATATACAATCTTCGCCCCTCTGTCCCTGGCCGTTTTATAGACTCCCACAAGGCTGGAATTAATCACTGCGGTTGGTCCTCCCGACTGACCCACAATTACATTACCCCTGATTTCCTTCATAATTAACAGTTTCCTCCCTGATACGCTTTTTTTGTAAGTACTTACAATTTTCTGATAATCATATCATAATATAGAGGGGTCATAAAATCAACCTAAGATAAATGATTCACAATTTTTCATTGTCTTACAACAGGAACAAAATCGTCCATAACTTTTTCCAGAATTACAAAACGACATATTTCGACAATTATTGTCATTTTTCATAATACCGCTTGAAAAAAAATAGTTTTTACAATATAGTAGTAAAGGATTTTTTTACGAAGGAGCGTTAATTGAATGGAACTTGATCAGCAGTTAAAAGATTTATCTCAGAAATACTTATTTGAAAGCACTCAGTACCAGACCGACGGACAGAGCCCTAATCTGGAAGTTTGCTTACAGCTTAGGGAAAGCCACATTGATACCTTTATCCAGAAGGCTGGACAGCTTAATTCCATTGTGGAATCCTGTGCCAATATGGTTGGTATCTTTGATACCGCCGCAGCGAAAGAGGAAATGCTTAAGACGTCTATCCGCTGCAGCGGACGTGACAAGCTTTTTATCCGCACTACCCCTTCCATGATGAAAATTCTGGTTGAAACATTGTTTGACTAAAGATCAGGGAAAGCTTTAAAAGGCTTCCCCTTTTTTTATGGAAGATTTTATGATGTCGTTAAATGAGATATATCATTCTTTTCCAGCACAGTAAAAATTTCAGTGAGAGGACTGTAATGAACGGTGGTGATGCTGGCATTTTCCACTATAATGCTCTCTTCCTCTTCATCCGGCCCCACCATGACAGAAACCAGACAGGCAAGAGTCGCTCCATGGGAAACCACTGCAATATCCTCTCTTCCACCGGTTTGTCTGATAATCTCATTAACTGCTGTCTTACATCGTTCAAAAATTTCTTTCTGGCTTTCTCCTCCGGGGGGTGCAGCGTGAGAAGGATCCATGACCCAGTGTCCGTATTCATTGGGATAACTTTCCTCAATCTCTTTCCATGTCAGGCCTTCCCATAAACCAAACTCCACTTCCATAAGACGGGGCATGGGAATAATTTCTGCCTCCTGTCTGCCCGCAAGAGCCTCTGCCGTTGCCATCGCACGTTTCAGTGTACTGGAAAATATTTTTTTAACCGGTCTGGATTCCATACCAGCTGCCAGTAGCTTTGCCTGCATCAGTCCTGTTTCATTGAGAGGGATGTCATGGCTTCCCTGAATCTTCCCCTGTATATTCCAATCTGTCTGCCCATGGCGTATCAGATATATCCTCATCATTTTTCTCCTGGTATATTAAACTTCGTAATCGTAATCTTCTGAGTCGGTAATTTCCATCTCACTCATCTCTGCCAATGCCTCTAAATCTGCATTTTCTGCATTCAGACTCACTGCATCGATTGCCATCTTCATAATTCCCCGAATCTCATCCACGCTCATCTTCATCTTGTCTGCCAGTTCTTCTACCGTTGCCTCACGTCCAAGCTCCGCTGCAAGGGTCTGGGCGATTTGCTGAAGTACATTGACTCTGGCTGCCAGTTCCTCTCCGGTCTGATCTGCAGACGCTTCTTCTTCTACAGCCAGTTCCAGAGCCTTCTTTATCTTTTCTGCCACATAACTGTCAAATCCGTTCTCTCCGCCTGCCTTTGCATATTCTTCCACTGCCATTAAAAGTGCCATATTCGCTTCCTGAACAAGATCTGATAACAGCACGCCTTTTCCGTCATACTCCTTGGCATACTCCAGAGCGGTTCTTAGATTTCCTTCTATCAGTCTCTTTTTCGCTTCCTGATTTCCTTCTCTTAAATCTGAAATCAGCTTTAACTGTTCTTCTCCGGTACAGGGAGTGATCTCTCCCATCTCGTCTAAATACATCTGGTAAAAATTATCATGCATATTTTTTTCACTCCTTTATTTATCATCACTTAAATCCTGTGCCCGTTACTATACCGCAGTCCAATTAATTTGTCAATTTCCTTTACAAATCATTCAATATTGTGATAGAATATCCTTATATTTATAAGGAGGGCTAATGATGGATATTAATTATGAACTCAAACTTCGCACATAGA
>JAAOXG010000026.1 GCA_013036995.1 Lacrimispora defluvii
AGTTTTATTTTACACTAAACACTTGTTGATTAATTATATTTCCTGTTGAATAAAGTGTGATATTATGTGGAGGCGTCATTAAAGCAATCAGGCAAATACCTCTAATATCAGAAACCGTTGCCATAACCCACTTTGCAGGATCTCGCCAATCCGTTTTATCTTTGCCTTCATTACCAGTTATAATATTGCCTAGAAGAATCATATTTTGCGTCTCATCACACATTAGAACTTCAAATGTATCTTTATAAAACTCATGCACGTCTGTATATAATTTATATTGCATTTTACGATCTCCTTTTCGTTAAATTGATTTCTTTACAAGTTCAATAAAGTCCGCTAAATAGGGTGATATCCATTTTGAATTATGGCAGAAGAGCTGAATGTATATTTTGTAATCATTTTTATACGGAAGAGGGACTAATAAATTAGCGGATCGTTCTTTCCTAACCGCCAGATTAGGAAGTACACACAGGCCCAAACCACTCGCGGCCATTTCTTTTATTGCCTGAACACTTCCTGCTTCCAAAGCAATTTGATAAGTAATTCCATGAGATTTTAAATCATATTCAAACGCTGTACGGTAATTGCAGCCTAAGCCTGTCAGTATCAACCTTTGATTGGTAAAATCCTTTATATCCAGCACATTTTTTGATGCTAACGGATGTGTTGGTGCGGAAAGGACCAGAATTTCCTCCCGCTTTTTCAATAAAGAAGTTATTGATGGATGCTCGATGGGGTTTCCTATCGTTAAAGCGATATCGATTGTGTTATCGGTCAACTGCTGCACGACCTGGTCGTTTTCAATTAGTTTTAACTGAAGTAGAATGTTGGGATGGGATTTTTTAAATATGTCTACAATTTCCGGTAGCTTAAAAATACAAAGTGATTCAGAGACCCCGATAATGAGCTGCCCACTAGATGAAAGGCTACTATCGATTCTATCTTTGATATTTGAAGCAAGAGCCAGCATTTCTATTGCACATGGCAATAACATTTCTCCTTCGGCGGTAAGAAAAACCCTCTTTCCAATACGATCAAGGAGTTTTGTGTTCAGTTCCTGCTCTAATTGCTGAATTTGTGCAGAAATACTGGATTGTGCGTAGCCGAGCTCATCGGCTGTTTTGGTATAGTTTTTATTTTTTGAGAGAACAACAAAAGTCTTCAGCTGCTTTAAATCCACAACAATTTACTCCCTTCCTCAACGATCGAAATAATCGATAATTATAATAGAAATGTATAGTTTTACAGATAGATAAATGTATAGTAACATAAACATACAGCAGGCGCAATTAAAAAATCCAGTGTCTAACTGAAATTCGAGTTTAAGGAGCAAATATGAACGCAGATATTTTTCCAGAACAGGTCTTAAGTCTGACCGAGGCAGATATTCCCATAAAAGGTGTGAAGGCTTACCTGAACATGAGCACGAAAGCCAATATAATGTATTTAGCTCAAAAAGACCGATATGGATGCAAGAGGAAATAGGGGGAAACTGCTATGAAAGAGGAATTGAGGGAAAAAGTTCTCGGCTTAGGAGCGAATATTTGTGGATTTGCAGCAATAGAGCGATTTGCGGGAGCTCCCAAAGGGTTTCATCCATGTGACATATTTGCGGATTGCAAAAGTGTGGTTGCTTTTGGAATAGCCCTTCCCAAAGGAATATATATAGCTGATTCCAGATTAATATATTCCTACTTTAATAATTTTGCTTGTCCACAAGTGGATCGTATTGCTTATCATACCGCAGTTGTTTTAGAGAATACATATCACGGGTTAGGAGTGCCGTTACCCAGCGATGGACCTTATGACTATTGGGATGAAGATAAAATGGAAGGTCGTGGCTTACTGTCAATGAAGCATGTTGCATACCTTTCCGGAATAGGTACGTTTGGCAAGAGTACGCTTCTGCTCAACAGAGAGTATGGGAACCGCCTGGTTATCGGATGTGTTTTGACCAATCTGGAAATAGAATCCGATGAATTTGCTTCCGGAATATGCCTTGAACATTGTGATTTATGTATCCGAAACTGTCCGGTAGGGGCAATCAACGAAAATGGAGTCGAGCAGAAAACGTGTCGAACCAACAGCTATGGTAAGTCAAAACGTGGCTTTGAGACTGTGGAGTGCAATTGCTGCAGAACTGCTTGCCCGATGTGCTTTGGGTTGCATGAGTTTCAAGCCCACTAGGAGCATACCCATTTTTGTAAGTCGCCTTGACAAAAAAATTAGAATGAGATAATATAGTTGATAATATCAATCAACTCGGAGACGTGGTATGAATAAAGAGGAAATGGTTAGAAGCGAGATAAGATTAATCGTGAGGGAATTAGGTTTATTAAATCACAATTGCTTTAATTCAGGCTTGACACTTGCACAAGCACATATATTAAATTATCTAAGGCAAAACGGAAAGACTCCTTTTAATGAATTGTTGATAAGCCTGGGTATTGATAAGGCTTCACTTAGTAGAATAGTTAGTAATCTGGAAGCAAAAAAATACTTAGAACTGAAAAAGTCGGAAGATGATAAGAGAATGAAAGATATTTGTCTTTTACCATTAGGTCTGACAACTATTAACGATGGGGATTATAAAGCAAATATATTTATGAATGAAATTTTAGATTTAGGAGATAGCCAGGACGCGGACAATATTGTTAGAGCATTTAGAGTATTCCGTATTCTTGCATTAAAAAACAATCTTAGAAAGAATGATTCTAGAATTTTGATTGAAAAAATCTCAGAAAATTATATGGAGGATTCAATAAAATTAGCAACAGAAGTATTTGCTAATGAGCAGGGGATCCCGGCAGAATCAATTGCAATTGATGCTAATTTAAAACCAATCTGGTGGTGTGCAAGAGTAGGTGGAGATGTTATTGGGGTTGTCGCAACATGGAAAGAAAAAGATAAATGGAAATGGGGAAGATTTGCCGTTGATAAAAGACTGAGAGGTTTAGGTATCGGTCAAAAAATGGCTATTCAATCATTAAAAGAGATTTTTGGACAATATACAGATAAGTTATATATTGAAGCAAGAGAAGTAACTGTAAATATGTTATTAAAATTTGGATGTAAAGTTATTGGAGAAACAGAAGATTTTTATGGCGAACCCATAACACCAATATTATTAAACAAAGAATTGTTTGATGAACATTTGAAAAATTATAACAACGCATATAGTATTTTAGAAAGGCAGGTATTATGAAAGAGAAAGAAATGCTTTTAAGCGATGTATTTGTTCGTTCTAAAAGAATTTGAAGCAATTATCATGAATTAGAAAACCAATACCACGGCAGTGAATGGACAATAGAAGGCGAAGATATTGCCCGCTATTTTTCTACATCTAGTGCTTTTAGAGAACTATCTATCTTACCTTGACATCATATCGTAACACCGATATGATGGAAACGGGTGATGAAAATGATAATACAGCAGCCTATGCAAGACACAGATGCCCTGCTACCGCTATGGTTGCTTCTGTAATACAGAGGTAAAATATGAGGTATTCTTTAAAAGGAGATTTTAAATATAAAAAATAAGGAAGAAAAAATATCAGGGGGCAGAAAAGTGCCAAAGGATAATACTGGAGTTATTAAGAGCAATTTACGCAGATTCATATTTGCGGGATTGATAGTATATGCAATTTTAGTATTATATTTCATGTTTCTTGGATTTAATAGAACAGACGCCAGAATCAATTATAGTGAGTATACATTTATACTTATCCCGGAAGTTATTCCCCTTAGGTTTCCGGAATTAACGATGTCTTGGTTATATGATTTCGGAAACATTGCTGCCTTTATTCCTTTTGGAATTATATTTCCATTGTTATATCGTATCCGTTTTAGAAAGTTTATCTCATTATTTGTATTAGTGATTTCATCTTTGGAAGTACTACAGTCACTAACTTTCATGGGTACATTTGATATTGCGGATATTATATCAAATACATTGGGTGCCATCATAGGATTTATTGCTTTTAAAGTAGGGTTTTCCACAGGTATTACCTTTAGAAAGCTTGTTGCTTCAGCTGTATCTATTCTTATATCAATAATTTTGATTATAGTTGTTTCTGAAACAATTAATTATGGTATACATGTAAATGAAACAATAGGACAAGTCTACCAAATAATCAATATTGCTTTGTGTGAAGCCACCATCAATATCTGCTGGCTGCCCCATAGGGGCTAATGCAATTCTATTTTTAATTGTCAAATTACGAATTTTACCTTCTTGAAAAAGTAACATAGGATTACTATTCCTCCTTTTGTTGATTTATTTGTTTGGATATTATAAAATGTAGGTGCGACGGCAGGGTACCGTCGTGGTATTTGAAAAAAAATAAATTAAAGTGTGAAAAAAATAGTACCGAGGTAATAAAAAATAGTATAACAGTACTAAGAATATTACTTTATCTTTTTTTTGTCAATCTTTTTTTAGGAGGACTTATGTCAAAATCAATTAATAACAAGACTCATAGAAGGATTGTGGAATGTGCTTTGGATTTGTTTCAGGAAAAGGGTTATGATAATGTAACTATTCAGGAAATATGCCAATCCTCGAAAATTACGAAAAGCACATTCTATTATCATTTTCCTTCAAAGGAATCGCTGATCGAAGAATTTACCGAACAGACCTCCCGGACAACCCAGGAAAATTTTGCAGAAATTATGGCACTGGAGTCAAATATTTTGCAGTTATGGGCAATTTTTAATTCTTATATTACAAAAAATAACAAATACGGTTCGTCCGTGGTGGGACAAGTTTACCGCACGTTTTTGAGCACTTGTGACGAGATAGATTTTCCAAGGTACCTGATTTTATTCAATACAGTGGTGGTTCTCATTGAAAAAGCCCAGAAATCCGGAGAGATTCAGAACATGTCACAGCCGGAGCAAATAGCAGAAGCCTTATATTATGGTTCCCGTGGCATTGTCTATTCCTGGGCGGCAGGGCAGGGGGGATTCTGTCTTCAAGAGAAGTTTAAAAATCTATTCAACGGGCTGCTGCTTCCGGTAAAAGCCCATGCCATCAGTTTTGAGGAAGAGAATGATCAGGAGAAGAAATAATAAAGTCTAATGAAAAAAGCTGCAAATCATGCAGCTTTTTTTTCGATTATTGAGAAATAAAATGCTTTTTTAAAAAAAAATTGCTAAAATTTTAACAAAAACAATTGACAAACTTTAATTTATTGGTATGATATAGCTGTGAAATAGAACCGAGGTACTAAAAAAACAAAGTGTAAGTGCTAAAAAGTCATCTGGCATCAAGAATAGGAGAAAGATATATGTTGGGGTATATTAGCATTTTTATTGGCATGGCCATTGTTATGATTTTGATGATGAGGAATTGGAGTCCCCTGATCGTCGGAATTGTAGCAGCAGCAGTGATAATTATTCTGAACGGGTTACCGTATAGTGAAACAATGTCTAATACATATTTTGTTAAATTCTGCGATATGTTTCAGGCGCTATTTCCTGCAATTTTCTCCGGTAGTCTTTTGGCTCAAGTGTTTAACAGATCCGGAGCGGTTATCACCATAGCAGATAAAATGGCAAACGCAATGTTTCGGGAGGGATCGTCTCAGACTCAAAAATACATTTCTGCAATCCTGGCACTGATTGCTGTTAGTGGTATTGTCTGCTATTGCGGTATGAACTCACTGGTTACCCTGATTGCCACCTATCCCATTGCACTGCGTATCATGGAGAGAGCGGATATTCCAAAACGTTTTGTAATGGGTATTCTGACCTGCGGAGTTTATACGTTTGCTATGACGGGACCGGGATCAGCAGAAATCGTAAACATACTGGCAATGCAAATATTAGGCACTCCGTCTTATTCGGGGTTCTATGGAGGCATTGTTGCCATCATTGTTGAAATTTTTGTCACCACCTCACTGTTGACCCTGATGATTAAAAATGATGTGAAACGGGGTGCCAAATTTGAGTATGGATCGAAGGATCTACTGCCTATAGAAGACAAACCAAGACCAGGATTTATGAAAGCCTTTGCTCCGCTTCTTATTCTGCTGCTTCTATTCAACTTTTTTACACTTGATATTTTTACAGCAACCATGATCAGCTGGATCGTTTCGGTGATATTGTTTTACCCGTATCTTGGTGGAATGAGTGAATTGAAGGAAAGCGTGTCCATAGGAGGGAAAATGGCGTTTATTCCTACTGGTTCCGTTGCTTCGATTGTGGGATTTACAGCGGTCGTTCAGACTTTGCCTGAATTTCAGAGCATGATTGACGGCATTTTTAATTTAAATGTGCCGGTAGGTTTCATATTAATCATATCTGTTTGTTTAATAGCCGCTATCACGGGAAGTTCTTCCTCCTCGATTCGAATTGCAGTTCCACTGGTTATGGAACGATGTCAAAAAGCAGGGCTCAGTCTCGCATATATTCATAGAGTATCGTGTTTTGCAAGCTCCATTATTGATGAGCTTCCCTGGTCATCTGCGGTTATAATCAACATGGAAATAGCTGATCTCAAACTGAAAGACGGGTATCCGCCGATTTTTGTATCCAGCTGTGTAGCCACCCTCTGTGGTACGGCGGTTTGTGCAATCTTCATGCAGCTGTTTCCATACTTACCTTAGTTAAGCTTATTCACATTTTAATTCATTTTTATTTAAATCTATTATATTACAGGAGGAAAAGTATGTCAGATCAATATGCTGGAGTATTGAAAGGGTCAAATGACGACGATGATGTTTTAGTATACATAGAGCCAAAGAAAAGAGCAATGGTTACGATTTCACTTCTTGTGGGCTTTTTTGGAATCCATTTCTATATGCGTGCTTTTAGTATGTGTACCGCTTATATAATGGCCGACTGGAATGCAGGAGAATATTATTCTGCAGGAAAAGCATTACAGACCGCAGTTATGGTGGTGGCCACTTCCGTTTCGGCACGACTGATTCCGAAATGGGGGATCAGGAAGATTATGGGCGGTTCGCTTATTCTCGTGATTTTATGTAATTTTGGTACACTGTTGGCAAATAATCTCCCCATGTTTCTAATCATAGTAATGCTGCAGGGAATTGGTAATGCGGGGCTGATCAGCAATATGATTAGTATGATGAACAAGATCTGGCCGCCGTCAAAGCGGGCTATGTGGCTTTCTTCCATTGGAATCACACAGGGAATTGCTGCAATTATAGTTCCAACTCTGTCTGGTTTGTTAGTAGATCAATTGGGTTGGGAATCAGTCTACTATATTATGACTGTCATTCAGGCCATCGGTCTTGTTTTAACTCTGGTGATTACACCGTCAAATACACAGCAAAGAAATTACACTCCACGGAAATTTGATTCTATTGGTACCTTAATTTTCATAATTTGGATCAGCTGTATCGTACTTGCATGTAATTTTGGAAACTCATGGGGTTGGGGCAGCCCCAGAATTATCACTCTTCTGATCGTGGGTCTCTCAGGGCTGGCAGCATTCATAATAGTAGAGGTGCGACTTGGTTCCGATGCGATATTCCCTGTCAGACTATTTAAGGACAATCGTAATGTAGCCTACATCTTTATTCAGTCATTTTTTGGCTGCGCAGCATGTATGGGGCAGTTTGTGTTCGTTATCTATTACATGCAGGTGGTTATGGGTACAACAGCAGCAATGTCGGCGTTACCTTTTACGGTATTCTCCATTGGAACTCTTGTTATGAGTCCTATTTATGGTGCACTTTATAAGAAGTGGGGCAAGAGCAAAGGACTCCTGGCAATGTGTACACTGCTTGTTGCACTGAACGCCTTCTTTTATGGAATAACACTGTCACCAACTACCAGCTTAGGCTTAATCTTCTTCATCTCAGCCTTCGGGGGCCTTGGCCACTGCTGTCTTGTTACGCTTTGCTATAATGCTGCAGAAGAATACCTGCCGAAAAGTAGGATTGCAGATGGCAACGCGGTAGCTTATATTGCGATCTGTATCGCCGGAAGCGTTGGACTTGCAGTTATGCAGGCAATCAGCAATGCAGTGACGGCGTCCAAAGTTTCAGCTGGAATGGAAGATCTGGCAGCTCGCGCGGCGGGATATGAGACAGCTATGTTAGTCGCAGGACTTTGCGGTTTGCTGGGTGTGGTTGCAGCACTGCTATTGAATAGTAAGAACAAAGAGAATGGTGCAATATAGAGCTGATAGACGGTGGCACGGAATATTTACGTCAGTCGGCTGAGAAAGTAGTTTTTTTGATTTATCAACAGATGAAAATGAATAAAGGTTACTATAAGGCGTAAAAGTTTTTTACTTTTACGCCGTTTCTTTATTATTAAGTCACTAAGAAGGAGTTGTTCTGGCCTTGTTTGGATAATTCCCCACGCTGGCATCTATCGCCATCAGGGAACGCAAGTATGAAATCGGGGTACTCCGTGCTATGGGAATGAAAAAGGGTAAGGTCGCCTTGGGGCTTTGGACGTGGACGCTGCCCACACCCGGCCTCTGGAATTATTAGGAAAAAAACGGGCATACTATAAATACCAGTTAAGCCACTGAGTGTGTTAATGACATTCAGTGTTTTTTGTGTGCGGAAATAGATCCACTGGGAAGACGCCATTAGAATGGTAACAGGCTATAATCACTTATAGCCGTTAAAATGAGATCCGATTCAAGAAGTAATTGACAAGTAATAAAGATAAAGTTAATATATAAATAAACCGACGAAGGTTTATTAATTTGAGGAGGTTAATTAATGAAAAAAATATATAAGAAATGGGATTTACATCACCACATTGTCCCGGAATTTTATGTAACTGAAATGAAGAAGATGGGAATCTCTGTGGCCGGAATCCAATGGCCTGACTGGAATCCCCAGAAATCACTCAAGATAATGGATAAGTTTCATATTGAAAAAGCTTTTGTCTCTATCTCAGCACCAGGTATTTATTTTAGAGATACTGAATTCAGTATTGCGTTAAGTAGAAAGTGCAATCAATACATTGCAGATATGATTCAGGAGTATCCAACCCGATTCGGAGGGTTCGGCTCAGTGACACTTCCGGATGTAGAGAGTGCAATTAAAGAAGCTGAATATGTTCTCGATGATTTAAAACTAGATGGCATTGCCATGTTATCCAATGTTGAAGGATATTATCTGGGACACCAGTCTTTTGAACCTTTTTATGAAGTTCTTAATAATAGAAAGGCTGTTATTTATGTTCATCCAAATGAAGTCCCGGGAAAAAAAGATTTTATGTTTCTTAATCCTCTTTATTTATGGCAAAACGATACCACAACAGCGATTTTAGATTTTATACAAAGCGGGTTTCATTTAAAGTTTCCTAATATCAAATGGGTTTTCTCCCATGGCGGGGGAATTATTTCTACATTGTTCCCAGCGGTAGTAGAACATCTTAAATTAAGCAATCCCAAAATTGAATCAGAATTGGATACATGGAAAAATCAAATTTTTCTAGATACAGCTTCGAAGGCATATGATGATCAGCTCCCATATTTATTATCCTTTTCTGATTGGAGACATGTTGTTTTCGGTGGAGACATCGGGTGGGCAAATGAAACTGCAGTAAATGAAGTTATTAAGGCTTATTCCTCAATTGATGAGAAGTATGAAATGACCGAGGAACAAATAAAAGATATTTTTATGGATAATGCACAGAGATTGTTTTCAAATAAATCATTACCAATAGAGGCTCCTGTTTTGTCAAAATTAAAACTTCCTGAGTTCGGAAAATTAAATGATAAAATATGTTATCATTGTCATGATGAAGTTAAAGCAATCGAAATGATTCAATCTGGAACAACTGAAAAAGTGTATTTATCAATCGACCAGCCTGAGTTATGGACACTTGATGTAGAAGAGAGAAAAAAGATAATATTTGAATTTAATAATCGATTGGCACAATTAAGTCAGCGGTATGAAAACCGTATTAATGGATTCTGCGCTGTAGACCCTTTTATTCCGGAGTGGAGTGTTCAAGAAATAGAAAGATGTATAAATGAATTGAAAATAGAAGGGGTATGTCTTACAATAGATATGTTCAAAGATGATTTATACACTTTTTTATCCTCATCTCTAATCCATAAAATCGGATCGATTGATAAGCCTGTTCTGATCCATCCGAGATATAACAAAGGATTAGTGTTAACAGGTGAGAATAGGCTTGAGTCCGTATTCTTTATTGCTAAATCATTTTATTTAGATATCTATCGCAGAAACTGGTTGAAAACAGAGTTTATTTTATCTCATACGTACGGAAGTATGCAGTATTTGTCACAACCATTTAATTTATTGTATTATTTATCTCCTAAAATAAAGATAAACAGAATGTTGGCATTGATATGGGAAACATTTATATTAAAGCGTCCTAAAGGGTATTTATTAATTAAAAATATGAAAATTGTTGATTGAGGGAAATATGGCCAGAACAGCGGAAAATTATCCTGTAAAAAGGATTGAACTACTTAAAATTGCAGAACAAGTGTTTATGACAAAAGGTTATAATGAAACGAATATTAGTGATATTTTAGAAGTCGCTGGTATATCTAAGGGCGCTTTTTATCACTATTTCAAGTCAAAAGAGGAACTTTTAGAAGCCAGCATTGATTCTCTTATGGATGATGCAATTGATTTTTTAATGCCTGCAGTTGAAAACAGCAAGCTCTCTGCAATGGATAAGTTTGAAAAATTCATGAGAGATAAGACGGTTTTTCAGTCTTCAAAAAAGGAATATGCTGTTTTATTGGGAAAGCTGATGCAAGCAGATGTATTTCAATATAAATACGTTTTAAAATCATCAACACGGCTAGTACCACTCTTAGCGAGAATCATAGAGCAGGGTATCAATGAAGGTGACTTTAAGGTATCCTACCCTTTAGAAACTGCCGAGATCATTATCCGTACAGTTAACAGCATACCAAACAGTAATTATTATGACGAATATATCAGTAATTCTGAAAGACAAAAAAAGTATGTAAAAGCTTTACAAGAGGTCATTGGCGGCACTTTGGGAATAGATCCGGAAAAAGTTATCATTTAGGTTGTAAAATAATCATGAAACCAAACCACTGATGGAAGGAGCGAACTACCATGTATGAATTAGTACAAATTGCAGAGAACAGCTACTATATTCAAAGCCCTGCGAAAATAGGAGTTGTAAAATTAAATGATACCGATGTTTGTCTGATTGATAGCGGAAACGATAAAGATGCCGGACGAAAAGTGCGTCAGCATTTGGACGCAAACAACTGGCATTTAACAGCTATTTTCAACACACATTCCAATGCCGACCATATTGGCGGCAACCAGTATTTACAGAATAAGACTGGATGCAAGATATATGCGCCCGGAATTGACTGTGGTTTCACCCGGCATCCTATTTTAGAGCCAAGCTTTCTTTACGGCGGCTTTCCGCCCAAAGACCTGAGGCATAAGTTCCTTATGGCGCAGGAGAGTAACGCAGAGTATCTCACCGATGACGCATTGCCCAATGGTTTTCAGAAAATTCCTCTGCCGGGGCACTTTTTTGATATGGTAGGCTTTCGGAATGCTGATGATGTAGTCTTTTTGGCAGATTGCCTATCCAGCAGGGAAACCCTTGAAAAATATCAAATCAGCTTTATTTACGATGTTGCCTCTTACCTTGATACCCTTGAAATGATAAAGAGGCTGGAGGCAAAAATATTTGTTCCGGCTCATGCCGAGGCAACAGACCAGATCGCACCCCTCGCACAGTTCAATATTGACAAGGTAAATGAGATTGCCGAGAAGATTATTGCAATCTGTGCAACTCCTCTTTGTTCTGAACAGGTTTTGCAAAAGCTCTTTGCGGAATACGGTTTACAGATGAACTTTGAGCAGTATGTTCTGGTTGGCAGTACCGTTCGCTCATACCTCTCATGGCTGAAAGATATGGGCAAGATCAGCGCCCGGTTTAAAAATAATCAGCTGCTTTGGGAACGCGTTAAACCACAATAAAGTCGTCTTCATGCATCATATACTCTACAAGCATATAGATACTGGCCCAAAATGTTATTTCGTATTTTTCTGAAAGCTCTAAAAAAACAGGCTTAAACGAAAAAAATGGAGATATAATTCCAATAGAAGTATCATCATGGGTAATGTTTAATCCATTGTTCTTTTGCCGCTGAACTACCCATATTCCGTATGAAGATTCAACCTCCATTTTATCTGCCTTAGGGGGGCGTAAAGTAAAGCTCTGTGTTTTTGTTCGTTCTGGATTTGTTGCAAAGAAAAGATTTGCAGTTGCTACCGGCTGTGTATCTTTATAGATCATATACTTTCTTGAGTCCCCACGGTTCCAGCTTTCTGTTTGCTTTGGTAAGTTTACAATATCTGTGGTAAATATCGTATTTCCCTTTGCGTCAATTATTTTTTTTGCTGACCCTACAAGCTTTCTGCTGCAAATTTTTGCCAAAGTAGTACCGTTTTCGTCTTGCAGTTTCCAAGAAAATAGACCTTTTCGTATTCGTAATTTCATAGTCTGCCCCTCCTTACATCAATAAATAAACGGTTCCGCCAATTATGCCTGAGCCAACCATTACAAAAACAGGATTTGGTTTCCACTTGCGCAGTATAAATACGGCCACACTAAAGAGTAGCAGCGAAATATAATTGATAGACTGCACATTTATAGAAAATCCGCCTTTCCCCCATATAGCCAAAGTAAAAATAGATAGACCAGCAGATGCAATCAGCGCCACAACAGCCGGTCTTAACCCTTCGAGTATGCCCTGTATTAATGTTAATTCTTTGTATTTGAAATAAACCCAGGCTAATAACGATACAATGATGCAGGATGGAAGAATACATCCCAAAGTTGCAATTAAAGCACCCGGAACACCTGCAATCCGTATGCCCACAAATGTAGCGGAATTGATGGCGATGGGGCCCGGTGTCATTTCTGCAATTGTAATAAGGTCAGTAAACTCTGTAAGGGTCAGCCAATTATGTAAATCAACTACTTGGTTTTGAATAAGAGGCATAGCAGCCATCCCACCGCCGATGCTGAACATTCCAATTTGAAAAAAACTCCAAAACAGTTGTAGCATTGTCATTACTTATCACCATCCTTTGGAGAATTTTTTACTTGAATTAATATTTTTGTTGCCCCAATGCAGCCACAGACTAAAATAATGTACATGACATTCACTTTGAAGAAAAAGGTTGCAGCAAAGGCACACACCATAACAAGTGCCGATACGATATTCTTTTCCTTAATTACGTTACTCCCAAGATTAATTACAACATCAGCAATAACAGCAGCTACTCCTGCCTGCATCCCTTTCAAAACAGCATTTACTACAGTGTTGTCTCGAAATGCAGTGTAAAATAGTGATATAACTGAAATAATGATAAGCGGTGGCAGTATTGTGCCTAAAATTGTGACTAATGCTCCCAATATACCTGAGACTTTATACCCTAAAAGTATGGACGCATTGACAGCAACAGCTCCCGGAGAGGATTGTGCAATTGCTGCTAAATTCAGCATTTCATCTTCCTCAATCCAATGAAGATCGTCCACAAATTTTTTTTTCATCAGTGGAATGATAACAAAGCCGCCGCCAAAGGTAAAAGCACTTAAATAAAATGTGGAGCTGAATAGTTTTCTGTAGATATGTGTTTTGGTTTCCAATTTTTTAGCCCTCCTCTATAATTCATTATAATACTTGAAACTATATATTCAAAATAGTATTATAATATATAGTTCATAATAAATTTATTATAACAAAGGGAGAAAGTAATGACGCTCAGACATCTTAAAATATTTGTCACAGTCTGTGAAACAGGCAGCGCAACAGCTGCCGGAGAAAAGCTTTACATTGCGCAGCCATCTATTAGCCTGGCAATTTCTGAGCTTGAAGATTATTATGGAATTAAGTTATTTGACCGTATCGCAAAAAGGCTTTATATAACAGAAGACGGTAAGCGCTTTCTTCAATATGCAACACATATTGTTGGTCTTTTTGAGGATATGGAAAAAGAAGTGAAAAATCTTGATGGCATAGGTGTCATTCGCATTGGCACAAGTATTACAATTGGAAATTATCTGTTGCCTGGATATGTATCGGCATTTAAGGGAATGCATCCACATATGGAAGTAAAAGTGGTGATTGATAATTCTGATAGAATTCAACAATACGTTTTATCTAATAAAATAGATATTGGCTTAATTGAAGAGCTTGTCCACAGTTCCTATCTGGTAAAATACAAATTTCGTGATGATGAGCTGGTTCCAATTTGCGCAATCAACCATAAGTTTGCAGAACAGAATCAGATTGAATTAACGCAGCTTTGCGATGAAAGTTTTATAATGAGAGAGTCTGGAAGCGCCGGAAGAAACATATTTGACAGCATTATGACAATGCATAACATTGAGATTTCACCAGCGTGGGAAAGTACCAGTACCCAGGCAATAGTCAGGGCTGTAGGTGAAAATCTGGGAATCTCCATACTGCCGTATCTTTTGGTGAAAGATGCCTTGGAGAGAAAAGAAATCAGTGTATTTCATTTAAAGGATATTGAATTTAAAAGAGAGTTTTACATTATTCATCATAAAAATAAGTTCCTGACAGAAAGTGCAAAAAGTTTTATAAAACTATGCAAATAGAAAAAGATTCCACCATCAATAGAAAGTATGTTTTCAGTTTGAAAATGTACTTTTTTTTTGTCCGAAGCAAACATCAGATTGTAGGAGGAAATAGATAAAAAAACACTCCGTTTAAGCGATATAAAAAAAAGCAAAGGTTTCCATGTTTGTGATAAGAATTATTGATTGGACTATATGTATAACAAGATGATATTATCAATGATGTGCACATAAAATAATATACTTATTAATGAATTATTGTTTAAAATTATAGAAAGGGGTGTCGTCAGAAAAAAAACATATGATTAAAATCAACCAGTTAAACAAAAGTTTCGGAACTTTAAATATATTAAATGATATTTCTTTCACGATAGAGAGAGGACGAATTTGTGGTCTTGTGGGGAAAAGCGGAGTAGGAAAATCTACTCTCTTAAGATGCATAAATGGACTGGAGTCTTATCAAAGTGGGAGTGTAACCATTAATGGTGTTGAAATAAGCAGTTTAAGTAAAAAAGAATTAAACTCATTTCGGAAAAATATTGGTATGATATTCCAACATTTTTCCTTAATAGACCGGAAAACGGTATATGATAATATTGCTCTGCCAATGCGTTGCTGGAATATCCCCAAAAAGGAAATACAGGCCAGAGTTAAAGAACTCTTAAAGCTTACTGGTTTAGAGGATAAAATTAATGTTAAGACCCGCAACCTAAGTGGAGGACAGAAACAGAGAGTTGCAATTGCAAGGGCTCTGACTATGAATCCTGAAATACTGCTTTGTGATGAGGCAACATCAGCTCTTGATCCTAAAACAACCAAAGATATCTTAAATTTACTAAAAATGATAAATGAAAGTTTAGATATAACAATAATAGTTGTAACGCATCAGATGTCTGTGGTAAGACAAATTTGTGATGATGTTATTTTACTGGAAGATGGACATGTTGTGGAAAATGGTCACGTTGATGAAGTTTTCATGAGATATTCTCCGGCACTTGAGCGCTTTGTGGGTGTTGATGAATTAGAAATTAAAAGTGGATGTAATTATAGAATTACTTTTAAGCAAGATATTAATAATAATGACTTTATGTCCAGAATGGGAGTGGAACTTAAAAGTGTGTATTCTATAATTTATAGCAGCACAGAACAGTTTAAAGAAAATAAGTATGATACATATATCATTGATATTCCTGAAGCTTTTGAGAGTGACTTTGTAAATTATTTTAGACAAAATAATGTCTCATATAGAAAGTTACTTTTGAATGAAAAGGAGGAGACGTAATGAGATATTTACCGTGGAGTGAAATCCTAGAGAGAATCATTTTTCCTTCATTTTTAGCTACCATAAGAATGCTTTGTGTTGAAATATTTTTGGCGGTTTTTTTCGGCTTTGTAATTGCAATAACTATATATATTACAAGAGAAGACGGACTTCACCCAAGTAAGGTTATCAACACAGCCCTCAATGCTTTAATAAGTATAATAAGATCCTTTCCTTTTGTTATTTTAATGGTTTCCATTATACCTTTGACAAGATTTATTACAGGCTCAAGCATAGGCTGGAAATCAGCTTTAGTACCTTTGACCATAGCATCTACCCCATTTATGGCGAGAATGTTTGAAAACTCATTTAAGGAGGTAAATCCCGCATTAATTGAGGCAGCAAAATCTTTTGGCGCATCTGATTTTCAGATCATCTTTAAAGTAGTTGTCGTTTCTGCACTTCCATCTCTTGTCTCTGGGCTAATTCTTTGTATTATACATGTACTTAATCTGACTGCTGTCGCAGGGGCAATCGGAGCGGGAGGACTTGGAGCCTCAGCACTGCAATATGGATATCAAAGCTTTAATAACAGGGTAATGTATTCCATAGTTTTTGTACTGATGGCTTTAGTAATATTAATTCAGTTTATGGGGGATCGGGTTTATAAAAAAGTAAGGTGATAAAGGAGAATAGTAAATATGATAAATATAAGAAGTGGAACCAGGGTTTTATCTTTAATATTGGGAGTAATATTTTTGCTGACAGCTTGCACGGTTAGTAATAATTCACCTTCAAATGTAAAATCAAATGAAACTACAGATAGAGAAAAAATAATTTTATCCTGCGTTGCATTCAATTATGATGAGGTTAATAATCCAGTGGCAAAAGAAAAAATGAATGAGCTGGGTTATGATGTTGAGGTAGTTGTATTAGAGGATGCAACGACTATGAATGAAGCTGTTTTAAATGGAGATATTAATGCATCTTTGCATCAACATAAGCCATGGATGGATGCGTATAATAAATCCAAAGATAAGGATGTATTTATGTTAACACCTTATATACATTACAATGTTTTTGGGATGTACTCAGATAAATACAAAACTGTTGAAGAACTGCCAGATGGAGCTACACTTACAATACCTCAAGACAGTAGTAACATGGCAAGGGCATTACTCTTACTTGAACAACAAGGGTTAATAAAATTACAAGAAGGAGTTGCCATACCTACAACGTTAGATATAATTGAAAATCCTAAAAATCTGGTATTTAATGAAATTCATGTTCACCAAGTAGTTTCATCATTACCAGATGTGGATGCAATTTGTTGTGCAAAGATGTTTATGGTTAGTAACAATATATCTCTAGATAAAGAAATTTGTACATCAGATGATTTAGAAGATTTCGGGGTTGGGTTTGTTATTAATCCGGATAGAAAAAATGAACCGTGGGTGGATGCCTTAATAAAGGCATATACATCTGATGGAATGAGAGATGAAATAAATAATATATTCAAAGGTTGTTATGTACCGGGATTCTAAAAAAGGAGCTGGGAGATAAGTATGAAGATCATAAAAGTTGAAGTGATGCAAGTTGATGTAAAGTCCTTAGATAATCCAGGGTGGAGGCCTATCGTCTGCAGAATATATACGGATAAAGGAATTTATGGAGATGGTGAAGCGGCTATGGCATATGGGGTTGGTTCAACAGCAGCATATGGAATGATACAAGATTTAGCAAAACTTATTATAGGCATGGACCCACTTGACCATGAAGTGATTTGGAATAAATTATATAGGTCAACATTTTGGGGGCAAAATGGGGGGCCAGTAATTTTCAGTGGTATATCTGCAATTGATATTGCACTATGGGATATTAAAGGCAAGTATTTTGAAGTTCCAATTTACAAACTTTTAGGTGGAAAGTTGAGAAATAAACTAAGGTGCTATGCCAGTCAGCTTCAATTTGGCTGGGGTGATACGAAATTATCAGCAGCTTCACCGAGAGAATATGTGGAATATTCTAAAAAAGCCGTATCTGAGGGCTATGATGCTATAAAAATAGATTTCTTTACATTTGATGAGTATGGAAACAGGTTAACCAGTGAAGATACCACAGGTTTGCTTCCACCAAATAAAATAAAAATGGTAACAGAAAGAATCGAAGCAGTTCGAAATGCTGTAGGTGATGATGTAGATATTATTATGGAAAACCATTCGTATCTTGATGCTCAGTCTGCGGTACAGCTTGGGAAGCTGGTTGAAAGATATCATATTTTTATGTATGAAGAGCCAACAACACCAAGTCCTTCATTAAATAATTATGTTAGTAAAAATATTAATATTCCAATTGCTCATGGTGAAAGGATTTACACAAGATGGGGATTTGAGCAATATTTTAAGGATAATTCCATACAAATAGCCCAGCCTGATATTGGAAATTGCGGAGGTTTAACTGAAACAAAAAAAATATGTGATATGGCGTATGTATATGATATTGGGATACAAGCTCATGTTTGTGCCAGTCCTCTTTCTACAGCCGTAGCACTCCATTTAGAGGCAGCAATACCTAATTTTACAATCCACGAGCATCATGTTTACAATCTGCACTCATATAATAAAAAGCTGTGTATTCACGATTATCAGCCGATAGATGGATCGATATCAATACCGGATTTACCCGGTATAGGGAATGAATTATCTAATTATTGTTTTGAAAACAGTCTGAAAGTAATCATAGAATAAAATAAGCGTTATTTATAGCGTGATCCCCCCCTCCTAACCCGAAGGTTAGGAGAGGGGGCATACTCTAATTCTTTATTCTTTTGGGATTTACTTTATTACTCAGAATATAAATTCCACACCAGCCTATCAATAATAACAATTCTGCCAGGACAACAAGCCATAGTATCTCCATGTATCCACCAATGACACAAAATAAGGTATTAACCAGAGGAAAGCCCAGGAAAGTAAACATAATTGGAAAATCTTTTTTGTAATTCAAAGAACTAACAACCCTGCCATCCCAGTACTTAACGAAGGCTAACACGAATATCCCCACTGAAATTATAGAAAGAGCAATCAACATTACCCATTGCATGTTAGAAGTTCTGGTGAAAAATGGTCCCATATAATTAAAGAAGTTGGATATAGGTGAAACCAAACAAACCAGAGAAAGAATGGAAGCCAAAACCGGATACAGATAACCAATCAGCCTACTGTAACCACTCTTTTTATGCCACCATTCACCGATTAAGATAAATGCAGTCCAGTATCCGGCTATATAGATCCAGCCTGTAAAATTCATGACAGGTTCCCCATAAATGACAGGTTCACCTGGGAGGGGATAATAACTCCACCTGCCAATGATTCCTTCCGTAGTTTGAAAAATCTGTTTTACTGCGACCGGATCCAGTGAAAAATCAAAAATCATAGCACTTAGTCCAGCAATGAATGGTTTCGTCCATGACGGTATATTTATCGTCTTCAAAACACGTAACGTTGAGTAAACAATAAGAAACTCAATAATCGGAACTGTTAATGGTACATTGAATATCATTAGGATACTGTGCCCATAGGAGTAAAAACCTTCTTTTCCTATAGATCCCATAAATACAGCAACATTTTCAAAGGCCGATGCGTATAAAAAGACAAAGCATATAAATTGCATTAATACAATCTTCGGACGCTCTTCATTCTCTATTATATAAAAAATCATGAAAGTGGCAATAATTAAAACTAAAATATCCTGTATCATCCATACAGGAACTATTGTAATATTTCCCATTGATTTACCTCCAGCTAAAATTATGATTGAGTCGAACGTTCAAATATATTATACTGATACAGTGTTACTTAATCAACAGTCAGTTCGATAACAATGCGTTCGATATCTTACAAATTATATATGAATTGTTCGTTTACTGATTTATTTAGGGAGAATATTATGGCATACGAAAAAGCAGACCAACGAGTAAGATATACAAAGATGGTTATAAAAAACAGTTTACTGGAACTTATGAGAGAGCGTCCTATCAGCAAAATTACAGTGACAGATATATGTAAGAAAGCAGATATAAATCGCAATACTTTTTATTCACATTATGCAAATCAGTTTGAACTATTATCAAGTATTGAAGATGAGTTATATGAAGAAATCAGGCAGGTTGTGGATCATACCATAAATCTTGAAGCCTGTGGAAAACTTTCATATGAAATCTGTAAGTATATAAAGGCAAATAGAAATATATGCGAAGTATTATTTTCAGAAAATGGGGATAAGGATTTATTAGAACGGATTATTTATATCAGCCATGATTTTAATATAGAAAAATGGAAAAAGGAAGTAAAAAATATAGATCAAAAGTTATTCGATAATTGGTATACGTTTACTGCATATGGCAGTATTGCCGTAATAAAAAATTGGGTTAATAGTGGTATGAAGGAAAGCTCAAGTAAAGTTGCTGCTTTTATTGATAAAGCAACAGAAGCAGTACCGAAAAATTTTATTCATGAAATTTAATCGAATAAATAGCTTGCATCCTCCCGCAATGGAACAGGACCTCCTGGCATAGTTATTATTCTACGGCAGGAGATCCTGGTTTATTGCTTCGGAATCAGGTTTTCTACTTCATAAAGCCTTGGTACCTTTATCCCATACTTTTTTGCAGCTGTAATAATTTCCTGTACAGCATAGCCAACTTTAAAGTGGTTATGGGCCATAAGCGTATAAGCCATGCTTTTTGGAGAAAAAACAACATGAGTCATAATAAAACCTACGGCTTTCGGTGGCAGACTGCTTAACACAATCGTCAAAGGGTCAAGTTTCGATCCCCTTGCTTTTAAAACAGGGGTTATTTCTTTCAAGTTTCGGCCTACTCCATCCAGCGCTTCTCGTGAGGAAATTACTTTTTTAAAACTGCCGCTTTTTAATACTTCGGCTTCCATTGCAGCATTGAATGCGAAGTGATTCCAGAGCCAGCTTTTTATATCCTTTTCAACCTTGATCTTGAAGCCTGCCTGAGCAAAAAGCTTACGAACCTCCAGATCCCTTTTGGCGGGCTGGGATTCAAAAGTTCCAAACTGGACAGTTTTGTAAAATCCGCCGTACAATGTGTTCCCTTCAAATCCGCCTCCTCCACCGGGGAAGCCATAAACAATCTGATTGCGCGGAATCGGAGAAACAGCTAATTGAGGGTCTTGCCAAAAGTTACTGAAAAAAAGAACTGTTGCATTTCCAACCCGTGGTGCCAGGTACTTAACCACACTTGATATCTGTTGGGGATTGACGCTTATAAAAATCAGGTCATAGTCGTGATTTCCCTTTAACTCTTCGTGCATGACAATATCCCATTTCTCTTTAACGATACGGCCTTTTTTACTTTTTCTTTTATCCCATAGTTCCAAATTTACATAGGAACCGTATTGTGCCTTCCTGCCTTCCCGCACATAGAACTCAACGGTGTGGCCTGCATTTTCCAATGCCCAGGCATACTGTGTCCCTATAACGCCGCGGCCCCAAATTAGTATTTTCATAAAACAACCTCCTGACTAATCGTATGTTGACTTTTCAACACGTGTTTGGTACTGTTAGTGTACTGATTTGTGACCCGAGTTACAATGGTTATGTTCATTCCAATTGTTGAAAACTCAACATAATATACTGATCTGTTTAATGCCTGAAGGAGAACACTGTGGATAGAAGAATTAAAAAAACAAGGCAGTTGATTATGGATACCTTTATCGACCTGCTATCCGAAAAAGAATTTGAGAAAATCACCATTAATGATATTGCAGAACGAGCAGATATAAACCGTGGGACTGTTTATCTGCATTATATGGATAAATATGACCTGCTTGACAAGTGTATTGAAAAATATATTGAGCTGCTGGTAAATCACTGTGCCAATAGTTCCAATACCACTTTAGATCCCGGTGCAATTCAACGTGTTTTTGAATATCTGGAGAAAAATTTTACGATTTATAAGTTGCTTCTTAACAACGAGGGATTTGGATTTTTCCGCAGTCGCTTATATGTGATTATTGCGGAAACAGTAACCGGGGTTATAGGGAAAAAGTCAGAAGACAACAAGTTTTCAAATGGTATCACCACTCATTTTTTAACCTCCGGGTTTATTGGAGTATTGGAATGGTGGATCAATAATTCCATGCCTTGTAGTGTACAGGAAGTTACTAAACAGCTCCTGTTCCTGCTGGAACCATACACCAGGTAAAATTTCTGTAGTGAACCTCTTGCATGTTACGTAGCGTAATGTATTAGAATTAAGATAACATGAAAAGGAAGGTGTATTATATGAAAGATAAATTTGTTATTAAGACAAGACAAGGAGAGGCTGAAATTACCTGGCCCCGAAATGAGCAGCCCGGATTCTGTCCCAATTGTCACAAATGTGTTCCATTTAACTCTATTCTTATCAAAAAAGAAAATGGGGATTCTGAAGAAGACGATTCAGATATGGAGGCTGTTAAGGCGAAGAAACCTGGCATCAAAATAGGGCAGTTCGGGGAAAATGCAGTCAAGATCGGCGAGTGCCCATATTGTCATCAGGCAATACCGGTTCGGGAAGTTATACTAAAAACGCCGGGAGGCATAAATTAAGGTGAATCAGGAACATTTGTTTACAATTGGAGAATTAGCACGTATAGGTGGTGTTACTGTACGGACACTTCAATATTATGATGAACAGCATTTGCTAAAACCAATTATTACCGAAGGCGGAAGAAGAAAGTATACCCGAGAAGATGTTTTGCGTCTTGAACAGATTCTTTTCCTTAAATCATTGGGATTTTCTTTGGAAGAAATTAATGAAAAAATTTTAGATTTAGATACATCAGCAGATTTAAAAAATATATTTACAATGCAGCGAAATGCACTCACAGGACAAATTGAACAATTAAATAATATTGTAGGAATGCTTGATACTGTGATAGCTGAAACAAATACCAATCAAGAGATCAATATGGATCGTCTGATCACAATTATGGAATCTATGAGACGGGGCAATCCATATGCCTTTGTAATACGATATTTTAATGATGATCAGCTGAAAAGCTTCGCAATCCAATTATTTACCATGCCTGACAATATGAAAGTAAAAGAAGTCTTTGATAAATTGAAAGAACTTTATGAAAAAGGTGTTGAGCCCAAAGGTGAAGAAGGTCAGGAATTTGCAAAACAATGGTGGAACATGGTAAATGAATTTTCATCAGGAGATATTAATTTACTGATGTCACTGATCAACGCAGGTCTGGATATTTCAAACTGGCCATATGAAGCCAGGGATATTCAGGAGCCTATAAAAAACTTTCTTGTAAAGGCGCTGAATTTTTATATTCATAATAACGGCTTTCAATTAGGGTTAGAAAATACAGAGTAGGAGAAATTTATATGACTAATAAAATAGAAAACATATTAACACAGATCATACACGCCTTTGACGGAGTTGCCGGGATTGATGCCATCGTTTTGGGTGGTTCCCGCGCTACGGGTACGGCGAACAAAGATTCTGATATAGATATAGGAATATACTATGATGAGGAATCATTTGACCTTACATCATTCAGAGAAAAGGCTGTCTCACTTGATGAGGAACACCGAATTAATATTATAACCGATCCCGGTCAATGGGGGCCGTGGATTAACGGCGGAGGCTGGCTGAAAATTGATGGTATTGCTGTGGATATTCTTTTCAGGAATACCCAAAAAGTTATTACTGTAATTGACGATTGTATTGATGGAAAAATCTCCATAGACTATCAATGCGGTCATCCGTTTGGATTTGTAAATTCTATTTATATGGGAGAGGTGGCATATTGCAAAATTTTGTGCAGCAATAACAGCCTTATCTCAGAACAGAAAAAAAGGCTGATCGATTTACCTAAAAGCTACCAGAAAGCTGTAATAGAAAAATTCTTATGGGAATGTGAGTTTTCAAAACAGTGTGGTACGAAGGCAATTGGAAAAGGAGATGTTCTATATGCTGCCGGTTCATTGTTTCGGTGTGCAGTCAGCCTACTGCAGGTTCTGTATGCCATAAATGGAATGTATATTCTTAATGAGAAAGGCAGTTTGGGCCGATTACTAATGCAAAAAGATGCATTTATCCCAAAAGACTTTGCCAGTGATGTGGAAGCAGCATTTTCTGGATTAAGTAAAAATACAATACAAGATTGTTTTGACAGAATTCAGGTTCAATATAATGAAATATCTAGTTACAGCAGGCAAATAGTATAGATAGATATCAAATAAAATTAGCAGGAGTATACTCTAAATGAAGATACTCCTGTTTTTTTATTGCCGACTTTTTCCCCGAAATGGGATGGAAACTATATTTGCCCTGTCCTGTTTTTTCAAAGTGTTTTAAATTATATCAACTGGATTCTTGACATACAAATAAAAAGGATGCATACTTGATATATAAAACGGGTTAGCACAAACTAACCTATAGAGGGAAGTGAAACAGTGTATCAGTCAAAAGTAAATGGCGTAGAAGATAAAGGAGGTTATGTATAACATGAAATCAGAACAATTAGAACGAATGAAGCATGGTGCCGGATTCATTGCAGCATTGGATCAGAGCGGAGGAAGTACACCGAAGGCTTTGAGTGATTATGGAATTGATACGTCAGAATACCATACTGAGGATGAGATGTATGATCTGATTCAGCAGATGAGAAGCCGGATTATTGCAAGCAAGGCATTTTCGTCCAATCATATTTTAGGTGCAATCCTGTTTGAAAAAACAATGGAACGTAAAATTGACAACCTGTATACTGCAGATTATCTATGGGAGAAAAAAGGGATTGTCCCATTTCTGAAAATTGACAATGGACTGGATGAACTAAAGGACGGGGTTCAGTTGATGAAGCCGATTCCTAAACTGGATGAGCTTTTAAATAGAGCGGCCGCCAGAAATATTTTTGGAACAAAGATGCGTTCCGTTATTCATGAAGCGAACAGGGTGGGTATTCATGCGATTGTAGAACAGCAGTTTGATTTAGGTCAGAAAATTTATGATGCAGGATTTATACCAATAGTGGAACCGGAGGTAGATATTCATAGCAGCAGCAAACAAGAAGCAGAGGAAATATTGATTGAGGAAATTATAAGCCATCTGAAAAAACGGGATGATTCAATGAACATTATGCTGAAGGTGTCTATCCCTTCTGTGGCTGGAGCTTACAATGATCTAATGAATGATCCGAGGATTGTGCGGATTGTGGCACTATCCGGTGGTTACAGCCGTAAAGAGGCAGATGAACTGTTAAAGCAGAATCCAAAACTGATTGCCAGCTTTTCCAGAGCACTTCTTTCTGACCTTTCAGTCAAGCAGACACAGCAGGAATTTGATGCGGTATTATTGAAAGCAATTATTGAGATTTACGAAGCATCCTTATAGGGAGGGATTGATATGAGCCATCAGTTAGTATTGCTCCGTCATGGAGAAAGCATCTGGAATTTAGAAAATCTGTTTACTGGCTGGACGGATGTTGACTTATCAGAAGCCGGCAAAGAGGAAGCGAGAGAAGCCGGCCGGTTGTTTAAGGAGCAGGGATATGAGTTTGACATCTGCTATACCTCCTATCTGAAACGAGCAATCCATACGCTGAATTTTGCCTTAGAGAAAATGGATGCAGAATGGCTGCCTGTAATAAAGGCGTGGCAGCTTAATGAGCGCCATTACGGGACATTACAGGGATTAAATAAGTCCCAGACGGCTGAAAAATACGGAGAAGAACAGGTGAGAATCTGGCGGCGTTCTTTTGATGTACAGCCTCCGTCTTTAGAGCCGCAGGATGAAAGGAATCCGGCTCATCAGAAAGCATATCAAAATGTGGCGGAAAACCAATTACCGTTGGCAGAAAGTCTGAAAGATACCATCGCACGGGTTATTCCTTACTTTGATAAGCAGATCAGACCACAGCTTTTGGCTGGAAAAAGGGTATTGATTACAGCTCATGGAAATTCCCTGAGGGCGCTGGTTATGTATCTGGAGCATCTTTCCCAGCAGGAAATCGTGGAACTTAATCTGGCTACGGGCATCCCACTGGTGTATAGTCTTAATGATAATCTCTCGGTTATAGGAAAGCAGTTTTTAGGAAATCCTGATGTGATAGCCGCAAAAATGAAGATGGTAGCAAATCAGGGAAAAACAAAAACAATAGAAAGGCTCTGATTGATAAAAAACATAGAAAGTCACCTGGAGGTCACTCTGATCTTGGTGGCTTTTTGTGTGCCACATCATATCGAAGTAGATTACGTGATGAAATTATAATTTGATGGAGAATGTAAAATGACAAAATTGCTCCACACCTCTTATGATTGCATGATTTTAATAGCTGATTATAAGGAGCCCAATTTTCATAGGCATCTTTGCTCCCATTTAGCATTTGGAAAAGATGGTAAACTGAAGTGCACCACAGATTTAGGGACTTTCGTGGCAAAAGGAGTTTTTATTGACTCTGATACGAGACATACCATTCATTTTGAGCATGGACCGATATATTTATTTTTATTTGATGAAACCAGTGCCATAGGAAAACAGATCAAAGCTACGTATTTGTCAGAAATATCTGTAGCAGAGGTACCTGACGATTTAATATCTCAGCTGCGCACTTGTGTTGAAAATAGTTTGGACGTAAAGATTCTATCCCGGCAAATGCTTACCATTCTTTCAGATAAGATGGAAAATAGCCAAAAGAAAGAAGACTACAGAATCCTGGATGCATTGCAATATCTGGAAGGCAGACCGGCAATTGAACATGATATAATCCATGAACTTGCCGGAAGGGAGTGCTTATCAAAATCAAGACTTTCACATCTGTTCACACAGGAAATGGGGGTGTCACTGCACCGTTATCTGTCGTTTATAAAGATGAAAAAGGCATGGGTTTATATTTTGGAAGGAGATACCCTGACAGAGGCCGCAATAAAGGCCGGTTTTAATTCTTCATCCCATTTTTCTTCGACAGTCCAAAGAATGTTTGGAATATCATTGACAGAATTTGTTAAAAGCATGGTATAAATAGCAGCTAATTGAAAGCATTCCTTTTTATTTTGGGTTATTATCTTTATAAAGAAAAACAAAGGAGTGTTAATATATGAGCAGGATTGGAACGAAGATTCAAGAAACGTTTATGGCAGTAAAATTTCGTGATAAAGAGATTTTCAAACCGCTGAACACCGGCAAAATTGATGAGCATGTCAGTTGTGTCAGGGAATACATAGCAAACATTTTTTTCTACTCAAAAAAGGGAAAAACCATTATGATAGATGCCGGATATCACTACCAACGGCTGGAAGAGAAAATGCAATGGCTTAATATTGACCCAAAAAGTATCAATACAATACTGATCACGCATCAGGATACGGATCATGTGGGCGCATTAGAAAAGGATGCGAAGCGTCTTTTTGATGATGCCACCATCTATATTGGAGAAATAGAAAACCGCTATCTTACAGCAGAGGTCAGGCGAAAAGTCTATGGTGGGTGGTATAAGCTGCCACTGGTGAAAATCGATAACAAAAAGATACTCTTGAAAGATGGTCAGATTTTTTACATTGAAGATATTAAGATTGAGTGTTTTTTAGTTCCTGGACATACCTGGGGACATCTTTGTTATCTGATTGATGATAAGTATCTGTTTACAGGTGATACAATCTGGTTTGGTCCTGACGGCGGATATTCCTTTCTTGATGCATTGGCCGAGGACAATGAGCTGGCCCAAAAATCTCTGGCAGAGTTTGAGAAGAAGCTTAAATTGCGAAAGTTGAATCCGATTATTATTACAGGGCACACTGGCTGGTATGATGATCTTGAATGGGGATTCCGACATAAGGATCAGGTCTGCATTGCAACCAAAAAGCAAAAGCCCCACGATCCTAATGCACCTTATGATGGGTATGATGAATCGGCTGATACGAGAGAAAATGCCAGAAATAAATTGCTTGCAAAAGTAGACCCTGTGATTCCCTGAAATGGATTATTTAGTTTAAACTTTATTCCAGTTCAAACGCCCCCGTATAAAGCTGGTAATAGGTTCCTTTTTGTTTAATCAGGATTTCGTGGGAACCCCTTTCAATTATTTTTCCATGATCCGGAACCATAATTGCGTCACTATTTTTTACAGTTAAATGTTAAAAGTTATCATTATATAAGCGGTAGTATCCCTGAGGATAATTGCATACAGGGCATATTAGAGGTGCACATTCTCCAGACATGATATTACCGCACTGCATACAGATCCAAAGTGTTTCAGACGGTTTACAAAACACTTCTTTCTGTACTACGTTTCTTAATAATCCGGAAAATCTTGTACCCTGATTATAATCAATATTGGCAATGCCTGCAAATAGTGCTGCAATATCCATAAAACCCTCTTCCCGTGCGGTTTTTGCAAAATCCTGGTATAGTTTATTTGCCAGGTTTAATTCATTATCTCTGGATTGCATAAGTGCTTCCTCCGTATTGGGAAGAGTGCCTTGATTTAACTGCCTGAACCAGATTCTGGCATGTTCCAGATTGTTTTGAGCGTTTATCTCATAGATATTTCCTATTTCCATATAGCCTTCCTGTCTTGCCACATCAGCAAAGATTCTGTCTCTTGTACTGGCAATAGCTTCCGCATTAAAAGCGATACCTAAATTTTTGTACGTTCTGCTTTCTGTAAAATCCATTTGTACTCCTTTGCCATGTATATGGTATATATCAAAGATATTATTTTTGATTCTATATTATTACTGATTACAAATCAGTACTATTATTTAAAAGGGTATTAATATAATAAGTAAAAGATAATAAATACGAGAAAACATGAACTCTATAGATATTGAAAGAATTTACAGCAATGATTATGCAGATTTCCTTGTTAGTTTTTGCTCTGATGTATCTGTCCTGGAACAATACGAAACAGGTTCCGTTAACATAATAAATTATTTTTATGCGGTTGCCCATCTTCCAGTCAGTATTATGACAGAAAATGTAATATCAAGAATGGGATATGCATCCATACCATCTTTATTTGGCTTAGTCAGCCAGACGAGCCTGGAGGTGTCAGGAATACCTGCTATCCGCAATAATCCCAATCTGAATTTAAGAGGAAGGGGAGTATTGATCGGCTTTGTGGATACTGGTATTGATTATACAAATCCTGTTTTTCAGTACAATGACAAAACAACAAGGATATCAAGTATCTGGGACCAGACGATTATAACGGAAAATAACCAGGAGCATGTGCCTTATGGTACTGAGTATACCAGAGAACAGATCAACGAAGCTTTGCAGGCCGATGATCCATTTGGGGTAGTACCGTCAAGGGATGAGATAGGTCACGGTACCATGATTGCTGGTATTGCAGCAGGTAACGAAGATATAGAAAACGGATTTTCGGGCGTAGCTCCTGAAGCTGAATTAGTGATTGTAAAACTAAAACCAGCAAAACCCTATTTAAAAGAATTTTTCCGGGTACCAGAGGATGCGATCGCCTATCAGGAAACGGATCTTATTTATGGAATACAGTATTTAATGGATTATGCCGCTTTAAGAGATCAGCCAATTGTTATGTGTATTGCTGTGAATACCGCACAGTATGCACATGATGGAAGAGGCAGCACAAGCAACTGGCTGTCGTTTCATTCAACCAGACCGAGACTGGGTATATTAATTCCAGTTGGTAATGAAGGAATTGCAAGGAGACATTTCGGAGGATTTATTACTGAAGAGACTAATCATAAAACAGTGGAATTAAATGTTGGTCCCAATGAAAGCGGATTTTCCCTGGAATTATGGGGAACAGTACCAAATACTTTTTATATAGATATTACATCTCCTTCCGGTGAATATATACCAATAATTGATCTCCGGTTTGACGAAACAAGAGAGATTTCGTTTATATTTGAGCCCACAACTATTTTTGTAGATTCTCAGCTTGTAGAATCCCAGAGTGGTGATCAACTGATCCTGCTTCGATTTACAAAGCCTACACAGGGCAGATGGAAATTCAATGTATACAGCAAAGGAATTATCCCCATTAATTTTAACATGTGGCTTCCAATGGATAATTTTATAGGACCGGATACGTATTTTATCAATTCTGATCCCAATATCACACTTCTTTCCTTATCTTGTGCCATTACACCTATATCCGTAACGGCTTATAATACAGCTAATAACAGTCTTTATATAAACTCCGGTAGAGGGTACACACGCGTTAATATAGTAAAGCCGGAGATTGCGGCACCGGGAGTGGATCTATTAAGTCCTTCCTTAAACCATGGATTTGTTTCAGTGACAGGAACAAGTGCAGCAGCAGCCCACGCGGCAGGAGCGGCGGCCCTCATGTTTGAATGGGGGATTGTGAAAGGCAATTATCCAGAAATGAGCACGGAGGATCTTAAAGTCTTCATGATCCGCGGCGCCAAAAGAGAAGCGGACCTGGTATATCCCAACTATGAATGGGGATATGGAAGACTTGATGTATTTAATATCTTCCGTGCACTTACTGTCTGATGTGATTGGAGGGAAAGCGGATGATGCCAGAAGACAGGTTTAAGATAACCAGCAATGACTATATGGATTTAATTATTCAATATAACGGAAATCTTAATATACTGAAGCGGTATGAAAAATATTCTGTACATATAATGAATCCGGGTTATGCAGGTATTTATTATCCAGTGTCCCAGGACACGTCCCAGCTAATCAGGGATTTTGGTTATTCAGGAATTCCCAAATGCTACACTTTATTAAGTTATGAAAGTCTGGCTGCATCTGGAGTTACAGTATTACGCAGTACATCAGCTTTAAATTTGAGGGGAAATGGGGTGCTGGTAGGGTTCGTTGATACAGGCATTGATTATAGAAATCCTGCCTTTCTTAAAGAAGACGGAACAACAAAAATAGCAGCAATCTGGGACCAGACCATAGACAGCGGTCCTTACCCGGAATTAAGATATACAGCATATTATGGAACAGAATATACGGCTGAACAAATTAATCAGGCATTGAAAAGCACTGATCCTCTGTCGGTTGTTCCCAGCATGGATGTAAATGGTCATGGAACAATGCTGGCTGGAATTGCAGCCGGTTCGGAAAATAAGAGTAATCAATTCATGGGAGTTGTCCCTGATGCAGAATTATTAATCGTTAAACTGAGACAGGCAAAAAGAAATCTTACTGATTACTATTTCATCCCTCCCGATGTGACCTGTTACCAGGAAACTGATATAAACTGGGGGGTACAGTATCTGATCAATACAGCAGATAAGTTAAAGAAGCCGTTGATAGTCTGTATAGGGGTAGGTACTTCTCAGGGTGCACATGGAAATAATGGACTGCTGAATACCTTATTATCCATCGTAGGTGACTGCCCCGGAGTGGGAATTACTGTTGCTACAGGAAATGAGGCTCAGGCCAGAAGACATTTTTACAGCATTCTCAGACCAGCTGAAAAGGTAACGGTAGATTTAAATGTTGCACAGGATGAATATGGTTTTACTATGGAGCTTTGGGGAAGTCCTCCCATGATCTATGTAATGGATATTTTATCACCTGCCGGTGAATATGTTCCTGCAATTTCCCGGGGGTTGTTTGAGACAAAGCAGATACGTTTTGTATTTGATCAGTCAATCCTTTCTATTGATTATAACATGATCGAGCGGGACAGCGGGAAACAAGTGATTGTCCTGCGTTTAAAAAAACCGTCACAGGGTATCTGGAGGTTTCAGGTATCCGGAATCGGTGATTTGCCTGGAGATTTTCACATATGGCTACCCTCTGGTAATTTTATCTCCAACAATACATTTTTTCTTAATTCGGACTCCTACACTACCATAACATCACCTGGGAACGGTTTATTACCAATCACCGTCACAGCTTATAATGCTGCAACAGGAGCGTTATATCCAGATTCAGGAAGAGGATTTTCAACATCAAATATCATAAACCCGGATCTGGCGGCTCCAGGTGTTAACATAGTATGCCCCACATTAAACAACGAATTCACTACCGTAACGGGAACGGGTGCGGCCGCTGCACATATGGCTGGTATCGCAGCCATGATATTTGAATGGGGGATTGTAGATAATAATTACCCCAATATGGATACCATAGGGATTAAGAAATTTCTTCTGCGGGGAGCAAAAAGGAATAGTAAACTTCAATATCCCAATCAGAATTGGGGCTATGGAATTGTGGACGTTTATAATTCTTATAATATCTTCAGAACTATTTTATAGATAACTGGCTCAGTACCCCTGATCTCAAAACTATGCTGATAAAGGGGGTTAACTTATCCCTATAGATCTAAACACCTTTTTTTATGTGCCTTAAGTTTTTTCATTGCCCAATCGTAATGACTTGCCGTAGCGCTGACAAAATACGAACCTAAAGTGCTACCGCCAACCCATTTATAAATATCTTTAGAAAACAGCTCTTCATTTGAAAATGTTTCAGCTAATTTCATCACTTCGGCATGGGAGTTTTTTAACATAATCCTGGCATCGTCTAATGATGTATCTTGATGCTTTTTCCAAAACTCCACATTCATAATACCGTAAGTCTTCCAGTTATAAGGTTCTGGAATAAATGGTTTGTCCTCGCCGTTTTTATTTGACTTAACCCAATTAAGCAGCAGCTGATGCCACTCATAAAGATGAATCAGAATATCTCGAAGGTTTTTATCCCTGCCCCAATGAGCTTCTTTCTTTTTAATGTCTGCTGTAAAATCAAATGGAGTTGACAATTCTTCCTCTGTCAATCCTGATATAAGCATGTTGAGTTTTTTGAAATTGCCAGTTGCTGCTGTTAACAGATCTGATTTTGTTGTTGCTCTGCCCATGTAATTATCCTCCTGATATTATAGTTTGTATGGCTATAATCAAATAATAGCACATAAACTCTGACACCATCTGTCAGGGTTTATATTTTTCGTAGATTTTCTTTGCTTCATCAGACAAAACCTTACGTAAATAAGCAGGCTCAATCACTTCTACATACACACCATAGGATAGAAGATATCCAATCAGCCATGTATCCTCCGGCATATAGGCAGCTGCAATAAAATCGCCGTTTTCCTGTTCTGTAATTTCATCCTCAGTAAATTCGTCATAGACACGATAAGCCATTTCTTTCGGGAAGCGAAGTATAATTTTGTTATAGCCATTCTGCTCTGTATCTTGTAATTCAGGAAATTCAACAGGTATAAAATCCTCATCCAAAATTTCACAGTGGATAATACGATTTATTTTAAAAAGACGAAAATCGTTTTTTTCTGTACAATAGGCTTTTACATACCATTCCTTTGATTTGTAGTAGAGTTTTAGGGGATGGATGTTTCTCCTTGTTTTTTTGAAGCAGGAACTAACATAAACAATGGTCGCGACTTTGTGGTTGATCGCTGCATTTTTCAATTGCTCAAACTTAGTATTATCCTGTGTTTTGCTGCCCCAGCGGCTAAAATCAACCTCAACCCAGTTTTCTGGCTGAGTGTTAAAAAGTGCAGAGAGTTTCGTCAACAGCTCTCGTTCACAGGTGTTATCTATAACGGACAAACTTTGTAAGGAAGATAATATATCGTGCTTTTCTTTATCCGAAAAAAGGGCTTTATCCAATACATAATTATCAAGAATTTGTATTCCACCACTTCTGCCTGTTGTAACATAAATGGGAATACCAGCACTACTAATTACATCTATATCACGATAAATTGTTCTTACGGAAACCTCGAATTTTTCTGCCAATTCTGGAGCAGTGACCCGTCCTTTTTCTAAAATAAAGTATATAATTTTAAACAATCGATTTTCTTTCAAACAATCACCTCCTATGTCATTATTTTAGTATATTAACCATGACAATGTATGTCAAGGTTATTTTTATTTACCATTTTTTGTTGGAAAGAAGTATAAAAATAGTTGTTATGCTTGAAAAAGCGTTTTATAATAAAAGGCAATAAAGGCTACAGGAAGGTATAATGTAATATGATTAAAGGAATCATTTTTGATATGGATGGCGTAATATTTGATACAGAATGGCTATCAACGTGTGCATGGTTAGAAGTTGGCAACCAATTAAACATTGATTTGCCTCTTGCTTTCATTAACAGTTTCAAAGGATGTTCGGCTAAAACCAGCGAAGCATTGTTCAAGGAACGATTTGGCCAAGACTTTGATTATGTTTCTGCCAGAGCAAAAAGAACACAATATATGAAGGAATATATATCGCAAAAAGGAGTACCAATTAAGAAAGGGCTTTTTCAATTGCTGAATTATCTGCAAGACAATCAGATCAAACGTGTGGTAGCCACCTCGACAGATAGAAAGCTGACAGAGTTTTATTTAAATTCAACAGGTGTTTTATCCTGCCTGGATGGTATGATAACTGGAGATTGTGTAGAAAAGAGCAAACCAGATCCGGAAATATTTATTAAGGCAAAGCAATTGATAGAGTCAGAAGCTGAGGAATGTTTTGTGATTGAAGACAGCCCGGCGGGTATTTATGCAGGTGAGGCAGCTGGAATAAGAGTAATCCATATCCCGGATCAAGTCGTGGTTAACCAAATGGTGAAATCAAAGATATATAAGATCTGCAATAATCTTGCAGAAGTAATACAAGTAATTGAGAATGAAAATGCAAAGAAGGATGGGTGAAAAATGAACATATATGATATAGCAGCAGAGGCCAATACCTCGATCTCTACCGTTTCCCGCGTCCTGAATCAAAAGCCTAATGTCAATCCTGAAATTAAAAAGCGTGTAGAAGAGATCCTGAAAAAATATGATTATAAGCCAAGTGCAATTGCCAGAGGAATGGTCAGTAAAACAATGAAAAGCATTACAGTTATGACTGTTGATGTACGGGTTTCACATTACGCAAGAACCATCTATGTAATCGAGCAGGAATTTAGCAAACAAGGATATAATGTAAATGTATGTAACATAGGTAATTCCAAGGAAGAATGTATTAAATATTTAAATAATGCGGTTGAAAAGCAAGTGGATGGAATTGTCTTAATTGGCTCCATTTTTAGCGAGTTTATTAACTCAAAGGATATTCTTCATAAAATAAAAGATATTCCAGTCATAATTGCAAATGGTCATATAGAAGAAGCAAATTTCTATTCCGTTATGGTAGATGATAAGAGTGGGATAAGAAGTGCAACAGATTATTTGTTTGAAAAGGGGTATCAGGAACTATTGTATGTTTGCGATATGGATACGCAAAGCGCAAGAATAAAGTTACAGGGTTTTAAAGAAGCATTAAAGCTAAGAGATATTCCAGACATAGAAGAAAGAATAATTAAAACATATTATGGTGTTGAAGGCGGAAAAGCTGTGGCAGATTTTATTATAGATTCCAATAAAAAGTTTGATGGTATTGTATTCGGAGAAGATATTACCGCAATTGGTGCATTGAAGCAATTTAAAAAACGAGGATATAACATACCAGAGGATGTTGCAATTATTGGATATAATAACTGCCAGGAAACCATAATATGTGAGCCTGAATTAACTACGATAGATAATAAGGCAGAACTCTTAGGAAAGTTGTGTGCGGATGTACTGAAAGACATAACAGAGGGTAAAATCCCACAAAAAGGAATTACGATTAAGCCAGATATTATAGAACGCGAAAGTACTTAATAAAGTTTTCTGACAGTCAGAGCGGTTCCTGAATAAGAACATACACAAACAATGCCTCAAAGATCGAAAAACGGTCATTGGGGCTTTTTGGCATGGGCGGACGGACGTTAGCTGTAAAAGCGCTTTTATGTTTGGTTCAAAGTGTACAAAATTGAAAGCAAAAACACAGTATAAAAGCATCGAATAATATGCATATTTCATAAAAAAAACTTATAAAGCTACTGGGCATTGACATTAATACATATATAATAATATAATTATCACAGAAAAGCGCTTTCACAAACAAGCAAGGTTAAGGAGAAATTATGAGAGTAAAGTATGATGATTTATTATTAAAATTCGAGAAAATATTGATATCAAGAGGTTTTTCCAAGGAACATGCGTCAAGTGCAGCCAGTGTATTTGCAAAGAATAGTCTGGATGGAATTTATTCTCATGGAGTAAACCGCTTTCCTCGTGTTGTTGAGTACCTGGATAGGGGAGAAATTGATCCTAATGCAGTTGCATCATGTGAAATACAACTAGGAGCATTTGAAAGATGGAATGGATTAAGGGGATTTGGACCACTTAATGCAAAGTTAGCAATGGACAGAGCTTGTGAACTGGCAAAAACATATGGGATTGCTATTGTAGCCCTTGGTAATAACAATCATTGGATGCGCGGCGGTTCTTATGGCTGGCAGGCGGCAGAACAAGGTTGTATCGGGATATGCTGGTCCAATACTATGCCCAATATGCCTGCATGGGGAGGGAAAGACAGAAAGATCGGAAACAATCCACTTGTTATATCAATTCCCAAAAGCGATGGAAAGCATGTTGTAATTGATTGTGCGGTATCACAGTTTTCTTATGGAAAAATCGAGGAAATGAAATTAAAAGGACAACAATTACCCGTGCCAGGCGGATATGATACGCAAGGAAATTTGACAACAGATCCGGAAGAGATTGAAAAAACGTGGAGAGTACTTCCTATGGGATATTGGAAAGGCAGTGGAATCTCAATTGCCTTAGATGTAATTGCAACCGTATTAACAAATCAAAACTCAGTTGCAAAAATAGGGACCTTCAATGATGAAGTTGGATTAACTCAAATTATGATAGCAATTGATCCAATGAAAGGCAATACTGTGGAAATAACGGATGGTATTATTGAAGAAATCCTGGCAGACATAAAATCTTCAGTACCAGTAAAAGAAGGTGGAGAAGTATATTACCCGGGAGAACTTGAACTCAACACCAGAGAAGAAAACTTGAAAAATGGCATACCTATTATTGATGAAGTGTGGGATAAACTTAATTTATTAGAAAATTAACAGGTAAGGAGAAAAATAGAATCATGGAATATTTAATAGGTGTTTTAATTTTGCTTACTTTTATTTGCCTTGCTATATATGCTGCCAGAGGTGGTAATCTAATGATGGGCATGCTTATAATGGCTTTGCTTTGGACATTTCTGTCTATGATCGGTTATAAATTTGCGACAAACACACAATTTATTGAGGCCAATAAAGAAATCATTAATACGACATGGATTCAGGCCTTTGCAAAAGTATTTCAAGGTGGTCCGGAAGGCTGGGGGACTGTTTTAGTTAATGTGGTTTTTGGAGCTTGGTTTGGCAGAGTTCTATTACAGACGGGAATTGCATCAACCCTGATAAGAAAGACAACCGAGTTAGGTGGAGATAAACCTGCAATTACATGTGTTTTACTATGTGCTGTAACAACTGTTATCTTTTCCTCTTTGTTTGGTGCTGGAGCTGTTGTTGCAATCGGAGTAATTGTTTTGCCAATATTTATGGCACTGGGAATACCTAAAGTATTATCAGTATGTTCTTTTATGCTTAGTATAGGGGCTGGAATGTTTATTAACCCGGTATTGTTTGGTCAATATACAGCATTCTTTTTGGATAAGAACGGAAAAGCTATTTATACTTATGAAACCTATATAAAATGGGGAGCTATTGCATTGGCAGTACAGTTGGGATTTACCATGTTACTTGTTGTGTTTTCTATGAGAAAAGGAAGCGTGCATGCCTGGGCAGCAGATAGACCAGTTCGGCAAAAAAGAGACTACGCGCCTGGCATATCGTTGTTAACACCATTTATTCCGGTAGTATTACTTATATTTTTTAAAATTCCTATTATATTTGGTTTTTTAACTGCAGGATTTTTTGCTCTGTTTGTATGCGGCAAATTAAAGAACTTTCGCGAAGCGTGCAGAGTATTTAATAAAGATTTCTTTGATGGAGTCGTTGATACAGCACCTTTGGTAGGATTTCTTTTAATGGTACCAATGTTTAATAAGGCAGCTGAATTATGTATCCCATATTTTAATGCACTTTTAGGTGGGATTGTTCCCAATAACACTCTGATTATTACCATTATTTTTATTGTTTTAGCACCGTTAGGTTTATTTCGTGGTCCGTTTACCTTGTTTGGATGCGGAGCGGCTACATTGGGGATCTTAAAAGGAATTGGGTTCTCTACTTTGTTTCTTGCGCCGTTAATGATAGCGTCTACAACAATTATGAATGTATCTTGCTGTATAACACAGTCCTGGGTTGTATGGGGAATTGGATATGCTAAAATATCAACGAAAGATTTCATGAAAATGAGTGTGATATCAGGCTGGATCATTTGTGCAGTAATACAAATCATAACTTACGTTATGTTTGGTTAATGAAAAAGGAGATATACTTTTATGAGCAGAAGAATGGTTAGGATGGGGATCGATGTTGGTGGAACACATACGAAAGCGGTAGCAATTGACAACGCAACTCATGAAATTATTGGGAAATCCTCAGTTAAGACAACTCATGATAGCAAAGCGGGCGTAGCTGAGGGTGTAGTGAAAGCGTTTCAAAACTGTATGAAAGAAAATAGTATTGATCCAAAAGATGTAATATTTGTTGCACATAGTACTACACAAGCGACGAATGCGTTAATTGAAGGCGATGTTGCAGTCGTAGGTGTAATCGGTATGGGATACAAGGGCATTGAAAGTCTATTGGCCAGACCGCAGTCAAGAATAAAAAATATAGATTTAGGATCAGGGAAAAAGATAGAAGTTAAAAATAGATATGTGACATCTCAGGAGATTGAAAGAAGTTATATTAAAAAAATCGTTTCAGAGTTGAAGGCTGAGGGAGTTCAGGTCGTAGTTGCTTCGGAAGCCTTTGGCGTGGATGACATAGCAGGAGAAGAATTTGTACATGATATTGTGCGTAATGAATTTGGGATGGAAGCGACTATTGCATCAGAGATAACAAAGCTCTATGGTCTGAAAAGAAGAACAAGAACGGCTGCAATTAACGCAAGTATTCTTCCTAAAATGCTTAACACCGCAAACTCAACAGAAGAAAGCGTAAGGTCCGCTGGTGTCCAGGTACCCCTTATGATTATGCGTGGTGACGGTGGTGTTATGGAAATAAATGAGATGAAGAAAAGACCAGTACTAACAATGCTTTCAGGGCCTGCAGCTAGTGTTATGGGATCTCTTATGTATCTAAGAGCTTCCAATGGAGTTTACTTTGAAGTTGGTGGTACAACAACCAATATAGGAGTGATTAAAAATGGACGTCCGGCAATTGATTATTCGGTGGTAGGAGGTCACAGGACCTACATCAGTTCTTTGGATGTGCAGGTATTAGGTGTGGCTGGAGGTAGTATGATCCGTGTGAATAAGACGGGGGTACATGATGTGGGACCACGTTCTGCTCACATAGCCGGCTTGGATTACGCGGTATATACAGAGGAAGAAGAAATCGTAAATCCCAAGCTTGAATTTTTCTCTCCAAAAAGTGGAGATCCACAAGATTATGTTGCAATTAAGTTAGAAAGCGGAAAGAGAATCACTATTACAAACAGCTGCGCGGCAAATGTTCTTGGTTTGGTTAAAGAAACAGATTTTTCATATGGAAATGTAAACTCAGCCAGAAAAGCAATGCAGCCAATTGCGGATTATCTTGGGATTTCGGTGGAAGAAGTGGCAACTCAGATTCTTACCAGAGCGTATGAGAAAATCAAACCAGTTATATTAGGACTTGCAGAAAAATACAAACTGGAACATGATCAAATCTCTCTGGTAGGAGTTGGAGGCGGAGCTACTTCACTGATTGGTTTTTGTGCCGATAAAATGAATATTAAATATAGTGTGCCCGAAAATGCAGAGGTGATTTCTTCAATTGGAGTAGCACTTGCTATGGTTCGGGATGTAGTAGAGAGAGTTGTACCAAACCCTTCACCAGAAGATATTAAAAGTATTAAAATTGAAGCAATCAACAAAGCAGTTGAAAGTGGTGCAACACGGGATTCCGTTGAAGTTCACATTGAGATTGACCCACAAACCTCCAAGCTTACAGCCATTGCGCTTGGTTCCACAGAAGTAAAAACAACCGACTTATTGAAAGAATGTACAAAGGATGAAGCTAAGACAATAGCAGCTGTAGATCTTCGTGCCAAAGAAACGGACGTAAGTCTTGTAGTTGAGACGAATCATTTCTATGTATTTAGCACGAACAATAAAGCCAGACAACCGATTCGAATTCTTGATAAAAAAGGATTTATAAAAGTGCAGAGAACAGATGCTTTTGTAAAATTAACAAAAGCAGTATCTTATCGAAGTATAGTTACTCAGATGTGGGAGCAGCTTTCTATATTTAAAGCAGATGCGATTTTAAGACCAGATTATTATATGTGTATTGGTGGAAGAGTCATGGATTTTAACGGGTCAGTTGATTTGGAGCAGATATTAATGCTTATGGATGTGGAGATGCAGATGGTTGATTCAAATGATGATATCATTGTAGTAGGAGCTAAAAACCAACTATAAGGTTTCTTTTCTGGAGAAAAAATGAAGTTAAAAAAGAATGGATTTAGATTAATAAATCGTACTATGCCGGAATCAGAAACGAAAATATTGCCACTGGAACAAATGATATTGGATTTGAGAAAGCGTTCCGATGAAGACTGGGGGCGATATGCATTTTATCGAGATCCCCTTTACGGCAAATTTAATCCAAATGAAATAAAAGATTATACGAATAATGCAATTCAATGCGGGCGTAAAGTTTTTAAGGATATTTCTGAAAAAAACAACTATGAGGATATAGACCACTTGGCTAAGGAATTAAAATTTAATGTCATTCAACAATATATGCCCAATGATGGAAATCGAGTTATTTTTGCCCAATATAAAGAGCCAGACAATATTACGATTTATATGGATACAATTGCAAAATATAATAATTTAGTAAAAAACAGTACCAGCTTAGTTGAAAAATTGCTTGGAGATATTGATATTTATAAAATTCTTGTTTCCCATGAGTTATTTCATGGTATCGAATTTATGCAAAAACAATCAATTTATACACAGACAGAAAAAATAGAACTTTTCAAAAAGCCTTTTTCAAATAAGTCAAAAATATTTTGCCTTGGAGAAATTGCAGCTATGGAGTTTTCGAAACAATTATGTGGTTTGAATTTTTCTCCCTATATTCTCGATACGATATTGATGTATGCATATGATAAAGAGGCAGCAACCCTGCTATATGAGGATATTATGGAATTGTAAAAGACGATTAGAAAAGTAAGAGAGGGCAATGCAATGTTAACAACTTCACTGAAACTTGCAGAAAAATATGACTATTTAAATGAAAAATTTAAAGAGGCATTTCAATTTCTAAGAACAACCGACTTAACAGCGCTTCCTTTAGGAAGAACCGGGATAAAAGGCGATGAACTATTTCTAAATGTTCAAGAATATCACACAATGTCTTTCAATGAATGTAAATTTGAAGCTCATGATCAATATTTTGATATTCAATATGTTGTAAGTGGTAAAGAACAATTTGGTTACGTATCAAGAGCTAATCTGATAACCGATACGCCTTATGACGAGATAAATGATTTGATATTTTTTAAAGATCCTCAAAGTTATGGCAGCATACTATTGCAAGAAGGTGATTTTGCAATAGTACCACCAGAAGATGCACATAAACCACGTTGTATCGATGGAGAATCCTGCAAAGTCAGAAAGATTGTAGTTAAGGTAAAATTATAGAAAGTTAAAAAGAGCGTGTTGCAAACCTGTTTTTACAAATGGTTTTGTAATACGTTCTTTATTTATGGTACAAACGGTTCGATAGCAAAGAACAATTTTGTTATAGCCATTCTGTTTTAAACAGTCGACTTTCTTTCAAACAACCACCTTGTCATTATTATCGTATATAAACCATGACAGTATATGTTGAGGTTTATTAAATTAATCATAACTTTCTATTAGAGTTATGATAAAATGTTGTGTAGAGGACTTTTTTTGCTGTAAGTAGAGAGGAAAATAGAAAGATGAAGATATTATTGGTAGAAGATGACAAGGAAATCAGTGAGATGCTTAACGATTTTCTTCAGATGGAGGGCTTTGAAGTCCATGGGTCTTTTGATGGGGAACAGGCGGTAAAGACGTTTTTCAGCAGTTCCTATGATCTGGTGATTTTAGATCTGATGCTGCCCAAAATCAGCGGACTGGAAGTTATGAAACGAATTAGAAAGGAAAGTGTGGTTCCGATTATTATTCTGTCCGCTAAGGACACCGAATCGGATAAGATTTTTGGATTGGGACTGGGAGCGGATGATTATATTACAAAACCATTTTCCCTAACTGAGGTGCTTGCCAGAGTGAAGGCAAATCTGCGGCGTACCACCCAGTATTCATCCGGAATGGAAACCCCTGAGGTTTGTCTGGGTCTGGGCGATCTGGAAATGAATCTGGAAAATCACACGGTGCACAAAAACGGGCTGGCCGTGGATCTGACGGCAAAGGAATATGAAATCCTTCGTCTGCTTCTTTCTAATCCGAAAAAGGTTTATACCAAGGCGCAGCTTTATTCTTTTATATGGCAGGATGATTATTTAGGTGATGAAAACGCCGTCAATGTTCATATCAGCCGCCTTCGTACAAAGATTGAGGATGATCCCCGCAAGCCGCAGTATATCCTGACCGTTTGGGGAATCGGATACAAGCTGGGAAGTCCAAAGGAGTAAAATCATGTCTCTGTTAAATAGAAGAACGTTAAAACAAATTCAAACGGTCAGTGATGAACTGGAACGTATTTTAGATGAGGATACCAATGAAAAAGTGATGTTATTTACAGAAGATAAGGAAATCAAACATCTATTGGAACAGATTAACCGTATCCTAGAAGACAGGCAGAATGCCAATGCCGGATATCGCAGATCAGAACTCAATATCAAACGGATGCTATCCAATATTTCACATGATCTGAAGACACCATTGACTGTTATTATCGGTTATCTGGAAATGCTTTTAATGCAGGAGACACTAGAAAAAAGTATGATAAAAAAGGTTTCTCATAAAGCCAATGAGCTAAAGGAGCAGATTGACCAGTTTTTCACACTGGCAAAACTGGAAGCCGGTGATACAATGCTGACCATGTCCAAAATAGATTTAAATGAATTCTGCCGGGAGATCATTGTTGATTTTTATAATATCTTAACAGAGAAAGAATTTAATGTGAACATCCATATTCCTGAGTCTCCTGTTTTCGTTTATGCAGACAGGGAAGCGTTGGGACGCATTCTTAATAATCTGATCAGCAATGCAATCCGCTATGGGGATGCAGGTCATTACCTGGGACTGACTCTTCGAAAGGAAGATAAATTTGTGTTTGTGGATGTGGTTGATCATGGGAAGGGAATTGCCTATACGGAAATCCCCCGTGTATTTGACCGCCTCTATACGTTAGAAGATTCCCGGAACCGGGAGATCCAGGGCAATGGATTAGGTCTTACCATAGCAAAAAGTCTGGCAGAAAAAATCAATGGCACACTGACTTTAAGGAGTATTCAGAATGAGGAAACCGTATTTACTTTAAAACTCCAGCAGCTGGATTATTAAAATCCTTCAAGAAAGAAATTCGTAAGATTTATTCAAGAGTTTTGAAGAAATCACTTGCTAGAATTATGGGTATGAAAGGAAGTGACAAAATGCAGACGATTTTAACAACCAATCATTTAACCAAACAAATTGGCGCAGAGACCATTGTATCCGATTTGAATATGCATATTGCCAAAGGAGAAATTTATGGCTTTCTTGGACCCAACGGTGCGGGAAAAACTACGGTGATGAAGATGATCACCAATCAATGGAAGCCAACTTCAGGATATATTATTTTATTTGGTGAGAAACTGCGCCCTGATTCGTATTCATTTTTAAAACGTATGGGCAGCATGATCGAGTATCCAGTGTTTTACAATGAACTGACGGCGGAAGAGAATTTAAAGCTGCATTGTGAATACATGGGGTATTACAGTCCTGACAGTGTAGAAAAAGCATTGTCCCTGCTGTCTTTGTCAGATAACAGAGGTAAAAAGGTTAAGGAATTTTCACTGGGAATGAAGCAGCGGCTGGGTATTGCAAGAGCTGTTCTTACAAAGCCGGAGTTTCTGGTATTAGATGAACCAACCAATTATTATGTGTATTGCTTATGGGTATCAGGAAGCTGTAAAGGAAAGGGGTATGGGAGAGCGCTGATGGAGTATTGCGTTACAGATGCCAGGGAAAATGGAAAATCAGGTATTTGTATGCTTGGATCAAATAAGCAGAAAGCCTGGCTTTCTGACCAGAGTTTCGCGAAAAAGTTCGGTTTTGAAGTTGTTGATACTACTGAACAGGGATATGAATTACTTGCCCTTTCCTTTGACGGAACATCTCCCGGGTTTGCCCAAAGTGTAAAAAACAAGGGAATTGAAATGGAAGAGCTTACGATTTATTATGATATGCAATGCCCCTATATCTATCAGAATCTTAAGACAGTAAAGAAGTATTGCGATATGAATGAAATTCCGGTTTCTGTCATTCCGGTGGATACGCTGCAAAAAGCAAAAGAACTGCCCTGCGTTTTCAATAACTGGGGTGTGTTCTATAAAGGTAAATTTCAAACCGTAAATTTATTAGATGCCGCCAGCCTGGAACGAATACTGAAAAAAAGTAATTAAGATAATATGTAATGGAATCTTTCAGGATCCGGATGTGAACAGGTTTCGTTTATTGATTTCAATCATGTAATATAAAAACAGGAAAGGAGAGTGTTACCATGGCAGAGATATTTAAAAATATTGACTGTATTGAGCTTTATGTTTCTGATATAAATGAAGGAATACAATATTATTGTGAAAGCATGGGGTTAAAACTTCTCTGGCGAAACCAGGATATGGTTGGACTGGGAATGGAGAATGATATTACCGAGATCGTTTTACAATCCCAGAGAAAACAGGTTCTTGTTGATATAAAGGTGGAGTCTGTGGATGAATCCATAGAAAAAATCAAAGAAGCAGGCGGAACAGTAGAATACGGCCCGTTTGACGTTCCTATAGGACGATGTGCAGTAATCCTTGATAAATGGGATAACAAATATGTGATACTGGACATGACAAAGGGCAGATATGTCACTGACGAAGATGGTAATGTAACCGGTGTAAGAAAAGAGTAATGGCGGTCAGTTGTATTGCGGGATATGAGGTGAAAAAAATTGATGAATCAAGTGATTATAGAGATAAATGAAAGTCTGAATGAGATTCCTTTGTCTTTAGGAATACAGGTTAATTAATCCAACGAACTAATTATGAAGAAAGAGGGGCGCTCAAATGCTTCTCTTTTTTTACTTTTTGATCTTTCCATACTTTACAAAATACGAAAGAAAATTAAGAAAATGAATTTTAATCTCTAAAAATTGCTTGTAAAACATAAAAATATCAGGAAATTGGGCAGTATATACATTAGTAAGCTTTTTATTTGTAAATTTATGGCATTTTAATACAGAAAAAATTTTACAAGAATTTTACGTATAATTCACATAGATAATGCTTTAACTTTTCTTAATTCATGTATAATTAATAGCGGATGTAAAGAAGTTGTAAAATCAAAGTATAGTAAAGGATAAACGTATGGATGATCTTATATTAAAGTCTGGGCAGAGAGCCAAGATAAAGACAGATTCAGTAAACCTTTTTTATGGCAGCTTTCAGGCACTAAAAAATGTTACCATGGATATTCAGGAATGCGCTATTACAGCAATCATTGGTCCTTCAGGCTGCGGTAAATCTTCACTTCTGCGTCTGTTTAACCGTATGAATGACCCGATACCGGGAGTCAGGGTAGAAGGTAAAATTCTGCTTGATGATACTTCAATCTATGATAAAAGTATGGATGTTGTTGCGTTGAAAAAAAGAGTGGGCATGGTTTTCCAGAAGCCGAATCCATTTCCCATGTCTGTATATGATAATATGGTTTTTGGCCCCAGACATCATGGGATAAAGCAAAAAGCACGTCTTGATGAGATTGCAGAGAACTACTTAAGTCAGGTGGCTTTATGGGACGAGCTTAAGGATAAACTGAAGGAACCTGCTTTTGACCTCTCCCCAGGACAGCAGCAGCGGCTTTGCATTGCCCGTGCGCTGGCTGTAGAGCCAGAAGTTCTGTTAATGGATGAGTCATGCAGTGCACTGGACCCGGAATCAACCATGCAGGTTGAGGGATTAATGGAAGAGCTTGCTCAGAAATATACAATTCTTATCGTAACTCACAGCATGGAACAGGCAGCAAGAGTGTCTCATATGACTGCGTTTATGATGATGGATGAGGACAGAGCAGGAACCCTGGTGGAATATGCTCCTACAGAAGAGATTTTTGCAAATCCCAAGGACAAACGCACCGAAGATTATATTACAGGCAGGTTTGGATGAAAACTGGTTATTTCTATATTCAGAGAAATGGAGGAAATCAGGCATTGGAAATAAATGTTTGATTTTTGAAAATATGAAAAAAAGAGTTAATACAAGCAAATTTTTAAAAAGAATAAAAATATCTGCCTGTGCAGTGATACTGGCCCTTTCTATGGGCTTGCTGTCTGGCTGCAGCCAGGTGACGGAGTCAGACACCATCGTTGCAGGATCAACTTCGGTTCAGCCGTATGCTGAGATACTGGCTGAAGCATTTATGGCCAAAGATCCGGAGGCTGTGATTGATATTCAGGGAGGAGGCTCCTCTGCTGGTATAACGGCAACCCAGACACATAGTGCTGATATCGGTATGTCTTCCCGTTCTCTGGAAGAGGGGGAAAAAGACCTTTGGAGCGTGGAAATTGCCAAGGATGGTCTGGCAATCATTGTGAATCCGGAAAATCCTGTAAAAAACCTTACTTCAGATCAGATCCGTGATATTTATGCGGCTGAAATTACCGACTGGAGTCAGGTGGGAGGCACAAAAGCCAAGATCAATATTATTGCAAGAGAAGAAGGGTCCGGCACACGAAGTGCTTTTACTGAACTGCTTATGGGCAAACAAGAGATAACTCCCAAAGCCATTGTTCAGGACTCCAATGGAGCAGTACGCCAATTGGTTGCAGATGACCCCAATGCCATTGGATTTATATCTTTAGGGCTGGTTTCCAATGAAGTAAAAGCGCTTAACTTAGACGGCGTTGAAGCCACACGGGAAAATATCATGAATAACAGTTATAAACTGTCCAGACAGTTTTTGTTTGTCACCAATGGTGAGCCAACAGGAATACAAAAGAGTTTTATTGATTTTACCCTTTCTTCGGAAGGACAGAAATTACTAAGCAAAGAGGGACTTATCCCGTCAGCAGAGGGGGCATCAAAATGAAAAGTTTTAAAGAAAATTTAACGGAGCGTGTGTTTCTCTTAATCGCTCTTTCGACTTTATCGGTATTGGCGCTCATCACTGTTTTTATATTTATAAAAGGTATGCCCATCATCGCCAAGGTAGGTATTATCAACTTTGTTTTTGGGATGAAATGGGCACCCAGCCAGGGCTACTACGGTATTTTTCCCATGATCGTTGGATCAGTATCAGTTACCATAGGAGCAGCCATTGTAGGAGTACCCATCGCCATATGCTGCAGTATATTTTTGGCTGAATTTGCGCCTGTAAAGCTTCGGAATATATTCCGTCCTGCCATTCAGTTACTGGCTGCCATTCCTTCCGTTGTATATGGATTCTGGGGGGTTTTATTCGTTGTGCCTGCCATCCGTAAATATCTGGGAGGACCGGGACTTAGCATACTGGCAGGTTCTATTATTCTGGGTATTATGATTTTACCAACCATAATAAGCATTACAGAAGTATCTCTCCTTGCACTGCCGCGCCACTATAAAGACGGCGCACTTGCACTGGGACTGACACAATGGCAGACGATCCGATCCCTGCTGCTGCCCGCAGCCAAATCCGGTATTGTGGCCGCCGTTATTTTAGGTTTAGGAAGAGCAATTGGTGAAACAATGGCGGTAATTATGGTTCTGGGCAATGCGGTTGCACTTCCCCATTCCGTTCTTGACCCGGTCAGAACACTGACTACCAATATCGGTATTGAAATGGGATATGCCTCCGGTGAACATCAGCAGGCGCTTTTTGCCACGGGTATTGTATTATTTGTTATTATCATGATTTTAAATGCTACTGCCCAGTACATTACACGAAAGAGGTGAGGTCACTATGAAAATGAATGCAAACACTTCTCAAAAGATAGCCAAGTTTACGATTTGGGCGGCAGCTCTTTTTGTTATTGCCATTCTTTTTTCCATCATTGCATATATACTGGTAAAGGGCATCCCTATGCTCAGCTGGGAGTTTTTGACGGATATTCCCAGGGATATGGGCCGTTCCGGCGGTATTTCCTCCTCCATTGTGGGAACACTGGTTGTAACTGCGGTGGCAGTGATTGTGGCAACACCATTTGGAATTGGAACAGCAATCTATCTTACGGAATACACAAGAGAGGGAAGAATTACCCGTATTATCCGCTTCAGCGCCGAATCTCTTGCGGGGATTCCTTCTATCGTATATGGACTTTTTGGATTTATCTTTTTTGTGATATACTTAAACATGGGCTGGTCAATTCTGTCAGGTGGATTAACTATGGCGATTATGATTCTGCCAACGATTATACGTACATCGGAAGAGTCGATCCGTACGGTTCCCCAGCTATACAGGGAGGTAGGCTTCTCTCTGGGATTGACGAAATTACAGACGATAACCAGGACGGTACTTCCATCAGCACTACCTGGTATTGTAAATGGAGTGATATTAAGTATCGGCAGATGTGTAGCTGAAACAGCAGCTGTCATTTTAACGGCTGGTTCCGCACTTCGTATGCCTGAATCACTGTTTTCCCCGACCCGGACGATGGCAGTACATTTTTATATACTGGCGAGGGAGGGAATATCCATGGATAACGCTTACGGAACGGCAGCGCTACTTATTATTCTGATTCTTCTGCTAAATGTGGGATTTAATATGCTGGTTAATCGATTTATAGCGAAGGGCCGTTAAGAGGTGAAAAATGACGCAGAAAGCAAAAATAGATATAAAGGGATTAAATTTCTTTTTTGAACAAAAACAGGTCATTAAAGAATTAAACTTAGAAATACCCGAAAACCGGATTCTGGGTGTTTTCGGCCCGGCAGGCAGCGGTATTACTACACTGCTTCGCACATTGAACCGTCTCAGTGATTTAACAGCAGGAGCCCGTCAGGAGGGTGAGATTCTGTTAGACGGGAAGAATATCTTTGATACTGATGTTAATGTAACAGAACTGCGCCGCAGGGTAGGTATGGTCTTTGATGTTCCAACACCTTTGCCAATGTCCATTTTTGACAATGTGGCTTTGGGACCCCGTATGGGAGGGATGAAATCTAAGACAGATCTGGAAGAAAAAGTGGAAACGTCACTTCGGATGTCGGCTCTGTGGGATGATGTCAAAGACAGACTGGATACGCCTGCAGCCAGATTATCCGGCGGTCAGCAGCAGCGGCTGTGCATAGCCAGAGTGCTTGCTCTTGAACCAGAGGTGATTTTACTTGACCGGCCATGTTCGGCTCTTGACCCCATATCAACAGCCAAGATTGAAGAATCTTTAGTACAGCTGAAAGAGCAGTACACCATTGTTATCGCTCCCCACACAGTTCAGCAGGCGGGACGTATTGCAGACCGGGTAGGGTTTATGCTGATGGGGGATTTAATAGAACAAGGTTACACCCAGGAAGTTTTTTCATTCCCTAAGGATAAGAGGACTAACGACTACCTCACCGGTAGATTCGGCTAAAAAGGAGACGAAAATTTTGGTTAGAGAACATTTTACACAGAAGATGACTGAAGTGAAGCAAAAAGTATTAACAATGGGAGCTCTCGTTGATAATATTATTGATTCGGCAGTGACTTCCATACAGACACAGGATCTTGAGCTTGCAAGGAAAGTGAATGAACAGGATGATGAAATCGATCAGTTAGAAATGGAAATTGAAAAGGAATGTATTATGCTTCTTGCCCTTCAGCAGCCTCTTGCCAAGGATTTAAGAACAATAGCATCTGTTTTAAAGATAATAACGGATCTGGAAAGAATGGGAGACAACGCTGTAAATATTGCAAAGGTCACACTTGAGATAGGAAAAGAACCAGTCATTCAATCCATTATCGACATTCCAAAGATGGCAGAGATCGGCAGAAAAATGCTGAAGATGAGTCTTGATGCATTTGTAAATGAGGACATTTCCCTGGCCCAGAAGGCGGCGGAGAGAGACGAAGAAGTTGACAGCCTCTATGAATCTGTGATCAATGATATCTTAAATATTATTACAGAAAAGAGAGAACTTACAAAACAGGGAACAAAACTCTTGTTTTTAGGACGTTATCTTGAGAGAATAGCGGATCATTCCACCAATATCTGTGAAAGAATCATCTATATGATTACAGGTGAATTAAAGGAAATAAATTAGAGGCAGCAGAGTTAAAAAATGAGCAGGTTGAACTGCTCATTTTTTTGCGGCATTGCTAAAGCAATTTGGGAGCCTGAAGCTTTCTGTATTCTCCAGGAGTCATTGCTACATACTTTTTGAAAAAACGCTGGTAGCTTTGCACATTATTATATCCTACCTTTTCTGATATTTCAGTTAAGGTAAGAAACGTGTCTGTCAGGTACTCTTTACTTTTGTCAATTCGTATACTATTTAAGTAATCGGTTAAGGTGGTTCCGGTCTGTGCCCGAAAAATTTTACTGAGATAAGAGTAGCTCATATCCAGATAGTCAGCCACATCAGTAATATTCATGTCATTCATATAGTGCTCATTTAGATATTGCTTGGCCATATCACAGTAACTGGTTTCTTTTACATCGTTGCTTTTATAATGAACGCTGATATTCATGAGAAGCTCTCTGCTGGAATGAATCATATCCGCCAGTGTTTTATACTCATATAAAGTATCTAAAAGGTTGGTATCCATCAGCCTGGTGAAATGAAATTCGTGATCCAGTTCTACCAGTATCCGGTTAAAAACATCCTTGACCCTGGATGCATTCCTGATATTCCCAAGTTTTTCCTCCAACTCCAGTAACAGCCGTTCTGTTTCCTGTTCGTTTTGAGAGACAATGCTACGGATAAACGATGTATTAATATTTAATAGCATGGTATATACTTCATCAGAATCCAGACTTTTCTCAATTTTTTTAAATGTGGTAAGTTCATTTTTCCAATTAAAAAAATATGAATTTTTAACTGCTTCCAGACATTGGGGGTATTCTTCTAAAATTTCTTTCGCATGATGTATGGGCTGACTGATCCCGAAATATGCGTTCTGGTTTGTCAACTTAATAACCGTATCAGCAAGAACTGTTCTTGTCTGCTCAAGACTCTCCCCTTCATTACCCTGGTAGAGCAAGACCAGAGTCTCTTCTTCGGTTTTAGCTAAAACTCCTTTCATGGAGGACTGGAGATAGCTTCGCAGTACATCCTGCAAATTCAGACGAAATAACAACTCATCATCAGGTGACAATTTCATATGGGTGATATCGAATTTCACCAACAGCATTTCGCAGTGGCAGTTTCCGATTTTATCAAACAGATAGGGATGGTCATTAGTAAATTCAGTTGTATACTTCAGTTTTCCAGAAAACTTCTGAAGTTAAACGCCTTACTTAATTCATCAAATCGCTTTAATTTTAATCTTGCATTGGAATTAAAGGTGTTCATCTCTGAAAATACTTGTTTCAGCATATCGATTTCATCTGTTACGTGTTCCTGTGGAGAATTCCAGGTACCTTTTGCAACATCTGAATATAGAATATTAATCGGCCTGTATAATCGCTTTGCCATATAAAATGAGATGATCAGGGAAAAAAGGATTAGTCCGATACAAATCAGAAGTATGTACTTTCCCAGATAAACAGCTTCCTGGTAAGAATCGCTGAACGGATAGGAGGTAACTGAAAATGCGTTAAAGTTAACGGATTTCATAAAGTATATACGATTATTGCAGACTATATAAGTCACTCCATTATCCAGCTCTCTGGCAGGCTTGCGAATAAGTTCTTTCCATTCTGCATACCGGCTTTCTCCCTCAATAAGCTTGCCGTCTCTGTCCAAAATAAAAAATTCCATATGATTATCGTTCAGATGGTAGGAATCAACAATCTCATTGTATAGGCTCTTTATACTGATGTTAGTTACCAGATAGAAATCCGGCCTGCCCTTTAAAACGAGAGAAAGGACAAGATTATTCCGTTTATTGTATAAAAAGCTGTACTTGTCAAACAAAGATTCATCTTCAAGGATAAGGCGGGGAGGCAGCTGCTGTATGCTGTAGATGTTGTGGTTTATGTCATTTAACCATTTGGTATCGTAAAATTCTGAGAAAAGATACCTTCCGGTTTTGGAATTATAGATTTTACCGGTTGTCTTATCGTAAAAATATACGGAATCAATTAAGTAATATTTCTGTGTCATGGCGGACAGCCTTTTTGAAATCATGGATAAATCTGTATTGTAATCGTTTGAATAGGTGTAGGTACTGTATCTCTTTTCGCCGATTTCCGTAGCTGTTTCCATCATGATGCTTTTAATTCGCTGGTTGATCCCGGAAGCAATTTCATTTAAATCAATTGATTTCTGCTGATAGAATTTCTGTTTTGCCTGCTGTGACATCATGTGGTACCAGAAGAAGCCCAGGACGCTGATGGGAATTAAAATCAGTAGGATATTTGATAGAAGGATCTGGTACAAATATCTGCGGAATCCTCTTTTCTTTCTTCTTTTCCAGTTCCCATTCGAAAACAGATTCATAAAAGCCTCCTACACAGAAATATTCTCAATACGGCGGTTCCTTGCTTTTAGGCTAACTTTTACTATAGCACAGCATAAAGATTATTTTCAAGTGAAACCATAATCCTACACGGAAATGATAGATTCTGATTCTCCATGATAGTTATTCATACTCCCAAATAGAAATCTACCGTTGTATATGAGGAGGGGGGGCGGTAAATTTAAGTAAATAAAAGAGACCGAAGGGAGAGCATGAACATGAAGTGGGCAAAACAACGTCAGGCCGGATACCCATCCAGGCATTCAGGCAGTAAAAATATCTGGTTTTATATCTGGAGAGATAAATGGCTGTATCTGATGCTGGCACCTGTCATCACCTATTATATTGTATTTAAATATGTGCCTATGTATGGCCTTATCATTGCCTTTAAAGATTATAATGTTTTTAAGGGAATTACCGGGAGCAAATGGGTTGGTCTGCTTAACTTTAAACAGGTTTTCCAGACAGATCTGTTCTGGTTGTCCATTAAAAACACCTTAATACTTAATCTGTCTACACTGGCTGTAAATTTTCCATTAACCATACTGGTTGCATTAATGCTGAATGAAGTTAAATATCCTTTGTTCCGGCGCGTATCCCAGTCATTTCTTTATCTGCCTCACTTTATGTCATGGGTGGTGGTGGCAGGCATTGCAACCAATCTGTTTGCACAGACCGATGGAAGCGTAAATCAGATGATCAAGCATCTGGGATTCAATGGGATTCCTTTCTTAAACAGCAGCGGATGGTGGGTCTTCACTTATGTTATATGCAATGTGTGGAAGGAAATTGGCTGGGGAACAATTATTTATCTGGCGGCTATAACCGGTATTGATGAATCCCTGTATGAAGCCGCCTACATAGACGGTGCAGGCAAAGTTCAGCGTATTCTTTATATCACCCTTCCTATGATCCGGTCAGTGATTATTGTCATGCTGATTCTGTCTATCAGTAAAATGATGAGTATCGGTCTGGACGCTCCTTTGCTTCTTGGTAACACCAAGGTAATCCATGTGTCAGAAGTAATCAGTACCTATATTTATCGTCTTGGTATTGTAAAGGCAGAGTACAGTTTATCTACAGTAATCGGTCTGTTTCAGTCAGCCGTCAATATTTTCATACTGATTCTAGCAGATCGTTTTGCCAAACTGATCGGAGAAGAGGGAATCTTATAGAAAGGGGGTCATCGTTTTGAAAATTATGGGTGTCAGTAAAAAGAAAGCAATAAATTGGGGGACTGTGATAAACTATTTGTTGCTGACGATCTTGGTAGTTATATGCTTTTATCCATTTTTAAATGTAGTTGCTTATTCCTTTAGCAGCAACCGGGCAGTTTTATCCGGAACCGTTACTTTTTTTCCAATTGAAATGCAGCTGGATGCATATAAGGAGATTGTACATAGAGGGCAGATCTGGACAGCAATGAGAGTAACCATGGTGGTAACAATGTTAGGGACTGCCCTTGGCCTGATACTGACTGTATTTGCAGCCTATGCACTTTCAAAGGATAAATTGAAGGGACGCAAATGGATATCAGGAATGATCCTGTTTACCATGTATTTCAACGGAGGTATCATTCCAACCTTCCTGGTTATAAAAAATCTGGGAATGTTTGACCAGCTTACCTCACTTTATATTCCATCTGCTGTAAATGTTTTTAATTTCATTGTGATGAGAACCTTTTTCCGGGAAATCCCCAAAAGTCTGGAAGAGGCTGCTTATCTCGATGGAGCAACGGACGTACAGATTCTCTTTAAGATTGTTCTTCCCTTATCCATGCCGATTATCGCTACCATCGGACTTTTCTATGCTGTTTATTACTGGAATGACTATTTTAATGCTCTTATTTATATTCAGTCCCCTGAAAAGTATACCCTCCAGCTTCGTCTGAGAAGTCTTCTTTTTGCTGGAGAGCTGGGGGCGGCAGGCAACGAGGGTCTGGCACAGCAGGTAATGGCAGAATCGTTAAAGATGGCATGTATCGTGGTCGGAACTGTTCCCATACTGGCTGTCTATCCATGGCTTCAGAAATATTTTGTAAAGGGTGTAATGCTGGGCTCTGTGAAAGGCTGACAGGTCCGGGATTTCAATACACTAAATTATATGATTGGAGGAAGGTATATGAAAAAGGTAAGGCATTTTCTGGCAGGGGGATTGATTTTTGCAATGGCAGTCAGTATGATTGGATGTGGAAGTACGGGAGAGGTTTCTAAAAATGCAGACACAAAGGTTACTGCAGTATCGGAAGCAGCGGGAGGAAAAGAGGAATTTAAAACTACCTACGGTTCTAAAAAATTTGACGATGTAACGATAACGGTTGAAGTGTTTGACAGAAGCAATGCACCGGAGGGTAGTACAGTAATTGACAACAGATGGACTAAATACATTAATCAGGAAATGAACAAAGTAGGAATTACCGTTAAATTTGTGGCTGTTCCAAGATCTGATGAAGTGAATAAAGCCCAGCTTATGATGGCCTCCGGCACTGGTCCGGATATTATGATCTGCTATACGTCCTCTGTTGTGGAAGGATTTTATAAGGATGGAGGAACCTATGACCTATCGCCCTACGTGGATGGAGAAGATCAGGCAAAAAACTTAAAAGAATACATTGGTAAGGACTGTATGGATCTGGGACGGAATCAGCAGGGAGAGCTGTGGGCCATTCCGGCAAGACGTTCCACTACAGCCTCTACTAATCTCTTTATCCGTAAGGACTGGCTGGATGAACTGGGTTTGCAGGCTCCTACAACGAAAGAGGAGATGTACCACGTTCTGGAAGAATTTAAAAAATATAAGCCCGATTCCTTTGCGGCAAGCTTTTGGGTATGTACCAAAGCCAGCGATATTCCTGGTGTAATGGCTACCTCATTTTTAAAGAACATAAAGGATGAAAAAACTTATGCAATCGAAGCAGACTCTGCAACCAGCTTAATTTATATGGATCCGGGCTTTGGAGAGTATTTCAAATGGATGAACCAATTGTATAACGAAGGGCTGATAGATCCGGAATATTATGTGGACACTACGGAAAACGCCTTAAAAGAGGATTTCGTAAACGGTAAAGTCGGCTGTTTTGAATCCAATGTAAACTATAATGTTGACAGTCTCCGTGGAAGCTTATTAAAGGTGCTTCAGTCAACGGACCCCAAGGCGGATGTCATTAGCATTCCTCCTATAAAAAATGAAAATGACGGGGAAATTTATAATAAGAATTATCCCATTAACGGTGCTTATCTCTTTGTTCCGAAATCAGCAAAGAATGTGGAAGCAGCCGTGACATATCTGGATTGGCTTGCTACCAGGGAAGGGGGATTTACAATTTTCCACGGATTTGAAGGAGAGCATTTCAAGTATGATGATGCAGGGGTTCCCTGTGTTCTTGATGCGGGTTATAATACCAAGGACAAAGACTGGACCAGACATGATCTGTTTATCATTGGAAACCAGGGTTATTATAAGACTGCCGATGAATTCGCATTAGCGACCTCTAAGGAATGTCCAGGTTATGAAAACTATGTACTGGACAATTTTAAAAATGCTTCTGTCGGAATAATAAGACACGATCCAACGTTTACTGCACCCACCGCTACAGAGAAAAATACGGAGATCAGTGTAATCAGGGAAGAGTATTTCGTAAAATTAGTTACCTGCCAGCCGGATAAATTTGATGCCACATTACAGGAGTTTAAAGATAAACTAAAGAAAGCAGGATACGACCAGATTATCAAAGAACGAACGGATTATTATGACGGTGTATTTGCCGGAAAGTAAATTTTGCAGGAAACAGTCAGAAAGTGAAAGGAGACACGTAGATGTACAGTAGAAACGATGGCATGAATTATGCGCCGAAAGGAAAACCAGAGCCTGTGGTTGAAAAAGGGGATTTTTTCATAGCGGCGATTGCTTTAGACCATGGACATATTTATGGGATGTGCAATGGTTTAACTGAGGCAGGGGCAGTACTGAAATGGGTATACGATCCGGATCCGGTAAAAGTGGCTAACTTTGTCAAAGTTTTTCCTGAGGTAAAGGTGGCGGAATCTGAGGAGCAGATTCTTAAAGATCCCATGGTGCATATGGTTTGCTCTGCGGCAGTAACAAGCCTGCGCTGTGCACTGGGTCTTCGGGTAATGGAAGCGGGAAAAGATTATTTTACAGATAAAGCACCACTTACCACTTTGGAGCAGCTGACAGCTGCAAAGGAAATGGTGAAACGAACCGGGAAAAAGTATATGGTATATTACAGTGAGCGGATCCATGTGGAGGCAGCGGTTTTTGCCGGACAGCTGATTGAGCAGGGAGCAATTGGAACACCCATACATATTGACGGTTTTGGTCCACACAGAGTGGGAGATCCTAAGGACAGACCGGACTGGTTTTTCATAAAGGAAAAATACGGCGGTATTTTATGTGACATTGGAAGCCACCAGATTGAGCAGTTTCTGTATTACTGTAAGGTAAAGGATGGAAAAGTACAGTATTCCCAGGTGGGGAATTTCGGGCATCCGGAATATCCTGAACTGGAAGATTTCGGGGATGCGGTACTTCTGGGAGACAATGGGGCAACCCAGCATTTTCGGGTAGACTGGTTCACTCCAAAAGGACTTTCCACCTGGGGGGACGGAAGAACCTTCATTCTTGGTACAAAGGGCTATATCGAATTACGCAAATACGTTAATATCGGAGCCTGTGACGGAAGCTCAAACCATGTCTTTCTGGTCAATGAGGAAGGGGAGCAGCATTTTGAAGTGACCGGAAAGGTTGGTTACCCGTTCTTTGGGCAGCTGATTTTAGACTGCATGAACCGGACGGAAAATGCCATGACTCAGGAACATGCTTTTAAGGCGGCAGAGCTGTGTGTCAGGGCGCAAAACCAGGCAATTCGTATACAAGAGGAAGCGGGGAGGCAGAAACCATGTTAGATATCGCGGTTGTTGGAACGGGAAATATCGCCCCGGCCCATATCGAAGGTCTTCTTACTTTTCCAGACAGATGCCGGATCGTTGCTTTATGTGATATTTATCCGGAGAAGGCGGGAGCTTTAAAGGAGAAGTATCATCTTGACTGCAAGGTTTTTGACGATCATCAGAAAATGCTTGACTCCGGTCTTAATATTGATGTGGTGCACATATGCACGCCCCCTTACGTACATGGGGAAATCGCCATTCATTCCATGGATGCCGGCTGTCATGTGGTGGTGGAAAAACCTATGGCTGCCTGCCTTAAGGAGTGTGACGCCATGCTGGAGGCGGAAAAGAGAAATCATGTAACTATGGCGTGTATTGCACAAAACCGCTTTCGTAACCAGATCTACAAATTGAAAAAGGTGGTTGACAGCAGAATTGCCGGAAAGATCTGTTTTGTTAATGTAAACTCCAGCTGGTGGAGAGGACATTGCTACTATGATCTATGGTGGAGAGGACTTTGGGAAAAAGAAGGCGGTGGTCCCACCTTAAATCATGCGGTACACCATATTGACATGCTTAACTGGTTGGAAGGAAAACTTCCGGAGGCAGTCATGGCCATGCTGGCAAACGTGATGCATGACAATTCAGAGGTAGAGGACTTGTCTCTTGCCATGTTGGAATACCAGGACGGAAGTCTGGGGCAGGTAACAAGTTCTGTTGTACATCACGGAGAACAGCAGGGGATAGAGCTGCAGTGCGCTGACGCAAAGCTTTCGGTACCGTGGGATTTAAAAGCAGAAATCTCGAAGGCCAATGGCTTCCCTGAAAAAGGGGGAAATCAGGAACTGCTTGACAAAATCCAAGCCTTTTATGAGGAAATACCGGATCTTTTATATGAAGGGCACACGGGAGAGATTGATGATATCCTTCGTGCAATTGAGACCGGAACCAGACCTTTGATTACAGGGGAAGATGGGAGAAAGACTGTGGAGCTGATTACAGCTATCTACAAAGCAGGATGTTTAAAAGAAAGGGTAAAGCTTCCGATCATGCCGGAGGATGAATATTATTCCTTCGAGGGAATCTTAAAAAATGCGGTCCGGTTTCATAAAAAAAGTGCATCGATTGAGAATTTTACTGACACTGTTATTACACTTGGAAATTATGAGAAATAATTGCAATGATTTTTTAAAATATCATACGGTAACGATTATAAAAATCGTAAAAAATGTCACAATATTGTATTGTGGCATTTTTTTTGTAAAAACAGGCAAACTATGTAAAAAGAGATGTCATCATATGGGAAGGATTCTTAAATAAGGAGGAGCGCTTCTATTGCAGATCTTAAATGGAAAATTTAATTTTAATATAAATTCACCCTTTCTACCGGTGGCTTTAGTAATACTGAGTTTGTTAATCTGTTTTATTTTATTTATGCTGTATTACCGGTTCTATCATTTTGATAAAAAAGTATGTTTCCCCTCCTGCTTTCAGGTAGCAGGAGATAAGCCAGGACCTGGTGAATGGGAGAAGCAGATGCTTGAACTGGCTAACGGGCACAGCCAGGTCCGGCTTACTGGAAACAGTTTTGTTTTAAACGATTATAATCAGGCTGCCTATAAAAAACTGAATCGGATCAGAGACAGAATTTCTGCACTGTCTCCAGGCATTATTTCCCTGATTCCAGCTGCACGCTGGCTCTATGATAATTTCCAGCTGATGTACCGGGAGATGAAAAAAGTACGTACTTCCGGAACCAGCTATGCCGTGCTGCCAATTCTGAAGGCGAAAGAATACCATAATTTCCCCCGGATCTATATTGTAGCAAAAAAGATGGTGGCTCTTTCCGGCGGACATCTAAGTGAAGAAAACATCTCAGTCATGTTAAATGCCTATCAGCAAAAGATTGCGCTTACGGACAAAGAGATCTGGGTTTTACCGGAAATGCTGGGCTTTTGCATTCTGGAAGAAATCATTGCAGTTGCGGATGAAATTCTTCATATGATTGACGTAAAATCTAAGGCAGAAAAATTTCTTACTGAGAAGCTGGAACGCAAACGGGGATCAGCAGATTTATCAGCGCTGCTTTGCAAAACAGAGGATAACTTAAAGCATAACTATTCCTTTCACGCACACGTGATCTATCTGATGAAAAATATGTCCTTTGATGAGGCATCCATTCAAAAATATTTAAAATATCATTTTGCTTCAAAGGACAAACATATGAAGACTTCCTCTGTATACCAGGAAGAAGGAAGAATACAATCCTTTCTCGAAACAAATATCAGGACGTTAATCGTCAGCTTACGAGATATCAATGAAGTCGATGAGGAAAAGTTTTTTGAAACCTATTCTGCACTGGAACAGATTCTATCCCGGGATCCGGCAGGTGTTTATTCCAAAATGGATCTGGAGTCCAGAGGAATGTACCGCGGAATCATCGTTAAATTATCTCTCCGTTACCGGCTGCTGGAAGAAAAGATTGCAAAAGACTGTCTGGAGCTGGCGGTTCGTGGGCAGGATGGTCTCCATTGTTCTCATCACGTGGGGGCCTATCTTCTGGGGAAGGGGTATCCCCTTTTAAAAGCAAAGGCATTGGGAAAACCAATTCCCCAAAAAATCAGGAAAAAATGGAATGCAGTAGGGTTTCTTTATTTCTTATGCCTGATTTTTCTGTTTCTGGGACTGGAGGCCTGCTTACTGTATCTGTTCTGGAATATTAGCGGCATCCGGTCTGCCGGAAGATCTGTAATTATGGTTTTGACGGCTATGCCGCTGTTAATGGGCATTTCCATGGAAATAATTAATTTTATCTTCACCAGAAGAATAACGGTGAGAAAGATACCTGCTCTTGACTATCTGGAAGAAATTCCGGAAGATGCCAGAACTTTTGTAGTCATGCCGGTTATTGTATCCTCAAAGGAGCAGGGACTTCAATATATGGAGCGTCTGCAGAAGCATTATCTTGCAAACCGGCAGCCAAATCTTTTCTTTGCATTGCTCCTTGATTTTGAAGACTCTAAGGATCAGTCCATGCCAAAGGATGATGGAATCCGAAGTGCCCTTGTGGAGCGCATGAAGGAGTTGAACCAGCTATACCCGTCAAAGGACCAGCGCTTTTCCCTGTTCTTTCGCTGCCGTAAATGGAATCAGGCAGAGAACTGTTATATGGGCTGGGAGAGAAAACGAGGAAAACTGGAAGAGTTTAATAACCTTCTGGACGGAACGGGAAAAGACAGTACCACATTTACAGACGTTTATTGTGATGAAAATCTTCTTACCACCTTCCAATATGTGATTACACTGGATGCAGATACCAATCTGATTCGCGATAATGCGGCAAAACTGGTGGGATTGATTGATCATCCGTTAAACAGACCGGTTCTTGACCCGTCAGGCCGGAAGGTAGAGGAAGGCTATGTCATCATTCAGCCTTCCGTCAGAAATCATATTGCGGATAAGAATGCCAGCAGGTTTACAAAAATATTCGGCGGAGAGACCGGACTTGCTCACTACGGAACTGTGATATCAGATATCTATCAGGATATCTTCAACCAGGGAATCTATATCGGGAAAGGGATCTATGACAGGAAAGCCTTCCGTACGGTACTTCATAACAAGGTACCGGAAAACAGGATTCTAAGCCATGATCTTTTTGAGAGCTGTTATGCAAGAACGGCATTTTCCAGTACAGCCAGGATTATGGATAATTTTCCAAACAGCGTTTTATCATTTACAAAAAGAGAACACCGCTGGCTGCGGGGAGACTGGCAGCTGGTGCCTTGGCTGTTTATTAGTAAAACAGCGGATGGCAGAAGCCTGAGCCCACTGTCCAGGTGGAAAATTTTTGACAACTTAAGAAGAAGCCTGGTTCCGTTCAGTAAAACCTTGTTTATACTCCTGAACTTTTTGTGGCTGCCAGAAGCTTATTATCTTTGGCTGCCTCTTGTTTTCTTCAATGATCTGTTTAATCTGATTATTTTATTATTGGCCGTGATCACTCAAAAGCTCATCCGGCCAAAGCTTGCGTTTGTATATAAAGGATTTTTAAAAGAGCTGTCGGTGATGTTAGTCAGAGCATTTCTGGAATTTACAATTATGCCCTACCGCGCTTATGTGGCACTGGATGCAATTGTCAGAACTCTGTACCGGTTAATGATCAGTAAAAAAAATCTGCTTCGCTGGAATACGGCCGAATCCGTGGATGCCTCCGTGATCAATACCAGAAGAGGTTATTTCCTCACCATGTGGAGCTCTCTTCTCCCGGCATTTTGCCTTTTATTACTTTTGTTATCTGGCAATCTGTCCCTGGCAGGAATATGTCTGGCAACCCTTGTCATGGCAGACTGGTTACTGGCTTTTGAAGCCGCTTACCGGATCAGCCAGCAAAAAATCATACACCATCAAAAAGATCAGGCGGAGAATCAGGAACTTCTCATGGACACCGCCCGCAGAACCTGGCAGTTTTTTAAGGATTTTTCCACAAAGGAGACAAACTGGCTCTGTCCGGATAACTATAAGGCCTCAAAAGCTGAAAAAATCAGTGATAAAACATCTCCCACCAATATCGGGCTTCAGTTTCTGTCAATTCTTTCAGCCATGGATCTTGGATTTGAGACGTTAAACTCCACAGTGGGAGCAATCGAAAACCTGATGGATACAGTGCAGAAAATGGAGAAATGGAAGGGACACCTCTATAACTGGTATCACATTGAAACATTGGAGGTGCTTAATCCTGCCTATATATCAACGGTAGACAGCGGTAATTTCTGGGGGCATATGATCGCACTGAAAAATGGTCTGTTAGAGCAGCTTGACAAGCCGGTAAGCCCGGATGAGTTGCTGACAGCCCGAATCAGAGCCCTGTGCAGTAAAATAGACGGCATGCTGGCAAATGTGGATTTCCGGTTTTTATTTGATGAGAAGAGAATGCTGTTTCATATCGGATATCATGTATCCTCCCATACGTTAGACGATGGCTGCTACGACCTGATGGCTTCGGAATCATCACTTACAAGTCTGCTTGCCGTGGCAATGGGAGAAGTACCATTAAAACACTGGTATAAACTGGGAAGGCCGTTAACGGTAGTAAAGGGTATTCCATGTTTCGTATCCTGGAGCGGTACCATGTTTGAGTATCTGATGCCTAATCTTGTATTGAAGGAATATGAAGGCTCTGTCTATGAACAGACCTCAAAAGCAGCAGTGCTCCAGCAGATGAAGTATGCAAAAGAAGCAGAAATTCCATGGGGAATATCAGAATCCCAATATTACCGTTTTGATTTAAATGCCAATTACCAGTATAAGGCATTCGGCGTTCCAAAGATAAGGCTTCAGCCGGTCCGTAAGGATTCCCTGGTAGTGGCACCTTATGCAACAATACTGGCACTTAATACAGCAGAAAAGGAATGTATCAGCAATTTAAAGAGGCTGAAAGAATTAGGTGCTTACGGTGATTACGGTTTCTATGAATCCATTGATTTTGATGTGCCCAGTTCCGTGGATTTAAAACCTTACTGTATTGTGAAATCCTATATGGCCCATCATCAGGGGATGAATCTGGCTGCAATTAATAATTATCTGAATGAGGGGATTCTGAAAGAACGGTTTCACGCGGAAATGATGATAAAGGCAACGGAAGTTTTGCTGGAAGAAAAACGCCAGTCTTATTTGATTTCCATTGCAAAACAGGGATATACCATAAAAATGGGAAAACCTCTTTTTACAGAAGACCATTACAATAACCGGTATATCAGTCGTACAGGTTTAACCACACCCATTGTAAATTATCTGTCAAACGGTAAGTATTCCCTGATGATTACCTCAGACGGGGATGGGTTCAGTCAATATGAGGACCGCATGCTTTACCGATGGAGATCCGATGTCTATGCGAATACAGGAAACTATATCTATATCAAGGACAAGAAGCAGGGGAAATACTGGAGTGCTGCCTACAACCCTACCCGGATCGAGCCGGAAGAGTATCAGGTAATTTTCAGCCCCCACCAGGCGGAATTTAAACGAAAGGATGGGGACATTTCCACTCATATGATTGTCAGCCTGAATGCAGATCGCAATTTTGAGATTCGGAAAGTCACACTGACCAATCATGGAAATGAGGATAAGCAGCTGGAGGTGACCAGTTATATGGAAGTAGTAGACGATACTCATATGGCAGAAATCAGCCATCCGGCGTTTAATAAACTTTTTCTTGAAAGCGAGTATGTGAAGGAACAGAATATTTTCCTGGCGAAAAGACGTCAAAAGAATGAAGCCGACAATCATTACGTCATGCATATGGTAAAAACCGATGAAAAACGGTGTAAAAAGGTTGAATTTGAAAATGACAGAAAACGATTTATCGGCAGAAACAATACGTTGGAAAATCCGGATTGTGTCGTAAACAGCATTGCATTTTTTAATGATCCGGGTTTTTGCAACGATCCCATTATGAGCATTCGGGTGCAGCTCTGTATCGGACCAGGAGAATCAGCCAATTTGACTTTTATTACCGGTGTATGCAGCAGGAGAGAAGAGGCAGTAAAAATTGCAGAGGAATTAAATGTAAGTTACCGGATTGATGATCTTCTGGAGAAATTCCGGCTTCAAAGCAATCTGGAGTTAAAGTACCTGGAGATTACCAAAACACAGCTTAACTCCTTTCAGGATATGATCAGTCCTATTTTTTATCCTTGCGGCATTTTCCGGGGACCTCATGAAAATATCCGGAGAAATTTTAAGAATCAGAGTTTCTTATGGAGATTCGGCATTTCCGGAGATAATCCCATTCTGCTTTTTGTAGCCCGGTCCATTGAAGAAGAGCGGATCATCAAGGATGTTTTAAAGGCGTACGAATATCTAAGAGTAAATCTTGTGATGGTAGATCTGGTTATCCTGGTGGATTCCAAATATGGCTATCTTCAGGAGGTGGATCAGTTAATCAATGATCTGACCAGTTCTTTGCGTATCTATGATTCCGGAAGCGGTAAGACCAGCTTCTTTACCCTGCATACGTATGAGCTTCTGCCGGCAGAGATTGATTTGCTGTATACGGTTGCCCGGGTGGTATTTTCAGAGAAAACAGGTATTTATTTTACAAAACGGAAAGAAAATCAATTGGAGCTGCTGGAGGAATATTAGGTCTTATGGAGAATTATGAGTTTTTTAATGGCTTTGGAGGATTTGTCTGTGATGGCAGAGAATATGAAATTCTGCTGGACGGAAATAACAGGCCGCCGGCTCCCTGGATTAATGTGATCTCAAACAAGAACTTTGGTTTCCAGATATCGGAGTCGGGGGCAGGCTTTACCTGGAGCGTTAACAGCCGGGAGAATAAGCTTACACCCTGGTCCAACGACCCGGTCAGTGACAGAGCGGGGGAGGCAATCTATATTTTAGATGAAATAACCGGAGAGGTGATGACGCCCATGTCTCTTGGCAGATCTGACAGAGGCATATACCGGGTAAGGCATGGGTTTGGATACAGCCGGTTCCTTCATGAGGAATCAATGGTTGAGCAGGAGCTGACTGTATTTTGCCCTCTTCATGATTCATTAAAGCTATGGAACTTAACCCTTAAGAATCAGTCGGATAAAGTAAAGTATTTAAGCCTGACCTATTATGTAGAATGGGTGCTGGGAACCCAGAGAGAGCAGACCGATCCCTATATTCTCACCTCCTATGACAATGAGCATGAATATTTGTACGCAAAAAATATTTACACCATGAACTTTCAAAACAACTATGCCTACCTGTTTTCCAATGAGACAATTGTGGGTTATACCGGAGACAGACAGGAGTTTCTGGGACAAAAGGGCAGTATCAGAGAACCCAGGGGAGCAGAAGTCAAGCTTACCTGCAATACAGGAGTGTGCTATGACTCCTGCGGCGCCATACAGGTATCCATAGCACTTCAGCCTCAGGAAAGTAAAACGGTGGTATTTGGACTGGGACAGAGCAGCAGCTTAAATGAGATCAATCAGATCAGAAACAGATACAGAGATGTGACTGCGTCAGAAAAAGAACTGGAACAGGTCAGAGCCCACTGGGACAAATTATTAGGAACCATTCAGGTAAAAACAAAGGACCGGGCAGTTGATATCCTGGTTAATGGCTGGCTGCTCTATCAGACATTATCCTGCCGGATTCAGGCGAGAGCCGGATTTTATCAATGCGGTGGAGCTTATGGATACCGGGACCAGCTACAGGATACCCTATCACTGCTTTTTACCGATCCGGGTATTTTGCGCAGCCAGATACTCACTGCCTGCAGCAGACAGTTTGAGGAAGGAGATGTCCAGCATTGGTGGCATCCTCCCATGGGTATCGGGGTGAGGACACGAATCACCGATGACTTGCTTTGGCTGCCTTACTGTACCGCTGCTTATATTCAAAACACTGGTGATTATTCGATTTTAAAAGAAACAGTGCCTTATATTAAAGGTCCGGTACTAAAGGAGGATCAGCATGATGTTATGTTTACTCCTGAAGTATCCCGGCAATCCGGAAGCGTCTATGAACATTGCAAAAAAACCATTGACCGGACTTTTTTCGGAGAGCATGGACTTCCCCTCATGGGCGGAGGCGACTGGAATGATGGTATGAATGAGGTGGGAATACAGGGAAAGGGTGAAAGTGTATGGCTTGCCTGGTTTTTGTATACCGTATTAGGGGATTTCATTCCTTTATGCAAACAGGAAGGGGAAGAGGCTTACGCACAGGAGCTGGAGCAGAAACGGGATACTCTGCTGCAAAGCATTGAAGAACATGCCTGGGATGGGGAATGGTATCTGCGTGCCTTTTATGACGATGGTTCGAAGCTTGGATCAAAGGAAAATGATGAATGCAGAATTGATTCCATCAGCCAGTCCTGGAGCGTAATCTCAAAAGGAGCCCGTACAGAGCGTGCCAGGACAGCTATGCAGTCGGCATGGCGTTATCTGGTAAGGGAGGAGGATGCCCTTTCCTTACTTCTTGCCCCTCCTTTTCATAAAACAAATAAAAATCCGGGCTATATCAAAAATTATATTCCAGGCATCCGGGAAAATGGAGGTCAGTATACTCATGCAGCGGTGTGGCTTGCAATTGCAACAGCAATGCAGCACGATTATGACATGGCACAGACCCTGTTCACCATTCTGAATCCCATTTATATTACACAGAAAAAGAAAGAGGTTCTTCGTTACGAAAAAGAACCTTATGTGATGACAGCTGATATATCATTAAGTCCGCCTTATACTGGAAGGGGCGGCTGGAGCTGGTATACGGGTTCCGCAGGCTGGATGTATCAGGGGCTGTTAAACTGGTTTCTGGGAATACGGAAAGAAGGGAATGAACTGGTGATTGATCCGGCAACGCCTGCAGATTTCGGAGATTTTACCATTGAATATAAATATGGAAGCTCTTATTACGAAATCAGGGTTGAGAGCAGAAGCAAGGGGAAACTGACAACGGAATCCATTATTTTAGACGATAAAACGATTCAGGGAAACAGAATTGTACTGGAAGATGATGGAGAAAAGCATCATATTGTGGTATGATTAGAAAGGCAGTTAATAGGAAGAAAGGTAAAATTTCATGTCAGACAAAGAATATAGGAAAGAGCAGTTTCTTAAGATAGAAGATCACCTGCTCCATGATAACTGTCCATCCGAATATCTGGAACAAATCAGCAGGGAGCCGTGGTTTTCTGAGTATCCGTTTTCCATGCTGTTAAAACTAAAGGATACACCCCAGTCAAAACGATACCATCCGGAAGGCAGTGTGTGGGCTCATACGATGATGGTGGTAAATGAGGCAGCAAAGCGGAAACGAGAGAGTAAATCGGAACGAACCCTGATGTGGGCTGCGCTGCTTCATGATATTGGCAAGCCGGGAACCACAAGAATAAAGAAAGAAAAAATTACCTCCTATAATCATGATTTTGAGGGAGAACAGCTGACAGAAGATTTTTTATCCTGTTTTACCCATGACGTTTCATGGATTAAGTCCGTGGCAAAGCTGGTCAAATATCATATGCACATTTTGTATATTACGGAAAAACTTCCATTTGGAGATGCCAGCAAATTGAAACAGGAGACGGATGTCAATGAAGTTGCCCTGCTGGGGCTTTGTGACCGTATTGGCAGGGGAAATAGCGATCCGGATTATGAAATGGATGTAATAAGAAAGTTTCAGAAGATAATGTTGAGATAAAAGCTATTATATAAGGAGCATGCCATGATACAAAAGAGCCGATTAGATTCAGAAGAGACTATGAGGAAAGAAATAGAAATAATGAATGGGTTTGGCAGCCGGGCAACGGGCTCAAAAGGTCATCAGGAGTTTATTGCATGGTTAAAGCAGCAGCTGGAAGATATGGGGCTTCCGGTTTATAGTGACACCTATACGTTTGAGCGATGGGAAGAAAAGAGAAGTGCTTTAAAAGTAAACCAGGAAGATATTCCTGTATCCTCAGCCTATCCATATTCCGGAGAAACAGATGAAAATGGAATAACAGGAGAACTGATTCATGTAAAAAACGGTGATTATACCAAGGCAACAGGCAAAATTGCTGTTGTAGAAATCAAAATGGTTAAAAAACTTCCCATTGGACTGATTATGAATAAACGGAAGGCATTTCCGGACGGCACCAGGATTGCTTCAGGTGACGGTGATCTGGTACTCACTTCTGTGTTAAGAAATCCTGATTTAAAGAAGGCAAAGGAGAAGGGAGTAAAAGCGGTTGTATTAATCTGGAAGGGAGTGGCAGATGAAAAGGTGAAAGATCAGTATCTGCCATTTACCGACGAATATATGGGGATTCCGGCTGTATGGGTGAATGAGACGGATGGAAAAAAGGTGATTGCGGCTGCGAAGAAGCAGGAACAGGGGACTGTGATATTGGAAGCAGACAAACAGGTCAATGCTTCAACCGAAAGTTTTCATGTAATACTGGAAGGGAAAAATAGAGATGAGACCATTCTCATTAATACGCATACGGACGGAATTAATGTGGTGGAGGAGAATGGTGGGATTGGTATGCTTTCCATGATCCGGTATTTACAAAACAAACAACGGAATCGTACCATTGTATTTTCGTTTGTTACCGGACATTTTCGTTTACCAGTATTTAAAGGAACTTCACAAGCCACCTCAACCTGGTTAATGAGCCATCCGGAACTATGGGATGGAAAAGAGGGGAATAAAAAAGCCGTTGCAGGGATTACAGTAGAACATCTGGGCAGTATGGAGTGGAAAGAGTATGGGAACGGACAATATAAGGCCACTGGAAATATCCAGACAGAGTACACATACGTGGGAAATGCCCGTATGGGAAAGATCTGGGAAAAGGCGGTCAAAGACAGAAGCTTAACCCGTACTATCACACTCAGAGGCCACAATAAGTTTGAATTTGGGGAAAGCCAGCCTCTGTTTGAAGCAGGGATTCCAGTCATTGGCCTGATTCAGATGCCGGATTATCTGATGGCGAACAGCAAAGACAGAGAGATAGATAAGTTTAACGTCAGCTTAATGAGGGAACAGGTGAAATCTCTGTTAAAAGCAACAATCATGGTGGATAAAACGCCAAAAAAACAACTTGGAAAATCTGACGGGTATTCATTCTTTTTTGGAAGAACATGGTGAATGGTATAGTAGTCAGGAAGTAAAGATTTGATCTGTTCATTTGACGCACTGAAGCCGGCATTGTCAGTGTCCCCTGTCTGTATGGTTTCAGATATACTCTTCTGTTACCCAATCCATCATGCAGACGGGGGCTTTAGCTCTGATCACAGCTCTTGGCGGTTTACATAGAAAAGGGATTGAGATGCATTTGAACAGGGGTATTCCATGAAAAGATATTTTATCAGAAGTTGAATTGTAAAAAACTAATACTTGAAAGAAGGGTTAAAATGAGCGTATATTTTTATGGCTGTATTACTCTGGATGGCTATCTGGCTGATAAAAATCATAACCTGGACTGGCTTTACCAGACTGGAGATACAGAAGAAACAGATTATGAGAATTTCTATAATTCTATGAATATTACTATTATGGGAAAACGAACATTTAATGAAATTGAAAAAATGGATGGTGCAGACAGTATTTACTCTAAGACTGAAAATTATGTAATAACACATTCAAAAAGTGTTTCAGTAAGGGGATTTACTCCTGTCAGTTGTGATGTTGTGGAATTTGTGAAACAGTTTGATAAAGATAAAAATATATGGATTGTGGGGGGTGGAACACTCCTGGCTCCTTTGCTGGATAATGATATGATAGACAATATGATAATACAGATTGCTCCAGTATTATTAGGAAAAGGAATTCCGCTGTTTTCCCAGAAGGAATCATTAAAACGTTTTTGTTTGAAAGAAGTAAAACAATACGGACAATTTGCCGAACTAATTTATACTAAAATACAATCCTGAGGGGATATGAAAAAACAGCGTAATTTGAAAACGCTGTTTTTTCATATTGCTATTTAAAATTACATGGTGCAAAATCGGATGATATAATGAAAAAAACAGAGTAAACTGAATTAATACCAACAAAGGAGGTTGACTATATGAAAAATACAGTTGCATTTCAGACGACCCTGGGCCCGGTTGTTATATCAGAACAGGATGGCGCAATTACGGAACTTATCTTTGCTAAGGACACACCGGACAGAGAAAATAAACAGATCTCACCGTTGTTAAAAGAAGCTGAAAAGCAGCTTTTGGAATATTTATCAGGTGACCGCAGAAATTTTGATTTAAAGCTTGCAGCCCAAGGAACGGAGTTTCAGAAGACGGTTTGGAATACATTGCAGGAAATTCCGTATGGCGAAACCCGCAGTTATAAACAGGTTGCAAAAATGATTGGCCGGCCGGAGGCTTCCCGCGCTGTAGGCATGGCCAATAGCAAAAACCCCATACTTATTTTAACACCCTGCCACCGTATCATCGGTTCAGATGGTAAATTAACAGGCTATGCCGGTGGTCTGGAAATAAAGAAAACCCTGTTAGAATTGGAAAAAAATCATGTCAGCTGTTGAATATAAGTATTTTCATTATGGAATGAAAGAAACAGCACATCTTGCCTCAGCTGATCCTGTGCTTGGTGAAGTGATGGTAAGACTGGGGCACGTAAAACGCGAGGTGATTCCCGACCCATTCGCAGCACTGATCAATGGAATTGTTGGTCAGCCTGACGTAGTCAGCTTTGGTGATATTGCCATTCGCCGTGGAATGGAAAAACTCTACGGCGATCCCAAACTGACAAAAGAGCAGTTTGATTCCTATAGAAATAAATATTCACCTTATGGGTCGGTGGCTTCTATATATTTATGGGAACTTTACTCAATGTCAATTGAGAAAAAGGAGGTGATAAAATGTCCGAAGTGAAATTAACAGATGATGAAAAATGGCTGGCTTCCCAGACCTGTAATCCTGCTTATGATGGTAGATTTTTTTATGGTGTGAAAACAACTGGGATTTACTGCCGCCCCTCCTGTAAGTCAAAAAGTCCAAAGAGGGAAAATGTCCTCTTTTTTGACACGGCAAAGCAGGCTGCAGAAAGTGGACTGCGTCCCTGTAAACGCTGCCGTCCGGATTTGCTGGAATTTCAGCCGCTAAAGGATTCAGCGGATAAAATAAAAGAAGTATGTGACCAGTATTTTACGGATCGCAGCCGTCTAAAAAAAGAACTGGCGGGACTGGGGCTGAGCAGGAACCGTATGATACAGCTGTTTCAGGGGCAATATCAGAAAACGCCATCAGAATATTTAAACCAGCTGCGCATTGCCAGTGCAAAAGATCAGCTTGTCCATACCCAAAATAGTATTCTGCAAATTTCCCTGCAAAGCGGATTCGAGAGCCTCTCTGCATTTTATGCACAGTTTAGGAAAGTGACAGGCGTTTCGCCAAAAGAATACCGTAAAAAAGCTTGACTATCTGTATTGGAGTGGATATATTAAAACAAAAAGCAGGATATGGATATAAAAGGGAAAGGAGTTAACGTTATGTCTAAAATGCCCATGATATTTGCAGGCCATGGATCACCGATGAACGCCATAGAAGATAATCGGTATACCAGGGAGTGGAGGGAAATGGCAAAGAAAATCCCCAGACCTGAATCAATTGTATCAATCTCGGCTCATTGGTATACGGAAGGTACAAAGATTATGAATGAGGAAAATCCAAAGACTGTTTATGATATGTATGGATTTCCTGAAGAGCTATATAAGATTTCATATAATGCACCTGGTAATCCCGCACTTGCAGGTAATGTAAAAGATATGATCAGCAAACAAAGCGTTTACGACAATACCTGGGGCATTGATCATGGCACATGGTCTGTTCTGACTCATATGTTCCCGCAACGGGATATCCCGGTTTTTCAGATCAGTATCGATGCTTTTGCCCCGCCGCAGGTTCATTATCAGATAGGAAGGGAATTGAAATCCTTAAGGAACCAGGGCGTTCTTTTATTTGGCACAGGAAATATTGTTCACAATTTGAGAATGATTGACTGGGGGATGGAAGACGATGGATTTAAATGGGCATATTCATTTGACGATTATATAAAAACAAACATTGAAAACAGAAATCACGAAAATATCCTTCACTACATGAGTCAGGGTGAGGCAGCTAATTTAGCTGTACCCGCGCCGGATCATTTTAATCCAATCTTGTATTTGCTCGGAGCATCGGATGAAGAAGATAAGATAACTGTATATAACAACAGCTGTATGCTGGGTTCCTTATCTATGACCAGCTATTTATTTGAGTCATTTTAAAAGAGTATTCAAAAGAAAAACAGGAGAAATACAATGTGGTTTATTCTTTCGCTTATCGCGATATTGTTTTGGAGCGGTTCTGATCTTTTTTCAAAAATGGGTTCAGAGCCAGATGATAAATACAGTCATTGGAAAATGATAATGGCAGTGGGTACCATCATGGGAATACACGCAGTGATTGAATTATGCAGAGGTGCCCAGTTTCAGATTTCAGATATTCTCACCTATCTGCCAGTATCATTTCTTTATATTCTGGCTATGATACTTGGTTATGCAGGCCTGCGTTACGTAGTCCTTTCTGTTTCCACACCCATTTGCAATTCATCAGGCGCAGTTGCGGCTCTTTTGTGTTTCTTTGTTTTGAAGGAGACAATGAGCGGGTTGCAGTTTTTTGCGGTGGCATTGGTATGTATCGGGATTTTCTTTCTTTCTGTATTTGAAAAGAAGCAGGAGGATGCAGAACGAATGCAGGCCGGTATAATTCCGGACAGGAAATATACCCATAGCTTTATTGCTATTTTCTTTCCGATTTTTTACTGTATCATTGATGGACTTGGTACTTTTGCAGATGCATTGGTTCTAGACCGGTATATCGCAGAGGGATCAGCCAATATTGCATATGAGTTCACATTTTTGTTGATGGCTGTTTTTGCATTTATTTATGTGGTGATTATTAAAAAACAGAAAATTAAACTTTCCGCTGAAAAACCAAAGATACTTGCAGGTGTATTTGAAACGGCAGGACAATTTGCATATATTTTTGCGTTGGGAGATAATGCAATTGTTGCTGCTCCGTTAATTTCATCTTACTGTATCTTTTCACTTGTATGGGCAAGAATTATATTGAAGGAAAAGCTGTCATGGAAACAGTATCTTGTCATTGCTATAGCAGCTGTCGGTATTGTGATACTTGGTATGGAAGGATAAGATAAGGACCGGGTAATCAGGGAAAGGAAAAGGTTAATCTATTATGTGGCAGTGCTCAAAATGCGGACGGGAATTTAAAAATCAGGATCAAAATCATTTTTGCAGTGAGGCGCCAAATACCATAGACGCCTATATTGAAACTCAGGAAATGGAAGTTCAGCCGCTTTTACACCAAATCAGAAATACAATACGAACAGCGTTGCCAGATGCACAGGAACGTATCTCATGGAGAATGCCAACTTACTGGAACGGACACAATATTATTCATTTTGCCGCCTTTAAAAAACATATTGGAGTCTATCCCGGTGAACAGGCTATGGTTCACTTTGCAGGAAGGCTGACAGAATATAAGACCAGTAAAGGAGCCATACAGATTCCTTATGATAAACCTCTTCCGCTGGATTTAATTGCCGAAATTGCAAAATGGTGTTATAGCCATTAATTTCAATTTGCTGGTATAATGAGGTAAGTGAAACCAATGAAACACATAGCAATCATATCGGATACTCATGGCATTCTGAGAGAGCCGGTCATGGCTGAACTGGATGCCGCCAATTGCATAATTCACGCCGGAGATATTGACACCCCGACCATTGCTGATTCTGTCCGAATGCTGGGAGAGACCTACATGGTGCGCGGCAATAACGACTTGGATTGGGCGAAAGAGCTGCCGGCCAGCATTTCTGTGACTATTGAAGGTGTCAGATTCTTCATCGTTCATAACAGAAAAGATGTCCCCGGACATTTGTCAGAAGTGGACGTAGTGATCTATGGTCATTCTCATAAATACTTCTCAGAAGTGATAGATGGTGTATTGTATCTTAATCCTGGCAGCTGCGGGAAGAGGCGTTTTAATATAGGGCTTACGATGGTCCGGATGATTGTGGATAGGGGGCAGTATCAATATGAAAAGGTGATAATTCCCCAGGATTAAATTTAAGGGACGGAGGACGGGCTGTGGACAAAGAAGAACAGGTTATGTCAGAACTTTGGGATTTATTTAATAAGAAGATGTGGCTTGACAGCTTCAAAATGAAAACCAGACTGAAAGGATATAATCCTTCAGAAGTACATTGTATCGAATACATTGGTGGAAATGAAGATTCCAATGTGACAAAACTTGCTGAGGCGTTTTATATGACAAGGAGCGCAATCAGTAAGCTGACCAGGAAGCTTATTGAAAAAGGTCTGATTGAAAGTTATCAGAAACCAGACAACCGGAAAGAAGTATATTTCAGGCTTACAAAACAGGGCGATAAGATATACAAAGTACATAAGGAATTGCATAGGGAATATAAAGAGCGGGATAAAGCGGTATTTGATAAAATAACAGAAGAACAGTATGACAATATGCTTGGTTTTACGGAAAAATTTAATCAACATTTAGATGCAGAGATAAAAAAGCTGGGGGTGGATATTACGTCTGGCTGGTGTGATAAATTATAACTGATGGAGAGGCAGCCCAAATGAAGAAAAGAGGGCTGCTTTTTATTATGCCATTATTGTTGACAAGGACACAAAAATGTATTACCATGTATTTATGAGTCTTAGGACACAAAACAAAAGGAATGATATTTCAAATCAAAAGGAGGATTCAGATGAATATGATAGGAATTATCGCCAGCGGGCGAAAAGAGGGCAATACTGCCTTTATTGTAAATAAAATGCTGGAGGGCGCAAGAGAACAGGGTGCTCAAACCCAGTCGTTTAGTTTCAGCGATCTTAATATAAAACCTTGCAGGGGATGCTGGGCCTGCCATAAGAGCGATCAGGGCTGTGTTATCAATGATGATATGCAGAAAATATATGATGCCATGGAGTATACAGATGTTATCATCTTAGGCCTGCCAATCTACATGGGGCAGATGAGTGCTCAGGGAAAGATATTCACCGACAGGCTGTTTGCACGGTTTTCACCAAGGTTTTCCCCTTATTTTAAAGAAAATGCTGTTAAGAAACAATTGGTTCTTTCTTTTAACCAGGGCAATCCCAATGGTGATCTGTTTAAGCCTTATATCGATTATACAAACCAAATGTTTCGAACTCTGGAATTTAATGTGAAGGAGGTTCCTGTTGTCACTGATTTACGAAATGGATCAATACATGACAGAGAAGACTTATGCAGAAACTTAAAGCATTTGGGTTCCAGTTTAGCAATGATTTAATTGTATTATTTGCCAATATGTCATACAATGATGTTAAATGCAAATGAACTGTTTATAGTTTGGGAGGTAGTGTATGAGACTTGAAAAAGCCACACCAGAATCACAGGGAGTTCATTCCCAGGCGATTCTGGAATTTTTAAACAAAGTAAACCAACAGGGATTAGAGCTTCATTCATTTATGCTGCTTAAGAACGGTAAAAATATTGCTGATTGCTGGTGGAAGCCCTATGGCCCCCAGTACAGACATCAATTATTTTCTTTAAGCAAAAGCTTTACATCCATCGCAATTGGGCTGGCAGTAGAGGAAGGCCTGCTGACAACAGATACTCTGATTGCTGATATATTTACTGCTGAAATGAAAGAACTGGGGGAAAAGGTTGACGGTAAAATCAAGAAAATGACCGTGAAAAACCTCCTGACAATGGGAACCGGAATGACATATGAGAACTGGAACTGGGATGATGAGAATTATAATAACATTCTTGGATTTTTAAGCTCCCATATAAAGAATGAACCGGGAAGTACTTTTTTTTACAATACCATGGCTACCTATATGTGTTCTGCGATTATTACAAGATTAACCGGGCAGAAGCTTGTGGACTATCTTATGCCCAGGCTGTTTGAACCGCTGGGGATTGATCCCGTTTGGGAAGAAGACAATCTGGGTATCAGCTTTGGAGGCTTTGGACTGAATATTAAGACAGAGGATATCGCCGTTTTTGGACAGATGCTTTTGCAAAAGGGGGAATACAATGGACGGCAGCTGGTACCTGCAGCATGGATAGACGAAGCAACCTCCAAACAGATTAACAACGGCGACGAAGCTGATAATGACTGGGCTCAGGGTTATGGATACCAGTTCTGGAGATGTGTGCCCGAAGGAGTGTACCGCGGAGATGGCATGTATGGACAATACTGTATCGTTATGCCTGAATATAACTGCGTTATCGCTGTAACAAGTAATGCAGACATGGGTAAATTTATGAAACTGATCTGGAGTGACCTTCTTCCGGCACTTGGAGGGGAAGGGGCTCTGCCTCAAAGTGATGATTACAGTAGACTGCTTGAGTTTCGGGCAAGCCAGACTCATCTGAAGGTGAATGAAAATGCAGATCCTTATCCTGTATTCCGGGCTTCCTACCAGCTTTCTTCTGATTCAGAAGTAGATATAGAATTCAATATAAAAAAGATAAGATTTGATTTTGAAAGCGGTGAATGTCTGCTTGCTTTCTATAACGGTGAAAATTCGCAGCCATTATATGTGATCCGTTTTATAGAAAAAAAATGGGTGGAGACTGCGAAACCATTCTGGGAAGACCAATCCTTTTACAGAGCCGTCTGCTACGGAGAATGGAAACAGGATAAGTTTAAAACCTGCATCTGGCATTATGAGACGCCCTTAAATACAAAGCTTACGTTTACATTTGGAGATGAAATGAAAAATCTGGTTTTAAAGGTAGCGGCAGAGAAGGAAGTAATACTTAATTACGTCAGAATTTAAAAAACTAAGGCTCGTTTTTCCCTTCTTTGTTTTTTTGAATAACCTCCTGGAATATACTGTCTGAATTGCTTTTTTGTGTCTTCTGGTAACCTGCCATTAATTGATTATGCTGTGATATTTCCGCCATTATTGTAATAAAATCTTCTTTTGTCAGCGGTTTTTTATCATCTTTTAGTTCATAGCCTATTTGACCGCTTACCTCTATGGTAGCTGTTTTTACATCTTTTAATGAGCTCACACCGTTTTGGCGCAGACGAGTCTCCAGCCGGTCAACTGTAAGCCGTAATTTTTTTAGATTTTTCAAAATGATTTCTCCATTTTCAATGACAACCACTGCTTTGCCCGAAAAGAGAGATTCAAGGAGATCAAACTTTATTTCCAGATACTCCGATAATACCATAAGCATAGTGAATAGAAATGCAATCAGCAGTGTGCCCCAGACTCCTTTTTCGGCGATTGGTTGTATTAAAAGGGAGCCTATGCCAACCATGACAATGGTTTGCGTGATTGTCATCTGCGAGATTGATTTACGGCCCCCCAATCGCAGAACAAGTTTACCGGCAAAAAATATAATAATTGTTTTCCATATTAAGCTGTAATCCATACATTATCTCCTCTCAGGATTGTTCAGTTACTGTTATTATTGATCGATTTAAAATAATTATGTAATACACTAAATATTAAGGTGTGGGGAGTACCGGCGTATTTAGAGTATGAAAGGAATAAAATGGACGGATTGGCAGAGTGCAGGGAGGCGTGGATCAATAACAGGAGGATTCAATCATGAAGTTAAGCAGGGAAGAGAAATCGTGGATACTGGTTGACTGCGGTAATTCAGCTTATTCCATGGCTGTCACAACCGCGCTACTGCCGATTATGTTCGGAATGTTTGATAATGTGAAACGCAGCATGGATCTGGGGTATTTCAATTCCATTGCCAGTATCCTGGTAGCGGCTTTAAGTCCCATTTTGGGAGCTGCAGCCGATTATAAGGACAAAAAGAAGCGTTTTTTTGTATTCTTTACCTGTCTGGGAGTCCTGTCAACTGGATCCCTGGCGTTTATACCCCCTTCCAGCGGGCAATGGCAGCTTTTAATTCTGTTTTTTATTCTGTCAGCAATTGGTTTTGCAGGATCTAATATTTTTTACGATGCATTTATTGTGGATGTCACCAGTGATGAAAGAATGGATAAGATATCCTCCCTTGGTTTTGCGTTCGGATACATATCCAGTGTCCTCCCTTTTGGTATTAGTCTGATACTGATCTACCTTCTGGGAATGGAAAAATCCATCGGATATCAGGTTGGATTTATTATTACAGCTTTATGGTGGGGACTTTTTACCGTTCCCATGATAAGAGATGTAAAACAGATTCATTATGTGGAGCCTGGGAAGGATAATATAAAGAATAGTTTTAAAAGGCTGGCAGAAACATTTAAACAAATGAAACAGTATCAGACTGTATTTATCTTTCTGGGCGCCTACTTCTTTTATATAGATGGTGTGGATACCATCATTAAGATGGTAATCCCTTATGCCACTGCAGTTATGGGAAACGATGCACTGGATACCTTCTCCCTGCTGGCGATTCTGCTGATTATTCAGATCATTGCCTTCCCATGCGCAATTTTTTATGGAAATATGGCAAAACGTTTCTCTGCCAAAACCATGATTATCATAGGAATATTTACTTATATCATTTCCTGCATTGCTGCATTTTATATATCTTCCGTCTGGCACATCTTCATTCTCGGTGCCATGATTGGTTCTGCACAAGGTGGGATTCAGGCACTGAGCCGATCTTATTTTGCTAAAATTATTCCGAAGGAGAAATCCAACGAATTCTTTGGGTTTTATAATATTTTTGGTAAATTTTCAGCTATTATGGGACCCACGCTGATGTCCCTTACAACAGCAGTTACAGGCAATGCAAGATGGAGTATTATTGGAATTATACCCCTCTTTTTAGTGGGATTTATTATATTTATAAGGCTTCCTATGGAAGAAAAATAAGATGAAGGATGGGATGATGAAAATGAGCAGTGGAAAAGCAAAGCATCTGATCGTAATCTCTTATGATGCATTTTCCGAAGATAACTGGGAAAAAGCAAGCCGGCTTCCCAATCTTTCCCGTTTAATAGAAAACGGGGTTTTCAGTACTAAATTAAAAAGCGTGTATCCGACTCTTACCTATGTTGTCCATACCACTATGATGACCGGAGTTTATCCCGATAAACACGGAATTTATCATAATAACCCGCTCCAGCCTTTTATTGGAGAAGAAGAGCAGGCATGGTTCTGGTTCAGAAAAGATATCAGGGTACCCACTGTGTATGAAGCATTAAAAAAGCAAAAGATGAAATCGTCCGCAATTTTATGGCCTGTCACAGGAAAAGCCTCCATTCGTTATAATATGCCTGAGATAAAAGCAATCGGACGTGAAAATCAGGCTCTTAAAATACTAAAAAATGGAAATCCCCTTTATTGCATGGGGCTTGAGATAAAATTCGGAAAAATAAGAAAAGGAATTGAGCAGCCCTACCTGGATGATTTTACGGTTATGTGCGGCACAGATACCATATTATCAAAGAAACCGGAGCTTTTAATGATCCATTTCATTGATCTGGACGATGCAAAACATCATTATGGGACAGACAGTACTGAGGTTGATCAGGTTCTCCTGCGCATGGATGAACGAATCGGAAAGATGATGGATGCGGCAGCTTCGGCAGGTATTTCAGAGGAAACAGTATTCATGGTACTGGGTGATCATGGTCAGAAGAATGTGAGATATAAGGTGAGGCTGAATCAACTGCTAAAAGAAGACGGTCTTATTTATGAAGAACATGGGAGCATGCACTGGAGGGCATATCTGCAGTCCGCAGGCGGGTCAGCTTATTTGCACGTAAAGGAAAATGATGACGAGGCGAAGCAGCGCGCTCTGCAGATTCTTCAAAAAGCGGCAGGAGAGGAAACTTTAGGTATAGAGAAAATCTATACCGGGGAAGAACTGGAACGGTTCCATGCCTTCCCGGTTTCTGGCTGTATGCTGGAAGCTAAGCTGGGATATAGCTTTGATGACAGAATTACGGGTCCCCTTGTAACGGATTTAAAAAAAGAGAATAAAACGTATGCAACCCATGGATATTCTCCGGAGAAGCCAGAATATGGCTGCTGCTTTGTGGTGTCAGGAAAAGGGATTAAAAAAGGACATCAGCTGGGAGAAATCCATATGGTAGATATTGCCCCAACCATAGCTTCCATTCTTGGCGTTGACTTTGGACCTTGTGATGGTAAAGTACTGGAAGATGCATTTCTTAATATAAGGGAATAAGGCTATTTTGACAGTTATGCTGAAATGGAATATCAAATCATGAATAAAATCTTAGAAATGCCCCAAAGAAACCGATAAGTATAGTAAGGGATGCAGCAGGCTGGTTGCTGGGATTCTCTTACTAAATTAGAACAGGGGGCATTTATATGAGTAGAGATAAGTTTTTAAAATTACTTTTCAGTGCTTTATTAGTTATAACAATGGCATTTACAGCAACAACCTCAGCATATGCTGCAACAGGAACCAAGAAAGTGACTTCTTCCGGTACCATGAGTCTTGCCTTAAAAAAGGGGCAAACCGGCAATTCCAGTGAAGTTACATTCCGTGTTTCCGGTCTTCCGGCCAATGCAGTTATAACAAAGCTTGAGGTAAATCCGGGTTCGCTGAAATATTCAGGAGCTGTACTTACCAATTACCTGACAGTGGCCAGCAGTAACAGAAGTTCAGCAGAGAAAGTAACTTGGAACGGTAAGGAAAATACAACTTTGACAACAAGCGGTTTTTTGGCTTCCAAAGCCAATGGAACATATACAATTTCCTTTAACGCTACCTGTATCAGCGGCGCGATTTCCCATGGTATGATATTAGACATTGGATCTAAATCATATTCCAATCCTTACATTACGATTTATTGGGATGACTCCTTTTAATTTTTAACCAGATATGGAAGTATAATTTACGGGAAGGATTTTCATATGACCAGCCCATATGGAAATCGTTCCTGAAAAAGATAAGGAGCAGAAAAAAGATGCGCGTAGGAAATGATAAATCTCTGGTGCAAAGCCGCCAGCTTTCCGGTACAGAAAAACGGGGGAGAGTATCTTCACCGGATTATACCGATTTTCATTTTAACACTAAGACAGCACCTGCGATGAGCGATGAAAAGTATAAGACAGCTATCATCCAGCAGGCAAAAAAAGATCAGGCGGCCGGTAAATTCCAATCCGATTCAGCCGGATTTAGAAACCTGGTAAAAAGTTACGTTTCTGCGGTCTCCCCTGACAGGAAAAGTATTATTTCCCAGGGCTTAAGAGCAATTTATAAAAATACAAGACAGGAACCGAAAACCTTTAATCTGCTGGATTATATGTTTGGTTCTGTAAAGTATAGCAAGGAGGCAGATGATGTTTCTTATGCTGAATTTTACGACAGCAATGGAGAGATGGTAGCTTCATTTTCCAATGGAAGATGGATTTCCTATGGTACGAAAGCGGAAGATGCCAGAGAATCACAGCTGTGGGGAATCTACAATCAGGCATGGAACAGCGCGGCAAGAGCAAATGGGGGAACTTCGTCTTCCATTGATGTTACAGGTTAAAAAATTACTGAGGTGTATGTATGACAGCGGGTATAATGGAATTTTGGGGGCTGAATGAGGAACCAGTAGCCACTACGCCCACAACCTGGGAAGTAGCGGGGAAGTATATTTTAAAATCGGTCGGTACGGAAAATGCTGCACTTAATAATATAAGGCTGACTGCTGCACTTGGCTCCCATGGAGTTCCAGTGCCTCATATTATGAAAACTACAGATGGCAGGGATTATATATTGGCAGGAGATGGTTGTTATCTGCTGATGGAAAAACTCGCTGGTAGTCATATAAAAGAGGTTTTTGAACAGGACTATGCATCGATAGCTTATGAGACCGGCATTGTCATTGGGAAAATTCACTGTGCCTTTATGACAGTATCAGATAATCAGTCTGGAGTTAATCCGTTTCAACAGGAACTTACGGGCTGGATCAGCAGGGAGCTATCCGGCAGCAGCCTGTTGACAAATAGTTTCTGGAGCATATGTAAATGTGCACCTTAGAATATAAAAAAGTGACAATCCTTCATTTTGTAAACGGAAGATAATATTTTTGTTGTGTTTTTCTAAAATAGATGATATTATATGCCAGGTGCGTTTTCGCATATACAATAACGAAAGGATTTTCAACTAATGTCAACCAACACAGCTTCAGTAACTCAATCTACACCAACAGCCCCATCCACTCCTTCCATTGCCAATCCAGCTCCTCTTGGACTTTTAGGATTTGGAATGACTACCTGCCTGCTAAATATCCATAATGCAGGATTAATTCCTTTATCCATTGTGATTGTAGCAATGGGATTTGGATTAGGTGGTGCCGCTCAGATCATAGCTGGTATCATGGAATTCAAGAAAAATAACACGTTTGGTGCAACAGCATTTACAGCCTATGGTTTCTTTTGGTGGTCTTTGATTTTAATCTGGATGAACCCGTTTAAAGGAATCGAAGCTGCTGATCCCAAAAGCATGGGATTTTATTTAGGCTTATGGTGTGTGTTCACACTTTTTATGTTTATCGGAACGTTAAAACATAACCGAGCCAGCCAGGTTGTTTTTGGCTCTTTGACCGTTTTGTTCTTCCTGCTATCACTGGCTAACTTTACAGGAGCTGAATCCATACATACAATTGCCGGATATGTGGGAATTTTCTGTGGTGTATCTGCTATCTATAATTCAGTGGGACAAGTTTTGAACCAGGAATTTAAAAAGACGGTATTACCTTTATAATTAAAAAACAGACAGAGTACAAACACCAGTTTCGTATTACTTCATATACTATTCAGAGTATATTCTCAGGAGAGAGATAATGATTAATTATGAATACGGTGGCTACGTTCCATATAATTATGGTTATGCAACTCCATATATGTCCGTAATGAACGCATCAAACATGCAGGGAGCACAACAATCTGCTGATATATTTACATTTCCGCAAAACCTGCCTAACGCACTGGATTTGATTCAGCAGGGACTAGCAGGTGAAAACGAAGACAGACTATTTTATTCCTGGTTAATAGAAAATGCGCCATCGGATGAAGACAAACAAATTATATCTGGAATCCGTGATAATGAGATCGGTCATTATGCTTTGTTTAAGCAGTTATTTAACGAAATTACCGGAGTAATGCCTCAACAGGTTCAGGAAGAGCAGTTCGTTATACCGGAAAGTTATTGTTCGGGATTATCACGTGCTCTTTTAGGTGAGCAGAATGCTGTGATAAGATATCGTAACATTCTCTATGCTATGGAATTTCGTGAGCATATTAATATGATGATAGAAATCATAACAGATGAACTCAGACATGGGATTTTATATAATTATCTTTATACCAAAAATGGTTGTAGAGGTTAATCAAAAACAGGCGGTTGGTTTTCTTATATTTCTAAGAAAAGCAGCTGCCTCATTTTTTATGTCTGATCAATGCTAAGTATCACCGTTGCTGATATCAACTTTGTATTTTAAAGACTCTGAAAGATGCTTCATTACCTGAATGCTTAATGTATCGGGTGCCGTATTTTTATTGTTTAATATCCAGACTTCCAGGATTCCCATAATGATATTGGAGCGTATGGTTAAACTGTATTCATAAAAGGGGTCTTTGTCAGGACTGGATTTTACTCTGTCTATTAATTTCTTAACCATGTCTTCTATATTACTATATAATATTTCTTTGTTATTGATCCTGATTAATAATTCAATGATACCTGAATCCAAATACCAGAATCTTAAAAAAGGTTTTAGCAGGTCCAGTGGATGGGTATTTCTTTCCCAATTCTGATTAAGATAATATCCAGCAATATATTCTTTTAATGCACTAAACTTCTGATCACATTCGTATCTTAAAATATCTTCCAGTGTATCGTAATTTCTGTAAAAGGTCGCCCGGCTGATTTGAGCCCGTTCAATAACCTCTGTTATTTTAATATCGGAGTAGTTTTTTTCATAAAGCAGAGATTGGAATGCATTGAAAATCAGGTTTGATGATTGTTTGGAACGTTTGTCTTCTTTTATATGATACAAAATAAGGCCTCCTGTCTCTTATCTTTGAACATCATTTACTTTGATTCGATTATATCATATAATGAATTGCGATACAAATGTATATTAAAATAATTTTATAAAAATAATGTATACTAAAAGGAGGGAAATAATGATACAATCAAAGACATGGAAAATATTAATATTGGTATTACTTATAATTGCCATTGTATTGATTTATTTGTTTTGCGGCAACATGCAGGAATTTGAGGACAGAATACCTTCTGTGGAAAAAACACAATTCATTGATCATGGTGATGATTGGAGAAATCTCCGCTACGGGGAAATTATAGCTGTTTACCGAAAAGGGGCTAAGCTTTCTATGGAAGTGTACAATACCGTCAATTCCAATGAACTTCCCCAGGATCTATGGGAGAAGATTGACACCGATGCCCTGGCAAAAGAGTATGGTGCAATGGCAGTACTGGCAAATGGACCTAGGCATTGGGTGATAAATAAAATAGAAGCGGGTTATGTTTCAAAAGATGGGAAAATAGCAAATTTTGGTGGAATTGAAATGATCCAGAGGGCTACGCTTCATACAACAATAATTAACGGTTCCCTTGGAAGTAAAAAGTATACCGAAAACGTAGTAAACAGAGAAACAACTTACTATTACCTGAAAGGAAATATGGTATATGAATTAACCTCCCCCGCTGGTGATGTGTACAGAATGCAGTCTTACTCCCAACAGATAGATCCCAACCTAGATATCGATGATCTGGAAACCTTAGGTGATAAACTGGATCTTCCTTTTGGCTGGACCTATCGGGCACGGGTATTAGACGAAGATTCCAAATTGACTGCAGATGGTAAGGCATATATAATTAACGATGAGTTACTAAATACCTATCAAAAAATGAGGTAGAAACCGATGACAATTTATGTAGATGCAGATGCCTGCCCGGTGGTCCGGATTGTGGAAAAAACAGCCAAAGATAATAAAATAGCTGTTTGCCTCCTTTGTGACACCAATCATGTATTACAGTCTGATTACAGTGAGATCAGGATCATTGGCGCAGGAGCGGATGCTGTGGATTTCGCGTTAATAAACCTGTGCAAAGCCGGTGATATTGTGGTGACACAGGATTATGGAGTAGCAGCCATGGCACTTTCAAAAGGTGCATATGGAATTCATCAGTCAGGGAAGTGGTATACCAATGATAATATTGATCAGCTCCTGATGGAACGGCATATTGCAAAAGAGGCAAGGAGAGCGAAGGCAAAAAATCATCTTAGCGGACCTTCAAAAAGAACAAAAGAAGATGACAGACATTTTGAAGAATCGTTTCGTAAGCTGATTACTTATGCCAGCCACCTGGGATAGATAAATATTGCATATCGCGAATAACAAGAGTAAACTTGTTGATAACGGTATGCAAATTTATTATAAGGGGGATTTAGTGATGAGAAGTAGCGTGACAGGGGCATGTCTGGTTTTCATGATGGCATTATCCGGATGTGTGGGTGCTCAGACGAGTAACCCAAGTCCAACGGAAGTAAGTTCTTCTGCTGAAACAGAAACCAAGACTGACAGCAAATCGGTGGAAAATATCCTGAATAGATTGACGCTTGATCAAAAGGCGGCTCAGATGGTACAGGGAGCGGTATATAATATGCCGGATAATCTGATGAAGGAGAAATGCTACGGAAGCATTCTATCCACATTTGGTGAGAATTTCTTAAGCGCATCACAGTGGAAGAATATGATCCTGAAATATCAAAAGGAAGCCATAAGTTCTGAGGCAGGCGTGCCCTATATCTATGGGAATGATCAGGTTCATGGCCTTGCCGGCTGTAGAGGTGCCGTCATATTTCCTCATAATATAGGGATCGGAGCCGCCAATAATAAAGATCTGACTTATCAGATGGGATTGGCAGTGGCAGACGAAGCAAAATTCACAGGTATGCTCTGGAGCTTTTCTCCGTGTTTATCTGCAGCACAGGATCCAAGATGGGGACGTACCTATGAGAGTTTTTCTTCTGAAACCGGTATGGTTGCAGAGCTGGGAGCAGCGTATTCCAGGGGATTGATTGATGGAGGGCTTCTCCCTTGTGCAAAGCACTTTTTTGCAGACGGTAATGTATTATACGGAACAGGTGAAAATTCTGAGGGAGAAAAGCGGTTGATTGACCGTGGTGATGCCAGGCTTTCAGAGTCGGAAATTCAAGATTTATTAAAGGTTTATCAGGAACAAATTGATGCTGGCGTTAAGACTATTATGATCAGTCACAGCAGTTTGAATGGTATAAAAATGCATGCCAATGAAAAATATATATCCATACTAAAAAAAGATATGGGCTTTCAGGGTTTCATAGTAAGCGATTGGGATTCCATACATAACATACCTGGGGACAACTTAAAAGATCAGACAATTACAGCAGTCAATGCAGGGATCGATATGCTGATGGAAGACTCCAAATTTGAAGATTGCCGGAAATATATTGTTGAAGCAGTCAATGAAGGTAAAATTTCAATGGACCGTGTGAATGATGCAGTCAGCCGGATTCTTACAGTTAAAAAGGAAATGGGAATTATAGATGATCCTATGATGGAGAAGGTAACCACAAAAGAGAGCAGTATAGGTTCTCAGGAATACAGGGATTTAGCCAGAACATTGGTAGAAGAGAGTCTTGTATTATTAAAAAATGATAATAACATACTGCCAATTAAGAAGGGAACCAAAATATATGTTACGGGGCCTGCCGCAAATGATGTAGGGGCTCAGTGCGGTGGCTGGACGTTTACCTGGCTGGGAAGTACAGATGCTGACAATCATGGACGCAAATGGATTCCGGAAGGAAAAACAATTCTGGATGGATTGAAAGAACTTGCAGATGAATATGACCTGACAATTATTACTGATCCGGCGAAAGCGGCTGATGCAGATCTGACCTTATTGTGTCTGGGAGAAAAGACATACACAGAATGGAAAGGTGATAGTGCAGACATCAATATAACCGGCAGTCTGGGTCTCACCGGTAATAAAAAAGCAATTGACCAGGCAAAAAGTCTGGGGAACCCCACAGTAGCGTTAATTGTGTCCGGCAGAAATGTTATCATCAGCGACTATATGGAACAGTGGGACGGTATTGTTATGTGTTATCTTCCAGGAAGTGAAGGAGATGGTATCGCCAATGTTCTGACAGGGAAGAAAACCTTTAAAGGGACTCTGCCGATGCCATACTACTCAAGGGTTGAGGATATCAGAACGGATCAGGTTCTGTATCCAGTGGGTTATGGATTAACATACTCCACCAGAAAGTAAAGGAGTATTACAAAGGAAAAAGAAACAGGGATCTTGATAATTAAATAAGCTCTCCATGATATGAAAACAGGAGAGCTTATTTTAATCTAATGAGACTGGTACTACATAATCAGTTTTGTGGATACGGGGGTAGATGCTCCTGGGGTTAAAGGAGGTAGGCGGATTCGACGGAATGAAATGGGCGTTTCTATTTAAAGTACGAATGCGCCTGCCTTTAAAATCATTGAGGTTATAATACATTTAGCAATAGTTTTCCTCCTGGTATTACAGTCGCAAACATTGCTGTTATAATCATATATAAACAAGCCTCTATATAGTATATGAAACAGGGATAAAATGGTGTTGGAGGTAATCTCCGTGTATTAAAGAGTATTTCTTCTGTTTGAGAATCTGTTTATTGCGGTTTTTATATCCTCATCGCTAAACGCATCTGGTACATTTACATTCTCTTCCAGCCCATCAAGTTCCACACCATCAAAACGGTATAATTTTTTCAGCAGCTTCCATAAGGTATTAAGTTCTTCTTCATCAAAAGCTTTAAAAGTGTCTGCCATAAAATCAATGGATACACTGACGCTACAGTCTGTTAAGGTTTTCAGGCCCGATTCAGTTAAATGCACGTTCACGGCTCTTTTGTCTTTGGGACTGGGGATAATCTCGGCAAAGCCCTTTTTACAAAGGCTGTTTACCAGCTGGGTCATATTTTGTTTGGTCGCCCCTAATTTACCGGCAATATTATTGATTGTTGTTTCATCCTCCGGCAAATGAAGGATAGCAAGCGCAGTCATATATTGTCTGGATGTTAACGGCTCGCAATATTTATCACCGGTTGCCTGCAGCTTGTTTGAGACAGAAATCAGACAGGAATAAACCTGTTCCATCAGATATAATAGATTGAACTCTTTATCGTAATCCATGGCAGTTATCTTAACCTCACTAACATTTTTTATGGTATATAATCAATATGTTGTCTAATATTATATAGCCATGGGAGATAGCGGTCAAGAATTCTGGTGATAGAATTCAATTGTTCTTTGAAAGGACTGATATTGTCCTTCGGCATTTCCCTGGAGAGTTCCCCCAGAAGTAAAAATTCCGCCATCCATTGGTATATTTAAAGTAAAGTTTAATGGAATGATATAGGGAATCGGTAAGGGATGCCCCATATTTTCAAAGGACATTATTTCGTAATAATGAGAGTAATCACAGTTGTCTAAATGATTGATAATTTCCCTGCATGCTTCATGGCTGTTCCAGATATTATCTTTTTCCCCGCAGATCAAAAGAATATCTGCCTGTGAATTTTCCACTTTTATACGTGCTTCCCATCGGTTTTTCGCTTTTTCAATACTTTTTCTGTAAGTGCTGGTAAAACCGTACGGAATTCCTTTTTCCATGTCTTTTTTCCGGTCCTCAAAGAAAATATCATTATCTACCTGAATAAATGGTATTGATTTTCCCTGATAGGACCAGGAAGATACATTTTTTCCGTTCATTAATCCGTCAAGAGCCTGAAAACAATAGGTATGTGGTTCCACTGCAACGACTTTTTTAATCTGTTTATATCTGGAAGCCAATAGAAGAGCCAGTTCTCCCCCCTTGGAAGTACCATGAATATAAATATCTTTTGTATCAGTAATTTTACTGGTCTCTAACCAGTTAAAAATCTTCTCGAAATATTCCAGCGGAACTTCCTCCAGTCTTTCCGGCAGTCCCTCAGAATTAAAATAGGATACGGTCAGTACATTAAATCCTCTTGAGGCAAGGGGTGCCGCCATAAGAAACAGGCTTTCCATATGCCCGTCAGATCCGCCAAGCATTAAAATAGTTTTATTTCCCGATTCCTTATTATAAAAAAGCTGACCCGTAAAATCGCCGTGAATCGGTTTAACCTGAATATCATCTGTTTTAAAATGCCTTTTTAACTGTACCTCTTTCTTTTCAGCAGAAGTTTCAAATAGCAGGTTCATAAGAATGGGATTGTCTACAGAGATATGTTCACCAATATTCTTTCCTGCGGTTTTATTTTGTTCTAATGAATAGATAAGTCCCATACTGTCAGCCGTCTTGTAGGTCCCTTCTATAGGAATTGCAGTATCCAGTTCAATTTCTCCAGATTCGCCAGCAATAAAAACAGCATACGAAGAGAATTCTTCCCCACTGCACCAGGGGAGTTCCATTTTTAAACTTACCCTTAACTGACTGTATGGGGGTAAATCGAAAATTCTGATCCTGACTTTCTCATCTGCCAATGCTTCCTGATTCTCTACTTCAACTTTCATGATGAATCCTCCTTATGATAAATAGACAATATACTGTCTAATAACAGAATACTCCTGCTGTGAAATAAAGTCAATATATTGTCTAAATATCTAAGAGCTTACCGAATATTTACTGCATGGTAAAACGCGTTCCCATATCATAGGCCATAGAACAATCATTTGGAAACTGGTTTTCCCTGACCATAGCTTTATGATGCTCATCAAAAATGGGCGCAACGTATTTCTCATAGTCATCGAACTGGTATGTATCATAGGAGAACAATGATTCACTATACCCGAATGTCCTTTTAAGAAAACTTTCAATTCCGTCTAATGTTGGGTGAAAACCCCGTTCCTCCATCTGTTGGGCAGTCATATTCATGGTATAAATAAATCCGGTCTTGATTTTTCGATCAAAAAGGCTTTTGTATCCCTCTGTATAAGTGATATAAGGAAAAATAAGGCGTTCTAAAAAGGAATGCATTTGTCCGGTTACATCGCATAGATAGATGGGTGATCCCAGGATAATGGCGTCAGCCTCTTTGATTTTCAAAAGAATGGGACTTAAATCATCCTTATAGGCACAAGTTCCGTAGCATGGTCCCTCCTTTCTCTTGCAGGCAAAACAACTGATACAGCCCTTATAGTTTAGATCGTACAAATGAATGAGCTCCGTTTCCGCGCCATTTGCCTGGGCACCCTCAAGTGCTTTTTTTAGAAGAGCAGCCGTATTGTAATTTTTCCGGGGACTTCCGTTGATTGCGATCACTTTCATAGTAATATCGTTAGAGTATAATTATTATTGGCAAAAGGAATTAAAATAGGAAGTAGAGAAATCCCTACTTCCCAAATCATACAGTTTTTCTTAGAATGTTAGTTATTAAGTAAA
>JAAOXG010000027.1 GCA_013036995.1 Lacrimispora defluvii
TTCTCAGCAACTCCACGTAATAAGATGAAGGAAGTCTCTATGCTGCTAAAAGCTATCCATGCTCAAGAGTGCAAAACAACTGCAAAGGAAAAAGCAAAGCAAGTAGCTGATAAACTTCGCGAGATAAAATTAACTTCGGCGGCCAAAAAATTGGAAGACGGAATAGAAGAAACCCTAACATACATGGAGTTTCCCAGCCAACACTGGACTAGAATTCGCACCAACAATACCATTGAACGTCTTAACCTGGAAATTAAACGTAGAACCCGGGCTATTGGCGCTTTCCCTGATGGGCAAAGTGCTTTATTGCTTGTATGTGCCAGACTGCGACACGTAGCTGGAACCCAATGGGGTACAAAGCGCTACATGAATATGGAGCACCTGAAAGAATTGGATCTCCAAAATCAGTCTGATATCATAGCCGGTTGACTACCGGCTACCAAACGGCTGAAATACAATTTGCGAAAAAATCTTGATACTATCTTCGATTATACAATGATCTGGTAACTGTGCAGGAGTACTATAATACGCTTGAAAGAGTTTTTAAATAACATATGACTTCATTTTATCTTTAAAAGATTCGGTTGTGTCTTTCATTGTTCTAAGTAATCCACGATCATTAGAAGTAAAATACTCTGAAAATAGGCTGCGAATTTGCTTGATAACTTCATCTTTTGAAATCAAGTTGCCACGTATTGCATCTTCCAAATCGTGGTGTCGTTGTGTAATTTCATTTGCTTCCTATATAATAAAAGCTTCAAAGAACCATGCATCATTGGTTGTGCCTTTCAATATATATATGATCTCATCAGGCTAAGAATGTTGCATAAAACATTAAAAAACTATTAAAAATATTAATATTGTAATAGTTTTTTTGTAAGATTTTGAATTTGGGTTGTACTGGTAAAAATTGTCTGTTACTCTAATAGCATAATATAAAAAATCTTCAATGTAGGACTTTTTATGAAGGGGGATGATTCTGATGGGGCTAGATAGTTTAAGTAACAATTTGTAAATGTTAATATAACTTTCATTAAGGAAGTAAAATTATGAAGTTGAAAAAGAAATCATTTGCAATTCTTCTTACATTTGTAGTCATTGCAAAAGCACAGGTCAGCCCTTCTCTTTTTATTGGTGAATTTGTAATAGAGTATATTTTTGACGATGAAAAAGAAGAATTTATTCCAGCTACAATTAATTTTAATTTTGAAGATACTGAAATTACTAAAACGCTCACCAATAATCTTTTGATTGGTGAGCGTTTTAAATATAATTATAAATTATACCCTTATACTCTGAAAATGTAAATTGTCTGATTTGACTTGGAATAATTGAGTAATATCATCTGAGATCTTCATATCCAGATGATGTCCATCACTCTTATGACGTTTTCAGCATATACATACCTTAGGGTAATTTTTAAGTACAAGTACCGTTCGTCGAGTGCTAAAATTCGCATTTATTTTTCTTTTATTACTGACGGGAAAATACCGCACTCAACGTATACAATTTAAAAACTTATATTGGAAATTACCTAAAAAATCATATGCTAAAAATCATTGAGTTTCAAAGTGAAATTGAAGATTCTGTTGATTTTTTAGTATAAGAGGAGGTTATTTTAAAATGCAAAAAGAATCATTAAAAGAGCCCACAGGCGCTTATCAGAAAAGGTTTCTGGAATTATGGGAGATACTACACGATTCCGAAAATGGATATTTCAGTCCCCAGGGAGTTCCTTATCACAGCATAGAAACCCTCATGGTAGAAGCCCCCGACTACGGTCATGTAACTACCAGTGAAACGCTAAGCTATTATATCTGGCTCGAGGCCATGTATGGCAAATTTACCGGCGATTTCTCTGGTTTTAAAAAAGCATGGGATATTGCAGAAACCTATATCATCCCCACAGAAAAAGACCAGCCCAACAGCAGTATGTCTGGATATAACGCCAGCAAACCCGCCACCTACGCCCCTGAATGGGAGCTTCCAAGTCTTTATCCCGCCAAACTGGATTCTGGCGCAGCGGTAGGGACAGATCCAATCTATAACGATTTAAAATCAACCTATGGCACTTCTGTTATCTACGGCATGCACTGGCTGTTAGATGCGGACAACTGGTATGGTTTTGGCAGACGGGGAGATGGCAAGTCTGCACCGTCTTATATCAATACCTTCCAGAGAGGAAGAGAGGAATCCACCTGGGAAACAATTCCTCAGCCGTGCTGGGATGACATGCGTTTCGGTGGTAAAAACGGATTCCTGGATCTGTTTACCGGAGACAGTAATTATGCAAAACAGTTCAAGTATACAGATGCACCCGATGCTGATGCGCGGGCAATACAGGCGACATACTGGGCTGACCAGTGGGCCAGTGAATATGGGGTGGATCTTGAAACCTATATTGGCAAGGCAAGTAAAATGGGTGACTATCTAAGGTATGCCATGTTTGATAAATACTTCCGTAAAATCGGATTATCAACAGCTGCCGGCACCGGTTACGATGCAGCTCATTATCTGCTTAGTTGGTATTACGCATGGGGTGGCGGCGAGAACGCAAACTGGTCCTGGGTAATTGGATGCAGTCACAGCCATTTTGGTTACCAGAATCCCATGGCAGCCTGGATATTGTCACAGAATGAAGAATTCAAACCACTTTCCCGCAATGGCGTAAGTGACTGGAGTAAGAGCCTGGAGAGACAACTGGAATTCTATCAGTGGCTGCAGTCCGATGAAGGAGGAATTGCAGGCGGTGTTTCCAATTCCAATAAAGGCCGTTATGAAAGTTGGCCTTCAGGAACCGCAACCTTCTATGGAATGGGCTATCAGGAACACCCTGTATATGCCGATCCGGGAAGCAACCGGTGGTTTGGGTTCCAGGCATGGTCAATGCAGCGTGTTGCAGAGTATTATTACAAAACAAAGAATTTAAAGGCAAAAGCATTACTGGATAAATGGGTTAAATGGATTAAAACTGTTGTTAAACTTAATGCAGACGGAACCTTTGCGATTCCTGATAATCTGGACTGGTCCGGTCAGCCTGATAATTGGACAGGATCCTATACCGGAAATCCCAATCTCCATGTAAAAGTAAGCACTTATGGCACGGACCTCGGCGTGTCAGGATCCCTCGCCAACACCTTACTGTATTACAGCAAAGCTTCCGGCGACGATGAGGCCAGAGCACTTGCCAAGGAATTATTAGATCGTATGTGGAATTTATACAAAGGTGACAAAGGACTTTCCGTTCCCGAACTAAGGAATGACTACAGCCGCTTCTTTGATCAGGAAGTCTATGTACCGTCTGGATGGAAAGGAACCATGCCAAACGGAGATGAGATTAAATCGGGAGTTAAGTTTATAGATATCCGCTCTAAATACAAAGATGATCCTGATTTTCAGAAGGTTGAGAACGCTTACAAAAGAGGAACCGCTCCGGTATTAAATTACCACCGCTTCTGGGCACAGTGTGATATTGCCATTGCAAACGGTGTATATTCCATGCTGTTTGAAGAAGGAGGAGAGCCGGTAAACAACTCTGCCATTGATCCCACATCAGCAGCTTTTGACAAAAAGGCAGGCAGCCAGAAAGACATTAAAGTCACTCTTACCTTAAACGGAAATACCTTTATCGGGATTAAAGAGGGAAATAAATATTTAACAGAGGGAGTGGAGTACACCTTAACCGATAATACAGTTGTATTATTAAAAACCTATCTGGCAGAAAAAGAAGTCGGGAAATTAAAACTCACCTTCGACTTCAGCGCGGGAACTGATCCGGTACTTGTCCTGACTGTGACAGATTCTTCTATAGCAGCCGGAAATATCCAAGTACAAATGTATAATGATTCCACAAACCCACAGGTAAGTTCAATTGTACCGAAGTTTAAACTCACCAACACCGGAAAAACCAGTATCACACTTACAGATTTGAAACTCAGATATTATTACACCATAGACGAAGAAAAGGACCAGAATTTCTGGTGTGACTGGTCTACCGTCGGCAGCAGTAATGTAACAGGTACCTTTGTGAAAATGTCGGAAGCGAAGCCAGGTGCAGATTATTACCTGGAAATAGGATTTACAGCTGGAGCCGGTAAACTGGCAGAAGGTCAGTCCATTGAAGTACCGGTAAGATTCAATAAAATTGATTGGAGCAGTTATACGCAGACAGGAGATTATTCCTTTTCGAAATCAGGCAGCAGTTATGCAGACTGGACAAAAATCACAGGATATGTTTCGGGCAGCCTGAAATGGGGAGTAGAACCGTAATAAAAGCGTAGAGCTTAAAAATATATAAATTCTGACCCAGATATCAGAAGACTGGATTTGGGTCAGGATTATCAATCAGAACCCGTAAGGATGCATTTCATTAATCAATCAGCGTACGAAACGATTGATAAGGAGATTTGGATATGTGTACAAAAATATTTACCACCCTTGCGGCTCAGCCGTCAAAGAAAGAGTCAAATTATAATTATGGAGAAGCATTACAAAAAGCAATCATGTTTTATGAGTTCCAACGTTCCGGAAAACTGCCTTCTGATATCCGCAATAACTGGAGAGGAGATTCTGGGTTGTCTGACGGTTCAGACGCAGGGATCGATTTAACTGGAGGCTGGTACGACGCAGGAGATCATGTGAAATTTAATCTCCCCATGGCTTATTCAGCCGCCATGCTGGCCTGGAGCGTATATGAGGCGGAGGATGCCTTAAAAGAAAGTGGTCAGTTAGAGTATTTATTAAAGGAAATCAAATGGGTAACTGATTATCTGATCAAGTGCCACCCTTCAGCAGATGTCTTTTACTACCAGGTAGGAAATGGCAATACGGATCATTCCTGGTGGGGGCCGGCAGAAGTAATGCAGATGGGAAGACCGTCCTATCGGGTTGATGTTAACAATCCTGGTTCTTCCGTTTCCGCAGCCGCAGCCGCAGCTCTGGCGGCAGCAGCAGTCATTTTTACAGATCGTGACTCCAGCTATGCAAAAACCTGCCTTCAACATGCAAAGGAGCTGTTTTCATTTGCTGACAAAACAAAAAGTGACAGCGGTTATACCGCAGCCAATGGCTTTTACACTTCCAGCAGCGGTTTCTATGATGAACTGTCCTGGTCCTGTGTATGGCTGTATCTAGCAACCAAAGATTCCGATTATCTGGAGAAAGCAGAATCTTATGTACCAAACTGGGGCACAGAATCTCAATCTACAACCATTTCCTATAAATGGGCGCAATGCTGGGATGACGTGCATTATGGCGCTGCTTTGCTTCTTGCCAAAATTACCGGAAAAGAGCTATACAAGAACGGAACGGAAATGCATCTGGATTACTGGACAACCGGATATAACGGCAGCCGCATTTCCTATACGCCAAAGGGACTTGCCTGGCTGGATTCCTGGGGCGCTTTAAGATATGCCACCACCACAGCTTTTTTAGCCAGCGTTTATGCTGACTGGTCAGGCTGCAGTGCAAAAAAGGCAGAAACCTACAAGAAATTTGCCAAACAGCAGATTGATTATGCTCTGGGAAGCAGCGGCCACAGTTTTGTGGTTGGTTATGGAATAAATTCTCCCAAAAGGCCTCATCACAGAACAGCCCACAGTTCCTGGGCGGACAGCATGAGTGTACCTGCATACCACAGGCATACCCTTTATGGGGCTCTGGCAGGAGGACCCGATAAAGACGACAGTTATACGGATGATATTAATAACTATGTCAATAATGAGGTTGCCTGTGACTATAATGCCGGATTTGTGGGAGCACTTGCAAAACTTTACGGTGAATACGGCGGAGATCCCATTGCCGACTTTAAGGCAATCGAAGAAGTAACCAACGACGAATACTTTGTGGAAGCCGGAATTAACGCCTCTGGCAGTAACTTTATAGAGATCAAGGCCATATTAAATAATTGCTCGGGATGGCCTGCAAGGATGGGAGACCATTTATCATTTAAGTATTTTGTAGATATAACAGGAGCTGTAAATAAAGGCTACGCAGCAGATGATTTTACAATCACAGCGAATTACAACCAGGGAGCAGCAATATCCCATCTTTTGCCCTGGGCAGAGGCTGACAATATTTATTATGTAAATGTTGATTTTACAAAAGTTAAAATTTATCCTGGCGGACAGTCTGCTTACAAAAAAGAAATCCAGTTTCGAATCGCCGCACCGGAGAGCATGGCATCCTGGGATCATACCAATGATTATTCTTATACCGGATTAGACGGTGTAACTTCCGGAAAAGTAGTTAAGACAACCTATATTCCGGTATATGACACTGGGGTAAAAGTATTCGGCAATGAGCCGGGAAGTTCCTCAGGCAGTTCCTCCATCAGTCCGGTAACTTCATCCTTTGACAAATACAATCCTGAGAATGTATCAGTGACCGTGATATACAATGGGAATACACTTGACAATATAAAAAATGGCACCGAAATGCTGGTGAAAGAAACGGATTATATAGTATCCGATAACATTGTTACCATTTTAAGTTCCTATCTGGCAGGTAAATCTGTTGGCAAATTACGATTAACCTTTGATTTCAGCGGGGGGAATGATCCTGTTTTTACAATTACCATAACGGATAGTTCGGTTATACCAACAGGAGATTTGAAAGTCCAGGCGTATAATATGAATACAACCGAAACCGTAAACAGCATTGCAGCAAAAATCAGACTGAATAATACGGGAACCGGGGACATCAGCCTTTCTGATGTTAAATTAAGATATTATTACACGATTGATGGAGAGAAAGAACAGCAATTCTGGTGCGACTGGTCTTCTGCGGGAACCGCCAATGTGACAGGAACCTTTGTGAAAATGAAAGAAGGAAAAAGCGGTGCCGACTATTATCTGGAAATTGGCTTTAATAAAGCATCAGGTACCCTTTCTGCCGGAAAATCCGTGGAATTGCAGGTGAGGGTTTCCAAGTCAGACTGGACGAATTATATCCAGACAGACGATTATTCCTATCAGGGAACCGGTACGTCTTATGCCGACAGCGATAAAATAACCGCTTACCTGGCAGGAAATCTGCAGTGGGGGATAGAACCTTAATTATTTGTGCAGAGTTTCAGAAGTGATTTTTTTAGGAAAGGAGCGCAGTCTGTTTGCGCTCCTTTCCTTATCTTGTCGTGCCTGAATGACATATGAAAAATTTGCAATTTGTCTAATTTGCCAAACCCAAATTCCACGCCTTCCACAAAATGGTAATAAAAGGCATAAAAAATAACACAGTAAAGCTTATAACTTAGTCGTACATCATCAAATATGTAATAAAAAGCATATTTTTTCAAAGCTGGGATAATTTTAATTAGTCACGTTGCATGATAGACTACTCATGTTGAGATGAAACATATTGTTTGCGGTACTGAAGCGGAGATATCAAAACTTTCTCACGAAATACCTTAATAAAATTATTGACATTGATATAACCTACCTGTTCAGCGATTTCCGAAATGGACTGGTCGGTGGTAATCAGTAGTTTTTTTGCCTCGGTGATCCGAAAAAGCAGAAGGTATTCCTTAAAGGTTATCCCCACAATATCCTTAAAGGCAATGGAAAGTGTGTGACTGCTGATATAGTTCTGATCAGCGATTTCCTGCAAAGTGACTTTTTGTGAAAAATTACTGCTGATATATTGCTGTGCATTCAGTACAGCTGCAGAGATGTTACTTTGACTGCGGAGAGGAAAATAGAGCGGGTGCATGCGGTATAATTCGATTAGTATGGCGACCACCAGAGAGGTACTGCGGGATACATAGAAATCGTATTGATTTTTATATTCGGCGGCTAAATGAATGAAGAGCGGCAGTATGGTGTCATATGCCTGATCGCTGAGCTCAATGGCATGACAAAACTCCTTGGGGCGCTGAATGAAAATGGAACAGAGTTCCACATCTTTTATACTGGACATGATTAATTCACTGGACATGGACGCAATATAGCGTGTGTAAGGTTCTTGTTTAATAATAAAGTTATGTCTTTCCAGACGGCTGATAAAAAGCAGCGACTTTTCTTTTAAGACATAAGATTTATGATTGATCTGGACTTGTGAGGAGCCTCCCGTGACTAAAATCATCTGGTATTCAAAATGTGCCGATGGCTTGAACAGAATATGATCCAGAGAATCCGAGTAATAACAGCTGACATTTGGTATATGCGTGCATATCATAGTTTCACCTCAAAAATATAATTTAAAATAATTATGTAAAGTCCTTTGTCAGTAGCCATTATAGCCTACTTTTAAAAGGGAGTCAAATGGAGGGTTCAATGAAAGAAGAAACCAAGGGTTTGGGAAGTGTGTTTTTTGTATTTGCAGGTTACGTGTTAAGTGTTACCGCATTTGTAATTGGCGGAAGTGTTGGTAATCAGTTAAATTTCTGGCATGGGGTTATGGCTCTGCTCACAGGTAATATGGTTTTGGCTTTTTATGCGGGTATTCTGGGGATCATTGGTATGAAGACAAAACGTTCTTCCACGGATATGTTTAAGCCAGTATTCGGTATTAAAGGACAGGTTGTTACGTCCAGTATTGTCAGTATCTTTTCATTGGTATTTGTTAGTGTTTACAGTTCTTTGGTGGGCAACATGATGTCTTCCATTTTTGGAATTTCACCTTACATCGGTTTATTTTGTTATCTGATCGTTATTACCTTAATCAATTTAAAAGGATTTACCGGTATGAGCATTTTTAGTAAAATCGGTGTTCCTGTCATTGGATTATTTATTGTTTATGGTATGATAGTTGTAGGCAAAAAGATTGGATTTACCAATGTAACCGCTGCAGTACCTGTAGCACCGGCATCCTTTTTTACCGTTGTTTCTTTTATATCTGCAAGCTGGATGACTGGAGCAACTTTTAGTTCTGATCTAACACGTTTTGTTAAAAAACCATCCTACGTATGGTTTGTAACAGTCGGCTCCTTCCTGTGTGTAACAGTCCTGGAAACCGTAGGTCTTATGTGTTCCCTTGGAACTGGAGAAAGCAATTTAGTAACCATACTTGCTAAATTAAATATGTCAGTGGTAGCCTTTGGTATCTATTTATTATTAACAATTACCAGCGGACAGGCAGTTATTTATATAGCAGCATTAGCAATGGAAAATATCACAAAAGTAATTCGCGGAAGAGAAGGAAAAGAAAGTGACGGAAAATTCACAACACAGTTCTTTGTTATTCCCAGCTGTATCTTTGGAGGAATCATTGCAATTATGATGACTGCAAACGATTTTACCTCTACATTTTCCTCATGGCTTGGTTTCATTGGAACTGCAATTCCCCCAGTCGGAGGAACGTTAGTAGGACATTTCTTCTTTGTTGACAGAGATTACAAAAAAACATTTGAGAATATGCCGGATTATCGGATGGAAGCGTTTATCGCCTTGATTGTTGGTATTGTTATCTCAAGAACCATTACATTTGGTATCAAGCCTTTAAATGGTTTCCTTGCCGCTGTCATTTGCTATGCAATTGCAAGAATGATTACCAAAAAAAATAATAAAACAGAGTAAGCGAATAAAAGAACAGGAGTTATTAACATGAGGCATGAAAGATTTAACTATAAAAATTTGGATGAAATAAAAAATAAGGCAAAGGAACTGGGCGTTTATTTACCTTTCGCAGAAACCACATCTATTCTTAAGGAAAAGCTTTTCGTGAGTCATGGTGTTAACTGGGAAAACCGCATGGGAATTGCACCGATGGAAGGTGCAGATTCCCTGCCAAATGGTGCTCCTTCTGAACTGACAACACGCCGTTATGTGCGTGAAGCCATTGGCGGCAGCTCTGTAATCTGGTTTGAGGCTATTTCAATTGTTATGGAAGGCCGCTCCAGTGCACATCAGCTGATGCTTACAGAAGAGAACTTAGAGGAATATAAGGAATTTACGGAAAAGATTAAGGAAGCTGGTAGAAAGGCAAATGGTTTTGCACCTTATTTAATCATGCAGGCCAATCATAGCGGACGTTATTCCAATCCCGATGGAAAACCAGCCCCTCTCATTGCTTATCGCCATCCGGAGTATGAAAAGCTGCGTAAAGCAGATGATTCCTGTATCGTTACAGACGATTACTTAAAGGGACTGGAAGAAAGCTTTGGAGAAGCAGCTCTGCTGGCTAAAAAAGCAGGATTCGATTCCGTTGATATTAAGTCCTGTCACGGCTACCTGCTGGCTGAACTGTCTTCCGCTTACAACCGGCCAGGTGAGTATGGCGGCAGCTATGAAAACAGAACCCGTATGTTGAAAAATGGAATCGCAGCAGCAAAAGTCTATGAAGACTCTGATTTTAAAGTAACAGCCAGAATTGGTATTTACGATGGATTTGCTTACCCTTATGGCTTTGGAGTAAAGGAAGGCGAAGGAAATGTTCCTAATCTGGAAGAGCCAATCCGCCTGATTCGTGAGCTGAAAGAGGATTATCAGATTGATATGGTAAACTTAACCATGGGAAATCCTTATGTAAGCACCCATGTAACAAGACCTTATGATGCCGGAAAATACATACCAGATGAACACCCTCTTTTTGGTATTGCAAGAATGATTAATGGAATCGGCGAAGTTAAAAAAGCAGTTCCTGATATGATTATTTCTGCATCTGGTCCGTCTTATTTAAGACAGTATTCCGATTTGCTGTCAGCCGGTGCAATTGAAGAGGGATTGTGCGATCATATGTTATTTGGACGTATGTCATTTGCCAATCCGGAATTCCCGAAACAGATCATGGAGACAGGAAGATTTGATGCAAAACAGGTCTGCGTTGCCTGCGGTAAGTGCGGTGACTTGATTCGTGCAGGGAAACATACCGGCTGTATCGTGCGGGATTCAGCTACTTATTTGAAATATTACAGAGAATTTCAGGAAGAGAACAAATAACATGATGAAAAAAGTAGCAATTGTAACAGGTGGAAGCAGAGGAATTGGTTTTTCCATTGCCAGACAGCTTGGAGTGGATGGGTATCGGATCGTCATACTTGCCACTGGGGAAGCAGGCAGATATCAGAAGAACTTTCAGCTTTTAGATGAGTTAGAGATTGAATGGCACTATGTACAGGGAAGCATTGACTCCACAGAGGATCGAAAACGACTGGTGGAAGAGACCGTCAGCCGTTTTTCAAGAATTGATGTGCTGGTAAACAATGCAGGAGTCGCACCCCTTGAACGAAACGATTTACTGGAAATGACAGAAGAAAGCTTTGACCGTGTGATTGGGATTAACACAAAGGGAACCATGTTTTTAACCCAGTTAGTTGCCAGACAGATGATAAAGCAGAAACGGCTGGGCATGAAACAGGGGACCATCATCAATGTTGGTTCCTGTTCCGCAGAAGTAACTTCTACTTCCAGAGGCGAATACTGTGTGTCCAAAGCGGGAGTAGCCATGCTGACCCAGCTTTTTGCAGACCGCCTGGCGTCAGAGAACATTCTGGTACATGAGGTTCGTCCCGGTGTTATCGCAACTGATATGACTACTGCGGTAAAAGGGAAATACGATAAGCTGCTGGACGATGGAGTATTCCCTATTAAACGTTGGGGAACACCAGAAGATGTGGCCAATATGGTCAGCGTATTCTGCTCGGACAAAGTACTGTATACAACGGGAAACTATATTGATGTTGACGGTGGATTTCATATAAAAAGGCTGTAATTTAGAAAAACAAGAGGTTTTTATGGAAATAAAAAAGACGTTAATTCAGGAAATGGAGTTTCATACCGTTGTGGTTGGAACCGGTGCGGCTGGATTCAATGCAGCTTCCCGTTTAAAGCAGTATGGTGTCAATGATATAGCTATTATTGCAGAACAGGTCAATGCAGGAACTTCAAGAAATACAGGTTCAGATAAACAGACTTATTATAAATTGTCATTGGCAGGAAAAGACGAAGATTCCGTGTTAAATCTTGCTGAAGATCTGTTTGCCGGGCAATGTGTGGATGGGGATGTGGCGTTATGCGAAGCCGCCCTTTCCACTTTATCCTTCTATCGGCTGGTGGAACTTGGAGTCCCATTTCCCTGTACAGAATTTGGGGAATACGTTGGATATAAGACGGACCATGACAGAGGCAGACGGGCCACCAGTGTGGGACCCTACACCTCTAAAATTATGACCCAGCAGCTTGAAAAGGACGTACGAAGCAAACAGATTGAAATTCTTGACAGACATCAGGTCATTCACATAATGGTAGAAGAAAATGAAGTTTGCGGAGTACTGTGTCTGGATTTGAAGAGCAAAGATGAATTACATTATGTCATTATCTGGTGTCAGAATATTGTATATGCTACCGGCGGACCAGCCGGGATGTATCACGACAGTGTTTATCCCCAATCCCAGCTTGGAAGTTCAGGAATTGCTTTTGCAGCCGGAGTAAGAGGAAAGAATCTTACAGAATGGCAGTTTGGAATGGCGTCACTTCAGCCGCGGTGGAATGTAAGCGGTACCTACATGCAGGTGCTTCCAAGGCTGGTTTCAACTGATTCAGATGGAACTGATGAAAGAGAGTTTTTACTGGATTATTTTGATTCAAAAGAAGAGATGTTATCACTGCTGTTCTTAAAAGGATATCAGTGGCCATTTGATACAAATAAGATTTTTGGCGGTTCTTCCATTATAGATTTGTTGGTTTATCAGGAAACGATAATAAAGAAACGGCGAGTTTTTCTCGACTACCGGAAAAATCCTGGAGATCAGGAGATTGTATTTGAGAAATTATCATCAGAGGCTTATGAGTATTTAAAGAATGCTGATGCCTGTTTTGGAACTCCAATACAAAGACTGGAACAAATGAATGAACTGGCAATTCACTTTTACCAGGAACATGGAGTGGATTTATACCAGGATAAACTGGAAATAGCTATCTGTGCACAGCATAACAATGGAGGTTTGGCAGTAGATCATCACTGGCAGACTAATGTGAAAGGTTTTTTTGCCGTAGGTGAAGTTGCTGGAACCCACGGTGTAACAAGACCGGGCGGATCTGCCTTAAATGCCGGACAGGTAGGATCTACCCGTGCTGCGGAGTACATTGCTCATGATAAAAATATAAGCACTGGAAGAATGAACGACAGTATGAAAAACGCCTGCAGAGAAAGAGCAGAGCAGGTGATACAATTATTGGCCGGAGCAAATCATGGTACAAAAAGTTTATCAGAAGCATGGAAAGAAGCAACCAGGCGAATGAGTCAGTGCGGAGGCATGATCCGTAATAAAGAGGAAGTAAAAAAAGCTCTTGATGATACGGAATATGTACTTATTAATTACCTGCAATATGTCTCTGTTACAAATATCAGTCAGGCGTCCTTGTTTTATCACCTGTATGATACTTTATTGGCACAGAAAGTTTATCTGACTTCCATGTATGATTACCTGATGAGGAAGGGCGGAAGCAGAGGATCTGCCCTTTATACATCAAGTACTGGCAAAAAGCCGGGAGAAAAGATGCCGGATTTGTTTACCTGTGAGCTGGACCAGGGAAAGTTTGGAAAATTAGTTCAGGAAACTTATATGAAAGATGATGTATGTTTTTGTGAATGGAGACCGGTAAGAGACATTCCTGACGTTGATTATTTCTTCGAGACACAATGGAAGCATTACCGGGAGAGAATGGGATCGATTTGAGAATCCTGGACATAAAATTATCTGCTTATGTATAGAGAGGAACAGGGCTGTTATGAGACAGTCCTGTTCCCCTCCCCTCTTTTATGGATAGGCATATATTTGTGTTCTGGATTTGACGAAATTTATATTTTAACGGTTAAACGTATCGGTAAATGCATCCAGTGTTCTGTAATAAGAAGCCTTTGGAGTCCAGATATTTGAGAAAAGCAGCGGACTCTTATCCCGCCTCCAGGAGATATCATCTGACATTCCCCACCAGGTGAATCCAGTAATATTGCCGCCTTCCTTTTTCACTTCGCAGACTGCCTTCATAACGTCATATACATAAGCTGCCTGTTCTGATTCAGATTTGGCACCAGCATCGAATTCTGTAATCTGGATCTCTAACCCTGCATTCTTAAATTTGGTATAGGCCTGTTTGAAATAGGAAGCACTTGGGAATGTTGATTCAAGGTGAGCCTGTCCGCCAACACCGTTGCATATTTTCTTCTCAGCATTGATAAACTGAATCATTTTAACAATATTGTCAGCTTCCATATACTCGTTATAATCGTTATAGAATAAGCTGACCTTATCAGTCAGTTTAAAATAACTTAATGTTTCATTGGCATAACGGAAAGCAGTTTTTACAAATTGAGGACTTGTTGAAACACCTCCATAAATTCTTACCCAATCTGAATTTGCCGGAGAATGCAGATATTGATTAACAACATCCCATGCGTATACCACACTGCCGTATTCACTCAGATAGACATGATTCATGACTGTCTTTATATAAAACTCCATACGTGCATTCATTGTGTTTTGATCCACATGATTTGCGCCGGCTTTATAGCCTGAGCGGAACAGCCAGGTTGGAGTCTGACCATGCCATACAAGAGTGTGGGCACGTACTCCCAGACCATTTTCATAGCAGATTTTTAATACTTTATCTACCGTATTAAAATTGATTCTGGGTACGGTAGCTTCTGTATAGTTGCTGGGAATGTAATATCCTAAGGATTTTGCTTCAGCCACTGAAATCAAATTAGGTGAACCGCCAAGCAGTGCATCTGGTTTCATCTCATTTTCAAGCGTGATACTGTTGTACCTTTGCTTGATCAGATTTAAGGTGGATGCGTTTTGCAACTGGGCCAACGTTACGCAGGTTCCTGACCTCTGGAATTTGGTTCCATATGTATTTAATAAAGTCTGGTCGGCAGTTGCTGCCTGGGTAACTCCTAATGATGAAGCGGTAAGTGCAATTGCAGATATAACAGTTAAAAGCCTTTTTGTAAATGTTCTTTTCATTTAATTACCCCCTTGTATTTTGATTAATTATTTTAAAGATTCCTTGAAATTTTTTCTCTAAAATAACAGGTTTTGTATCACTAGTATTTTTGATTTCAACTCCCTTCTTACCCAGTGTTTTTTAGATACTCTATTTCAAAGTTTCCTTTTTTGTTTATTTAAGTTGTTACTAATTTACCATATTAACTCCATTTTGCTAGTAATATGTAACTATTACGACACTGTTCGTCATTTTTTCGTTCCTTTCTGTGTGAAACCAGGGAAAAAATGATTGAAGCGAGATTAAAGAAAATTTATATTTGATATAGATTAGTGCAAGTTGTCCTTTGTAATCCTTTGGGATATAATGAATCTATAAAATACGATTTGCATTTCCAGGGGGATACATGTATGCAGATTTTAACGGATCAATTCCAAAAAGAGTTGAAAGAACATGGGGACTATCAATTTCCATTACTAATTAGTAATGAAAGGCTATCAAAATATGACTCAAATTCATTCCTTTGGCATTGGCATCCTGAGATTGAACTTACACTGATTACTCAGGGGCAGATGATATATGAGATTAATAATGAAATGTTTCATCTTTGTCAGGGAGAGGCGCTTTTTGGTAATACGGGAGTACTTCACACAGGCCACATGTATGAAAATATGGATTGCGAGTATGTATCAATTACATTCGATCCCAGGTTAATTTATTCTTATGAAAACAGTATTTTCTACTTAAAATACGTATCCCCATTCATTCAAAATCTTTCTTTGTTCTCTATTTGTTTTGATTTAACTAAGTCCTGGCACAAAGAGATCATAAAGATTCTGAATGAACTTGTCACCATTCATCAGCAGCAACAGGATACCTATGAAATAGACGTTCTGATCAAACTGCTTGAATTTTGGAAAGTGCTATATCTAAATTATGATTCGACCCAGACAATTACATCACCGGAACAGTATAATTATGAAAGAATCAGAAGCATTTTATCATTCATTGAAGAGAATTACAGTCATAAAATAACGTTGGAAGAGATTGCAGATCATATCCATATCTGTAAAGGGGAATGCTGCAGGATTTTTAAGCAGTATATGAAGATTCCTCTCTTTAAGTTTATATTAGAATATCGGATAGAAAAAAGCTTAAAGGATCTGGTGGCTTCCAATGATTCCATTGGAGATATTGCTGCAAAGGCAGGTTTTGGCGATTCCAATTACTATTCTCATACATTTTACAAAGTGAAGGGTTGTTCCCCAACCGAGTATCGCAAAAAGGCCCTGAATCATCATAAATAACAGGTTCTCAACTAAATTCTGAATATATTACACGTTCCCCCTATTTTGTTTAAGGTTTGAATCTTTAAAGACCTGTAAAATTAAGCTAACGGAAAAATCAATCATGGAATGAGTGAAATGGAAGGAGTTATCATGGGGGAATATAAAGGGGGAGAGGATTCAGAAATTCTTATAAGCATTCTGGTTGCTGTTCATAATATGAAGGATACGGTTGACAGATGTATCCAATCTTTAATCAATCAGACATTGGATGATATTGAAATAATAATCGTAGATGATGGATCAACCGATGGATCTGGGGAAATTTGTGACCGGTATGCCTCAGAGGATAGGCGTATTAAGCTTATTCATCAAAAGAACCAGGGATTATCAGCAACCAGAGAAGTTTGTTTAAAAAATGCATCAGGTCAATATATCAGTTTTGTTGACAGTGATGACTGGTGTGAACTGGATATGTGTGAAAAGCTGTATGAAGAAGCCATTCGATCATCCGCGGATCTGGTGTTCTTTTCTGCCAACAGGCATCGTCAGGATGGAGTTGCCATTATATGCAATCTCCCCTTGCCCGTTGGTCTGTACAAAATCTCAGATTTATATGATTGCTACATTCTTCCTCTATATGGTGATGTACAGCTGGACCAGTTAATCACCACAGGTTACATCTGGTGCTGCCTGTTTAAAAGAGAAATGATAGATGGCATAAAGTTTTACAAAAATGTCTTCCTGCATGAAGATGAGATTATGATTCTTCAGTCCTTTATAAGGGCAAACAGCTTATACATAACGGATCGACCCTTCTATCACTACAACAGAATGTCCTCTAATTCCTTGAGTAAACGGTCTACATACTGGAACAATTACTGGGATAATATAATTGAGGTATTCAAAGCTAAGAAGGAATTTGCAGAAGTTCTATTTAATGACGAGAATAGATATATGGGAAGATTAAGCACTTCTTTGCATTTGAAATTCCTAAGAAGCATAAGAAATGAAACCCATCATGAGAATCCAGCCGGGTTCTGGGGAGGACTTTTCAACGTATATAAACTTAGAAATAAGGAATTCTTATTTGAAAATAAAAAACATCTGCTGAAAAACGAATTTACACCAGCTGAAAAAATCCTGATTAAACTAATAGAGCTACGACTTTATTTCCCCGTGTATTTCTATTATGCGCTGGTCTGCGACCGTATGCGGAAGTTTCAGGAAAAAACAAAAAATTAGTGTATAGAAAAAGCCTCTGCATTGGTTCTCAATGGGAGGCTTTCTTAGACCGTTAATTAATTAAGTGCAACTTATCAGCTGCCCGGTATAAGGTACGCCCGGCAGGGAATTCCGTTAATTCCACCCCGCTGATTCCCCCGAATTTCAATATCAGATAAAAATAAGCGAAGACAGAAGCCGTGATTGCCAAAAGTACAGAGATAGAATTAATTCTGATAACGAAATAAATTCCATGATAAACAGCATAGCAGATCACTCCCATTATAACAGAACATAAAAATGGTTTCAGGAAAATCTTGGTTTTATTTTCTCTATAACTCAAATAATTATTCAAAGCGAAGCTATTTAAAATCATTACGATAAGAGGAAGAGTGATATTTCCAATAATCAAGGAGTATATTCCCAGATTAAAATGATTTAAACAGAGATAGACCACCCCGATATGAATGACCAGGCCAATTGCTGAATTTATAACTGGAATTTTCATTTTATTTATCCCTTGTAGGGTGGAACTGGTTATGGTTGAATAAGCATAAAACAGAATGGCGGCTGAACCGGTCAATAATAAATTTCCGCCTAAAATCACGTTATATCTGGGAAACAGAATGCTTAAAACTGGCTTTCCCAGAACCATTAATCCAATTGCACTTGGAAAGGCAATATTCATATTAAAAAGGATTGCACTTGATATCTTTTTCCTGGTCTCATGGTACTTTTTATTGGTATGTGAGCTTACAATACTTGGAATCATGGAACCCCCAAAGGAACTGGAGATGGCAATGGGAACACTGATTAACAGCTTATAAAGTGTGCTGTAGTTACCCTGCAGAATACTGATGTCAGTTTCAGAAAAACCTTTACGCCCCATGATAATATTAAACAATGATATATCGATGACGCCATTTACCTGATAGACTGTCTGGCTTAATATAATGGGAATTACCGTTATAAAAATGGATTGATATATGATTTTAATACTGTCGGTGGGCTCCCCAACATATTTTCTCATCTGTCTTCGTATATTGGGAGAATACAAAATAAATATAAAGATAAGAAACAGCAATCCGGATAATGCACCGATGCAGGTTCCCAGTGTACCTCCCGCAGCTCCCCAGGCAGCCACTTCAGGAGAGGAACTGTTTATACTGATTAAATAACTGGCTGCCGCGATACTGACAACTGCATTAATGATCTGCTCAATTACCTGGGAAACGGCTGTTGGAACCATGGTACTCTTTCCCTGAAAAAAGCCTCGAAACACACCCATTACGGAAACGATAAAGATCGTAGGAGCTAATATTTTAAGGGATTTGGATACTCCCGCGTATTTGTTTAACAGGCTGCTTTCAATCCAGGAAGCATTAAAATATAGAAAAAGACTTGCCGTTAACCCCACGATAATTGAAAAAATAAAACAGTTGAGGAGGTAAATGTTGGCGTTTTTATACCTTCTTTGTATCAGTTTTTCAGATATTAATTTAGAGACAGCCAGTGGCATGCTGTATGAAGATAAAATAAGTATAATATTATAAATTTCAAAAGCGGCAGAATAGATGCCCATGGCTTTTTCTCCAATAATATTAGCCATGGGAATTCTGTAAATTAACCCGATTATGCGTACGGTAATTGATGCAACAGCTAAAATACTGCCCTGCTTAATAATGCTGTTTCTGTTATCTTTCTGGTTTGTCATATTAATTCTATTCCTCTGTCACATTTACTTCAACGCTTTGTATGATAAACTTCGATGCTGTATTATCTTACATCAATTGTTCCGTTATTACAATCCTGATATCATTTCTGCATTCCCCCCTTTTCTTTTATGCTACTATTCCTATCAGCCTCATATGATAAAATTATCCTGCATATTTAGATAAAATAAAAATAATTCATATGTATCTAAAATGATACTTGAGCTCAAGATAAATATATTGTATAATATACACAAAAACAGAAAGGGAGATCAAAGATAAATGTATGAAAAGACCAAACACATCAAATATCCAGTTTAACACCCCGTTTATACGTCAGCGTGCGGATCCGTTTATATGCAGACAGGAAGACGGAACGTATTATTTTACTGCCTCAGTACCTGAGTATGACAGAATTATTTTGCGCAGCGCAGATACGGTTATGGGGTTACAGACTGCAAGAGAGCATGTGATATGGTGCAGACACGAAAGTGGGGAGCAGAGCATTCACATATGGGCGCCGGAGATTCACTATCTAAATGGCAGCTGGTACATCTATTATGCTGCCGGAGAAAGAGAGAACAAGTGGAAGATCAGACCTTATGTGCTGCAGTGTACGGGTGCGGATCCTGTAAATGACAAGTGGAACGAGTTAGGCAGGATGCAGACATCAAAGGATGATCTCTTCACATTTCAGGATTTTTCTCTGGATGCAACTGTTTTTCAGCATGAGAAAGAATACTACATGGTCTGGGCAGAGAAGACGGGATCTGGCAGGAAGATATCCCATCTGTATCTGTCTAAGATGGAGAATCCCTGGAAATTGACAGGGGAACATATCCTGTTGTCCACACCGGATTATGATTGGGAGAGAAGAGGATTCTGGGTAAATGAGGGACCGGCGGTTTTAAAGCATGACGGCCGGATTTATCTGACTTATTCCGCCAGTGATACGGGAAGGAATTACTGTATGGGCATGTTAACCCTGGATGAGTCAGGAGATGTGATGGATCCCCATGCATGGAAGAAATGCCAAAAGCCTGTTTTAGTAACGGATGAAACAAAACACATCTATGGACCCGGTCATAATTCTTTTGTAAAAGCAGAAGATAATGTCACTGATTATTGCATCTATCATGGGAGAGAGTATGGTGAAATAGATGGAAATCCTCTTTATGATCCCAACCGGCATACAATGATCATGAAAGTGAAATGGAGTGAAGAAGGGGATCCAGTGTTTTCTTTTGGGGTGTAATTTTTTGTCAAAATGTTTAGAAAAAACTAAAATAATTCAATATAATGTAAAGGAGAAACGATATGAAGCGTAATTTAACTGTTTTCCTGGCTGGAGCCGTAACGGTGGCTATGATCTTATCTGGATGCAGTACAAAAGCAGGAACAGATCCTAAAGCAAATACCGATGTACAGGAATCAGCATCAGAAGATAACAAAGAAGTGGTGAATACAGTTGGGCCGGATTCCGGTACACACCTTAATATGTGGTCATTTGCTGAGCTGCATAATACATTTTACGCGGATATGGTGGAACGGTGGAATAAAGAAAACCCTGACCGACAGATTCAGGTAACCTTTACGACTTATCCATTTTCCGATATGCATAATAAACTGATTATGGCATTACAGACCGGACAGGGAGCGCCGGATCTCTGTGATGTGGAGATCGGTCAGTTTCCAAACTTTCTTCAGGGGGAGGTGCAGCTTTATCCATTAAACGATGCAATCAAGCCGTATCAGAATGATCTGGTACCTTCCAGATTAGATGTTTATTCAAAAGATGGTAATTACTATGGCGCTCCTACCCATGTAGGAGCTACGGTTATGTATTACAATACGGAAATACTGGATCAGTATGGAATTGATTATACCAAAATCAAGACATGGGATGATTACACCCAGGCCGGAAGAAAATTAAAAGAGGCGTCAGACGGAAAGGTGAAGCTGACCAGTGTGGATACTGGGGGCGTTGACTGGCTGACTGTTGCGATGTCTGAATATGGGGAAGACTGGGCAGCTGGTAAGGACGGCACCCTGAATGTGGAGCTTGAATCTGTGAAAAATATGCTTACCATGCAGCAGGCCTGGTTAAAAGACGGGATTGCCATGGTCTCACCAGCTGGAATTGTGGATTTGGAAGAGGGGTTCCAGAATATCCTGGATGGTAATATTGCATCTTTTCCCAAGGCATTATGGTTTATGAGCCGCTTTGTTAATTATATGCCCGAGATGAAAGGGAAGATAGCTCTGGCCCCATTGCCGGTATTTAAAGAAGGTCAGAACCGGTCTGTAGGAATTGGAGGGACAGGAACTGTGGTGACGAAACAGTCTTCAGATCCAAAGCTGGCAGCAGATTTTATTACATATGCAAAGTGCTCTTCAGAAGGGAGCCGCCAGATCTGGGAGCAGCTTGGATTTGATGTATGCAATACAGACTTATGGACGGATGCTTCAGTAACCAATGACTCATCCAATCAATATATCAGTTTTTTTAAGACAAATCCCTTTGATGTTCTAAATGAAGTTAAATCAGAAATCAATACCTTAAGTATTACAAAGATGACTCCTGCAATTAATGATTATTTCTGTACAACTACCTTAAACCAGGTATTACAAGATGGTAAGGATGTGGATGAGGCTTTAAAGGAAGCCCAGGATTATCTGGAATTGGAGCAGTAGCTCTGTGCTGCTTTACCATTGGAGGGGGTTGAATGAAAATAAAACGGATTTTCTATTCGCAAAAAGCAGCTCCATTTTTATTTGTGCTGCCATTTTTATTGAGTTTTACTGTGTTTTGGATCTATCCTCTGTTCAGCACGGTTAAAATGAGTTTTCAGAGTATTCTTCCGGGTCAGATAGAATGGATCGGTCTTACCAATTATGAGAAATTGTTAAAAGATACCACGTTTCACACAGCAATCAGAAACAGTCTTACCTATATGTTTTTTTCTATTGCATTGCTGATTCCATTTCCAATGTTGTTTGCTGTTTTAATGGACAGCAATCTGGTAAAGGCAAAAGGATTATGGAAAGGGGCATTATATTTACCAGCCCTGACATCTGTGGTGATTTCAGGTACTTTATTCCGCCTGATGTTTTCCGAACTTCCGACGGGTCAGATGAATGTCTTTTTAAACATTCTGGGAAAGGCACCCATTCCATGGCTCAAAGAGAAAGGATTCGCCATGTGCGCGCTTTTAACCCTTTGCTGCTGGAGGTGGACCGGCGTAAATATGCTGTATTTTCTGTCTGGTCTTAAAAGTATTGATACCACCCTGTATGAATCAGCCTCTATAGACGGGGCATCAGCATGGAACAAATTCCGTTATATTACCATTCCTTTGCTGAGACCCACCACGGTCTACGTACTGACCATCAGTGTTTATGCCGGACTGTCCATGTTTTTGGAGAGCTTTATGCTGTGGGCAGGAAATTCTTCGCCGAAAAATATTGGGCTGACCATTGTGGGATATCTCTATAAAAGGGGAATTGAAAAGAATCAGATGGGATATGCCTCGGCTGTGGGTCTGACTCTCCTTGGAATGGCACTCATTATAAATGTGGTTCAGCTGATTCTTAACGGAACTTTTAAAAAGGAGGAAAATTAATTATGAATATTAATAAGAAAAAACTCCTTTCAGCAGTGTCAACGGCAGCCTTCGCATTCCTCAGCCTTTTGGTACTGTTTCCTGTACTGGCAGGCTTTCTGGCTTCCTTTCGGCCAGGAAGAGAATTGATCCGCCGCGGACTCAGCATTAATCTGGATTTATCCACAATGTCATTTAGCAATTACACCTATCTTTTTTCCTGGAACGCGGATTCAAAAAAGTATTTTATGTGGTTTAAAAACAGCATGGTACTGACTCTTCTTTCCGTAGTACTGACGCTGATTATCTGCTATTTTGTAGCTTATGGACTGACCATGTATGACTATAGGCTGAAGAATGTGTTGTTCTTTCTGGTAATTGCAACCATGATGGTGCCGTTTGAAATTTTGATGCTGCCTCTGTACCAGGAGATGATCGATTTAAAACTGATTGATACCACTGCCGGCGTAATTCTTCCCGGGTTATGCAGTGCATCTACCATCTTTTTCTTCCGTCAGTATATGGTTTCTCTGCCAAAGGAACTGCTGGATGCCGGAAGGATCGATGGAGCCACAGAGTTTGGAATCTGTGTGAAGATTATGCTGCCCTTAACCAAACCTGCATTTGCAGCCATGGGGATTTTATGTGCTATGGGATCATGGAATAATATGCTCTGGCCCATGATGGTTTACCGGAGCTCCCATCAATTTACGTTACCCATCGGTCTCAATACCCTGCTGACGCCTTACGGCAATAATTATGATTTATTAATTGCAGGATCTATGTTTGCCATATTACCGGTATTGATCGTATTCTTATGTTTTCAGAACTATTTTATTGAAGGTATGACAGTCGGAGCAGTAAAGGGGTGAATAAATGAGCGATGGAAAAAAACGTTTAAAAGCAGTTAAATATGGAGCTGCAGTTTTGGTTATGGTTCTGCTGGTATCCGGGGTAGTGGCTGCCTCGGCAGGGGGAAGAAGTAAATTACCTGATCGGGTATCTGTCCACGATCCATCCATAGTGAAGGCCAGAAGCGGAGAATATTATATATTTGGTTCTCATTTGGCAGGTGCAAAATCAAAAGATCTGGTAAACTGGAGATCTCTGAGTGGAGATTATGAGAATGTTACCAATAACTGGCTTTTTGGAAATGTAAAAGAGAATCTGGCAGAATCTTTTCGCTGGGCAGGTTACGATGATGGGGACTGCTCAGGTGGGAAATATGCAGTATGGGCACCGGATGTGATCTGGAATCCCTATTATAAAAACGGTGACGGTACAAAAGGAGCATATATGATTTATTACAGCGCATCTTCCACATGGCGACGCTCCTGTATTGGTTATGCAGTATCAAAGGATATAGAAGGACCCTATACTTATGTCGGTACAGTTGTCTATTCCGGTTTTACGAAAAACGGAAAGCCAGACGGGAAAAGTCAAAGAAATACCCGGTGGGATACGGACGCCATACATATTAAAAAGCTGATTGATTCCGGAAAATTGAAAGATGGATTAAACCCAAAGTGGTTTACTGGGGAAGAGTGGAATCACAACTATTGTCCAAACGCCATTGATCCGGCATTATTTTTTGACAAACAGGGTCAAAGGCTCTATATGGTTTATGGTTCCTGGTCCGGCGGAATTTATTTGCTGGAACTGGACAGAGAGACAGGAGATGCAAAATACCCCGGAACAGATTTTCAGGATACAATAAGCGGAAATTAAGTTGACCGGTATTTTGGGATCCACCTTGCAGGAGGAAATCATCAGTCAGGAGAAGGACCCTATATTGTCTATGATGCAGACGCCGGATATTATTATTTATATGAGACTTATGGAGCGCTGACAGCCAATGGTGGATACAACATGCGTCTGTTTCGGTCAAAGGAGGTCACAGGACCATATCTGGATGCAGCAGGTAATAATTCGGCGGACAGTTACAGAAACAATGATTCCTATGGCATTAAGCTGATTGGAAATTATAAGTTAACCGGAACCAGTGTGGGATACAAAGCAGCCGGTCACAACTCAGCATTAATTGACGAAGACGGACAGCATTATCTGATTTACCATCAGAGATTTGATCAGGGTACCGAGTATCATGAAGTCCGGGTTCACCAGCAATTTCTTAATCAGAAGGGCTGGCCGGTGACGGCTGTATTTGAAAACCGGAATGAGACGGCGGGTCATTACCGGAATAGTGAGATTACGGGCAGATATGAATTTATTAATCATGGATCGGATACCTCTCCCAGTCTTAGCAGCCCCCAATCCATTATTTTATTGAAAGACGGGAAAATTGAAGGTGACAGGGAAGGAACGTGGGAAAAGACAAAAGGAGACCGGTATGATTACATCACCGTTAGAATGGATAATACGGAGTATCATGGCGTATTCTTTAAACAGCATAACGAAAAAATGGATTCAGAGCAGGTGATGACTTTTACTGCCATCGGGGATAATAACACCAGTATATGGGCGAGCAAGGTGAAGTGAGCCGTTTGGTTCATTAAAAACAGTATTGTATGAAAACAAGAATTCATGTATGATGATAGTTAGAATAAAGAGAAGGTTTTCATAGTATACTGCCCACCTGGGTGAAAGGATTTGCCATGCTGCATATTAAGAGTGTTGAGGAAGGGCTGAAGATTTTTGTGGCTCTGGGATCGGAATTAAGAATTAATATTATAAAGCTTCTAATTGAGCACACCGAGTTGAATATGAATGAGCTGGCATCCAGTTTAGGGGTGACCAATGGGGCTTTGACCAGTCATATTAAGAAACTGGAAGATTGTGGCCTGATTTGTGTGATTTCAGAGCACAATGGTCACGGGAACCAGAAAATATGCCGTGTCAATGTGGATAAACTGTTGGTTGATATTGCTCCAAAACAAAGTGACGATGGGAAAAACACCTATACCACGGATATTAAAGTGGGATATTTTACGGATTATGAGGTTCTGCCCACATGCGGTCTGGCCAGCAGCCAGGCAATTATTGGAGAGGTAGACGATCCCCGCTATTTTGCCCACCCGGACCGGTATCAGGCTGACATTGTCTGGTTTACCAAAGGATACGTAGAATATGTAATTCCTAATCTGCTGCCTCCTCTTCAAAAAATTGATCAGATTACATTTTCAGTGGAAATCGGGAGTGAAGCGCCCGGAATTAACAATGACTGGCCTTCCGATATTACCATCAGCATCAACAATGTAGAACTGGGAACGTGGACCAGTCCCGGGGATTTCGGTGATGTTCCCGGAATTTTCACACCGGACTGGTGGTTCCCCAACTGGAATCAATATGGTCTGCTTAAGATGATTGTAGTTAATCAATATGGAACCTTTATTGATGGTTTAAAGATATCTTCCGTTACCATTGATGATTTTAAACTGGATAAACGCAGCCCCATCAAATTAAAATTCCAGGTAAAGGAAGATGCAGTAAATGCAGGCGGTTTAACTATATTTGGAAGCAGCTTCGGTAACTATAACCAGGACATTAAAGTCCGGGTTCACTATAGCCCTGTAAAAGGAAAACGCGAAGATTAATATAGGGAATGTAAAAAATACCGGGAAATGATTGTTTTAAGGATATCATTTCCCGGTATTTTTTATTTCGCATTCGCCATTTTATTTAATTCATTGGTTAAAGCTAAAAGCTCTTCAATACTTGCAGTCGTTTCCTCAATTCCTGATGATTGCTGTTCCGTATTTTTCATGGTTGAATTGGAAAACTGCAGTGTCTTTGTGATTGATTTCTGTACGTCCTCGGTCAGCTGTACCACCTTCGTTGCAGTATCTTTTGAATTCTGGGAAAGCTTTTGTATCTCTGTGGCAACCACTGCAAAGCCTTTACCAGCCTCACCGGCCCGGGCAGCCTCAATGGAAGCGTTAAGTCCTAACAGCTTGGTCTGATCTGCGATGCTCTTAATTGAGTTGAGAATAACGTTTATCTGTTCGGATATCTGTTTAACGTTTAAAATTTCTTTGTTCAGTTCATTCTGATTTTCATTGACCTGTATGGAGGAGGAAGCAAGCTCTTCCATGGTTGCCTCAATCACGGTAAACTGATCTACCAGATCCTTGCTCATTGATTTTAACTTGTATTTCTGATAGCCGATCTGGGAAAGGGAGTTAGCAACGATAAAAAGTACTTCAGCAGCTGCCTGTATGCTTTTCTCTGAGGTAATCTTCACTTCATGAAGCGCATTTATGTATTGATCTTCATTGACTCCGATTTCTCTTGCTACCCGACGGAATTCATCTTCATTTGGCTTGTTGCTTAAAATCTGCCCGCCTAGAATCGTACCGATTAATTCCCCTTCCACCATGATAGGAGCTGCAAAATCGATCAGACCTGAATGGCATTTAAAAATATAGGGCCTTCCGGTTCTGGCTGCTTCCTGGCCGCCTCTTTTATGGGAGGCAGCACACCGGTCGTCTCCGGTTTTTGTTGAATGGGTGTAATTCGCGCAGATTCTGGTATAGGAACTTGGATTTGTAACAGGATTTCCCTCCCGGTCCACCGCAACGCTGGCCAGATTCATACTAACTGCAAAATTATCAAGGAATTTTTGCAGCAGACTGATCTCCATTACATCTGAGAGATTGATTTCTGAGAGTGTTTTATAAACATTTTCCTCATGATTCATTTTCATAACATGTCCTCCATAAATGTTGAATTTTGATACATTGTGTTGAAATATGTCGAATGATTTTACATAAATTTTACCACTTAAATCGCGATTTGTATATATAATTTAGGATTTTTTTATTGATTGTGGTTCTCATTTGGAGAAATTGTATGGGGAATATATTTAATTTAACCTACTATTTTTATATGTATTTTGTACTTGATGTAAGTAATGGTATAATGAAATAAAAGAACGAAAAAGGAGTGAAAATATGAAACTGAAGAATGTACTCTTGACTGTAAAAGATATAGAAATATCCAAGACCTTCTATAAAGAGTTATTTGGTCTTTCTGTTGTAACGGATTTTGGAGAGAATGTGATTCTTACAGAGGGACTGGTTTTGCAGGAGAAATCTGCCTGGGAGAGTGGAGTTGGGAACGGGGTGAACTTTGGTGGACTTGACAGTGCTCTTTATTTTGAAGAAAATGATCTGGAACGTTTTCTTAGCAGGCTGGAGAATTCAAGCTATGCCATTGAATATCTGAATCCATGTTTTGAGCGGGACTGGGGACAGAAAACGGTCCGGATTTTTGATCCGGACCACCATATACTGGAGATAGGAGAAACTCAGTCTGGAGTGATAGCCAGACTGCTGGGTTCGGGTATGACTGCTGAGGAAACGTCCGCGAAAACCAGGCTTCCCATTTCTGTAATACTGGAGAAAGGCAATCATGGAAATAGCCGTTAAACCAGTTATTTCTGCTTTCCTTTTTTCCTTCGGGACAGATATACTTCTTTATTAAATGGTATAATGTAAGTACATTCATAATGGATCGCACAGATTTTACTGTATACAAATATGGTTCCATCCTTTAGAACTCCGCGTGATGTTATTTCCATCGCCGGAGTTCCTTTTTTACAGCCCAACAATTCTGCTTCCTCTTTGGTCAGGGAATTGGGTTGATAATTGGTCATGAAATGGGAGATCTGGTACTTGTTTTTTAATGCATGATTCTGTATGGAATCTTCAATAATTTCCCTGCTCAGTTCAGGAAACAGACGACAGGGGATCCAGCCGGTTTCAATCTGGGTTATTTCATATCGGACAATGCGCAGTCGTTTGTATTCCCAAACTTCTTCGTTCTGGTTTAGATTAAAGATACTGACCAGCTTTGGGTCGGGAATTATCTTTTTTAAGTAGAGCATTTTAGACTGAAGCTCCTGATAGGGAACCTCAATCATGGAGTTATATACCAGAGGATTGCCCAGAGCCCGGGCCCGGACATAGATACCATCCCCCTGAATAACGGAGATCAGACCGATGCTTTCCAGGCGCTTTAAGGCTTTTTGTATGGTAAAACGGGACACCTGATAAGCAGATGCCAGATCTCTCTGGGTGGGAAGTTTGTTATTCCAGAACTTTTGCTGATATATTTTACTGACTAAATCAATTACAATAAATTCTGTTTTTCTGGAGCTCATAGTCACACCTCCATAGAGCGTGGTTATTACGGAGTGATAAGAGTGCCGTCCGGAATCCGGCTCTGGGTCCATTCATGGGGACGATAGACAACCGGATAGCGGGATAGTTCTTCTTCGTTAATATCCACACCAATGCCTGGACGTTCGATGGGATAGAAATATCCGCCCTGGGATTGATGATAGTCAGGGAACACGGCTTTTATCTTATCTTTTAACTCAATGTCTTCCTGAATTGCAGCATTGTGCAGATGAATGTTTAAGTGAGTGTTTACAGCAATACCGATGGGTGTAATATCGGAGGGAGTGTGCCATGCAATCCGGACACCAAAGGCTTCACAAAGTGCAGCCAGTTTGAGAGCGGGAGTGATACCCCCAAGCTGTGACACATGGCAGCGAAGAAAATCAATCTGACGGTTGACGATCAGATGTTTCCATTCCATGGGATTATTAAATAGTTCCCCGGTTGCAACAGGGACCGAGGACTGGCTTCGTAACTGGGACAACCATTCGTTCTGATCTGGTGGAAGAAGATCTTCAATGTAATAAGGGTGATATTGTTCCAGCTCCTTGGCAAATTGAATGGCCTGGTTTGGATAAAGACGTTCATGGACATCATGAAGAATATGGAAGTCCCTGCCATAACGTTCACGAAGCTTTGAAAACATGGTGACTGTGTTATGCATATAGTCATCCTGATTAAAATAAGTGCCGGAAACCGGGTTTAAAGGAGTCTTAAGATCGTCTGGTATTCCTCCATAAAATCCAAGCTGGCACCGGATATGCTGATACCCCTCTGCGCGGATTCGTTCAATCTCCTGATATAATTCTTCCATGGAATCTGCAACTGCATGGGTATAGGCGGGAATGGCAGTGCGGGATTTTCCCCCTAAAAGCTGATATAACGGCATATCAGCAAGTTTTCCCTTGATATCCCAGAGCGCCATGTCAATGCCTGATATGGCATTATTTAAGACAGGTCCGTTTCTCCAATAGGAATTGACCATCATCAGATTCCAGAGATCCTCTATATCATTGGCATCCCGGCCGATCAGGATGGGCTTTAAATAATCCTCCACAGCAGATTTTACTGCCAGCGGCCGTTGCTGAAAGGTTCCGCAGCCTACTCCGTAAACGCCCCGGTCTGTCATAACTTTTACAGCTACCAGATTATGCCGCTCCGGATTAGTAATAAAGCAGCGGATGTCTGTGATAATGGTTTGTCTCATGTCAGATACTCCTTTTGTTTTGTATGAGTCTAATTTAATCACAGGCACAGGGTGATGTCAACCTGGCTTTTTGATTTGCAAAAACGCCAAAATAAACAGTCCAATTTGGAATAATAAGTCGAATAAACCCTTTATTTACAAGGATTTTATACAATGCAAACCGAAAAATGGAGCGGTTTACAAAAAAATACGCCTATGCTATATTTAGACCACAAAGCACGTGCCTAAAACATCAAAAACTGAAGGAGGTACCATTGAAAAATGGAAAAGCAGGAAGTTGCAGCTAAAATTATAGAATATGTGGGTGGGAAAGAAAACATAATCAATGCATGGCATTGTATGACCCGGCTCCGCTTTGATTTAAAGAACAAAGAGCTGATTAAGCAGGAAGAGATAAAGAATTTAGAAGGTGTTATGGGGATTCAGTTTGCCAAGGACCAGCTTCAGATCGTGATCGGGACCAGTGTACATAAATATTATGAAATCCTGATGGAAATGCTTCAGCTAAACGAAGGTCAGACAACGGTAAAAAGAGAAGAAAAGCAGAAAAAAGACTTTATTACGTGGTTTATGGATATGGTTTCAGGTGTATTCGGCCCCATTGTACCTGCCATAGCAGGAGCGGGTATGATTAAAGGACTGATCGGCGGTCTTGTTGCGTTGGGAGTCATCACCAATACAACGGATACTTATAAGATTATTGACATGCTGGCCAGTGGAGTATTTACGTTTCTGCCATTTTTTATTGCAGTGTCTGCAGCTAAGAAATTTCAGACAAACCAATATCTGGCAGCAGCAATTGCTTCTATAATCATGTATCCCACCATGGTTGACGCCGCTAAGGCAAAAGAAATCAGCAGTTTTTTATTTGCCGGAGTAATTCCGGTTCCGGTATTTAATTATTCCGGTTCCGTAATACCAATCATTTTCGGAGTATTTGCCTTAAGCTACATTTACAAATGGGTGGATAAAGTGGTGCCGGAAGCGGCCAGAACAGTTGTCACTCCTACCTTAACCTTATTAATTTCCGGATTTTTCACCCTGACTGTAATCGGTCCAGTTGGTATCTATATGGGAAAAGGGCTTGCTGGAATGCTTGATTTCCTGTTTGGAATTTCTCCGATTTTCGCAGGCTTCGTTATGGGGCTTATCCGTCCGGTATCTATTCTGGTCGGTATGCACCATGCCATGACGCCCATTGCTCTGGAGAATTTTGCAACAAAAGGATGGGATATGCTGATGCCTATGATGTTCATTGCAAACCTTTCTATCGTAGGTGCTGCATGCGGTTGTTATTTCAAAGAGACAACACAGCGGGATAAATCCATTGTTTTATCAGCTGTGTTATCTGGAATTCTGGGTATTACGGAACCGGCACTCTTTGGTGTATTAACAAAGTATAAAAAAGGATTTTTAGCAGCTACCATTGCAAGCTGTGTAGGAAGTGCATTTATTGGTGCATTCGGTGTAAGGTTATATGGATATATTACGTCCAGCGTGTTCAGTATTCCGGCTTATATCGGACCGTATTTCGTTTATGCAGCAATGGGATGGATCATAGCATTTGGACTTTCGTTCTTTTTGTCATACTTATTTGTAGTAAAAATGGATAGGAAATAATTTAATATAGATTAATAAAAAATCTTGCAGGAACGGCGTTCTGCTCAGCATCTGCAGGATTTTTTTATTATTCCTGTGTAAGGTTGACATTACAATACAATCGTCATATACTAAATGTAAAGTTAACATGACAATGGAAAGGGACAATATGAAAAATAGAATCAAACAGCTGAGAGAGGAAAAAGGGCTTACCCAGGAACAGCTGGGGGAACTGGTCGGAACCTCCAGGCAGGCAATCAATGCAATTGAAACAGAAAAGTTTGAGCCTTCCATCTGGCTTGCTTATGATATTGCCAGTGTTTTTGAACGTCCCATTGAGGAGGTATTTCTGTTTGAGGAAAGTGAACGGAAATCGAGAGCAGATAAAAGCAGGAGGGATAAGAATGGCTGTCAGGAAGCTGCGGTATAATGAGGATGAGCTCCTTCGGAAACGCTGTAAGGAAGTAACGGTCATAGACGACAGAATCAGGCAGAACCTGGATGATATGCTGGAAACTCTGCATCATACGGAGAACGGAGCCGCCATCGCGGCCAATCAGGTAGGGATCTGCAAGAGGCTGGTTGTCATTGATTACTGTGACTGCCTGCTAAAACTGGTTAATCCAAGAATCATCGGATGCAGCGGAGAACAGGAATGCATCGAGGGATGTCTTAGCTTTCCCAATCGTTTTGTAAAGACTATCCGTCCGCAGAAAGTTACCATTGAGGCACTGAATGAGAATGGGAAAGAGATCATGGTCACAGGGGAAGACGAGCTGGCAAAATGCTTCTGCCATGAACTGGAGCATCTGGACGGAATCATATTTTTGGATAAAGCGATAGAAGAAGTAGAGCTTTAATTATGGGAAAATTGCATTTTAAAGACCGGATGTGATACACTAATAAAAAATGACCAGTGTGGTGACTTGGAGGCGAGTGAGTTATAATATGAACGAAAGTATTTTGATTGTAGATGACGAAAAAGAAATAGCCGACTTAATTGAAGTGTATCTTAAAAATGACGGATATCAGGTTTTTAAATATTATAATGGTATGGCGGCCTTGAAGTGTATTGAATCAACAAGACTGGATATGGCGATTTTAGATGTCATGCTCCCGGATATTGACGGATTCCATATTTGTCAGAAAATCCGTGAAAAACATTTTTATCCTATTATCATGTTGACTGCAAAGGTTGAAGATACAGATAAAATAATGGGGCTGACTATTGGTGCGGATGATTATATCACAAAACCTTTTAATCCGTTAGAGGTCGTTGCAAGAGTGAAAACACAATTAAGGCGTTATGTTCGATACAATAATGTTTCGGAGCAGCAGCCTGCCGAGACAAGCGAATACGATATAAAAGGGTTGATTATCAATAAAGACACACATAAGTGTACTTTGTTTGATAAAGACATTGCATTGACCCCAATAGAATTCTCTGTTCTTTGGTTTTTGTGTGAAAATCAGGGAAGAGTGGTTTCTTCCGAGAAACTGTTTGAGAACGTTTGGGGAGAAAAATATCTCGACAACAACAATACCGTTATGGCACACATCGGAAGATTGAGGGAAAAGCTCCACGAACCTGCCAAAAATCCAAGATTTATAAAAACTGTGTGGGGGGTTGGATATACGATTGAATAATAATGAACGAATAATGCGAAGTAATAAGCGCCGCAGTAAATTATCCCGCGGACTGCTTCTTCAATATTTTCTGACGGTAGCTGGCTATATTGTTTTTCTGGTGCTTTCTGTGTTTATTGCAAGTTGGTTTTGTTCCTTGTTTAACTGGGATGGTAATAACCTTGTTTATAGAGCTTTGAGGTTAATAAGGTATCACATTAAGAGCTTTGTGGGAATATTAACTTTGATTGGCTGGATTCTGATCACCTATTACTTCATATCCAAGCCGCTCCGCTATCTGGATGAAATAGTATCTGCAGCCGAACAGTTAGCATCTCCGGCGATAGAGCCAATCGTTTTGCCGGATGCAATGGCGATCACCCAGCACGAATTGAATCTGGTACGGGAAAAGGCGTTAAGAGACGCGAGAGCTGCAAAAGATGCGGAACAACGGAAAAATGACCTTGTTGTTTACCTTGCCCATGATTTAAAAACGCCATTAACATCTGTTATAGGATATTTGACACTGCTGCGTGAAGAAGGTCAGATTTCAGAAGAACTCAGAGAAAAATATTTATCCATAGCACTTGATAAAGCGGAACGCCTTGAAGATTTAATAAATGAATTTTTTGAAATAACAAGATTTAATCTTACTAATATATCACTTCAATATAGCAGAGTGAATATGACTCGTCTGCTTGAACAGCTTACATTTGAGTTCAAACCGATGATGACCAATAAAAATTTAAAATGCAAACTCATTGCAGCTACGGATATTATGGTAAAATGCGATGCAAATAAAATACAGAGGGTATTAGATAATCTTTTGCGAAATGCTGTCTTTTATAGCTTTGATCATACTGATATTGAAATTTCAGTCGTTCAGAACGATACGGAAACAATAATAAAGTTTGTAAACCACGGGGAAACTATTTCAAAAGAAAAACTTGAACGAATATTTGAACAGTTTTACCGGCTTGATACTTCCCGTGGCTCAAATAGCGGGGGAGCAGGACTGGGACTAGCCATAGCGAAAGAGATTGTTGAGTTTCATCATGGAACAATAACCGCGAAAAGTAAAGATGAGATGATTGAGTTTGAGGTTAAACTTCCCGCTTCGTAGGAAAATCGTAAGAGATTTTACATGTAAAATTGAGAAAATTGTGGGGTCAAACGAAAAAAGAGCATTCTTATTCTTGATACAATGATTGTGTCAGGTGAGAATGCTTTTTTTATTTTGAAAAAATTTGCAAAGGAGAACTTAATATGCCCCGAAATGTAACTTACACCCGAAAGCGAAAAAGGAGGACCGGTAGAATATATGTTATTTTTTTCTATCTTATCTGTTTAACGATATTAATTTGTGCAGTCGTTAACCTACAGAACCGAGACTTTCACAAACAGTATATTTCACAAACCACATCTGAATATAAAAATAATGATAAAAAGGATGAGAGCAATCGTACCGACACCGGTAAAATAAATATTCAAGAGGACTGGAATCTGACTTTGGTAAATAAATGGAATCCGATACAAAGTGAGAATGATATAGAAGTAAATGAACTGTCAAACGGAGAATTTGTAGATAAACGTATCTATCCGTATCTGCAAAAAATGTTTGATGAAGCCCGAAATGACGGAATATATCCAATTGTAGCATCTGGTTATAGAACAGAGCAGGAACAGGAAGAAATATACAGTAAAAAAATTGCTGCATATAAAGCGGAAGGTCTATCCGATGCTGATGCAAAAAGAGAAGCTGAACTCTGGGTAGCTGTTCCTGGCACCAGCGAGCATCAGCTTGGACTTGCTGTTGATATTAATGCTGACGGTATTCATTCTGTGGGTACTGATGTCTATAGGTGGCTTAAAAAAAATGCGCATCTATATGGATTCATTCTCCGATATCCGGCAGAAAAGACAGATTTGACTGGAGTTTCCTACGAACCATGGCATTATCGCTATGTTGGCATTGATGCCGCTACTGAAATATACAATAAAGGTATCTGCCTTGAAGAATATATAGTAACGAGAGGAAAATAAAATGCAAAAGAATAGAATAGCAGTAATTTTTGGAGGACATTCAACAGAATATGAAGTGTCATTACAGTCGGCATTTTCCATTCTTAATAACTTGAGTGTTGAGAAGTATGATATTATCCCTATTGGAATCACACAACAAGGTGATTGGTATCATTACAGCGGCAATTTTAATAAAATACCTAATAATACCTGGATTAAAGATTCCAGTAATCTTATTCCTGTTGTAGTTTCGCAAAATCGGACAACAGGCGGCATCATAGAGTTTGTGCAGGGCGAAAGCAGGGTGGTGAAACTGGATTTTGTTTTACCCGTACTGCACGGCAGGTACGGAGAGGATGGAACGGTACAGGGACTGTTTGAGCTTGCAGGCATACAGGTAATCGGCTGTAATATGCTCTCTTCCGCACTGTGTATGGATAAAGATATGGCACATCGGCTTGTTTGTGCCGCAGGGATTGCAGTCCCAAAATCAATGGTATTTAAGCAGCCTGTTAATTCTGAACTGCTGAAAAAATCATTGGAACTTACTTATCCGCTTTTTGTAAAGCCAGTCAGAGCAGGTTCGTCATTTGGAATAACTAAAATATATGATGAAACTGGATTACAATCAGCAGTTGACGCTGCGTTTGAACACGATGATGAGGTTGTTATTGAAGAAAACATCCCAGGGTTTGAGGTGGGATGTGCTGTTTTGGGTATTGACGATTTAATGATAGGTAAAGTTGACGAAATAGAACTGACTGACGGATTTTTTGATTATATTGAAAAATACACCTTGAAAACTTCTAAAATTTATATGCCTGCCAGAATAGATTCCGCGTGTGAAAAACGAATACAGGAAACGGCAAAAACAATTTATAAAACGCTTGGTTGTTCTGGATTTGCAAGAGTTGACATGTTCCTTAAACCAAACGGAGAAATTGTTTTTAACGAGGTTAATACAATCCCCGGGTTTACTTCTCATAGCCGATATCCAAATATGATGAAAGGAATAGGTATGTCCTTTGAAGAAATTCTGGACAAACTGATTGGGTTGTATATATAACGATGACCACTGTTACATTATCAAATAAAGAAATATATGCTGGAAATCTGATTCTTGTAAATGCAAAATACCCGGTACAGTGCGTTGATGGAAAGGATTTAACCCCTGCCGCCGCAGAATTTCCTAATATTCTTATGATGCGGAAGGCTGCCAATGTTTTTCAGTTTATTTTTGAAAAGATCGGCTGTTCAAATGAAATTGTTCCTGTAAGTGGATACCGCTCTGCTAATGAGCAAACAAAAATATATGAAAACTCTTGTCAAGAAAACGGAGAGGATTTCACACGAAAATTTGTAGCACTTCCAAATCATAGTGAGCATCAGACGGGACTTGCTATTGACCTGGGACTAAAAAAAGATGAAATTGATTTTATTTGTCCTGAATTTCCGTATGAAGGTGTTTGTGATAAGTTTCGTAGAATTGCTCCGCTTTATGGGTTTATAGAACGATACCCAAGCGGTAAAGAACAAATTACTGGTATTGCTCATGAACCCTGGCATTTTCGATATGTAGGATACCCTCATTCCCAAATTATGATTGAAAAGAAATTAACTCTGGAAGAATACATTGATTTTATCAAACAATTTCCGGACGATGGGAAGCACTTACTGACACATATGAATGAGAAAAGTATCGAAGTTTTTTATGTTATGGCTGCTAAAGGGGAAAAAACGACATTTTCTATGCCAGAAAAATCAGTATATCTGGTGTCGGGAAATAACATCGATGGTTTTATTGTGACACTTTGGAGGAACAGGAATGAATCATACTAAATATTATAAGGGGATTGATATTTTTAGAGTTGTTGCAGCTTTTTTGATAATCGCAATTCATACCGCCCCCTTATCTTCATACAGCGAAACAGGCGATTTTATATTTACCCGGATAATATCCCGCGTTGCTGTGCCTTTTTTTCTTATGTCTTCGGGATTTTTTCTTATTTCTAGATACAATTATAATGACGATAGGCTAAGGACTTTTGTTAAAAAAACGGTACTTATATATGCGGTTTCTATTGCCATTTACATTCCCATAAATATCTATAATGGCTATTTTGCAATGGATTATCTACTTCCCAACATCATTAAGGATCTTCTCTTTGATGGAACGCTGTATCATTTGTGGTATCTTCCTTCATCTGTTATCGGTGCAATGCTTGCCTGGTTTATCGTAAAAAAGACAGGCTTCAAAAAAGCATTGATGATTACATTGGCGTTCTATGTGATTGGATTATTTGGTGACAGCTATTATGGGATCTCTGAAAAATTACCGTTGTTAAAAGCGTTTTATGGTTACGTTTTTCAGGTATCAGGCTATACGAGGAACGGAGTGTTTTTTGCACCTGTGTTCTTTGTGCTCGGCGGCATGATTGCCGATCAGACTATTCATACTTCATTGCAAAAAAGCCTCATGGGCCTTTTAGTTTCTGTCCTGTTATTGGTTAGTGAAGGGATATTGCTGAACAGGTTAGGAGTACAGAGGCACGATAGTATGTATATTCTTCTCCTGCCGTGTATGTATTTCCTGTTTCATACTCTGACCTTTTGGAAAGGACATCAAAGAGCATTCTTAAGAACAGCAACGCTGGTCATTTATATAATTCATCCAATGATGATTGTTGTTATTCGTATGTGTGCTAAGCTGCTTGGGTTACAAACATTGCTTGTTGAAAACAGTGTAGTGCATTATCTGGCAGTCAGTTTTACATCCACTGCTTTTGCAGTATTGTCTGTTTTGGCGTTTTACAAAGTTAAGAATAGTAATACTAAAACAAAAGCAAGTGTCATAAATAAAGAAAGAGCCTGGATAGAAATTGATTTAAATAATTTAAGTCATAATGTTAAAGTTTTAAGAAAAGCGATGCCTGAAGGTTGTGAACTGATGGCAGTCGTAAAGGCAGATGCTTACGGACACGGAAGTTTTGAAGTATCTGCGGCTGTAAGCCGCATGGGAGTAAAATCGTTTGCGGTTGCTGCTATTGATGAAGGTATTGCGTTGCGCCGATATGGAATTGAGGGAGAAATATTAATTCTTGGCTATACAAATCCTGCACGAGCCAGAGAACTTTATAAATACAACCTTACGCAGACATTGATTAGCTTTGAGTATGCAGGCTTTTTGGCTAATCAGGGATATAAGATTAAGACACACATAAAAGTTGACACAGGAATGCACCGTCTTGGATTTGCAGCCAGTGATGTTGATGACATTTTAAAGGTACTTAGGGACAAGAAAATATATGTATGCGGTATTTTTACCCATCTTTGTGTTTCAGACAGTCTTAAAGCGGAAGATGTCAGCTTTACGAAAATGCAGATTTCCAGCTTTTATCAACTGCTTGAACGTATAAGAATGGCTGGTATAGAGCCTCCCCCGATTCATATACAGAGCAGTTATGGACTCTTAAATTACCCGGAGCTTAAATGTGATTATGTGCGGGCTGGAATAGCGTTGTACGGTGTTTTAAGTTCTCCACATGACAATCCTCATTTACATCTTGATTTACGGCCTGTTCTTTCATTAAAGTCACAAGTTATACTTATGAGGGCCGTTAGAAGCGGTGATAGCGTTGGCTATGGGAGATCATATGTTGCAAAGAGAGACAGCCTGATTGCAATCCTTTCTATAGGGTATGCGGATGGTGTTCCAAGAAATCTGTCCAGTGAAAATGGAGAAGTTTTAATCGGGGGGCATACAGTCCCTATTGTGGGGAGAATTTGTATGGATCAACTTGCAGTTGATGTAACTGACATACCGGATGTTGCTGTTGGAATGACGGCAACATTAATTGGTACAGATAATAGTAATAGTCTATCTGCTGCTATGGTTGCAGACAAGGCAGGTACCATAACTAATGAGTTATTAAGCAGAATGGGAACAAGAATAATTCACTCCATAACATAAAAAGAAAGATGGGTGTTTTCATTTTATGTGTCTTAGTGTATGATTATACATACAATACTTGTCGAAATGGAGAGAAATTATGGTGGAATTAAAAACCCAGTTACCCCGGATATTTGACAGCTTTGCAAAGGCCAGACAGGATGGATTTCTGGCTATGAAGAAATTGAAGGAGTGGTGGTGGTATTTGAAAACTGTACCGGTGCAAAACAGATGGACAGACAGTGCCGGGACGGGAGATCCACTAACCAACCTTGCTGATCACTATCTACAGATTGGAAGATAAATGGGTAAAATTTTATGCTATGTATATCATAATATGGCCGACTTTGAAATCACTCTGTTACTTCACAGATTAAGGAATACAGGGAAAAGGGAGATTATAGCAATCTCAGAAGACCTGGATATAAAAACGGCCCAGTCGGGACTGACCTATCAGCCAGACAGGATGATCAGTAACATTCATAATCTGGATGATGTGGAAGCGCTGATCATTCCAGGCGGTCCCATTGACAACGGACAGAATGAAATCTGCCCTCTGATCCAGCAGATGGATGAAAGGAAAAAACTAATAGGAGCCATTTGTTTTGCTCCCCAGTTTCTGGGAAGAGCTGGACTTCTTGAACGGTATCACTATACGACCTCATGTTCCCAGGAGAAGATTGTTAATATATCCTGCAAGGATCCGTTTAACCGTAAAAATGAAGTGATGAACCGGGTTGTTTGTGACCGGCATATCATTACGGCTCAGGGGTATGCATTTGTCGATTTTGCTTTGGAAATTTGCAGATATCTAAAGATATTTGAATCAGATTCTCAAGAATATGAGCAAATCGTTAGAATTGGTGAATTTGAATATAAAAAAATTAAATAAGCTTTTATTTGGTTACATTGACAGAAAACTTGGAATGTATTAAAATAGAAATGTGTCTGAAATCATTGACCTGTGCTCCCGCAGACAGGTACCGGATGATTTCCTAAAAAAGGGGGATTACGAAAGATGGGCAGTTCTGTGACTGGTAACGAAATACTGGATTCTTTTTATTCTGTTATACCATATTTGATTAATTTATTTGATGATGATGTATCATTTGCCTTAACCGATGCAGAGAAGTTTATTAATGTCTGGAATGGCAGAAATTTGAAATTTCAAGTCAATCCCGGTGACGTTGTACCTGCCGGAGGTGCAATCAGAGAGGCATTGGAACTAGGCAGAGTAATTATTAAAGATGTGCCTGCCACGGTGTATGGTATTCCTTTTAAATCCTACGCAGTACCCATTACAGAAAGAAACAAGGTTATTGGTGTCCTGACATTAGGAAGAAGCCTGGAAAAGAGGAATAACTTAATCAGTCTGATCAACAAGCTGACTGCAGGTGCAAACCAGATTACTGAATCAACCAACGGAGTGAGCCAGGGAATCGGACAACTCAGGGAGATGAACGGCGAGATCTCTGTTAAGGTGAAGGAAGCCAATGACAGCACAAAGAATACAGATTCCATACTGGATTTTGTTAAGGACGTTGCAACCCAGTCCAATTTACTGGGACTGAATGCAGCCATTGAGGCAGCCCGTGCAGGAGAAGCAGGAAGAGGCTTTTCTGTAGTAGCAGGAGAGATCAGAAAGATGTCTGCTTCTACCAGCGAATCCATTGGGCAGATCGACGGTGTGCTGAAAAGCATTAATGCATCCATTACTGCAATTAACACCCGGATAACAGAATCCAATGTAATTTTTACGAAAGAAACGGAAGAATTTGCAAAAATACTAAATTCCATTGAGGAATTAAACGGAACGGCAAAGCAGCTGGAAACACTTTTAGAGCATCTGTAAGCCGCTGATGAGATAGGGATAGAGCCAAAGGAGGCACTATCTCTATTCTTATGTAATGAAAATTTTTGAACATCAGGAAAGGGAGTAAAACATGAAGATTAAAACATCAAAAGTGGCTGTAGTGGGGTGCGGACTGGTCGGATCCTCCACCGCGTTCAGCCTGGTAACCCAGGGAGTATGTGATGAAATTTTAATGATTGACATCAACCAGGAAAGAGCTTTGGGAGAGGTGCTTGATTTAAGGGATACCATCAAATACCTGGACCGTAATGTAAAAGTGCGTACAGCCAGCTACGCAGACTGCTCAGACGTGGATATTATTGTGATCACGGCGGGAGCACCGCCACAAAAAGGACAGACCAGACTGGATACACTGGAGGTCAGTGCAAAGATTGTAAAAACCATTGTTGATCCAGTCATGGCAAGCGGCTTTGACGGGATTTTCATTGTAGTCTCCAATCCGGTTGATATCATTGCCCATTATGTCTATAAGCTGTCCGGTCTGCCAAAGAATCAGGTAATCGGTACGGGAAGCTCCCTGGATACGTCCAGACTTCAGAACTTTATAGCAGAGCTTGTAAACGTAGACCCAAGAAGTGTCTATGCCTATTCCATGGGAGAACATGGTGATTCACAGATGGTACCCTGGTCTACCGTAACAGTGGCAGGCAAATCCTTCAATGATATTATTCAGGATAACAAGGATCTGGTTGGAGATGTTGACTTAGATGAGATCGTTAAAAAGACAACCAGAGAAGGCTGGGAGATCTATAACAGAAAGGGAACCACCTATTATGGTATCGCTACGGCATGCGCCGGTATCATTAAAGCGATTCTCTACGATGAAAACCGTATCATTCCTGTATCAACCCTGCTGGAAGGCGAATATGGGGAAACCGATGTATTTGCCGGAGTTCCCACTATCTTAAACCGCACAGGAGCCGCAGATATACTGGAGATCCATATGACAGATGAGGAACTGAATAAGTTTCATCAGTCCGTTGAAATTCTTCGGGAATATACTGGAAAAATGCATACCCCGGACTAAAAACAACGGGAATGTTAAAGCCTGTCACTGTGAAGTATCATGGTGACAGGCTTTTTTTAGTGGGTATCGTCTGTATCCGCTTCCAGGCTCAGGCTCCTGATCTCGTAATTGCGCAGAAGAAATGGAAGCAGGGCACCGGATACAATCAGGCTGAATAAATTCTGAACCAGATTAAATGGAACATTAATAAGGGCAGCCGACTGGTTATATACCATCAGTTCGTAAGCAAAATATCCCCCTGTGATGAGAATACTGGACACAATGCCTGCAGTCAGAAAGGGTATCAGCCGAAACTGCGCTTTTTGGCAGCTGCGTGTAAATCTCCGGTACAAATACCCCCCGCTAAAGGCAGCCAGTGCTTTAATGAGAAAGGTAGCCGGTGCATAAAATACGTAACCTGAAATTAAGTCTGCCATCATGGAGCCAATCCCACCTGCAACAGCTCCTGTCAGAGGACCAAGAAGGATACCGCTTAGTAAAACCATTCCATCCCCCAGATGAATATAACCATTGGTTGCGGTTGGGATATGTATTACCATGGTAGCTACCGTGGTAAGTGCTGCCATTAAAGATCCAAATACTATCTTCTTTGTTCTTTTCTGATTCATAGTACCCTCATCCTTTCATATAAAAATATTTGATGTTTTTTGTTAAAACCTATCATATAGAATAACTGGAGTTTTTTAAATAGCCAATTTAAGCAAAATCATGCATACCAGTTGAACCAAATAAAAGGATTTTCCCAACTAAGCAGTGAGAAGGTGATTTTTAGAGCGCTGTGCAAATGGTTTTCGAATAATATTGACATAATATAGCAAAGCATATAAGATTAATTAGCATTATTGCATAAAAAAGTAATTGGAGGGAGAATCAGGTGGGAAAAAGGCTGCTTGCCCGTTGGTATCAGATGACGCTGAACAGAAAGCTGTATATGGCGATCGGAAGCGTGGGAATTATCATGGGCTTTTCCATTTTTATTAATTTAAAGGTTGCCTATATTTTTATCGACGATGCAAGGGGCATTATGGATGATAATCTGGCTTGTTATAAATTTCAGGAATCAATGGCTCAGGAGCGGGGAATATTTGCCAGTCTGATATCCAGCAGAACCATGGAAAATCTGGAGATCTATCAAAGAATCTGCCAGGATACCAAGGCATACTTAAGCAGCCTGCCTTATGAATATGAAAAAATCGGAGAAGACCGGTACGGCGTAACCTGGAACATTATAAACGGATATGATACCTATGAAAAGCAGAAGGATAAGGTTTTAGCCATGAAACAGGGGGATCCGGATTATATACGGGAACTGTATAAGGTTTATAGTATGCAGAAATATCTGGATCAATACGCTTCCCGGCTGACGAAAGTTGTTCTGATGAGCGGGAACGACTATTATGAGAATCGTGTTCCTGTGCTGAAACGAATGCCTTATCTGCTGGTTGCAATCAGTTTAACTGCATTTTTGATTCTGGTCGTATTTATCCGGTTTTTTACTGGGAATATTGTAAAGATCATGATGCAGCTTGCTACGGTTTCCGGAAGAATTGAAAAGAATGATTTTTCTTCTCCGGATGTGGTCTGGGAAGGGACAGATGAGATTGGCAGGCTGGTTCATGCATTTAACAAAATGAAACATTCCACAAAGAATTTCATATCAGCAACAGAAGAAAAGCGCCAGATTGAAGAAAAGCTCTATAAACACGAACTGGAACGGGCAGATTTGGAAAAGCGTTTTTCCATGGCACAGCTTCAGCTGATTAAGAGCCAGCTGAATCCTCATTTTTTATTTAATACCCTTAATATGATCACTCGAATGGCCCAGATGGAAGAGGCGCCCGTTACGGAAGAGATGCTGGTATCCATCGGAAACCTTCTGCGCTACAGCTTACGGACTGCCAATGCGTTTGAACCTTTGGAGCAGGAGCTGAAGGTGGCAAGGGATTATATGTATATCCAAAAGATGAGGTTCGGAGACAGGCTGTCCTGGAATATTGACTGTGAGGAAGATCTCTATAAGGAGGAAGTCCCCGTTTTTATCCTGCAGCCTTTGCTTGAGAATGCAGTCATACATGGGATCTCTGAAAAGGAAAATGGGGGAAGTATTTTTATCAGTATCAGAAAGCAGAAGGAACTGCTGCATATCTTGGTTTCTGATACAGGAAAGGGCATGGATCCGGTAAAGCTGGCAGGGATCCGCAATGCAATTGAGACAGAAGGAACAGGTCTGGGGATTGGGCTTGGAAATATCTACAGAAGAATTTCCTCGTACTACGAATATGGTAAAGTGACGATTGACAGCACATTGGATCAGGGAACAGAGGTAATCATTGTTTTTGGAGGAAAAAAGGGGTGAACAAACGATGTATCGGCTGATGATTGTGGAAGATGAAATGATTGAGCGGATGGTGCTTAAAAAAATGCTCCAAAAAAAATTCGGAGAGGACTGCGTGATCTATGAAGCCAGAAACGGCATAGAAGCGGTGGAACTCTTTCGAAAAGAGGACATACAGATCATTATTCTGGATATTGGCATGCCGGGAATGAATGGGATCCAGGCTGCAGAAATTATGCGAAAAGAAGATTCCAGGTGCTGTCTGATCTTCCTGACTGCTTATGACCGGTTTGATTATGCAAAAAAGGCGATTTCTATCAGAGCCATGGAATATATACTGAAACCTTATTCCCAGAAAGAAGTGATCAGTGTGGTAGAAGAAGCCCTTCGGGTGACGAATGACTGGAACGGGCATGGCAAAAAAGCAATACAAAATGAGGCTGGGGAACAGAAAGAACTGATGGAAGAGGAAACGGATTTAAACAGCAGCCGTTTGTCAGTTATGGCCTCCATGGTTATGGAGTATATTAAATCCAATTTTATGAATGAGATCTCCATGAGTGAGACAGCCCGGGCAATCGGCTATTCAGAGCCTTATTTCTGCAAGATGTTCAAGCAGCAGTTTGGTCAGAGTTTTACCTCTTACCTGGCTGAATACCGGGTGGGGGAAGCGAAAAAGATGCTGGAGCAGCCCAATGTCAATGTAAAGGAAATCGGTGTCAGAGTTGGATATGCGGATAATAATTACTTTACGAAAGTCTTTAAACGTCTGGAAGGTTTAAATCCATCTGAGTACAGAATGAACAAATTAAAAGAACTTCAATCTTAAACAATTAATAAAAAACGCTTGTCTTTTAAAGAGGACAGGTGTTTTTTTTGTGCTCCTTTACAAAAAAAAGATAAAAATTTTCTATGAAAGCTAAAATGTTACGATAGAATCCAGGGGTGGACCACCCGTATAATAAACCCAGGCACAAAAAGTGTGTAGAAACCAGAGAGGAGGATATGACATGGGACAGGAATTGTTTCGAATGGACGGAATCAGCAAAAGCTTTCCTGGAGTCAAAGCTCTCGATAAAGTAAGTCTGTCTGTAAATAAGGGAGAAGTTCTGGGACTGGTAGGTGAAAACGGTGCTGGAAAATCCACCCTGATGAAGATATTGTCCGGTGTTCACCGGGCTGATGAAGGAGAAATCTTTATCGAAGGGGAGAAAGTAGACATTGATTCTGTGGCCAAAGCCCATGATCTTGGAGTAAGTATTATCATGCAGGAATTAAACATGTGCGGTCATTTAAGTGTTGCAGATAATATTTTCATTGGCAGAGCCCACAAAAAAGGAATCTTTATCGATGACAAAAAGATGCACGAGGAGGCTCAGAAGATTCTCGATGATCTTGGGATTGATATAAACACCTATGCAATGGTAGGCAGCTTAAGCATCGCCAAACAGCAGATGGTGGAAATTGCGAAAGCGATCAGCTTCAATTCAAAAATACTGGTTCTTGATGAGCCCACAGCAACGCTGACTGAGAAAGAAATCGACCAGCTGTTTGGTATTATCAGACGTCTGAAGGAAAAGGGAGTTGGAATGGTTTATATCTCCCACCGTATGGCGGAATTAAATCAGATTTGTGAACGGGTTACCATTATCCGTGACGGTCAGTATATCGGAACCAGGAATTTAAACGAAATCACCATGGACGAACTGGTTAATATGATTGTTGGCCGTTCCCTGGATGATAAATATCCCAAGCATACAAGAAAAATCGGTGATATTGTTCTGGAGGCAAAAAATGTCAAAAGAGGAACCAAAGTCAATGCCGATTATTTATGTGTAAGAAAAGGTGAGATTCTTGGAATCTCTGGTCTGGTAGGAGCAGGAAGAACAGAGCTGATGCGCTGCATCTTCGGAGCGGACCAGCCGGATTCCATGGAGCTGATTATGGAAGGAAAGCCGATTAAGGTTAATTCCGTTATTCAGGCAATCAAGCATGGAATCGGATATGCAACAGAGGACAGAAAGAGAGACGGACTGGCTCTTGGACTGGACATCAAATACAATACCAACATGGCTCATCTTCCAAACATCACCCGTTTTGGATTTATCGATGACAAGGCAGGACTGGTCAATGCTGAGAAATACGTAAAGCGTCTTCGTACAAAAACGCCAAGCGTCCATCAGCTTTGCGGGAACTTATCCGGTGGAAACCAGCAGAAGGTAGTTCTTGCAAAATGGCTGTGCAACGATGTTAAGGTTTTAATTGTAGATGAACCGACCAGAGGTATCGACGTTGGTGCCAAATATGAGGTGTACGAACTGTTTAACCAGTTAAGCGACCAGGGGGTATCCATTATCATGATATCCTCCGAGCTTCCTGAGATTCTTGGAATGAGTGACCGTATTTTAGTCATTCATCAGGGAGAAATAAACGGAGAACTGAATGCGAAAGAAACCACCCAGGAAGAGATCTTGTATCTGGCAGCTGGCTATAACAAACTTGAAGGAAAACCGGCGCCTACGTTAGGTGTGGGAAATAGAAAGGGAGATTAAGAATGATGAACTTAAAAGCAAAGGGACAGGAGAAGAAAGCCGGCTCATTTGGAAAACTGGATGCAGCAACACGCCGGGCGATCTTTTCTATCGGAATCCTGATCGGACTGTTTGTTCTGTTTTCACTTCTTCAGCCGGCAAAGTTTCTGGCTCCGGCTAATTTACAGAACCTTCTGCAGCAGATTGTAACCTATACGATCATTGGCTGCGGTCTGACTTTCTGCCTTGTCTGCGGCGGAAACGATTTATCAGCAGGTGCTTCCATGGCGTTGTCCGGTATTATTATGGTAGCGCTTTTAATGCAGGGACTGCCCCTGTGGCTGTGCATTATACTCTGTCTGACCATGGGTATTATGACCGGTATTATGAATGGATTTTTTATTGAGATACTAGGTGTAGTTCCGTTCGTTGCAACTCTTGCAACCCAGTGGGTATACCGTGGTATGGCCAACGTACTGGTTAACGGAGCACCTCTTTATACAACCAATATTCCTTCCGAGCAGGTTCAGAAGCAGTTCTATGTTCTGGGAGGCGGAAGAATCGGCGGAACCGGTCTTCCCTACAGCGTTATCATTACTCTGGTTTATGCATTAATTCTTGGAGTCGTACTGGCTAAAATGCGTATCGGACGTCAGATTTATGCCTGCGGTTCCAACCTTGAGGCAGCTAAGCTTTCCGGTATCAATGCAGTAAAAACACGTATGTTTGCATACTGCATCTCCGGTTTATCTGCTGCAATCTGCGGTATCCTGGTAGCATCAAGACTTTCCAGTGCACAGCCAACAGCCGGTAACGGATACGAGATGGAGGCAATTGCAGCTTCCGTACTTGGTGGAATTTCCATCTTAGGTGGAGAAGGAACCATTTTAAATACAGTTATCGGAGCACTGATGATGGGTGTAATCCGTAACGGACTGAACTTAAACGGTGTTAACTCCTTCTGGCAGCAGGTTATCGTAGGAATTATCCTGTTGATTGCAGTTGCTTCCCAGACAGCAAAAAAGAGCGGTGACTTAGGGGCACTCAAGAGGTTTTTTGGCTTGAAAAAATAAATAAAAAACTATATAATTCAGGAGGAAAAAGAAAATGAGAAAGAGTAAATTAGCAGCAGTTGTATTAGCGGCAGCTATGGCAGTAACAGGCCTTGCAGGCTGCGGCAGTACATCTTCAAGCGGAACAGCAGCAACGACTGCAGCAGGTGAAACTACCACAGCAGCTGGAGATAAGACCACAGAGGCAGCAAAGACGGATAAAAAATCCGGGGAAAAGACCATTTACGTAATTGTAAAGGTACTTGGAAACCAGTACTGGAGCGTTCTTCAGGCTGGAGCGGAGCAGGCAGGCAAGGAATTAGGCTGTAATGTAGTCGTAGTCGGAACCGCTCTGGAATCCGATATTGAAGGACAGCTTACCCTTCTTCAGAATGCAGTATCTGCTCAGGCGGACGGAATCGTAATCGCTCCACTTGACAGCGTTTCCTTAGATGCACCAATTACAGAAGCATACAAATCAGGAACACCGGTTGTTCTGGTAGATACCGTAATTAAAAGCGATAACTACAGCGCCGCTCTTTTAACAAATAACGTGGAAGCTGGAAAAACAGCAGCAGACGAGCTGATCAGCCGCTTAAAGAACAGAGGAATTTCCGAGACAGAAGAAGCACAGATTGCAATTCAGGTTGGTTCCACTGGTTCCCAGACAATCAATGACCGTGTGAAAGGCTTCAATGAGTATTGGGAAGCAAATGCACCTGAGTCATGGAAAGTTTTAAACAACGATATCAAGGTAAATGACGGTGACATCAGCAAGGCAGTTGGTTTCTGCCAGGACTTTATTACAACCTATCCAAACTTAAAGGGAGTATTTGGTCCTAACAATGGTTCTACAGTAGGCTTTGTAACTGGTTTAACAGAAACCGGACGGGACGATATCTCCATGGTTGGATTCGATTTCTCAGCAGAGATTGAGACCATGATCCGCAGCGGAAAATACGATGTAGCTTCTGTTGTTCAGCGCCAGTTCTACATGGGCTATGACGGTGTTAAGACTGCTCTTCAGATTGCCGATGGCGGTGAAATTAAAGATAAAACTGTTGATACCGGAGTTATTCTGGTAGATAAAACAAATGTGGATGATAAGGAAATTCAGAGTATCATTAATCCTTAATCAGTTCATACTATATAAAATATCAGACGCTTCCCCTGGAATCAGGGGAGGCGTTTTGGGGGTACAGGAATGAACAAACATATTATAAAAATTGGGGGAGCAGTTCTTCTGGCAGGAGCGGTCATTATGGCTTCTTATGTTTTTTTTCATAAAGAAAATCCGTCAGAATCTCTTTTTTCTTCCGGAGAACAAACTCCGGAATATGTATTTACCTATGCCGATAACCAGCCGGATGATTATCCCACAACACAGGGTGCAAAAAAGTTTGCGGAGCTGGTATGGAAAAGGACAGAAGGACGAATCAAGATTAAAGTCTTTTCCGGAGGGGAAATGGGAAACGAAAATGAGATCGCGGAGCAGGTTCAGTATGGGGGAATTGATTTTGCACGCGTATCCATTATGACGCTGACGGATGTAAATCCCAAATTCAACGTATTGCAGCTGCCTTATCTTTACCGGGATGAAACTCATATGTGGAAGGTTCTTGACGGTACAATCGGAGACGAGTTTATGAATGAACTAAAAGGCAGCGGCGTGGTTGCCTTATCCTGGTATGATGCGGGTGCAAGACATTTTTATAATACCAAACGTCCCATAGAACGGGTGGAGGACATCAGAAAGATGAGAATCCGGGTTGCAAAGTCGGATATGATGGCTGCCGTAGTTGAGGCATTGGGAGCGAAAGCCGTTCCCCTGGCATACTCCGATGTGTATGCAGCGTTAGAAACCGGTTACATCGACGGTGCAGAAAATAACTGGCCTTCCTATGAAACCATGAACCACTATGAGGTGGCAAAATACATTACACTTGATGCACACAGCCGCATACCGGAACTGCAGCTTGCTTCCCAGGCAACCTGGGACCGGTTAAGCGAGAAAGACCGGGAAATAATCAAAGAGTGTGGGGTAGAATCTGCAACGTATGAGCGCCAGATCTTTAACGAAAGGGAGCAGAATGTAAGGGATCGTCTGATCAAAGCCGGCTGTATCGTAACAGAGTTAAGCCCGGCGGAGCTGGTCCGTTTCCGCAGTGCCGTGATGACTGTCTATCAGACCTACTGTAAGGATTATATCGATGTGGTAAACCGGATAGCCCAGGTACAGTAATATATTTCCTGACTATGTTTTCCCATAACTGGCAACCATATGATTAAATCATGGAGACAGGAGGGTTCTGGTAAATGGCAGAAGGGAAAACCAAAGGGAAATTTTTTATTGGATGGTATTTTAAGATGCTGTGTGGAAACACCGTTCTGGCGCTGATTCCAGGGCTTATAAGGGATGGAACAGGAAAACGCCTTCCATTTTTACAGGTCATATGGAATGAAAACGTCTGCTGGCTGGAATTTAAAGAAGAGGATTTTTTTATCGACTGGAATCAAAAAAGGATTATACTGGGTAATAATATCTTTTCCCGCAGGGGCGTCAGGCTGGATATCAAGACAGAGGAGATCTCTTTAAAAGGAATTGTTCGTTTTGGACCCATTACCCCAATCCGGTATCCCATTATGGGCCCGTTTCAGTACATGCCTTTTATGGAATGCAAACATGAGATCATCAGCATGTCCCACAGACTGTCCGGGAAGGTGAAACTAAACGGCGATATAGTGGACTTTGCTGGGGGAATGGGATATATAGAAGGAGACAGAGGGACATCATTTCCCGAGAGCTACCTCTGGATTCAGTGCAATACATTTTCTGAAAATGCCTCCGTCATGGTTTCCATTGCCAAAATTCCATGGCTGGGACTCCGGTTTGAGGGCTGTATCTGTGTAGTCATGTATCAGGGAAAAGAATACCGGTTTGCTACTTACCTGGGAGCCAGAGTGGTCAGCAAACGGGAGACAGCTGTCATTATAAAACAGGGAGCTTATGTTTTGAAAGTATTTCTTTCCAATCAAAGCAGAAGAGATGAAAAGCGGTTTGCTCATAAACTGCGGGCGCCAGTTCAGGGAGAGATGAGCCGTTTTATTAAGGAAGAGCATCTGCTTCGTGGAAGGTTTTTGCTGTATAAAGGGGAGAACATGATATTTGATCTCTCCAGTAATTCCGTTAGTTTTGAATACGATTTATAGTGAAGATAGCTGTAATCTTACAATTTATTAAGATTACAGCTATTATTCTGAATAAATATTAAGTTGGCATTGAGAAGACGGATTGTTATAATGGAATTAGAAATACAATAACAAATCGAAAGTGGGGACTAGAGATGAAAAAATCAGGAAATTTAAGTATTTCAAGAAGGCTGAAATGGGTATTTGCAATTCTGGTTTTTATTATTTTTCTTTCTTCAGTATTTTCGCTGATCAGTTTTCGCAGCATCGGGAACAACATGTCAACATTTTACAGGATTCAGTATGAAACAACGAAAAAACAAATGGAAATCCGTAAGGATGTACAGACCATTAATAAACGAATACTTTGGGCTGCCATTCGGGAAGATGCTTCTGTTACTGCAGAGCAAAAGAAAGAAATAGAAGGAAGATTTGAGAAAATTGTAAAATATATTGCTGTTATCAAAGAGAATCTGAAGGATAAACAGTCAGGAGAAACATTGGACCAGGCATTTGACGATTTCCAGAAAGATACTGGTGTTCTGCTTTCTATGCTGGAAAAGGGAGATACAAAAGGAGCCGTGGAGTATTACCAGACTACCTTTAATGATGTTTCAGAAGTACTGGCGGATGCACTGGATAAAACCGGTTCCCAGGCGGATGAAGCAGCTCTTGCAAAATATACAAACAGTCAGAGAGTTGAGAATGCTGCCACAGCATGTCTGGCATTTTTCTCCCTGATCTCTCTGATCATTGCACTTCTCATGGGAAAACGTCTGACCAGGTCCATTGCTGTTCCATTAAAAGAGATACAGGATGCAGCAGGAGAGTTTGCAAAAGGGAACTTACATACGGCGATTTCTTACGAATCAGAAGATGAAATCGGTCAGGCAGCCAAAAGCCTTCGGGAATCCATGGAGAAGATCCGTAGCTATATTATGGAGATTGATTGTGCCATGGAACAGATGGCTGGCGGTAACTTCAATGTGGATTTTAACAGTGAATTCATCGGAGATTTTAAAAACATTGAATCGTCTCTTCATTGCTTCACAGAAAAAATTTCAAGAAGCTTTGAGAAAATTAATGAGGCAGCCAATCAGGTATCAGACGGTTCCAGCCAGATATCCGAATCAGCCCGTTTTCTGGCAGTAGGAGCCGAAAACCAGGCAGGAATTGCCGGAAGATTGTCCGAGTCAGTTACCCATATTACAGAACAGATTGATGAAAATGCCAAGCTGACCAATGAGATTCAGTTGGAGATGGAACGGATTGCCCGGGATATTTCAACGGAAAATCAGAATATGCAGGAAATGGTTTCTGCCATGAGCACCATTAAGAAGACATCTCAGGAAATCAGCAAGATGATTGTAACCATTGATGATATTGCCATGCAGACCAATCTTCTGGCATTAAACGCCTCAATCGAAGCAGCAAGAGCCGGAGAAGCAGGAAAAGGGTTTGCTGTGGTAGCCGGTCAGGTCAGTCTTCTGGCAAGTCAGAGTAAAGAGGCCGCAAAGAATTCCTCCGATTTAATCGAGGCATCGTTAAAGGCAGTGGAAGAAGGAACTGTTATAGCGGACCGGGCAGCCGGTAATTTGAACGGCGTGGCAAAAGAAAGCAGCCAGATCATGGATAAGGTACGCAGTATTGCACAGGCTTCCTTAGATCAGGCGGCTTCCGTAAAAACGATTGAACAAGGTATTGGAAAAATTTCCATGGAAGTAGATAACAATGCGGCTTCTGCAGAAGAGAACTCCGCCTCCAGCGAGGAACTTGCAGGGCAGGCGCAGAATCTGAAGGATTTAATCGGCCAGTTTCAGTTAAAAATCTGAAATACCTGAAGTCAGCTTGGAAAAAAGGATACACAGGAAGGGGGTACATCACACCTCATAGCCTGTGTATCCTTTTTTATTTTGGCTCTTCATCCACTTTTCAAGTGATAATTCATATAAACAGGCATTTAAACCATCTTCTACGTGAATTTCCCGTTTTAAAGTAAATCCACATTCACTATATAACTTATTTAAATATTCTCTGTCTCCATAACAATCAAGTCTAAGATAATTTTTACTCTTGGATATTGAGTGTTTCTTAATCAATTCAATTATCTCTTTTGCATATCCTTTTCCTGTATAGTCATCTTTGATTACAAGTTTATGTATATAATATGCAGAATCATTATTTTCATCATTATTCCAAAATGAGCGGTCACTCTCTACTAATACAAATCCGCCTATTACCTCTTTATTTTCCTGTGCAATAAACATTTCACAGTTAATATATTTCTTTAAAAATTCCTCCTTAGATAAATATTCAGGATTCCACATAGGCTTTCCAATTTTAATAAGCCAATTTGCTTTTTCACGCAATAGATCAAGTAATACTTCAATCTGTTCTTCTGCAATTTTTCTGATACATAGATTCATTTTTATTTTCTCCTTCTTGGGTTTAACGAAACTTATTATAGCATAATTTACAAAACTACACACATTTTTAGTATATGCTGGATAAATAATCTATTTTATAAATATATTTCAAGTGTAATAAACAGTATATAACAGTTGACAACAGTAATGTACTGTTATATACTGTTTATCAAGGAGGGGTGAAATGAAAATAATAATAAATAATTCATCCATGCAGCCCCTGTATGACCAGATTACGGAGCAGATTAAGTGCGGTGTTATGCAGGGAACGTTAAAAGAAGGGGAAAATCTGCCATCGGTGCGTACTCTGGCAAAAGAACTGCGCATCAGTGCTTTAACAGTTAAAAAGTCATATGACATTCTGGAACAGGAGGGTTTTATTGTCACTGTTCATGGAAAAGGAAGCTTTATCGCTTATGCCAGCCAGGAATTTATGCTGGAAGAAAAGAAAAAAGAGGTTGAGGCCGAACTGGAGTCGGCAATCCGTAAGGGCAGAAGCTGCGGAATGAAGGATGAGGAACTGACGGATTTGTTTTATTTGATTTTGGAGGATTAATGATGTTGTTAGAAATGGAAAATATTCAGAAAACGTATGGAGATTTTACGCTGAACTGTTCTCTTAAACTGCAGTCAGGATATATAACCGGACTGATTGGAACGAATGGTGCAGGAAAAACTACGTTGTTTAAATCGGCTCTGGGGCTGATTACCTTGGATCAGGGGGAAGTAAAGATATTTGATAAGCCGTCTAGTCAGTTGTCCATGATGGAAAGACAGGATATGGGAGTGGTTCTGGCAGACTCTGGATTCAGCGGGTATTTAACAATTCAGGATATAGCCAGAATTATGAAAAATATATATCAGTTGTTTGATCAGGACGGTTTTTTAAAAAAATGCAGAGAATCAGGCCTGCCCCTGAATAAGAGGGGAAAGGATTTCTCAGCAGGAATGAAAGCCAAAGTGAAAGTATTGGCTGCCATGTCCCATGAGGCCAAACTGCTTATACTGGATGAACCTACCGCGGGACTTGATGTCCTTGCCAGAGAGGAGCTGCTTGATTCCATTCGGGAGTATATGGAGCCGGGAGACCGGTCTATTTTAATCAGTTCCCATATTTCAACAGATTTAGAGCAGCTTTGTGATGATCTTTATCTGATTGATCATGGAAATATTGTTTTGCATGAAGAGACGGATGTACTTTTAGGAAGTTATGGTCTTTTGAAGGTAACAGTAGAACAAGAACAGAAGCTGGATAAAAGATATATTCTCCGCAGGAAAAAAGAACCTTATGGATACCGCCTTCTTACGGATAAGATTGGTTTTTACCAGGAAAGCCAGCCGGAAATTATAATCGAAAAGGGAAGTGTTGATGAAGTGATTACCATGATGATAAGGGGGGAACGGTTATGAAAGGGTTGTTAATTAAAGATTTACTTTTGTTGAAAAACCAGCAGCGTTTTTTCCTGCTCGTCTTCTTTATGTCGGCAGGAATGCTACTGGTAGATGTTAATACTTTTTTTGTGATTAATTATGTAACTTTAATTTCAACCATGTTCACACTAAGTTCCATCAGCTACGATGAATTTGACAATGGATATGCTTTTTTATTCACCCTTCCAATCACAAGGAATCAATATGCAGCGGAGAAATATGTATTCGGATTTGTGACGGGAGGCTCCGCCTGGATTATTATGACCGTATTTGTTGTTATCATGAATTTTGTGAGAGGAAGAGTTGGCACGTTGGAACTTGTTATTACGGCGCTTTTGTATCTTTTGATTTCTCTCTTGTTCATGGCTGTAGTGGTTCCGGTTCAGCTAAAATTCGGTACAGAAAAAGGAAGAATTGTATTGATTTTTATAATTGGAGTAATCTTTGCCGCAGGATTTATTGTGGTAAAGGCGGCAAAGACTTTTCAACTGGATTTATCAACAGCAGCTACAGCTTTAACGGCGTTTGCAGCAGGGTCAGTCATAACAGTTCTGTTTTTGATCAGTCTGGCAGCAATTTTTGTATCTTATTTTATTTCTGTCAATATCATGAAGAAAAAGCAATTCTGACAGAAACTGGATTATTAAGGCATAAAAAGGGGAAGATAAGAGGAGAAAGTGCCGGAGTGTAGTATAATGAATCTTATTCTTCTTTTCATGGCATGGATGCCGATTTTGGTCGGATCCATGGGAATTGGCTTAATATCCTATTATTTTTATAAATGGGCAAAAGGAATCCGATTAGTCAGATACCGGTTGGCAGGTGAAATCTGTTTTATCCTGGTTCTGTTGTATTTCCTGCTCTTTTTTCTGGGCGCTCTTTTCGGAAGAAGCCTGACCGGTATCATTTTTTTTGGAATTTGCCTTCATAAAAGCGGATCTGTGGCGGCCGGGAGTCATGTGATATTCCCGTTTGTATAGCCGGTCGAAATAGCTGGTGCTTTCAAAGCCGGTGCTTTCTGCGATATCCGTGATGGAACGGTCTGTGTGAAGAAGCAGGGTTTTTGCCTGATTTAACCGGTATTTATTTAAATATTCAATTGGAGAGAGAGGTACGGAACACTGGAAACAGCGGAGTGCCTCTCTTTTGCTGACTCCCACCGATTGGGCGATGTCTTCCAGAGTCAGTCTCTTTTCATAGTTCTGCTCAATAAAACGGGTCATCCGTTTAAAACGGGCCTGGGAAAGGCGGTTGACGCCTGCGTTTTCCATGGTGGCAAATTCATCCCTGTGTAAAAACAGGATGGACCAGATCTGGCAGACCAGTGCATGTGCATTAAGCTCCCAGGCCGCTGTCTGATCTTCGCAGAGCTTGTATAAGTCAGACAGAATGGAAAGTAAATGGTTCTGCCATGGATTTCTCCCCCTTAATACAAAGTGGGATATGCCTGAAAATAAAAAGGGAGCAATGAATTTTTCGTAAATAGAGCTTCCTTCCCGGGCAATAAATTCCGGAGCAAACAGTACGTTTGGTATAATTGCTGTTCCGGTTGATAAAAAGCGGTGCATAACACCGGAATTAATAAAGACACCGTCGCCGGGTTCCAGTATGTAATGGATGTTTCCGATGGAACAATGTACCATTCCTTCGGCCACAGATACCAGTTCAAATTCCCGGTGCCAGTGCCAGTCAATGCAGCGGTTGTCAAACTTTCCTACATCTTCGTAATAGTATTGAAACGGAAAGTCTGTAAAACCATGGGAGACCAGCTCCATCATGGATTCGTCGGTCAGTATTTTTGTGCTTTGCATAGAGCGTTCTCCTTTTTGTGATCGGCTAAATTGTACCATAAGCTGGCGGTAAATTGCAAGATTTGAATTACCATCTGCAGTATAATACAATCATATTTCAGGGGAGGGCCGAATACGTGAAGGAAAATTATAAAAGTACTGTTTATGCCTGCTTTCTAAGCTATATTGTCCAGGCGATTGTCAATAATTTTGTGCCGCTTTTGTTTCTGCATTTTCAATGGGAGTATGGAATATCACTATCCAGAATTACGCTCCTTGTTACAGTAAATTTTGGTGTTCAGCTGCTGGTGGATCTTTTATCTGCAGCGGTAATAGATCGGGTGGGATACCGGATTTCCATGATTACCGCACACCTTATGGCGGCAGCAGGACTGATTCTTCTTACCGTTTTACCGGGAATTGTTTCTGTTTCCTGGGTGGGACTGTTGGCGGCAGTTATAATATATGCCATCGGCGGCGGGCTTTTGGAAGTTCTTGTCAGTCCCATTGTGGAAGCGTGTCCCACAGATAATAAAGAAAAAGCCATGAGTATGCTCCATTCCTTCTATTGCTGGGGACATGTGGGAGTTGTTCTGATATCCACATTATTTTTCTGGGTATTCGGAATCGGGAACTGGAAAATACTGGCGCTTTTCTGGGCAGCGGTACCGGCTGTATGTATGGTTTTATTTTTCCGTGTGCCCATTGCTTCTCTTTCAAAAGGGGAGGAGGGAATGTCTTTTGCCCCATTGATTGGAAACAAGCTGTTCTGGGTCTTTTTGCTTCTTATGGTCTGTTCGGGAGCCAGTGAGCAGGCAGTCAGCCAGTGGGCATCTGCATTTGCGGAAGAGGGGCTGGGTGTAACAAAGACCATTGGAGATCTGGCCGGCCCTATGCTGTTTGCACTTATGATGGGGATATCAAGAGCTGTCTATGGACAGTATGGAGAACGATGGGAACTGAAAAAGGTTATGGCAGCCAGCGGTGTTCTTTGCATGGGGTCGTATCTTCTGATCACCTGTGCTCCTTTTCCGGTGCTGGGACTGATTGGATGTGGAATTTGCGGCTTTTCAGTAGGAATTATGTGGCCCGGAACGTTTAGTCTGGCCGCTTCTTCCATTCGGGGCGGAGGCACTGCCATGTTTGCATTCCTGGCGCTGGCGGGTGATCTGGGATGCTCGGGAGGACCCACACTTGTTGGGATCGTATCCGGCTGGTTTGGCAGCAATTTAAAAATCGGGATTTTTTCAGCCATTATCTTTCCACTTATTCTGGTAATTGTTCTTATCAGGTTTTTTGCGGTGAAAAGGAATTAATAATGACAGTCAGCTGTCATGTTATCATTGTTATAATTTTCTTCATAAAGTAGAAAAGAGGAAAATTAAATGAAGTATGAGTTAGTGGAATTAAAAGAGATGATGGTGGCTGGTCTGTTAGCCAGGACTAATAATTTCGCACCGGATATGGGGAATGTGATCAGCGGTTTGTGGGATCAGTTTATGGGAATTTATCCTTCAGTCATGTATAAAGTTAATGAGAAGACATTGGGCATTTATACGGAGTACGAGGGAAGAGAAACCGAGGATTACAGCTTACTGGCTGCCTGTGAAGTGGAGAAAAAGGAAGGACAGCCAAACGGGATAACAATTAAAATCATACCGGCGGGAACTTATGCGAAATTTATTGCAGAGGGAGAAGGTAAGGATGCAGTTGCAAAAGTGTGGCAGCAGTTGTGGAATATGAGCCTGCCCAGATCTTTTATATGTGACTTTGAAGAGTATGAAACTTTAAAAGAGGGGCATGTCCGGGTACATGTTTATATTGGCTTAAAAAAATAGAAAACGGAGGAAGCAGTTCGTTTAAGATGAACCGATTCCTCCGCTTTTTTAGTACACCACTTCTTCAAACCCCTCCGTTGAAGGAAAGGCAATTGCCACAGTCTGACCCGGATTTTTATAGTCCAGATTTACACTCATATCCAGTCCCATGGTATCTCCATCCTCGTTAATAGTCATGGAGATCAGGATCTGTTCTTTGGAAAAGTATCCTTCCGGATTGATAATTGCTTTTCCGGTCACGCCAGTGATTTTGTAATCCGAATCGGAAAGTGTAGGCCATACTTTATCGTAAAATTTGGTTAAATACTGCTCCAGACCGTCTGCCTCAGTAGTATAAAACATGACACTGTTTCCGTCCTGATCCTGTGCGATCTGTACGTTGTCTAAAAATCCCCAAAACTGTCCGGTAAGACCTCCAAGAGTGAGATGTTTTGTCATATCCTCATATCCGATTTTCATCTTAAACTTTCCGCTGTCTTTGGAATTGGAGTAATAACTGCCCCCAGTATAAAAGGAGCTCTCAACCTTTTCCATACCCAGAGTCTTTACCGTGCTGTTGGATAAAAACTCCATACTGGGAGTGTTGATATCGTGGTATTTCATCTGCATATTCATAATAACCGGAATCTGCAGCCAGTCGTAATATAAATTCATGGCAATATCAGCGTTGATATCCTGCCCTGGTAAAGAAGAACTTTTCTTGTCTGCATCCTTGTAAAGAACAGCTCCCTTTTTCTTCATCTGAACGGCTACGGAAGGGTTGGCCGCTCTTAAGCGTACGATGCCATCCTCTGTCCACGCGCCGTCTTCATTCACAGTACGGCCATCAGGAGTCATGGTATTGGTTACCAGGATTCCGTCTTCATTAAAATAGTAGCACTCCGCCATTCCGTCTTTATCAGAATCGATCCACTTCCAGGCAGATGCTGTATAGGTATGATCGTCTTCCTTCCATCGCCAGCCATCGGAACCCTGTTTCCAGGTTCCTGCCAAAGCGGTAGATGCAACAGAGATTGACAGAAGTGAGGTAGCAGCAAATATTTTAATCAGTTTATTCATGCCTTTTACTCCTCCTGTTTTGCCATTGAAACGGTAGATGTTTCATGGTCTGAAAGTATTCTACCATAACTTTCCAGTAACAACAACCTGCTATTTTAAAGATGATTTCAATTGTTCTATCAGCTCCAGATCAGAGGCTTTCAGCTTCATGTTGGTAGTCAGTGTTTTCCCTTCCGGAGACGTGACATGGATTTCTATCATGGATCCTTCCTTTAAAGCACTTTCCGAAGCTGCTTTTAAAAATAAGGGGAATTTAGGATGATTGTCTTTAAAGATACTCCAGGCCTCTTTCAGCTGCATAAGATTCATGAGGTTCATATGGTAAATCCTTTCTGATTGTAAATTGATAAGCAAATACTAGCATAAAATGGGCGGCGAGTCAAATCAGCAAAAGAGCAGTCAGCACCTGGTAATAAAGGAGGATGAGGAGAAAAAAAATCAGGATTACTGGAAGTGTCCGTTTTAATAAATCCCCCATTCCTGTGTGGAAATATTCCGTTACCAGCGCAAGGCATACATGGGTGGGAGATACCTGCATGGCACAGTAGGAAGAGGACATTAAAAGCATCATCAGTGCAGCTCCTCCATCTGGTATGGCTGCAAAGGCCAGAGGAAGGCAAAGCACAATAATTGCTGTTGATCCGCCTACAATGGATCCAAAGAAGAAGATCAGTGCAAAGGCAAGATAAGTGGGTATGGGAAGAGAGCTAAAGAGACCGGGAAGTTTTGAAATCACGTCCGTATACGTCAGAACCTCTTTAAAAATCATGATCAGAAGGGTATTAACAATGATTTTTGGTTCCAGTGCAGAAAGAAAAAACGGTTTGATTTCCCGTAAGGAAAAGCGGTAAAAGAAAAAAGCCGTAACAATTACAAGGGGAGTTGCTATGTATACCTCAAGATGAAATGCAATAATGAGAAGGATGGCAGCAGCGATGGTCCACAGACTTTTTATAAGCTGCCGGAGCGCTGCTTTTTTTGACATTCCCTGGTCATTGACAATTTCTCTTGGAATTTTTCTCAAATAAAAAATATAACCCAGAAAAACCAGGATCCCCACAGCCGGGAGCATGGACAGAAGAAAATCTCCTGTTTCAACGCCTGCCAGTCCCAGTGCGATTAAAATAGATGAGTAAGTGGGAAGAAAGCTCTCCGGAATATGACGGTAATAGCTGGTGACAAAGGTTTTGTCCTCTTTGCTTAAATAATCTCCGCAGGAAGAATCCACAATTGATCCGCAGATATAGACTGCTCCTGCAGAAGGAAGAAGTCCGATGAAAATGGGAGCCAGAATGGTGGTGATCCGCCGGTTGCGGAACAGATGGTTTAATGAGGATTCTGCTGTCATTAAAAGATTCCGCTTTTCCAGCATTCGCTGTAAGAACGTAATGGTGTAAAAGCTTAATAAAATGGTTGCAGTGCTTTTGGAACATATGGCCCGGGTGAGTATGGAACAGACACTTGAAACCGGAATTTGAAAAATAAAAAATGACAGCAGGATGCTGCACGCAATTGCCTGCCATAAGGGCCTTTTTAACCAGAGCAGTACTAAAATGACTAGAAAGACCAGGAAAAGTTTGACCAGCTCCATTGATACCATTGTATTTCCTCCCTGTTGTGTAATAAAAATTTATTATTGCAATAAAATATTATCGGGGAGTTTAGCACCATTTTTTTTAAATGTCAATCTGTTTTTTTTGCTCCTGCTTGCTTATTTTGCTTAAATACCGGTAAATGGTGGCATCGGAGCAATTCAGTTTCAGGGCTGCTTCACTGACCGCACCTTTGATCATGAAAACTCCTTTTTCGTTTAACTGCTTAACGATGGAGATCTTCTCATCCTGGGTGAGGCGGTCTGCAGGTATCCGGTTTTCCGTGATATAATCCGGCATGGCACTGGCAATGATATCACCGATATCGTTGGTAAAGGTTTCGGTATGTTCCACTGGCAGGTCAATGATCTTGCTGGAGGGAGGATCAATGGACAATCCGCCAAGCTTTAAGATGGACTGGCACAGCTGCTGATAAATCTGGGTGTCAACATTCAGGCAGAGCATGCCTAAAAGCTCCTGTCCCTCTTTAATAAAAAAGGTGGAGGAGATCAAGGGCCTCTTGTCCTTTGTCAGTCCGCTGTAGTTAAGCAGATACGGCTCTTTTTTCCAGATTCCTTCTCTTATGATTTTAAGAGCCAGATCTGTTAAAGGAGCCCCAATGGTTCTGCCGCTGTTTTGCCCGTTGGCTATGGCTGTGATGCAGCGTTTCCCTTCTCTTAAATCCAGAAGTGCAATTTCATAATTGTCACTTAGTACATTTCCCAGAAAATTAGTCAGCACTTCGTAGTGCTTCATGATATCACTCATCGAGTATGGCCCCCTTATGGTCTGATAAATTTTAGATTATTATATAACAAAAAAGCCAGATATGTAAATCCTTGTCCTTGAATTATCTGTCAATCTTGAATATTTGTGAAAAATGTACTGAAAGTCAAAAATGGACAACTGGCTTTTGTGAAAATAATAAAACATTATTATCCTGATAAAAAAATATTGACAAAGGCAAAACCATGGAATATACTTTGCCTAACAGTTCCACAGCCGTCAGGAAGGGGAACGGAAGGTAGACAAAGGCGTTTGCATAATAGCAGGCGCCTTTTTTGTTGTTCAATCGACGATGACAGATGCAGGAGGAGAAAAAAATGAAAAAGATTATGAAAAATGCAGTTTGTTCAGTTATGGTTCTTACACTGGCGGTGTCTATGACCGCATGCGGAAAAACCCAGAGTTCAGGAGTCACAAAAGTAAAGGTAGGTACTGGTAATGCAATGCCGCCGTATTGCTCACTGGACGATAAGGGGGAGCCGGTGGGGTATGACGTGGCAGTATTAAAAGAAATTGATAAGCGTCTTGACAAATATGAATTTGATATTCAGGCTATGGATTTTAATACCCTCATTGTTTCCATTGACTCAGGCGCACTGGATGTACTGTCTCACCAGCTTGTAAAAAGCGATGCAAGAAAAGAGAAATACTTATTTCCTGAGCAGTATTACTGTCTCTCCCCCATGTCTTTATGTGTGAAAAAGGACAGTGGAATCAAGACGTTAAATGATATGGCGGGAAAATCCATTAACCAGTCACCCACCAGTTATGAATATTCCATGCTGATGGCTTACAATGAAAGCCACCCGGGAAAGGAACTGAAAATCAACGCAGTCAGTGACTTGTCAACAGCAGACGGCTTTAAGCAGGTGGCCAATGGCCAGGTAGATGCAAGCCTTACCTATCAGTCCACCTATGACAGCGTACAAAAGGAATTAAAGCTTGATAATCTGTCCCTCACCGATGTAGTTATGGTAGAAGATACCTACATCATGTGTGCAAAAGGAAAAGATGATCTAAATACTGCCATTGACGGGGCATTAAAAGATATGGTAAAGGACGGAACCTTATCAAAGATCGCATCCGAGTATCTTGGTCAGGATGTATTTTCAAAATATTCAGATATGGTCAGCACAACAGTAAAATAAAGGGATTGTAGAAATGGAGGGAAAAGAATTTGGAGAACACATTCAAACCGGAGACAATTCCGGGCTTTATTCCCAATGTATTAAGGGCTTTTCCTGTTACCATGGAGATTCTCCTGATATCGCTTTTAATCAGCCTGGCACTTGGGGCTCTGGTCACTGCAGCCGGGATTGGTAAACGAAAGTGGGCAAAAGCCATTGCAAACGGTTATATCGCATTTATGAGAGGAATTCCCACTCTTGTTTTAATATTTTTAATCTATCTGGGTCTTCCCCAGCTGGCTCAGAGTGTTGGAGTTGATTTAACAGGGGTCAGCAAGACCGTATTTATTGTGGCATGTCTTTCCCTCAGCAGCTCCGCAAATATGGCGGAGATGATGAGAGCCTCTTATCTGGCAGTGGATAAGGGGCAGAGGGAGGCGGCCTACAGTGTGGGAATGAAGGAATTTACAGCATTTCGCCGGATTATTTTCCCACAGGCCTTTGGCATTGCCATCCCTGCACTGGGAAATAACATTATCATGCTGTTTAAGGATACCTCACTGGCATTTGCAATCGGTGTCATTGATTTAATGGGAAAAGCAAGAGCCATCAGTTCTGCCAGCTATGGAGCAAACCGTCTGGAGGTTTACATAGCAACGGGTATTATTTTCTGGGCAGCCTGTATTATCCTGGAGTATTGCAGCAAATTTACTGAAAAAATCTATACAAAGGGCCGGAAAAAGGCAACAAGTTAAAGAAAAGAGGAAAACAGGATGGATTTTAAATTTATCATAGAAGCGCTGCCAAAGATCATGCTTGCAGTTCCCATCACGCTCTTCATGTCTCTTGTATCGGCTGCTGCAGGCTGGCTGTCTGGTCTTTCCATTGCATTGATCAGAAAACACAAGGTTCCTGTTTTGTCCCAGTTTTCAGCTGTGTTCGTTTCCTTTATGAGAGGCGTGCCCATGGTGATTTTATTATACATTTCCTACTATGCACTGCCCATTCTTTTATACAGCTATGGTCTGAGCATCGGAATTACCATTGATATCAATGCAGTTCCGCCCATTGTGTATGCGATTATCGCCCTGGCTCTTGACCAGGCGGCCTATTCCTCGGAAATATTCCGCTCCGCTTTATCAGCCGTTGATGAGGGGCAGATGGAAGCAGCGTTCAGTGTGGGAATGACCCGAACCCAGGCGCTGATGCGGATAATATTTCCCCAGGCGCTTGCCATTGCCATTCCAAACTTAGGCGGCATCTTTGTGGGTCTGGTAAAGGGAACGTCTCTGGCTTATTATGTAGGAGTTTATGAGATAACAGCAACTGCAAACTTACTGGCTATGCCGGCACTTAATTTCATTGAAGCCTATATTATGACAACACTGATTTACGAAGCAATCAGCTTTGTACTAAATAAATTATTCCGCATCTGTGAGGACCGGCTTAAAAAGTTCCGGGCAGGCGCGTCTGCCTGAGCGGGGACATCAATATGAGGAAGGAGCAGATATTATGGCAAATATGGTGGAACTGAATAATATCCATAAGTCATTTGGGAAAAACCACATTTTAAAGGGAGTTAATTTAAACATTGAAAAGGGGGAAGTTGTGGTAATTCTGGGTCCCAGCGGTTCCGGAAAAACAACACTCCTTCGTACGGTCAATTTCTTAGACAGCGCAGATGACGGCAGCGTTACCGTAAATGGCTTTTGCTTAGACTGCAAAAAGCATTCCAAAACCCAGGTCATTGAGCTGAGAAGAAAGACCGCTATGGTATTTCAAAACTATAACTTATTTCAGAATAAAACCATTCTGGAAAATGTTATGGAAGGCCTTGTGACAGTGAAGAAAATAGCAAAAGCAGATGCGGAAAAAATGAGCCGTGACATACTGGCTAAAGTAGGATTGTCGGAACGGTGTGATTTTTATCCATCCCAGTTATCCGGCGGTCAGCAGCAGAGAGCGGGCATTGCAAGGGCACTGATTCTGGATCCGGATGTAATTCTGTTTGACGAGCCTACTTCTGCATTGGATCCGGAGCTGGTAGGAGAGGTTTTAAACACGATTAAAACAGTTGCACAGACAGGAATTACCATGATTGTTGTAACACACGAAATCTCGTTTGCCAGAGAGGTGGCATCAAGGATCATATTTATGGAAGGCGGAAGCATTGTTGAGGAAGGAAAACCCTCTGAGATTCTGGTGAATCCAAAAGAACCAAGAACACAGCAGTTTTTAAAGAGGATCACAGATCCACAGGCTGCAGGGGAAGAATAAGAAAAGCAAAACGGAGGAAGCTAAATGCAGTATGATTTTGAAACCCTGGTAAGAAGAGACCATGCAGGTTCATTTAAATGGAATGATATGAAGGTAAAAAACCCGGATGTGAAGGACAATGTAGTGCCTCTTTCCGTAGCGGATATGGAGTGGAAAAATCCACCGGAAATCATTGAAGGGTTAAAGGAATATTTAGACCAGTCAATATTGGGGTATACCGGAGCGACTGACGCCTATTATGACAGCGTAATCGGCTGGATGGAAAAACGTCATGGTTTTTCTCCTAAAAGGGAATGGATTGTGGAGACAGCAGGAGTTGTGCCTGGCCTGGGCCAGATGGTGGCAGCATTTACAAAGCCGGAAGATGCAGTTCTGATTATGACCCCTGTCTATTATCCATTCCGCATGTCAGTGGAGAATAATAAACGGACGCTGGTAACCACAGAACTGATCAGCACCGGCGATTCCTATGAGATCGATTTTGCAGATTTCGAGGAAAAAGCGGGGAGAAAAGATGTAACGCTTCTTATATTATGCAGTCCCCATAATCCCATAGGCCGGATATGGACAGAGGAGGAGCTTACAAAGATCGCAGATATCTGTTTCAGAAACGGAGTTTTTATCATTTCTGATGAGATCCATTTTGATCTGATTCTTCCAGGGTACCGCCATATCTCCATGGGAACGCTGGAAGAGAAATATGTAAATAACTGTGTCATTTCCACCGCTCCCAGCAAAACCTTTAATCTGGCAGGATTTCAGACCTCCAATCATTTTATTGCCAATGAGGAAATGCGGGAAAAGGTGACTGCTGCAAGAGGGTATCATTCTTTAAATTTAATGGGCTATAAAGCATGTGAGATCGCCTATACCCGGTGTGAGGCATGGCTTGAGGAACTGCTTTTGCACCTGGAGGAAAATAAGAAGTTCGTTGAGAAATTCGTTGCAGACAATCTGCCGGAGGTAAAGGTTTACGATCTTCAGGGAACCTATCTGCAGTGGCTGGATTTTAATAAACTGGGTATGGATTATCAGGAGCTGGAAAAATTCATGCAGATGGAAGCCCAGCTGTTCTTAGACGAGGGATATATCTTCGGTGAGGGTGGAAGAGGATTTGAACGGATTAACATTGCCTGTCCGTTATGGGTTTTAAAAGAGGCAATGGAACGGCTTTTGGAGGCGGTAAATCGATATAAAGAACGGAGGTAGTCATATGTCAGCGGTTAATACAATCTGGGTTCTGTTTGGAGCTGCGCTGGTATTTTTTATGCAGGCTGGTTTCGCCATGGTAGAGGCAGGATTTACAAGAGCAAAGAATTCCGGAAATATTATCATGAAAAATCTGATGGATTTCTGCATCGGAACCCCCATTTACTGGTTTATTGGATTTGGAATTATGTTCGGAGGAGGAATTGATTTTTTCATACACGGCGATTACAGTAAGATCCTTCCCTCCGGTGTTTCTCTCTGGTCCTTTGTAATATTCCAGACTGTATTTTGTGCCACAGCAGCTACAATTGTGTCGGGAGCCATGGCAGAAAGGACGAAATTCTCCGCCTACTGCGTTTACAGTGCAGTCATATCCTGTGTGGTTTATCCGGTATCGGGTCACTGGATCTGGGGAGGAGGCTGGCTGTCATCTATGGGATTCCACGATTTTGCAGGTTCTACGGCGGTACATATGGTGGGCGGCGTTGCAGCATTTCTTGGGGCTTATCTTCTTGGGCCGAGAATCGGTAAATATACAAAGGATGGAAAGCCAAAGGCCATACTGGGACACAGCATTACACTGGGAGCTCTGGGCGTTTTCATTTTATGGTTCTGCTGGTTCGGGTTTAACGGTGCTTCTACCGTATCCATGGAAGGAGACAGCATGGAAGCAGCTGGGAGAATTTTTATGACAACCAATCTGGCAGCAGCTGTATCTACCTGTACCACCATGATATTTACCTGGATCCGTTACAAAAAGCCGGATGTTTCCATGACTTTAAACGGCACCCTTGCAGGTCTTGTGGGCATAACAGCCGGGTGTGATGCCGTGACCCCGGGAGGGGCGGCTATGATTGGAATCTGTACAGGACTGACTGTGGTGCTGTCAATTGAGTTCATTGACTCCAGATTAAAGATTGATGATCCGGTAGGAGCAATCGGCGTGCATGGCGTATGCGGAGCGCTGGGAACCATTCTGGTGGGCTTTTTTGCAAAAGAGGGCGGTCTTTTGTATGGTGGAGGCCTAAAGCTTCTGGGAATTCAGTTTATTGGAGTTATTTCCGTCGCGGTATGGGTTGGAATTGTGATGTTTGCCGTATTTAAAATAATCGACCAGACCATCGGCCTGCGGGTTACCTCCAGAGAGGAAATTGAAGGTCTGGACAGTACGGAACACGGACTTGCAAATGCCTATGCAGACTTCCTTCCTGTTGTGCCCATGGAAGATCTGGGGAGCCGGGTGGAGAGTGTGGCTGGTATTCACACGGTCAGACAGGATGTCCCTGTGGAAGAAGCCATTCCTGTGAAGTCTGCAGATTTTTCCCCGGCAGGCAAATCAAAGTCCGTATTGACCAAGGTTGAAATTCTGGCAAAACAGTCTAAGTTTGAAGAACTGAAATCTGCCATGAATGAAATCGGAGTGACTGGTATGACAGTGACCCAGGTTCTTGGCTGCGGGATGCAAAAAGGTGCAGCAGAGTATTACAGGGGAATTCCTGTGGATATGATGCTTCTGCCCAAAGTACAGGTTGAGATTGTTGTTGCCAGGGTTCCTGTGGAGGAAGTGGTAAAGACTGCCAGAAAGGTACTTTATACCGGACATATTGGGGATGGAAAGATATTTATCTACGATGTACGGGATGCAGTAAAGGTGCGAACCGGTGAGACCGGTTATGATGCCATGCAGGGAGTGGACGATATATAAAATTGAAAATATCTTATTTAAGGAGCCGGAAGGTATGGAGCTTTTTCATGCCTACAGGCTCCTTTTTTCGTACCGTTATGCTAATTTTGGAACTTAACTTGTATAATTTCGTCCTATTGGTTGAGTATTTGCAGGAAACATGGTATAAGCTTAAAAGATATAATTATTAATAATTGTAACTTTTTCAACAGCATTCCCTTGTGTTTGCCATGATAAGTATTATATAATAAAAGCCAAAGTAACATTCTCTAAACGTATACTTGCGCTGTTTTGCTTATTTCAAAGGAGAATATATTTATGACTAAAAAGGATATAACAAGAGAGATTATCGGAAATGTTTTAATACCCATGGGATTTGTCTCTGGTGAAAATATAAATAGCTGCTGGTTCATAAGAAAATTTAAAAACAGTAAGGGAGAGACAGCAAGGCTGGTTGTTGAGTTTTACACCAGGGGATGGGATAAGAGGCTGTTTATGGTCATTAACTCTTATTCAGGCAGATGCAGCAGCTATGGGATTGAGGATATTGTGCCGGACAGCAGTGAGAATGGCTTTCCATGTGCCACTTTAAAAGAATATAAGCTTGCTATTGAGGCATATGGGGATATATTGAAACAATATGGTCGGGATTTTTTTAAGAAAATTTCCAAACCGCCATTGGAAAATGATTATTTCAGGGAAGAAGATGATTTCAGGCTGTTTAAAGAGCACGATTTGCTGGCTCAAAAATTTTTAACAGAGCATCAACTGGATATATCTCAAATAAAAGCGGAAGATGCGATTCAGATAATAAAGAAAATTATTCTGGAAATGCAGGGAGAGTCCTTTGAACAATGCAGGAATACAATTCTGGAGTTATCCGCATTTTATGGCAGTGTGCTGGGAAACAGACATAAATGCAGATGGGTCATGCATAATTGCAGAACACATTTTACCTGTACCCTGAATTTTTACTCCAAGTCAGGCCCTTCGTTATCCTTACATAAGGATATTTCCGTGGCATGGAAGGAGGGGGTGGACAAGCTGGATTCCTTAATAATTGATTCATTGTAATGGAGGGGAGCGCATTATGGGAGATGAAATTGTTACAATCAGTGAGATGGCCAAACTGCATCACCTTACCCGTCAGACGCTTATTTATTATGATCATATCGGGCTTTTAAAACCTGTTTCCATCAACCAGCATGGCTACCGGTTTTACAGTGTTTTCCAGATCCCTGTTTTAAGGGAAATCTGTCTGTTAAAAAAGCTTGGGGTGAAGCTGGAAGATATTAAGAAAAGCTTTGAGAACCGCAATCCTGATACAGTAATTAATCTTCTTAAATTGCAGAAAGAATCAATAGAAAAGCAAATACAGGAGCTGAATAAAACGAAGAATCATCTGGAGCACAGAATCCGGTTTTATGAAGCGCTTCATGAAGAACATCCCATTAATACGCCCCATATAAAGGAGATTGGCCCCAGAAAGGTTCTTTTTGTGCCCTTTCTCGGGGAACCGTGTAAAAACGTTCTTCATCTTACCCTGATGAGAGCGTGGAATCAGATTTTTGACTGGGGTATGGTACCGTCCAGCGGGTTTGGAACTCTGATCAGGTGCAGTCAGTTTGAATCCGAGGATCTATACAGGGGAGCCGGCGTTTTTGTTGTACTCCCGGAAGAGAAATATAACCTTTCGGGGATTGAGGAGATTTCGGGAGGTACATATGCCTGTATGTACAAATACTCTTTTCCTTATTATAAAGATGATTTTTTTACTCTCAAAGAATGGGTAGAGACTGAGGGATACGAAATCATTGGTGATGCTCTGGACCTATGCCTGTTGGATACCACATTTTATAATTCGGAACATGAGGTGGATTACTGCTGCCTGCAGATTCCCGTTAAGAAAAAAGCACCCCTTACATAAACCAGTTCTGGTATATAAGGCCTGTAAAAGCAAAAAAATTAGTTATGATATGGGCTGCTGTCACAATTTTAACAGATTTTGTTTTATAGGCAGTAAGCCCCCATAAGAGTCCCATGAAAAGAGAACCTCCAACCAGGGAACTACCTCCACCCTGGTATACGATACCCTTTGCTGAGTATAATGCAATATGCCACATTCCAAAAAATAACGATGGGTAAAAATAAGCCCAAATCAAATGATCATTAAAAATCTTATTAAATATCCCCCTCCAGAACATCTCTTCCAATGTCCCGTTTATCATTCCAAATACCAGAGCAAGGATAAAAACCTGAAAACCAGCAATTGGAGCAATATTTTTAAATACAGCAAAAAAGGTGGCAATACAAGGTACTAATGCTAAGAAATAATAAATTGTTTTCATTCCTGCTGTTATATTTGATTTTTGACGGTAAATCTCTTTTAACCGGATGAAACCACCAGAACAATATGCAGAAACAGGCAGGCAGAAGAGAAACCAGTAGATACAAAACCCTGTAACGTATCCGGCTGTTTTTCCCATTTTAACAGTTAAATAAGGGATCAGTAATAACATGGAAATGCAAAGAAACGGGGCACTCACAATCAGCATCCGTTGCTTCTGGCTCATAGCTTTCATAATTATCCTCACGTTGTCATTATCATTTAATTTATATGACTGATTATAGTATAAATCCTCTTGACTGTATAGCCGCAATATAGTGCATAGTTGATTTAACAGGCTATTATCAAAAAGAAGGGGGATTTATTATGTCAGAAATTAAAGTAAATGATTTACGTTCAGCCTTAGAACTTTTAGCATCAATTCCGGGGCAGCTCATTGAAACAGATGTTGAAGTTCATCCTCATGCCGAACTCTCCGGCGTTTACCGCCATGTGGGTGCCGGCGGCACAGTTATGCGCCCCACAAAAGAAGGCCCTGCTATGATATTTAATCAGGTAACAGGTCATGAGGGAGCAAGAGTGGCAATTGGTTTGCTGGCAAGCAGAAAACGAGTGGGATATCTGTTTAATGAAGCGCCGGAGCGCCTGGGTCATATGTTAAACGATGCGGTGAATCATCCCATAAAACCAGTGGTTATTGCCCAGAAAGAAGCAAAATGCCAGGAAGTGGTTCATTATGCCACCGATCCTGATTTTGATTTACGTAAATTAGTTCCAGCTCCAACCAATACAGAAGAAGACGCAGGACCGTATATTACATTGGGAATGTGCTATGCCTCAGATCCGGAAACAAAGATTTCTGATGTTACCATTCACCGCCTGTGCATTCAGAGTAAGGACGAGATTTCCATGTACTTTGTACCGGGTGCCAGACATTTAAATGTTTTCCGTGAGAAGGCAGAGGCAGCAGGCAAACCCCTTCCCATCTCCATCAGCATAGGCGTGGATCCTGCCATTGAAATCGCTTCCTGTTTTGAACCGCCTACAACACCACTGGGATTTAATGAGCTGGAGATTGCGGGGGCGATCCGCAAGGAGCCGGTTCAACTGACATCCTGTATTACCATAGATGAAAAATGCATTGCCAATGCAGAATATGTTATAGAAGGAGAACTCCTTCCCGGAGTACGGGTAAGAGAGGATCAGAATACCAACACAGGAAAAGCCATGCCGGAATTTCCTGGTTATACAGGTCCTGCCAACCCGGAACTTCCTGTTATTAAGGTAAAGGCAGTGACCCACAGAATCAATCCTATCATGCAGACCTGTATCGGACCAAGCGAGGAGCATGTAAGCATGGCCGGAATTCCTACAGAAGCCAGCATTATTCAGATGGTGGAAAAGGCTATGCCTGGAAAGCTGTTAAATGTATACTGTGCCTCAAGCGGCGGCGGAAAATATATGGCTGTTCTTCAGTTTTGTAAAAAGATTCCCAGTGATGAGGGAAGACAACGACAGGCAGCACTGCTTGCGTTCTCAGCATTCAGTGAATTAAAGCATGTATTTCTCGTTGATGAGGATGTGGATCCCTTCGATATCAATGATGTTATTTGGGCCATGAATACCCGTATGCAGGGAGATTCCGGTATTGTATGTATTCCGGGAGTACGCTGTCATCCACTGGATCCCTCCAACGATCCCTCTATCTCACCATCCATACGAGACCATGGAATCGCCTGCAAAACCATTTTTGACTGTACCGTTCCTTTTGATCAGAAGAGCTGTTTTAAACGTGCAAAGTTTATGGATGTAGATCCTTCCCACTGGGTTCCGGATATTAACTAGATTGCGCCTGCCTGCCATGGTACTTGTCATGCCGTTTTCCTATTTCCGGTCTCATGTAATTTTGAGCCTGTTATAAGTCTTCGGAGAAGAAACAGATCATACTTGCTGTAATCTACACAGAAATGATATAATGAAAAAAGCAAAGATAAAAACACAGCCCATGGCATCTGTCATGGAGATCCGGTTGGTAGTCCGGACGGAAACGGTTTACCTCCGTTTCTAAGTAACCCTCCTCCTGGTCGTCCGTTCTTTGTCGAAATAATAATAGGAGGAATTGTTATGGACAAGGTTTCGGTTGGATTTTCAGTATTTTTTGAGGAGCCCTTTTGGGTAGGCATTCTGGAGCGGGAAGTGGATGGAAAACTATTTGTAAGCAAAATCACATTCGGCCCGGAGCCAAGGGATTATGAGGTAAATGAGTTCCTTCTTAAGAATTACTACAGGCTGAGGTTTAGTCCGGCTGTTGAAGCTGCTGCAAAAGTAAGCAGTAAGAATCCCAAACGGATTTTGCGGGAAGTCCGCAGACAGATCCAAAACACTGGAATCAGTACGAAATCCCAGCAGGCACTGAAATTGCAGCAGGAAGAAGGAAAACTGGCGCGGAAGCTATTATCCCGGGAAGCAAGGGAGGTAAAAGCACAGCAAAAGTTTGATCAGAAACAGCTAAAGAAAAAGGAGAAGCACAGGGGCAGATAATGCCCCTTTCTCTATGGGAAAAAACAGGAAGAGATTACTTCTTGCGTGAGGGTGGGAAGCAGGGTATAATCGATTCTATATTGACAAAAGCAGGTGAATGAATGTACATAGCAGATTTACATATCCACTCCAGGTATTCCATGGCAACCAGCAGGGACTGCACACCGGAGCAGCTGGATCTTTGGGCCAGACGAAAAGGAATCGGGATTCTGGGTACCGGTGATTTTACTCATCCTGCATGGAGGGCAGAGTTAAAAGAAAAACTGATTCCGGCGGAGGAAGGGCTTTATGTGTTAAAGGAAGAGTACCGTCTGGAGGGAGAAAACTCCTTCGGTTCCCTTGTCCCCCGCTTTGTTATTTCCGGAGAAATCAGTTCCATTTATAAACTCAAACTTCGCAC
>JAAOXG010000028.1 GCA_013036995.1 Lacrimispora defluvii
AATAAACGCTTGACACAAACTTTGCCCCCCATCCCCCTTGAATCGAGGCCGAAAATACAGTATAATCTTACTAAGTATGCGAACATGTAAAAGGAGAAGCTATTATGGAATTAACCACAGTAAGACAAATATATAGAGACAAAGATTCATATCTAAACAAGGAAGTTACAATTGGCGGCTGGGTAAGAAGCTTAAGGGATTCCAAAACCTTTGGTTTCATTGTATTAAATGATGGAAGCTATTTTGACACGCTTCAGATCGTATATCATGACACCATGGATAATTTTTCTGAGATATCCAAACTGAATGTTGGCGCAGCAATAATCGTCACAGGCACCCTGGTTCCGACACCGGAAGCCAAACAGCCTTTCGAGATTCAGGCCGCAAAAATCGACATTGAAGGTGCGTCTGCCCCTGACTACCCACTTCAGAAAAAGCGTCATACCTTCGAATATTTAAGAACCATCTCTCATCTTCGTCCGAGAACGAATACGTTTCAGGCAGTTTTTCGTGTACGTTCTCTCATTGCCTATGCCATTCATCAGTTCTTTCAGGAGCGGGATTTTGTATATGTACACACTCCCCTCATCACAGGAAGTGACTGTGAAGGTGCTGGTGAGATGTTCCAGGTAACAACCATGGATTTAAAGAATATCCCCATGACCCAGGAGGGCGCTGTAGACTTTTCTCAGGATTTCTTTGGAAAACCAACCAACTTAACCGTAAGCGGACAGCTCAATGCAGAAACCTATGCCATGGCTTTCCGGAATGTTTATACCTTTGGTCCTACATTCCGTGCTGAGAACTCCAATACCACCCGGCACGCAGCAGAATTCTGGATGATTGAGCCTGAGATGGCTTTTGCTGATCTTCAGGATGATATGGAACTGGCAGAATCCATGTTAAAATACGTGATCCGTTATGTTCTTGAGCACGCACCGGAAGAAATGAACTTCTTTAACCAGTTTGTGGACAAGGAATTGTTAGAAAGACTGAACCATGTATTAAATTCCGAATTCGCTCATGTTACTTACACCGAAGCAGTTGAGCTTTTAGAGAAACACAATGAAGAATTTGATTATAAAGTATTCTGGGGCTGTGACTTACAGACCGAGCATGAACGTTATTTAACAGAACAGCTCTATAAAAAACCGGTGTTTGTTACTGATTATCCAAAGGAAATCAAAGCATTTTACATGAAGATGAACCCGGATAACAAGACTGTTGCTGCTGTTGACTGTCTGGTGCCAGGAATCGGTGAGATTATTGGCGGAAGCCAGAGGGAAGACGACTTGGACAAGCTCACCGCACGCATGGATGAACTGGGACTTAAGAAAGAAGATTATGATTTCTACCTTGATTTAAGAAAATACGGTTCTACCCGTCATGCCGGATTCGGTCTTGGATTTGAACGCTGTGTTATGTATTTAACAGGTATGTCCAATATCAGGGACGTGGTTCCATTCCCAAGAACCGTTAACAACTGCGAACTTTAAGCCGATGAGGCTGCTGCCAATAATCAGACAGCCTCTTTATACCGGAACCATGTATGAAGGGAGTTTAAGATTTCTTTTATATGTGGTTCCAAGTCTATGAAAGAGGATTGCGTACAGCAAGACCAGATTCTCTGTACAGTGCTGTACCAGCGAGGTATTGACGATGAAATTCATACATATTGCAGATGTTCACTGGGGCATGAGCCCTGACAGCGATAAGCCCTGGAGCCGGGAACGTTCCCAGGATATAAAAGACACTTTTGCAAAGGCGGTAAACCAGGCAAAGACTCTGGAAGCTGACTGTCTTTTTATTTCCGGTGATCTTTTTCACCGCCAGCCCCTTGCCAGAGATTTAAAAGAGGTTAATTATTTATTTTCAACTATTCCGGAGGTGCGTGTGGTCATCATAGCAGGAAATCATGACCGCATCCGTAATAATTCAGCCCTTTTAAGCTTTACATGGGCTCCTAACGTTTCTTATATCATGGGAGAGGAGCTGGAAAGCGTTTATTTTAAAGAGATCAATACGGAGGTTTATGGCTTTAGCTATCACTCTATGGAGATACCCGAAAACCGTCTTGATCATTTAAAGGTACCAAACAACGGAAGAATTCACGTCCTTTTAGGCCACGGAGGAGATGCCAACCATATCCCCTTTGATAAAGGCGCCATGTCTAGTCTGGACTTCTCCTACATCGCTATGGGACATATTCACCGTCCTGAGATTCTCATTGAAAACCGTATGGCATTTGCAGGTTCTCTGGAACCTCTGGACAAGACAGAGTCCGGCCCTCACGGCATGATGGTAGGAGAGATCAACGAGGTGACCCGTATGGTAACCTCATTAAAATTCATCCCTCTTGCAAAGCTACAGTACATCTCTCTTGCAGTCAATGTCACCCCAGCCACGACCAATACAGAACTAGCCATGAAAATTACCCAGGAGATTCAAAACCGGGGCGGGGAGAATATTTACCGGTTCCGCATACGTGGTATGAGGGATCCTGATATTACCTTTGATTTGGATATGCTTTCCGCCCGTTTTAAAATATTGGAAATTATAGACGAGTCTGAACCACAGTATAATTTTTCTGCTCTCTTTGCGGAACACCCAAGCGATATGATCGGCTTTTTTATCCAGGCACTTCAAAAGCCGGAGATGAGCGGGGTGGAGAAGAAAGCACTTTATTACGGAATCAATGCTTTGCTTCGTACAACGGATGAAAGGAGCTGACCCATGAAAATACTGGACATCTACATCAATGGATTTGGAAAATTTCACGGCAGGAACTTAACGTTCCATGATGGAATCAACATTGTTTACGGAAAAAATGAAGCTGGAAAATCCACAATCCATACCTTTATCCGCAGCATGCTCTTTGGAATTGAACGGCAAAGAGGCAGAGCTTCCAGAAATGATCTCTACTCCCGTTTCGAGCCATGGGAAAACAGCGGAACCTATGAAGGCCAGATCCGGGTGGAACATAAGGAACATGTCTACCGGATTGAGCGAACGTTCCAGAAAAACAAAAAAGAGTTTAAGGTAGTGGATGAAACGGCCGGAAAAGAAATCGAGCCCACTAAGGCGTTTTTAGATGATCTACTTTGCGGTTTAAGCGAAACCTCCTACATCAACACCATCAGCATCGGGCAGTTAAAAAGTGCTACTGATGAAGGTATGGTCACGGAACTGAAGAATTACATAGCAAACTTAAATACAACTGGCAATCTTGCGCTTAACATAACTAAGGCCGCGGCCTGCTTAAAGTCTCAGAGAAAGGAACTGGAATCCCAGATGGTACCGGAGGCTGCCCGTACCTACACCTCTCTGTTAAGTGAAATACGCAACATTGAAAAGGAAATTTCAGCCCCTGAGTACGAAAACCAGATTCAGACCTATCAAAAGCTTCGGGTGGATATGAAGACGGATCTGGAAGAACGCCAGGCAGAAAAGGAAGAATTAATTAAAAAAGTGGCAAAAGGCAGGCAGGTTCTTACAAGCAACCAGTTTACCGATCACGATTCCATTAATTCCTATTCCCAGAAGGCTCAGGAGCATTATGATGATTATATGGAAGCTCAGGCCGCCTGTAACAGGAAACCTACAAAGTTTGCTTCCGCCATTTCACTTATTTTAGCCACACTTTTACTTTGCAGCACTGGTGTTATTTACTATATGGGAGAATCCAATTATTTTTCCGCATATTATGGCGTTGATCTCATTTTGCTGTTAAGTGTTTTTGTAAGCGGTGCTCTTATTTTCTATCTGATTGGCCTGCTCCTTTTTCTAAGGATTCGTCATCATATGAAGGATATGGAAATGAGTGGCAAGGTACTTGAAGAGATTTTGTCCCGGCACTTAGGTGATACGGATATTACTCCGGAATCCATACAGGCATTTAAGAACCGCATGGCTGAATTCACACGGCTTTGCTCTGCCGTATCCAAATCAGAAGCAGCCATCAACCAGAAAGCAGCCCAGATCGAAGAGCTTAATAAGAAGCTGGAAGGCTGCGGAGTTACCATAGAGACACAGCAGAAAAGTCAGTGGGAGCTGGAGAAGAAGCTGGATCATTTATCCGGCTGTAAAACCCAGGCGGAAGGATTAAAGCATATACTTGCTGAAAATGACCGTATACGGGAAGAAATCTCAGCGGTAGACCTGGCGTTGGAAACCATGACCAGCTTATCTTCCTCAATCCGTGACTCGTTCGGACTATACTTAAATAAAGCAGCCTCTGATTTAATTGCCGGAATTACTGGCGGAATTTACACCAGTATGAGTGTAGATGAGAATTTAAACATCTTCTTAAATACGAAAACCAAGCTTGTACCTTTGGAGCAGGTCAGCAGCGGAACTATGGATCAGGTTTATCTGGCTCTCCGTCTGGCTGCTGCAACACTAATTCAGACCGGTGACGAAAGAATGCCCTTTATTTTTGATGACAGCTTCGTTCTTTATGACGACGATAGATTAAAGACCGGATTAAAATGGCTGGCTGGCACTTATACAAATCAGATCATTATTTTTACCTGCCACCAGCGGGAAGCTCAGATGATGACTGCAAACTTAATGCCTTATCATTTAATTGAAATATAGCAAAATCCCTGAAGGAGATTTGATTCGCATCTCTTTCAGGGATTATTTATTAATTGCGGGCTTTTACTGACCCGATTATGACTCCGATTATAATACCCACGACTGCGGGACAAATCCAGGCAAGTCCAGCTGTATAAAGGGGCAGCTTTATGAGCACTGGTTGTAAAAATACGGCGCCTGCCTGTGCCAGTGCCAGCAGCACTCCTGTAATTCCGGTTAAACCTATGGCACACACATATACCGCTCTCCATCGTTTTCCATCACGAAAAGCGAAGGATAGAATAATCAGCACAATGGAAATTGGGTATAAAGCGCTTAAAACAGGAACTGAAATCTCCAGTATCTTATTAAGTCCTGCATTGGATATAACAAGGCTGACAAACGCGAATAAAAACGCCCACGTCCGGTACCCAATCTTGGGTATAATGGTGCAGAAATACTTGCTGCAGCAGCTGATCAGACCAATACAGGTATTCAGACATGCAATAAAAAAAACTGCTGCCAACAGAATAAGTCCTGCTTTCCCATATAAAAACTGTACTGCCTGGTTTAAGGTCTGAGCTCCGTTATCTGCCAGTCCAAATGCACCGCCGGTCACTGCGCCAACATGTGATAAGGCACTGTAAACCAGCAGGAGAATTCCACCTGCAAAAAAACCGGCCCTGATGGTTTCATGAACTACATCCGCTTCTTTCTTTATACCCATGGCCTTAATATTTAACGATATAATAATTCCGAAATTTAAGGCTGCAATGGTATCCATAGTCATATAACCTTCCAGAAATCCTTTAATAAACGGAGCTTTCTGATATGTCTCAGAAGGTATTCCATAGGCTCCCGCCGGGTGAATGATGCAGCCGGCAAAGATCACTGCGATCAGAACCAAAAGTATAGGGGTCAGAATCTTCCCCAGACGCTCTGTCAATTTATCTGGCTTTAGCGCTACTACAAATGCAATGGTAAAAAATACCACCGAATATAAAAACTGCATCAGTGCACTTGAAGTTCCCTCTTTTAAGAAGGGAACCACTGCCATCTCAAAAGATGTACTTGCAGTCCTTGGTATTGCAAGGCAAGGGCCAATGGATAAATAGATTAACAGGGTAAAAATAAAGGCAAACTTCGGATGAACACGCCCCGCCAGCCTGTCCAGTCCTCCGGACTGAGCCACTGCCACAACGCCTAAAACCGGAAAGCCGATAGCAGTTACTGCAAATCCTGCCACTGCAATCCAGGTAACGGTGCCTGCTGACGCTCCAAGAAAAGGCGGAAAGATCAGGTTTCCTGCTCCAAAAAACATGGAAAATACCGTAAGTCCGGCTAAAACTAATTTTTCTTTTGTCAATCGCTCCATAATATCCTCGAAATTAACGGTCTCCGGCGCGGTAACGCTCCAGCAGCCGGTTGATTCTGGTTGTTGGGTTAAGCAGACCGCTGAGGGAAGCATCATGATTTAGGTTGTCAATAATAAGAGCGATATATTTGCTCATATCAACATTAATATAATAAGGTCTGGACAGAAGATCCGGTGTCTGATATACCAGATTGGTGGTTAAGATCCGGTCGATTAATCCATTTTCATAATATTCATCAAACTTTGCAAGTCCGTTGGTAAAGAGTCCGAACGTAGCGCAGACAAATACTTTTCTTGCCTTTCTCCGTTTCAGTTCTTTTGCAACATCAAGCATACTTTCGCCAGAGGAAATCATGTCATCAACAATGATCACATCTTTGCCTTCTACACTGCTTCCCAGGAATTCATGGGCAACAATGGGATTGCGTCCATTTATAATCTGGGTGTAATCACGACGCTTATAGAACATACCCATATCCAGTCCCAGTACATTGGCAAAGAATACTGCACGTCCCATGCCGCCTTCGTCCGGGCTGATTACCATCATATGTTCGCTGTCGATATCCAGTTCTTTCTCTTCTTTTAACAGATATTTGATGAACTGGTATATGGGCTGAACCGTCTCAAAACCTTTTAACGGAATAGCATTCTGCACTCTGGGGTCATGAGCATCAAATGTGATAATATTCTCCACACCCATGTTTACAAGTTCACGAAGTGCCAATGCACAGTCAAGAGACTCTCTTCTGGAACGCTTATGCTGACGGCTCTCATATAAGAAAGGCATAATCACATTAATACGCCTTGGTTTACCTGCTGATGCAGCGATCACACGCTTTAAATCCTGAAAATGATCATCAGGGGACATGTGGTTGGTCATACCACACAGAGAATAGGTCAGGCTGTAGTTACACACATCGACCATGATATAAAGGTCATCACCTCGCACAGACTGCTGCAGGGTACCTTTTGCCTCTCCGGTTCCGAATCTGGGGGTGCTGGCTCCTATGATGTAAGTATCTCTCTGATAACCGGAAAAAGCGATGGTAGACTTATGTTCACTTTCCCGCTCCTGTCTCCATGACACCAGGTAATCATTTACTTTCTCTCCCAGTTCCTTGCAGCTTTTTAAGGGAATTAAGCCCAATGGTCCAACCGGAATGGTTTCTATCGTTTTCTCTTCGTAAAGCATTTGTTTCTCCTCCAACGTGTCCTTATGCAATGCAACGGTTCTTTTATAACATTATGCGCGAAAATAGTCAAGTTAATCGGATAGTTTTTTCCTGATCCTGATATCATCCCCATAGAGTGGAATTACGGTATAACGGCTGATCAGTCTGGAAGTCACCCGCTCTGTATACCGGTCTCTTAATTCATTAATGGGATGATTGGTGGAAATAATTGTGGATTTTGAAGAATTAAGCCGTTCGTTAATACAGTAAAATAGTTCGGAAGAGGTAAAGCTGTTATTTAACTCTGTTCCCAGGTCATCGATAATTAAAAGATCACAGTCCAGAATATACTGATACATTCCTTTCATATCGTCTTCATCCTGATAATCAAACCGGTTTTTGGAAAATACCTCAAAGAGATCGTTAGCGGATAAATAGATCACGGAGTAAAACTTATCGATCAGCTCTTTGGCAATGCAATTGGTTAAAAATGTCTTTCCCACACCTGTAGGACCTGTAAACAACAAATTTCCATGTTCTTTCGGCAGGTTTTTTACAAAGCTGCGGCAGGTTTCCGTTACCTGCATCATATACTGCTTTACTGTCCGGTTTAAAACCGGAATTACTTTTGTATCATCAAAATATTCATAAGAAAATGTATTAAAATTCTCCACTGCAATGATCTGCTCAATGTTGGATTGTGCGTATAAATATTTCATCTCTGACTGCCGGAAGCAGTGGCACTTTATGCCTTCAGAATACCCCGTGTCTTTACAGTCCGGACATAAGTACTGCATCTCCATAAAATCAACGGTATATCCGGCAGACTTTAAAAGAACCGCCTTTTGTTCCCTCAGATCTGCAATTTCCTCTCTCAGCTCTTTTAAGGCTTGTTTATCCCCATCCAAAAGCCTGCGGGCGCAGGAGACTGCTCTTGTACTGATGGAATCATCAAGTTCCTTTATCACAGGTATTTTATTATAAACTTGCGCAATCCGCTTTTCCTGTTCATGCCGGTTCTTTAACTGCTGCTGCCCGTAAGCCCGCATGATGGCATCATACTGTGAATTGCTCAGTGCCATAATTACCTCCGTTTCTATTGTGCTTATCTATCGTTACTTAAACTCTGTCAGTTGTTCAAGAATAAGAGCATCATAATCAATCTCTCTTTGAGGAAAGTTCTGAAACTGGTTCTGTCCATTCTTCCCTTTTGCACCTGATGCTGCCTTAGTACCTTTATCGCCGCCGCTCTTTTTCCGATCCGCATGCTGCTCGTCCAGTTTTCGTATGTCCTCCATGGTACGGGCTCCTGCTTTCTTCCAGCCTTCTATAATCTTGTCCGTATACGGAAAACTGGGAGAATGTGTCGCCGTCAGAGTCCTGCTGCAGGCCTCCATAACCAGCTCTTTGGTAAATCCGTAAGTACGGAACCACTTATCCATGTATTCCCGTTCTGAATCCCCGGGATTACGGTCGCTCAGCCCAAATGCTCTCATGACTGCAAAGGAATCCTTAGAAAATGTAAGTGCATTATTCTTAGCATCATCAACTGTCTTAAAACCCTTTTCATGCCAGCTGATGGCCACTGTCTCAATATATCGAATGCTGGTATGACCGCCCTGTACACAATATTCCACAACATACTCTAAAAGTTCTGCAGGCATATGAAGACCATCATACAGATATGCAAAAACCTCACATTCTCTCTGAGTGAAAACTTTGTTCATATATTTTTGAGCAATATAAAGTAATTGAGAAAAATCCTCATCTCCTGCCAGCCCGCTGATCTGATCCGGAGTGTAGGATTTTCTGCCTGCTGATGGTACAGATATCTCCTTTTTCACCGCTTCTGCCGGGCGCCCGGAACATGCCGTCTCCGAAACAGCCGAAGAAACTTCCGGTTTTGAGACTGCCTCCTCACTTAATACTCCCGCTTTTTTCCAATAGGATAAGGCACGGGCTACATCTGCTTCTGTATGGTTTAAGGCATCAGCAATCGTGGAAACAGTAACCTCTTCCCCTTCATGACGCATCAGAAACAGATATTCTTTTATGTATTCACCATTGGCCGAAGCCATAAAATCGTCTATGAATTGATTGGATATTATCGTACCATTGACCTTAAAACTGCTTTTAAAATTCACTGCCATAACCTCACCTTTTTATCATGTTCCTATCATACCACAGGTCTTTCCAAAAGAAAATAGGGGCAGTTATCCACTAAATCAATTGTGGATATTGTGGATAATGTGGAAACAAAGTATACATAATCTTAGTTTATCCACTATGATCCTGTTGAATTGCTGATAAAATCGAGATTTCCTAAATTGTGAGACGATAATTTATGTAAATTAAAAAATCCACATAGTTTCTTAACATAAAATGTTGAAAACTATGTGGATAATGTGGATAACTATAAGCCCAACAGCTTTTCTCCCACTTTTACAATGTCTCCGGCACCCATAGTTATCAACAAATCACCGTGTATACAATTTTCTAAAATAAATGTTTCAATCTCGTCAAACGAGGTAATGTAATGTGCTTTTACACCTTTTTTCTCTATTCTCTCCACGATATCTGCGGAACTGATGCCCAGATTATCAGTTTCTCTTGCTGCATAAATTTCTGCAAGAATTACCTCATCTGCCAGAGACAGCGCATCTGCAAATTCGTCAAGAAATGCCTTTGTACGTGTATAAGTATGGGGTTGGAAAACAACCCACAGTTTTTTGTGTGGATAATGCTGTGCTGTACTTAAGGTCGCACGGATCTCCTGTGGATGATGAGCATAATCATCAATAATGGTCACACCTCCCAGTTCGCCCTTCTTTTCAAAGCGCCTGTTGGTGCCTGTAAAATGTTTCAGTCCCTTTTTCACCTGATCCAATGATATTCCCAGTTCTGCACACACGGCTGCAGCAGCCAGGGAGTTATACACATTATGTTCTCCTGGTACTCCGAGAGTTACTGTATCCACAACGGAGCCATCAATCTTTAAATGATAGGTGGCTCTTGCCAGATCATCAAACGCAATCTCTTCCGCCTGATATCTGCTTCCGTCTTTCTTACCAAAAGTAATCACCTTACATGGAAGATCCCGGACGATTTCCTCAATATTTTCGATGTCATTGTTAATCACCAGAAGTCCGTCCGCTGGCAGCTTCTGGGCAAACAGACGGAATGAATTACGAATATCCTTGATATCTTTAAAGAAATCAAGATGATCTGCTTCTATATTTAAAATGATCTCCACTGTTGGATAAAAGGAAAGAAAACTATTGGTATATTCACAGGCCTCAGTGACAAAAAGTTCCGGACCGCCTACACGAATATTTCCCCCTATGGAATTTAATATTCCGCCTACAGAAATAGTGGGGTCTGCATCTGCGCAAAGAAGAATCTCTGTAATCATAGAGGTTGTGGTAGTCTTTCCGTGAGTACCCGAAATAGCAATCGCATTCTCATAATTCTTCATCATCTGACCAAGAAGTTCTGCTCTGCTTAAGATGGGAAGCCCCTGTTCTTTTGCAGCCATAAGCTCCGGATTGTCAGAATGTACTGCAGCCGTATAAACCACCACATCGATTCCTTCTGTAATATTCTCTGCGCTCTGTCCGTATACAATTTTTGCGCCTTTTGCCTCCAGGTGATGTGTGAGCTCCGATTCATGAGAATCTGATCCTGTCACCGAAAAACCCTCATCCATGAGAATCTCAGCCAGACCGCTCATGCTGATTCCTCCAATACCGATAAAATGAACTGCCTGTGGTTTATGAAAATCAATCTGATACATGCTTTATCCATCCTTAAATTTATAATTTATTTATGTAACTGTTACTTTCACTTACTTTTACTGCTTTTTTCTCATAAAGTCAATTGCTTTCTTCTTTATTATATAAGAAAAACAACAGAAAATCTACCGGGGAATCCAAACAAGGACCAGGCCTGGTAATGAAATGCCCCATTTTCAGCTGCTATATATTCCCATAATTAAAAAAATGCACCTTACAGATTCTATGACCTGTAAAGTGCAATTTATGACACCGAAAATCATGATCCGGATAATGCCAGCTCCGCTCCTGCCGGCAAAAGTCCCCTAAAACCCGGGGTTCCTGCTGAGGCCTCTGCTACTGATGCAATTAAATAAAGCATTTCCTTATAACTGCGGAACAGCTGCTGCTGCCGTCCCTCTCTCCAGTAGATAATCCCCTGCCAGGTTGAGTGTTCGTGAAATAATACTTTAATGGAGAATGAAGCGATCTTTCCTCCTCTTCTGCAAAACGTACAGGCATCACTGGATATTAGTTGTCCATAGTTTAGTCCGTACTTGGGAATATCATCATTTTTTAATTCATATTCCATAAAAGTACCCAGGGACTTTGCAAGATCCACTGGCTTCATCTGCTGTTCTAATATCTCAGACGGTATATTCTGATAGTTTCCGGTAAACTTTCCTGAAAGGTAGCTGTCAATCGCCACATGGCAGGTAGTAATAATATTATTGACCTGTTCCTTCTTTTCATTACCGCTCAATAACCCATACATGGAAAGAATTAAATCAAGTTCACTTTCAAATGGTATCTTTTCGTCTCCTTCGATCCACCTAAAATTTCCCTGCCAGCTTGCATAATACCGATATTGTACAAAAACATAAAAAGTGGCCAGTTTACCGGCTCTTTCTTTTTCATTGCTTTTCTTTATTTCCGGTGAAAGATCCTCTATTCCGGAAAACTGCCGCCTCTGAACTGTCTGTTTCGGGCTTCCCAGTTGATCAAAGATCCGATCCATATTAAAAAACATCTCCAGAAGACTATCAAATAATATTCCTTCTGAGTCTCTGTCATGGAATAAAATTCCTTTAATGCTACTATCTTCAAATTCATCTACTGCTATTGTAAAATATCTATCTCCATTACGAACCACACTCATTCTTCCAACTGTCATCCCTTCACCATAGTCCTTTATTTACAAATTTATTATATAAAAAAGCGGTTACATATCGGTTACATAACATTGTTTCAGATAAATATATTTTACCACATGTAACTATCTAATGAAAGAGTAATCAACAAAAAACTCCTGACTTTTAACTGAGTCAGGAGTTACTAAGTTTTTGATCTTCTATTAAACCGTCTCCGATAAAAAGCGACCAAATATAATATGTTTATACCTATTAAGTACGCCCAGCAAAATGTTCCCCAATACTCCGACTGCAAGAACTTCACCAACGCCAACAGTAACCATCATATACCAGATCATATCCGGCGAACCGTAAGCATATCGAAGAACCCATGGAATAATAAGAGCATTGGACACGATGGGCGGAATACAGACCAGCCATTTATTTCCCCGGAGTTTATATGCTCCAATGGCTCCGATCAGAGTGGCAAGACTACCAAAAACCACATCAAGAGCTGCTGCACCGCACAAAAAATTTGACAGGAAACAACCGATAAATAATCCTGGAATTGCGGCTGGCGTAAAAAAGGGGAGAATACAAAGCATTTCGGAAATCCGAAACTGGACAGGTCCAAAGCCGATTGGTGCAAATGCAATGGTCAGCACCGTGTAGATTGCAGCGATAACTGCTGAAAAAACCATGAAATGGGTTTTCCCTGATGATTTGTTATTCATATTTAATTCTCCTTTAGTTTTGTTTTAGGTGTGGAAGGTCTCGAACACACCGGTCTTTGTTGTAAAACCCTTGTATCATCAAGGATTTCACGGCCTTATTATACTGATGATGTCTTTAAAGAAATGGTTTTTATTTAAACCCTCATCAACGGATACAGTATATCACTCATAATCTCAGTAAGCAAGTCTTAAATAATGTGTATAAAAACAGGATTGACCCCCTGTCAATCCTGTTAGAAACCTTATAGCTTAATTTTTACCTACTAATACTACACCTCAGCTCCATCTTTTACCTCAGAAACAAAGTCCTCCCGCTGGGGTGTAAAAATATCCAGAATCACCGAATCTTCCAATGCAGTTGCACCATGAAGTGAATCCGGTTCAACATAGTAGCTGTCGCCAGCTTTCAGAATGTATTTTATACCATCTGCTTCATACTGAAAGGAACCGGATACGATATAACTGACCTGCTCATGAGGATGCCTATGTACACTTCCCACAGCTCCTTTTATAAAGGAGGCTTCTACTCCCATCATACTGCCTCCTCTTGCAAGTATACGCCTGGTGACTCCCGGCTCTGGATTACTTGGTATTATATCTTCATATTTTAAAACCATCACACAACTCCCTCTCTATATTATCAGATAAATACTTGGCCGCCATTAATCTGAATAATCTCTCCTGTGATAAAGGAAGCTTTTTCAGAAGCAAGGAAGCCAATCACTGCCGCAACCTCAGAAGGCTCTCCAAGCCGCTTCATGAGAATCCCTTCCTTCCAGGATTCCAGAATCTCACGTTTTGTTGCAGAGTGAAACGCTGTATCAATGGTACCCGGGGAAACAGCATTTACACGAATTCCATATTCCGCAAGATCTTTTGCTAGCGCCCGTGTCACTCCCTCAATTGCAGCCTTACTTGCAGCATAGATTCCTGCACCAGGACCTCCACCGGAGGTAACTGCAATGGTACTGTAGTTAATAATGGATGGATGATTACCCTTTTTCAATAAAGGAATAGCTGCACGGCTTGCAAAAAATGCGCTGTCAAAGTTAAGTGCCATTACCTTTCTCATAAAAGAAGTCTCCATCTCTTCAAAACGCTGTCTTCCGCCAAGACCTCCCACATTGTTCACTAATACATCCAGGGAATCATAAGTCTGGGTTATTTTTTCAAAACAGCGATTGACGTCTTCCTCATTCATAGAATCTGAATAAATAAATTCACTGTTTATCTCATGGCTTTTCAGAGTTTCAAGTGCTGATTTCCCATCCTCATAACTAATTCCGGTGATGATAATGTCATAACCAGCTTTCCCCAGCTCTATTGCAGTACTTAAGCCAATTCCGCTTGTTCCTCCTGTAATTAATGCTCTCATTTTTAATCTCCTTTTCTCAGCTTTCTTTATTGTTTTTCTTCCGCCATTATTTCTAAATGATAATGGGGAGAAGTTCCTGTATTCCTAAGTAAAATCGTATTTCTCTTTTGATCCACCGGATTATCCAAAGTTTTTAAGAGGTATAACTGGTGATTTCCAGTCAAATCAATCCATATTCTCCATACTGCATCTTTTACCCTGGCTCTTAATACAACGTGGTTTTCATTTGTTTTTACGCGTTTGGTTTCCAGGATGTGCTGATAACCATTTTTTTCAAATCCCAGGACTCCTTCTTCCAGATCCAGATCATATTCCAAACTAAGACCGGATTCCAAATGAAACACATAATCAAAAATCCCAGCCATTCCGCTTTCCACCCGGAAATCATCAATAAAGGTATCCTCTGTAATCTGTATTGTCCTGATATAGTTAATACCTTCATAGACATCACTTGCGGCTGCAGTCACCTTATTTTCATCATAATACAGGCATTCCCCCGGATTAACTGAGGTAATGTCCATTCCATTCCAGCACACAGTATTGTGAGACAGGGTTTTCCGATGCCATTCATTGCACAGGCGGGACCGATAACCAGCATTTGACAAATCTCTGGATATTCTGTGATTTCCATACATCAGTTCCACATTCATGATGTCCGGGTGGGCGTGAGATTTCCCATTTAATCCATACTTCATAAACCCATTCCATTTTGAATTTCTTAAAATCACATAATTGGAGTTGGGAAAGTTACTTGAATATTGCTTAACTGGGGTGAAATTCTCATAATCAAAATCAATGTTAAACAACAATTGTTCCAGACAAACACAGTTTTTGCAATAATATGGCTCTGATAAAGGCAGAGGCGTTCGAACGGAATCAGACGTTTCAATATTTTTCACAAGATTGCCGATAGCGCTGTCTTCTCCCATAGCCCTGGCTGCCGTATGGTAGATATAACTGAATGTGCGCAGATTCAGATTAGGCCAGCCATCGTTGGGATTGGGCAGGAATTGATTGTCAAATGCATAATTGTATGCCTGCACAAACATATTCTGTAAAATTCCGGTCTCCGTTTTTCCAAAATCATAATTGTAAATCTTACTGAACAAAAACAGATAAGTAATGCCTTCCAGCAAAAAGAAATTATAATGAATGGACCCCTCATACCAGAAAAAGTCTTTTGTTACCCCTGTTTGAAGCTGTTTTCTTACATTAAACTCACTGGTGAATGCAAAATCAATCATCTCCTGATCCTGGAATGCCAGCCCCATTACACCGATAGCAGCCAGATTCCAACAGCTGATATTATGAATTCTGGTAGCCTGGGGCGCCAAAAGAAGATACATTTCCCGAAACATATTGTGATATACCATATCAAGAAATTCCGGGCTTAATTCATCTCTTAATATCTCAATGGTCTGAACAAAACGTATTGCAACAATGGATTCATTCAGTCCCTGAGGCATCATTCTTGCACAGCCCCAGGGCATTGTATCATAGGAATCTGATATCAGATTTTCTTTGTTATGAATCAGAAATTCCTTGTAGTGACGGGCGTAAAATTCCATTACTTTCACGGAATAATCAAAATACTTCTTCTCTTTTGTGGCTTTATATATGAATGCAGATACCAGCGCCATAATCACCGCTTTGTTCCGGTAAAAATAAACCCAAACGCCATCTAAAATCTCACTTTCAAACACCTTACCACATACTTCACACCGATGCCTGTTGGGTGATTTCAAATCAAAAATCAGCCTCCCTCCGTCATCGTCGCAAAAATAGTAGTGCCCCCAACGGCTTAACCGGTCTGGAGAGTCATAAAAATCAGGAAGGAACTCATCGACCTCTTTTTTCATTTCCTGCAGGATCTCCCGGTTCCTTTCCTTTCTATTCATCCATTCATAAAATCTGTCATTTACATACTTCATTCCCACACCTCGCTTTTTTCTGTTTTCACGGAACCCGGTAACTTTTTCTTTCCCCGCCTTTACTGCAAACCTTTATAATACTTACAGTCATTTCATCTCCAAAAATCAACTGATATTCTTTGTCTCCGTGCCTGACATGAAGGTTCGCGCCTTCAAAGGTGACCTCCGTATTCGTTCCATCAAAAGTAAAGCATTCTATCAACGTTTGTTTTTTCGTGGGAGCTACTGATTGAAATGACAAAGTATTGATGTAAGAACTGCAAAGCTTATCCGGCTCCTGAGATGTCATTACGCTTACAATTTCCTGGGAGTACTGTTTCGAACAGATTTCCTGATCTGAAAAAACCGTATAAGTAATACCTCCGGTTTCCATTGGATAGTAGTAGGTATGATCATTCTGCTTTTGCGCCGGCATATCCGTATTGGAAATAATACGATAAATATGATTCCTGTCAGACACACATACATCAACAAACAGGAAAAAGAATAACTCATCGGTAAATAACAGCCGGCTTACTTCTTTCATGCCAAACTCTTCCGGATATATGCCGGAGGTTTCTCCTTTGTAAATAACCATGGAATCATCTATTTCTAAGTAAACCACTTCTCCACGATATCTATCTTCAATAGGATAAAACGGATCCTTTTCAAGCCTTTTTCCGGCACTGCTCATATATATGTCATTTACATTTTCTACATCTGAGTACTGATTATCTACCAGAATTACATTGTGGTTATCCGGCATAATATTACGGTTATATCCGTCTTCGCAGGTCAGATATTCGCTTCCCCTTGTAAAGATATAAGAAAGATTATCTGGATGATGGTGAGAAAGGGAAAGACAATCCAGGCCTTCTCTGCGATATAAATCCCAACCATTCATCCACTGTTTTCTTCCCCCTGGATACCCGCATTTCATCGTCAGTACCTTACTGCTTCTACTCCAGTTTTCTCTCATTGACAGCAAGCCCAAATCTTCAAAGTACCTGACTTTTGGAAGAAGAGAAAGGGGTTTCTCAGACACTTTAGGCTCATACCATAGAAATTCAAATGCTGCCTCCGGTAAAATGCCAGGCTTGATTTTACTTTTTTGGGCTTCGACCATTAAGAATTCATCAAGAACAAGATTTGCAAATGTCTGAGCGAAACCATCCCCATACTCGGCGGCCACCTTATAATAGACGCAGGGGGCATGTCCGCTATGGCGGTCATGACTGTCTCCAAAATTCATCTGCTGCTCAAAATCCCCGCAAGATTGATATAATCGATAATAAAAGGTATGCTTCAGATAATTGCTTGTCTTAAAATAATCAATGTTTTCCTGTACTTTAAGCAGATGGGCATATACAAACAGCCACATTCCCCCGTATCTCCAGTAAGGAACACCTTCATAATTTGAACCGTCATCTGCAAGGAGAGAGAACACTTTGCCAAAATTTTTTTTTGCTTCCTCTGTATATTGGATGGCCTTGTCATAAGTATCTGAAAGTACATATCCTGCCGCTGCCAGACCAGTCATATTGATCCAGTTGTGGTTCTGATAATAGTTGGTTGACCAGCCATGACCGGTAGTATCTAATTTGTACTGGTACATAATATCTGCGTGATGTCTGATTTTAGCAAGAATTTGCTCTTTTTCTTCTTCCCCTAAAAACAGTTTCAGCCAGTCGTATCCCAGGGACAATCCGAATAAGATCCAGGAAGCAGATAAATCCACATTCACCAAATGGGCATTTCCCCATTGTTCATAGGATAAAACCGTCCCAATGAACCTCTTTGCCTCGAAAAGATACTTTTCCTCCCCGCTCAGGCAATAGGCAAGAGCAAGATTCATAATTGCAACACCCATATATGTAGTGCTCTCTTTTGGATGGTGTACAGGCAGTTGATATGCTTCATACCGGTCAGCCTGCTCAAGCAATCTTCGATACTGCTTTTTTCTCAAGCCTTTGATCTGTTCTTTGTAAGGCCTTATATCACCAATAAATATAAGATTGCTCATCTTTCTACTTCTCCTCCTACTTCCTCATTTCGACCACTGTATCCATTAATCCGGTCAACAGATAATAAAAGATAGTGTAAATCAAAGCAAAACCAATGGGTTCTCCTGGTACAGTGACCGTGCCTTCCGGGAGGTGGAGCAGTCTTTCCAGCAGTATATTTATGCTTTGGTAAGTCACATAAACCAAAAACACAAGAACCATGTTTTTTAAGATCTCAGACAGCTTTAAAACTGCATTTTTCCACCCGCTTCGTTCAAAATAGGATTGATTGTAAATTTTCCCTTTTCTTACTATATCAAACATCCGATAAGCAACCGGATTATAAAGAAACAATGTTGCAAGCCCCAATCCCAATCCAAGAAAAAAAATCATATCCAGAGGGTCTGTAAAGATTCCGGACTGAGTGCCAAATCCAATAAAAAAGTAGCACATACCTGCGATCCACCACCTGAATACTCCCGCTTTCACATTGTCTGAAATCTTCTTTTTTCCATACTTTCTTTCTCTGCCTGCCATGATCTCATCACCTGTTCTTAATTGAATCAGCAATCAGCATAAGGCCGGAAATTACATAAGCCAATATGATTGCCATGCTGAAAACTACTGCACGATTTACCACACCCACATCCAGAGAACGCTGCACAGAAATCGCATTCCGGTAAATCACCACCAGATACAATCCTAATCCTGCTGTTACAAAACAAATCAAAGCGGTAAAAATCCGTTCTGCTATTTCTTTCTTCTTAATGCGGGTCGTCTCAAATAAAGCAACCAGTCCCATCAGAACAAACAGGAACATCACAAAACCGCACATTTCATGTTCCAGGAGCAGCAGGGCTTTTACATGAATATTGGTAAAAATCAGATGCACCAAAGAAGAAATTATAATAATCGCTTTCGCAACACTGGTTAACTGTTTACTCATCATTCTCTCCCGCCTTTGCATGCATCACTAACTGGGTTGTTTTCTTGTCGAAAAAATAGATATGTTCCATTCCAAAGTGGACATTGACCTGTCTGTCAAAACAGTCTTCCGTGCTCTCTACCTGGCATGTCAAAACCGATTCTCCAATCCTTACATATAATATATAGCTACTGCCTAAAAACTCTTTGTTCTCCAGTTCTCCTGTAAACACATTTTTATTTTCCCCATTGGAAATCGAAAAATGCTCCGGCCTGATCCCCAGTATAAGCTCGCTGCCAGAATATTGTTTTAAAGGATCCGCGATCCTTTGAGGCAGGAGAAGTGAATGAGAGTCGAACACAAACTGGCTGCCTTCAACTTTTCCTTCAATAAAATTCATCTGAGGCGCTCCTATAAAACCTGCTACAAATAAATTACATGGCTCATAATAAATTTCTTTAGGAGTTCCAGCCTGCTGGATAATTCCATCTTTTAAAACCACCATTCGGTCTGCCATTGTCATGGCCTCTGTCTGGTCATGGGTTACATAAACAGTCGTAACCTTTAATTCTCTCTGGAGTCTTACGATTTCAGCCCTCGTACTTGTTCTCAGTTTTGCATCCAGGTTTGACAACGGCTCATCCATAAGAAATACCTTTGGCCTTCTTACAACGGATCTGGCCAGAGCTACTCTTTGTTTCTGCCCTCCGGATAATTGTCCCGGCAAACGTTTTAGCAGGCTTCCAATTCCTAAAATTCCCGAGGCTTCTTTCACTTTATCATAAATAACCGTGTCTTTTTCATGTCTGACACGCATGCTCATCCCAACGTTGTCATAAACCGACATGTTACCATACAGCGCGTAATCCTGGAATACCACCGCAATATCCCGTTCTACAGGTGGGCATTTATTAATTACTTTATCATCCAGAATCAGTTCTCCGTCAGATATCTTTTCCAGTCCGGCAATCATGCGCAGGATTGTTGACTTTCCACAGCCTGACGGACCCACAAGAACTATAAATTCCCCATCCTGAATCTCCAAATTGAATTTATTGACTGCACAAAATCCATTTCCATATGCTTTGCTTATATTTTTAAACAGGAGTTTCCCCATACTTTTCACCTCATCCTAGCTGACTTCTGACTTCTGTAACTGTTCCTGAAGCCGTTGTCTTATGTTGCTATGCTTTAAACTAACAAAGCCAGCCGCCAGAAGCATAATACCGCCCAAAAGATTTGCAGCCATGATCTCTGTATGTCTGGCATAGGGCTTCAACACAAAGGGAACCAGCACAGACATTCTAATCAGCATGTAAATACCAAGAAAAGAAGAAATAACCGCCCACATTTTATGGTAAATATTCACCTTAACGGCACAGGTAAAAAGTACAAACAATATCAGAATATTAATCATTACCGTAACTCCCATCAGGTAATTTACTGGCATCACATCCAAAATCATAATATCATAGATAAGTTCAGCCAATATGGCACATAGAATCAGTGAATATGGCAACACATCCTTTTTATATAATGACACGTATGCCCTTTTTTCTTTTTCAAGCAACCGATTATTCATTCCTTGTGCTCCCCTTCTTCCGATTCTTCTGGAATTTAATATGGCTTCTTCCTATGGCAACGATATAATAAACACAGCTGAAAATATAGGAAATATAGATTCCTGTTCCAATACGGAACGTGGTAAAATGGGGTTTATAATCACTTACGCTTTCTAACCCCAAATACTTGAAATCCAGGCCTGCATAATAGCTTTCTATGGCCTGAAGATTAAGCAAGGCATAGACGGTACATGCGCAACAGAGTAGCAGTGACAATTCCATTATGATTAAAGCAAATTTATCCGGTATTTTACCGAAGACCTCCAGCAGGAAGGAAAGTAATATTACAAGAACTCCAAATACTGCAAAGGTAAAAATTTGTTTATTAAATATTTGCAGGATGTAATCATGAAAAAAAGAAATCTGATCATTTTGCTTTAATTTCAGCCCAAACAAATCTTTATACTCCGTCATAAAGCAGAGAGTATAGATGAATACAATGATTACGATCCCGGTATATATTCCTGCTGCTAATCTTTGAGTTTTAAAATACTTCTGCATCATCAGCTCCCACCTTTTTATAAGGGAGGAGAAAGCCCCCTCCCCCGTTTAATTACTTTTTATCCAATGTCATAACATCATAGGCCGCCTGATAAGTTTCTTTATAAATATCAAGTCCCCTCTTTTTAAATTCTGCCAGATACTCTTCGTAGTTTTTTGCTACTACGGCTCCCTGAGGCGCATTGCCTTTTGCCTGATAACGGACAATATTAAACATAAATTCTACAATGTCGTCGGTATCCAGAGATGTGGTATCTGCAATTGTTTCTTTCTGCCTGGAAGTCAGGGAAAAGACCGGAGGAACCATCTTATAATAATTTGGATTATCCCCGCTTACTCCTTTTCCTGCATAAGTTGCAAAATTGGTCGTTGAATTTTGCAGAAGCGCCCAGCCTTCAAATCCCCGCTCAGAAGTATACTGATACTCAAAGCCGATTTCTTTCTGGTAGCCAATGGGCATCAGGCATCCCATCCAGTCTCGTAAAAACGTAGACAGATCTCCTTTTGCCACTTTGCCTGAAGTTTCATATACCCAGCTGGTGAATAAGGGATATTTTAATCCATCCGGTCCTGTATAATCTTTACCCTCCTCCAGATTCATTGGTAAGCCATAATTCTGCAATCTGCTTCCTTCCTGTGTAAACAGGTAATCCATTACCGCGCATGCCCGGTGTATCTGATCTTCCGTAGAACCTGCTACAGAAATAGCCCAGCCATCTGGCTTAATGGCTCTCCCATTATCCAGATAATACTGCCATGTACCATTCACCTTGGCAACCGGAGGCAGAATCACAGCTGTATCAGGATTTAGGGAGTCAGAAGTAGATGACGCAATCCAATCATAAGTCATAAATCCAAAAGACGGTGCTTCTCCATTATCCGTTCCCCATAGGGTAGATCGGTAATTGGTCTTTTCACTCAGATCATATGCGTCGGAATAGATCAGTCCTTCCGCTTCCATCATGGATAAATACTGTAAGACATTGTACACACCTTCTTCTGAATAGGTATACTGGATATGCCCGTTCTCATCAATATACCATCTTGCGGTATAAGAATCTGCTCCATGGACTTTCACTCCATCGAAATATGTAGATAAACGAAGCAAATCCTCGCGATAGTTGGACTGTCTTACAAAAAGCGGCCATACAACATCAGCCTTTCCCTGGGTCAGCAGGGTGGGATTTGCTTTAATACAGCGCATCAGAGCGATCATTTCATCAATGTCATAAGCAGCCTTTTCCCCAAGGAATAATTCCGATGGACTGCTGTAATCGTAATTGTCTTTAATATACTGAATTAATGCCCTGGTTAAAGTTTCCCCATTTTTTACTTCCAGATTATTTTGAATTTCAATAATATCCTGGTCGGTTTTCTTGACAATATCAGTTCCTTCTTTAGGAGAAACCATGCCTCCGTTTTCACCTGTTCTGCGGTTATTACCCACATAAAACCCATTATAATACACATCAAAGGAATTCTTATCGTAGGGAGCGCCCTCTGCATCCAGCAGACCAGTAACCCATGATTCACGTATAACAAAAGATCTTGCTATCTGATTCAGTTCAGCAATATAAGGTACATGGTAAATATTCCCGTCGTAAGCGGTAATCGCAGATTTAACGTCAGGATTCTTTGTTAAATATTCCTTGAAATTGGGCATATAGCCGGTTTTCATCATTTCGGTCAGATTTACAAATTTTCCTTCTGTTCCATAAAACATAAGGCGTTCTGCAATTGATTCGCCTCCAAAAATATTGGCTCCGGAAAAGTTAGACGTGGATTCGGTCTGAATCATATCGCTGGTCTTCACATCCTGTACCGTCACATCGGAAAACTTGCTGTTCAATTCCTTTTCCATATAAGACCACATCGGTTTAAGCATGCCGGCCGTTACAACTGTGCCATCCGGCAAGGTCAATGGAGATTCCTGATTATAAGTCATGGTTCTTGACTTATTTCCAGTGGCAACATTAAATTTTAACTCTACTGTTTCTGTTAAATCGGTTTTATCATCTGCTGCTTCACTGGTTTCCTGTTGTGTTTCAACTGCTGCCCGGGTTGATGCCTGATCAACAATGGAAGAACCGCATCCCGTCAATACCGCTGCCAGTAAAGCGGCACACAGTGTACCCCCTGCTACTTTTTTCCTCATAAAATCCTCCTTCTGCCTTATGGCAAATAAATCATTTATCCTTTTACTCCCCCCATATTCACGCCTTTTGCAAAGTACTTCTGAATATAGGGGTAAATAACTAATACTGGAATGATAGAACATATAATAATGGCATAAGCCAGACTGTCTGCGGAATATGCAAGATTAACCGGAGACTCATCATATAGTTTTTGATAATTCTCAATCAACTGGCGCAGGTATACCTGTAGCGGCTGCTCATAGGGGTTTGCCAGTAACATCCTCGACCAGTAATAACCATTCCATCTTGATATGGCATAGAATAAGGTTACTGTTGCGATGCTGGCAGTGGACATTGGTATGTAAACCTTTCCTAGCATCTGAAACTCATTGGCTCCATCCATGATTGCAGCTTCTTCTATCTCTTTTGGAATGCTGCTGAAATAGTTTCTGAGAAGTATAATGTTATATGCCTGGACACCGAAGGCTATAATCATTCCCCAACGGTTGTCCACATGCATGGTTTTATAATTCAGATACAGAGGAATCATTCCGGCACTGAACCACATGGTAAATACCAGCAGAAAGTTCCATTGCCGTCTGAACATCAGCTTTGTTTTCTGCAATGCATATGCACCTGTAATGGAAATTACCATACTCCAGGCAGTACCAAGAACGGTATAGAACAGGGTGTTGGTATACGCTATCCAAAATCCTTTGTTATGCAGCACCATATCATAGGCCTGAAATGTCACTGCCTTCGGCAAGAGTACAATCTGGCCGCTTTCATATGCAACCTTTCCGCTGATTGATACGCTGAATGCGTACAAAACCGGATACAAGGCAAGCAATGCAAAGATGATAATCATCGTATAGGAAAACACCTTAAATATCTTTTCACTTCTGTTTAAGCGCTCCATCATTTTCACCTTTCCTAATCTACCACAGAGATGTTTCTGATATATTTCTGCTGATTGTATTGGCACCAATCACCAGTGCAAACGCAATCAGGGAATTGAACAGGCTGACTGCAGCTCCGATTCCGTAATTGCCTGACAGAATACCGATTCTTTGTTCAAAGGTGGAGAGCACATCTGCTGTCACATAAATATTAGCATTGTATAAAAGCAAAACTCTTTCATAGCCAATGGTCAGCATACTTCCTATCCTCATGATGATCATAATGATCAGAGTTGGAGCCATACCCGGAAATGTGATAAAGCGGATTTCCTGAAATTTATTGCCTCCATCGACTTTTAATGCCTCATACAGAGTGGGGGAAATCCCCATAATAGCTGCAAAATAAACAATGGAATTATATCCGCTTTCTTTCCAGATCCCGACCATAATATAGAGCGGCCTGAAATAATTGGATTTCTGCATGATCGAAACTCCTGGATCAATTAAGCCAATATGCTGGAGCAGAGATGCAATAATTCCCGTTGAACGCACTCCGCTGTAAACCAGCATAAGTGCAATTCCTGTAATTGTAACCTCAGAAAGGAAATGAGGCAGGTAGGTTGCGGTCTGCGTAAGTTTTCTCACCGTATCATTCCCTATTTCAGCAAATAATAAGGCCAGTATAATCGGTACAGGAAATCCAAATATAAGACTGTAAGCACTGATAATAAATGTATTTCGGAATGCCTGCCAAAACTCAACCTTATTGACTCCAGAAACAAGGTTAATAAAATTGTCAATTCCTTTAAATTCACTTCCCCATATTCCAAATTGAGGATCAAATCTCTTAAACGCAATGAGAAGCCCTCCCATTGGCTTATATGCCCACAAAACAAACCAGATCACCATGGGAAGCAGGAGTACATATAAACGCCAGTCCTTTCTCACCGCTTTCCATATTTTTTTTGTTTGGGGCTCACGCATTTTAAATTCTTCCGCTCCCATTCCCTTCTCCTTCCAAGTAAGTAAAATAATATCTCATATCACAAATCAGACCTTTTCGCATTTGAAGAACACAGCACACAATGATATTGATAATCATGGTAAAAAATGTTGCTCCAAAATAATCCTTAACGCCTGTTGTTTTCCCGGTTAGTAAAAATATGACAATTCCCTTTCCTGCCGAAAGACTGCAATGAGAAAAAAAGATATAAAGAAGCAGAAAAACATGTCCGTCAGCAATGGTGTTTCTGTTTCTGCTTCCGTAAACCATCATAGGAAGCCCAATAAATGCATTTGACAGAATATAAAATAAAAATCCGGACCAAAGAGGCATGGAGGAAAACAGTATACTGGGAATTCCTCCAATCATGATCACTACTACTCCCACCGCTCCCCAGCGAATCATGGATATCAGGCAGAGAACCATGGAAAAGCTGAAATAAAAGCTGCTGTTCCAATATTCCAGCAGCTTATAACTCATAATTTCTGAAATAGCGGCAAGTATTGAGAAAAATAATAAGTCGAAATATAGAAACAAAAGATTTTCTTTGGCTTTGTTCATAATTAAGAACCTCGTTCACAATAATATTTATAAACTAAGATCTCTTAATAGAGATCTCCAGTGCAAAAGTTCATATATAAGAACCAAGTTCTTGATATGAGCACATTATACATTTTATTTTTACAATTGTCAACATAAATGTACATTTTATATTATATGCTTGTTTTTAAAAGCGTATTATTTTAAATAATACAAATAAAAAATGCGAAAATGACCTTCGTATTGTATTACATTATCGTTAACAAAGGGTTCGATTTTCGCATAATAATATAGCCCGCAAGTATATGATTAATTAAATAAAGGAGGATATCACGGGTTGGGGTGATATCCTAAATTTTTTGATATTTGCATTGCTGCCTCTTTAAGTTCCCGGGCTACCTGCTCATCATCAATTGTTTCATCATAAATATCCGATAAAGAAACAGCTGCTATTACTCTTCCTGTATAATCAAAAATAGGTGCTCCGCAGCAGCTGGTTATGTCCTCCAATTCCCTCTGATCCAAAGAATACCCCCGTTCCTTTGTTCTTTCCAACTCTTCCAGCAGTTGTTTTTTGGAAGTAATGGTATAGTCTGTTAAAGGTTTAAAATCTATCTTGTCCAAAATAGCGCTCTGCTCCTCTTTAGACAAAAATGCAAGGATTGCTTTCCCCAGAGATGTTGCATAGGCATCTTTTCTGGTCCCGATAGCGCATGAAGCCAGTCTTGCATTTTGCGCCACATATTTATGAACGTATACGATCTTGGTCCCATTTAAAACTGCAACAAAAGCTGTTTTATTATATTTTTCAGCTATGGGCTGCAGATTTACAGTACATTCTTTAATCAGACTCATATCATCTATATATTTCATCCCCAAGGAGAAAGCCTCTATCCCCAGACAATATTTCTTATCATTATCACGAAGTGTTGTAATATAGTTCAGTTCCAATAATGACTGTACAATAACAAAAACGCTACTTTTAGCCATTCCCATTTCATTGGTAATCTCCTGTAAGGTTATCCCTCTTTTCCTGTCAGCTATCAACTGCAAGATCGTAAATGTACGTTCCACGGTTCGATTCATTTCATACCTCCCTAAGTTTATATATACGAATCAGATTCATAATTAGAATGATTGTATTCTTTTTTTCTCATAGTGTCAATATGTAACGCAATGTTCTATTTTTCAGGAAAATATGTGAAATAGAATAATTACTGACAGAAACCATGATAGTACTATCGCATAGCATGCTTAATAGACATATTAGTTCCAAATTTTCTAACACCTTGGGATTTGGGTAGGTTTTACTTCTGTGATTTTATAGAGTTCTAGACGAAAAGCTTGTCCAGGCAGTTTATTATACTCACCTGAACAAGCTAAAATGAATTATTATTCTTTAAGCCACCACTCCTTCGGAATGGTCTGCAATTCAATCAGGCAATTGATCTGGTGGGACAGCACATCTTTTGTCACTTCAAAAATTGCTTTCGTGTCACACAGAATACAGGCGGCATTGCCAAACATGGTCTTTACTGCTGCATGTCTGTCATAGAAAGCCTGCTCCAGTTTTTTATAATTTTCTGAAATATGGTCTGTAACAGAGTTTTCATGCCGGTGCATAAAGCAAGGCTTTATCTGTTTGTCCGGCATCACTATCTTAAAATATGTGGGCTCTTTAGTAAGACGGTCCGGCACATCTAAATGCTCTTCCACACAGTGGATAAAGGTATTCCTCTCATGTCCGACACCTAGAAGCAGGATTTTACCTCCTCTTTCCATTAAGCGGTCATAGCTTCCGCCTGGCTGGCAGGGGGTTGTACGATTCTCCTCCCCTTCAATAAAGGCTTCACTGTCCTTTCCGTATACCGCTAAGCTATGGGTGGGATGGAGCGAACGAAGAACGCCTTTCCGTTTCATGAAAAGATTGGGTAAAATCCCTACACAAGCCGGTTCTAACCGTGGATCATAAACATTATGATATTCCGACATGGAATACCATGTATGAGTTGGCAGTATAAGAAGACCTTCAGATAAATATTCCATGAATGCATCCAGTACAGTATCCGCTCCACCTTCAACTTCTCCAATAGCTTTCATGGATGAATGCACCAATAATGTATCATCAGGCTGAATTCCCATTTCTTTTAAATTCTGTTTCAGACTTTGTTTTGTAAACATAATATTACCTTTCTTATCCCAAATAAATTAATAGTTATGTATCTATTATCATAAGGGAGTCGGGGGGATTTTGCAAGTAAGCTACCGTTTATCTCACCAATCCCATCTATTATCGAATGGGAATATATAAATCCACTTCAGAATCAGGATGATCGTAACCCAGAAACCGATTATCGTAGAGTTCAAAATCTTCCCGAAAATCCAATTCCTCTTCCGTTTCCAGAAACCAGGTTCCCCAAATATATTCAAAGGTCTGGGGAAGCATTCTTAAACTTCCCCTGTGAGTGAAAACAGCACACTTTCCTGCAGGCAGCACCTTTTTTACAAATTGTGATGGAAGGTCTTCAAATGAATCCACTTCAAACCCCGCCACTTCAGTAAATAGAACAAAATCATTCATGGTATACAGAGTATTTTCATTGCAGGCTTCGCAAATACCAAAACCTCTGCCTCCCTTCATCAGATTGGGTATGTGGCAGCGCATACTGTTTGCATTTTTCCAAAGATCTCTTAGCTTTATATCTGAGAGTGTGGTTTCCCCCCGTATTCCTGCCACTTTAATTTCTGGCATGGACACAATTTTGGGATGTACCGTTACGTTTGCTATAAGATGCTGTAAAAGTCCCTGATCCAATCGTTCTTTTGCTCCAACATAAGCATCCAGACGATTGGTACGGTACAACTGGGGACTCACTCGATATACTGCTTTAAATGCCCTGCTGAATGCTTCTGATGACTCAAATCCACTGTCAATTGCAATATCAATAATTCGCTCATCTGTATAGAGCAGCCGCTTTGCTCCATCGGCAAGGCGGCGTTTTTTAATATAGCTTCCTATGGTTTCACCAAGAAGGGAATAGAATTGCCGATTGAGATGATAGTAGGAATAACCGGCCGCCTTAGCCACTTCTTCTACACGAATGTCTTCTCTTAAGTTGGCTTCGATATAAATCACCGCCTGCTCCAGCGATTTCCGGTAATCCATAACAAATCACTCCTTTTTATAGAATCGGCCGGTAAGTATAAATATCCGGATCGGCGTTTTCAAAATTCAATCCAATTTCTCTTGCCGTTTCTTTCATGGTATCGCCCACTTGATAGCGTTCCCAACCGTTCTCTTCTCTACCACCCCAGCAGATATCAATTGATTTATCAGCCGGAGATAAAATCATGCTCTTCGTAGTGCCAAAAAACTCTTCGTAATAATGGGTACACAATCCCTCTGGATATTTTGATAAAAGCATATGCTTCAACTGGTCTCTGGTTACTTTACAGGTGTCGGTCAGGGTTCCTGTAATGTAATCGTAGCGTTTCAAAGAATGGACAAATGCTTTGGGTTCATAAGGAATTAATTCCGGTAAGACCGGATGATTGGTGGCATGTAAAAACTGTTGAGGTGAAGTGGAATCCAGTTTTTTATAGGATAATCTTCCATCCACTGTTTCCACCAGAGCGGCGTTGCCAGCCTGGTCAAGAAGTATTAAATTCAGGTTATACGCAATTGGCATATCACGAATATACTCAAGCCCTTCCCTTACATCTATACAGTTTTCCAATAAAGACCGAATGACTGCCCAGAATTGAAGACCTTTTATCTTCGGTTCCCTCATATAAGGCATCGCCCCTACTGGAAATCCACAGGAACTCATGGTCACCGCAAGTCCATGTTCATTAATACCATCATCCCGCCCGAAAAACAGTACGCTGGTTCCAATATGGGCAAACTTTCCTGTAATATTAGTTTTTACAAGACAAAAATCCTCTGCTTCATGATTAAATTCATAGTTCCGGGCAAGAAGAGGCTTTTGTTCTGCTGTCATAGATGGTAAAAGTGCAACCTGGCTGCAACGGGGTAACAGATATGTCATTCCATAGAAATATATCTGTTCCGCCTCGACCTGCAACGCATCCGCAAATCCCTGAATTTCCTCATTCAGTCCCGGACACCATCGGCTGAACAATGTCTGTGCCTCTTTAAAATCTCCTGCTCCAAATCCTTCCACCGATTGGGTATGAATTGATCTCAATTGGGAATTCTCCCCCATAAACTTTCCCGCCTGGTAACCTACTTCATAATTGTTACCTTCGAGATTCAAGGTATAAGCTGTTACATGATTCATATTATTATTCCTCCTGTTCTAAGTTTAGTTTAATCAGAAAGAAGGGATGTTGCATGATATTTTCTGCTCTTTTTATATACTATTATTAACTTTTCTATAAAGTAATTGTCCCACAATCCAACCTTTACAATATACCATGTATAAATAAATTATACTATCTTCTCAAAATATGGTTTTATTCTTCCCCTATTTCCTCTCTCTTTTTCGAACACGTGTTCTATTATCATGATAACACTGACAAATTACGAAGTCAAGAGTCAATAATATAAAACATAAATCAGTGGTTGACTTTTTGTCTACATCATGTTATTATTTGTCCACACCACAAAATAAACTATAACCAAATATACCCCTTATATAACTTCTTATTTTACTTCCTATATTTCTTCTCTCCTATATAAAAAATCTGACCGGCAAACTGCCAAAAGATAAAAACAAAAAGGAGAGCCAATCTATATGAAATCTTTTAAAAAACCAACCATACCAACAAGAGAAGAATTCCACAGAGTTTATGCAGGTGAACTCAGTATTCGCGATTTCTGCACCGAACGTACAAATCAGCGCAATATACCCCCATATACGCCGAAAGAACGTAAAGTTCAGTCAGAAAAAGCCAAGATGCAGAACAAAAATAATACTTAAAATGAAATATTAAGGGGGAGAAAGCAATTGACCAGAGAACAATCCTGTCACAAATTCATATATAAGCTGCAAAGCAAACGCCTTGCTAAGGCTGACTGGAATTTAACACTTCCGCTTTCCGTTGCACTAAATAACAAAAACGATGTGGTAGCCACATAAGGCAGCCAGCTGCTGCGCTGGATTATGGAATTAAATGGCAATGAGGATATAGACAGCATGTAACAGATACCGAAGACTTCAGGGTACCAACGGTGGTGTCAAAAAGTCTACAATAACTTTTAGACCATTATCATTTATTTATATAAACGCATTCAAAAATCATTATCCAGACGTTCCAGTCCAACCCTCCCCCCATCTCTCTCAACCCGATAAACCCCAACCTCCCCCGCTACCCCATAATGCTTCCTAAGCAAATCCCGCGCCTCCACATCACTCTCCACCACCACCAGATAATCATACCCGCTCAGAAGATTGTCCATATTATCTTCATAGAAAGCGCAGATGCCATCCACATGAGGCGCAAAAAGCATGTATTTCCCAATATACTGCAGATAATAATCCGTCACCTGCCCGTCCGCATCTGTTGCATAAAACAAATACCTGCTCTCATCCACCTTCCCATCTTGATACCAACGATCCCCCGTAACCTGCCGTACCTTATAAGGCAATGTGGAAGTATTAGATTCCTGTATCGTCTCCATACCATTAAACTCCGACATCAGAAGAACAACCGCTAATGCTATGCAGACAATCACCCCTTTCTGATACCGATCCTTGCTATCCACACTTTTAAAAGCCATCAGATCCGCAACCTGTCCGATTCTATAATAAAAAGTTCGTTCCAAATCCCCGGTCGCGCATAAAACCAGACCTCCCGCAAAAAGAACTACAATGCTGGAAGCATAACGTTCAAATCCAGCAAGCCTGAGTGCCTCATCAGAAGGCATGGAAAAGATATATAACCCTAAAATACCAACATAATATAATATAACTACAGCATCCAGAGCAATTAAAGCCTTCCATAGTCTCCAGTTCTTTTTCAACACTGCCCAGGCAAATATACTACCTCCCGCTGCCAAAAGATTAAACACCAAAATCCCCATAAAAGGTCTGCTTTTCAAATCAAAAACTGACTGAATAAACAGACTTATAATCTGCCTGACTTCCTCCTGAGTTTTCCCACCATATACGGTATCCACCTGCCGTGTCACATCAAACTTATTTTCAACTCCCTTAAAAGCCGCAGCCATATGCCAGCTCCACAATAACCAGGGAATCAATGCCACTCCAATGGAAAGAAGTACCGCAAATCCATTCTTAACCAAATCTCTATCCCTGTTTTTTAACCATATAAATATAAGATAATAAAATCCGATTCCTGCAAAGATCGTTCCGGTACTCTTAATAATCATTAAAAGCCCGGCAACCGGCACAATTACAAAACATGACTTTACCAATTGTTTCTCATACCGGTCAACAACTGCAAATAAAACCAGCGTAAAAATTGGCAGCAAAAAATCAACCAGCAGATTGCTGATTCTTATAGTAATATTAAACACAGAAAGTGTGGAGCAGCCTGCCGCTAAAAACGCATAGAGTAAAAACCTTTTTTTCTCGGTTATAACGCCAAACAATGCATAAAAACAGGAAAAAATCAAAAGTCCCTGCGCAATCAGCATTACTGCCTCAGAGTGCCCCGCAAACCGGCAGATAAAATAGATAAACGAAGAAGTTCCCAATGGATAATTTTTAAAATCGATCAGCGCAGAGGAAGCGTCCGGAAATGCATTGGTGCTTAACATCTGCTTTAGAACCACTGCCCAGTGAGAAAAATTGTCATAGTGAATCAGCCTGCTCTTATATAACAAATAAAAAAAGAACAGGCTGCCAATCACAAACAAACTATTAAATAAAGTAATCTCTGCATGGATTTTATATTTCTTAAATAGAATCCTGACACCATAAATTCCTGCAAGTAAAACACCCCCTGCCAGAAGAACCACGGCTCCAGGATATAAATACCCTGCAAGACCTCCCAAATATACCCCGCAGGCCAAAGAGGAAAAAACGAAAACAGGAACAAATTCACTCTGAAGCTGAAGTAAATCCTTTGAAAAAAGCATATAACCAGTCATCGAACCTATCAGCAATATTACCAATCCACTTTGAAGCAGCCATAACATTTTTTATTTCTCACCTTCGTCCGTTTTTAAAATATCAGACAGGATTTGATCGATTTGATTTTTTTCAATCAGTTCATCAATATTAGTAACTGCCAACAGCTCTTCCACCGAATGCTGCCGGTATTTTCCTGTTCTCTTTAAAGTCAGCTTGATTCCTATCTCAGTATTATAATCAAACTGATCTTCCTCATTCCCATTTGCATTAAAATTCAGAACAGAAAAATAATTGAAATTAAAATTTACTACTTTGCAGGTCGCTCCATTGGAAAATGCAATCTCCTTATTAACCGGTATCCGAGGTAATTTTCTCTGATCGTAAAAAGTTTTGCCAATCCTCTTTTTTATATTTCTTATCATATCGTCGTAAGCAGTGATCCAAAGATTCATTTCCATTGGCAGACTGTGAACTCTGTCATAAATAAGCTGCATATACTGACGCCTGCTGCCTTCATCTTCCGGTTCCACTAAGGCTGAATAACGCCAGCCCCCTTCAATTTCATCCTTTTTCACATACTTTATATTCCCGCAAAGACGAGCCTTATAATGGTTGGAAATAACAGTAAAATGAATGACATCCTGTTCCGGTAAATAAACCGGTGTTTCCATACGAAATGCCACTCCATTCTCAGATAAATCCACAGTGACAGCCTCATATTCCTGTCCCTTATACTCCACCACTATTTTTTCACTTGCCACAAAACGTTCCGATTTTCTATAAGCCGGTCTTCCAAGCATAAAAAAGATAGCATAACACAGTGCGACCATATTGTATGCGATCCAGAATATAATGACACTGCTGTATAAAAGTGCCCAGCCATATTTTCCGTTAACAAACCGTATCATGGCAGCTGCTGATAAAATAAGAAGAATCATATGGGGAATCGCATAAAGAATATAGCCAAACCTGGATTCATTCACATTTCTTTTCTTATTGGTAACCTTAAATTTTCTCTGATGAATATGAAGCGTCTCAAGTATCACAGGAATAATCAAATATGGCATGAAGATGGTGTCAATGACCTGACTCCATCTCTGATTTCTGATATTGCCTGATAAATACCGCATTGAAGTGCTATAAAAAATGTAAGCCGGAAGCCAGAAAACAATTACATCCCAGAATCCACTGTTTACAATCTTAAAATCAAATAAGGCAAACAGGATTGGTGAAAGAATAAATATCAGACGGTTAAAAAATGACCACCAATACAAAAAGCTGTTTAAATAAGTGATTCTTGCTGGCAGTGAAAGCTTCTTTGTAACTATAGCTTTTGTATTCTGCAGGCTCTGAATTACGCCTCTTGCCCAGCGAACCCTCTGCTTTAACATGGATTTTACTGTGGTCGTTGTCAGTCCTGCTGCCTGAATCTCATCTGTTGCATAAGTGATATAACCAGCTTTCTGAATACGTATACTTGTCTCAAAATCCTCAGTTATGGTGTTATAAGGAAAGCCTCCGATTTCCTCCAGCGCTTCTCTTGAAATTACCGTATTGCTTCCTGTATAGGCAACTGCATTGGAGGAATTTCTCATAATGTTCACTTCTTTTGAAAAGAAATCCTGTTCATTTGGTATGTTACCTTCTGCATAGAGATTAAATTGAAATAAATCAGGATTATAAAAGCTTTGAGGGGTCTGGACTATCCCCATCCGGAATTGTTTATCTATCTCACCTTCTGCTCTTAACTTCCAGCCCCCATCTTCTTTCTTAAATCTGGAAAGCAGAAAATAAGGAACTGTTTTCATTAAAAACGTTCTCTGTGGTATCATATCCGCATCGAATGTGGCAATTAACGGGGAATTAGTCCTGCTTAGAGCGTGGTTTAAGTTTCCTGATTTTGCATGTTTATTATAAGCAAGTCCCAGATATCCAATCTGAAATTCTTCTGCCAGTTTCGCAATCTCTTCTCTGTTTCCATCGTCACAAAGATAGATATGAACCTTATTCTTATCCGGATATTCCATAAATGTACAGGCATTTACCGTTTTGTACAAAATATCTGCTGGTTCATTATGAGTAGCGATAAAAACATCGACGTCAGGATAATATTCAGCCGGTACTTCCGGACATTCCAAATGGTACCGGTTCATACGTATTTTCTGGTAAAGAAGTTCAAAGGTGGTAAAGACAGTAACTGCTTCCGCAGTATACAAAAGAAGTCCAAAAATCATATTTGCTGCACCCTGGTGATAAGGCAGCGTAAATACAAGCCTCCAGATTAAATAGATTGACATCAAAATGATTGTTACGATAAAAAGCAAATTTCTTTTACTATCTTCTCGTCTCATCATATTCCCCCTCATATGCAGACAGATTAATTTCCTGCCTCATCAAAAGAAGTTATCATGTGAAGTCCGAGCCTTATCATATACAGTTTACGACTTTAAGTCAACAGATCTTCAGGCAGTAATCAGTGGATGGGAACAATGTAACAATGATTCCAAAGAACACCTCCTGATTCTGTTTCTGATATCACAGGGAAACGTCCGTTAAAACATACCTAAAACGGGGGGGACCTTATGACGAATTATTGTCATTAACTGTTCTTGACTAATGTCAATAAAGCAACTATAATATTGCAATAATACCACATTTTGGATATTACTAATTCTTACCATTGCTATATAATATTGTTATAAACGGAATTATTTTACAATGAGTTTAAGAATTTTTATGGAATAAAGGTATATGAAAAACAAAGGTTAAGAAGGGAAAACACATGCTTAAAAAGTTAAAGGTTGGAAAACGGTTATTGCTTACATTTCTTATTGTAGTATTATTTTCTGGTCTAGCAGGAACCATAGGAATCCTGCTCATCCACAAAGTCAATCAGGAGTATAGTATTGAACTTCAGGATTACGGCTTCGCGCAGGGAGATATCGGAAGCCTTGGGCAGGCATTTCAGGCACATCGTGCAACAGTTTTATACATAATCTTTTCAGAGGATACATCTGAAACAGAAAAACAGAAACAGAATTTAAACACGCAGGTTGATACAATTAATAAGATGATGAAGCAGGTGGAGAGTCGTATGAAGACTCCGGCTGAGAAAGAACTTTACAGCCAGCTTGTTGAAAAAATGACCAAATACGAAGGAATTCGAAGCAATACCATAGATCTTGCAGGTAAATCCACGCAGGAAGCCATGGCCACTTTCCGCAGCCAGGCGGCCCCTCTGGCAGCTGATATCGCTAATACCATCAATACGATGCTGGCGAATAAATCCAATGAAGGCAATATTAAATCACACAAGTTGGAGGAACAGGCTAATATCTTCATCTTTATTATGATAATTATCATACTGGGATCCATTGCAACCTCCATTTTCATTGCAATCTATATCACACGGGGTATTATAAAACCAATTGATGAATTAAAAGACGTAGCAGACAAGATGGCTCAGGGTAACTTAAATTGTCATGTTGAGTATACTTCCAATGACGAGCTAGGACATCTTGCCCAAAGCATGAGAACCATGATGGAACGGATTTCCTACTATATGAATTATATTTCGAAAACTACACAGAGTATGGCGGACGGGGATTTTAATATTCCTCACGATCCGGAAGAATTTAAAGGTGCTTTTCGGGGTGTTCAGATCTCCATTCAGGATCTTACTGTTTCACTTAATGATGCTATGCGTAAAATAGCCCAGGCATCTGATCAGGTTGCAAGTGGAGCTGAACAGGTTGCAAGCAGTGCTCAGGCGCTCAGTCAGGGTGCCACAGAACAGGCTTCCTCCATTCAGGAGCTGGCAGCAACAATTAATGATATTTCAAGTAATATCAATCAAAATGCTGAAAATGCAAAAGAAACAAATACCCAGGTTGAAGCGACTTCTGCAGAGGTAGAGTACGGTAAAACCCGGATGGAACATTTAAATTCTGCTATGGATACCATAAGCGAAGCATCTTCTGAAATCAGCAAGGTTATAAAGACCATTGAAGACATTGCATTCCAGACCAATATCCTGGCGCTGAACGCAGCAGTAGAAGCTGCAAGAGCAGGTGATGCAGGAAAAGGCTTTGCTGTGGTGGCAGATGAGGTTCGAAATCTTGCCAACAAGAGTCAGGAAGCTTCCAAGAATACGGCTGCACTGATTGAACGGGCACTGGCTTCCATAGAGTCCGGCAATCACATTGCAAAAGAAACAAAGGAATCCATGGATCGCATTGTATTATCATCCCAGACAGTAGCCAACCTTGTTTATCAGATTTCCACCGCAACCGAACAGCAGGCCACTGCAGTCAGCCAGGTTACACAGGGCATTGACCAGATTGCAAGCGTAGTTCAGACGAATTCTGCTACTTCGGAAGAGAGCGCTGCTGCAAGCGAAGAGATGGCAGGTCAGGCTCAGATGCTTAAGTCTCTGATGAAACAGTTTCAGTTAATAGATTAAATCAAGTGATAAGAAGAAAAAGGAGGTATGCCCGCCAATGTGCATACCTCCTTTTTTTATTGTTGTAAGAAATCACCGGTTATCCACCGTTTCACCTCATCATCTGTTCCAAGAACATAATGCTCACCTTCTACGTGATGCGCTGTCCCAGACAGATAATCGATCCCCATTTCTTTCAAGTTATAGGTAAAGGCCGTCCGGCTCCGCTCTGAAACAGGATCCGGCTTTGGTATTGCAGACAATAAAGATCTTGTATAGGGATGGATGGGTCTTAAGAATATCTCTTCTGTTGTCCCTGTTTCCACCATATGCCCCAAATGGAGAACTCCAATCCTGTCAGAAATATATTTTACCATGGATAAATCATGAGCGATAAATAATATAGCCGTTTTCGTCTGTTTTTGAAGCTCTTTCATTAAGTTTACAACCTGGGCCTGAATGGAAACATCCAATGCACTAATTGCCTCATCTGCTATGATTAATTCCGGCTCCATAATAAGCGCTCTGGCAATTCCGATCCGCTGTCTCTGACCTCCCGAGAATTGATGGGGATATCGATTGGCATGTTCCCTGGATAGTCCCACCATATCAAGAATCCGGTATACTTTTTCCTCTCTCTCCTGCGGGGTGGTGTACATATGGTGAATATCAAGCCCCTGAGCAACAATATCCAGAATTTTTTTTCTGGGATTTAAACAAGCCATGGGATCCTGAAAGATCATTTGCATATTAGTTCTTAAATGCTTTGTATCCTGATGAGAGAGTTTACCCGAAATTTTTGTTCCCTGAAACCACACCTCACCAGATGTGGGCTCATACAAACGGATAACAGACCTTCCGATGGTTGATTTTCCGCTTCCTGACTCTCCTACCAGACCATAGGTCTCTCCGGGGTAAATACGAAAAGATACTCCATCAACTGCTTTTATGGAAAACTTCCTGCCAAGCTTAAAATGCTGCTTTAAATCCCTCACTTCCAATAGTGGTTTCCTATTCTCCTCCAAGCGATTTCACCTCCTCCATTCTCTTTAACCTTTCCTTTAATGCCTCTGGCATGGACACAGCAGGTGCATTTTCATGAAGAAGCCATGTTGCCGCATAATGAGTTTCCGTGACCTCAAACATTGGCGGTTCCAGGCGGTAATCAATGTTTAATGCAAACCGGTTTCGCTCTGCAAATGCATCACCCTCTGTTTTATTTAACAGATTGAACGGACTTCCGGGGATGGTATAAAGCACCTCGTCACTGGTATCTAAATCCGGCATGGCAGATAACAATCCCCAGGTGTAGGGGTGTCTGGGATCATAAAAGATCTCCTCAGAAAGCCCTTTTTCTACCACTTTCCCCGCATACATCACTGCCACATAATCCGCCACCTTTGCCACAACTCCCAAATCATGGGTAATGTAGATGACAGAAATTCCTGTTTTCTTCTGAATATCTTTAATCAGCTCCAGGATTTTAGCCTGAATGGTTACGTCCAAAGCTGTCGTTGGTTCATCACAAATCAATATCTCAGGATCACAGGACAAAGCAATTGCGATTACTACTCTCTGTCTCATCCCTCCTGAAAGTTGATGGGGATAGCTTTTCATTCTCTTTTCCGGCTCTGTAATCCCAACCAGATCAAGAAGTTTTACCGCTTTTTCATACGCTTCTTTTTTATTGGTTTTATAGTGATAACGCATTCCTTCCATAATCTGACTGCCAATTTGCATGGTGGGATTTAAAGAAGTCATAGGATCCTGAAATACCATAGCGATCCGGCGGCCATTAATCCGGCGGCGCATTTCCTTTTTACTAAATGACAATAGTTCTTCTTTTATCTCCTCCCCGCTCTTACGTGAGGTAAAATCAATGGTTCCGCTCTTTACTTTTCCGTTTCCGCTTAATATACCCATAATTGCCTTTACAGTGACCGATTTACCGGAGCCCGATTCTCCTACGATAGCCAGCGTTTCCCCCTGATATAAATCCAGATTGACTCCTCTGATGGCATTTACTTCGCCGGCAGAGGTCTGAAACGAGATGGATAAATCTCTGATTGACAAAACCTTATCTTTATTCATAATCTGCCTCCTACATCTCTTTCATCTTCGGGTCAAACGCATCTCTCAGTCCATCTGCCAGCATATTAAAGCTGAGCATAATAACTGCCAGAACGATCACCGGTGATATGATCATATAGGGATGGGTTGTGAAGGACTTAAACGCATCGCTGATCAGTGACCCAAGAGAAGCTAACGGTGCCGGAACCCCCAGGCCGATAAATGCAAGAAAAGCTTCTGTAAAGATTGCATTTGGTATGGAAAACATGGACATAATGATCAGCTGACCAAAGATGTTTGGAAGTATTTCCTTAAAAATCAAATAAAAATCCCCAGCTCCAAGTGTTCTGGATGCAAGAATAAATTCCTGCTCCTTCAGCTTTAAAACCTGGGCTCTTGCAACCCGGTTCATACCAATCCAGCCGGTAATTGCAAGTGCCAGAGTGATGGTTGCAAGCCCTGGCTTTAGCACCAGCATAAGCAGGGTAACAATGACAAGGGTTGGAATTCCATTTAAAATCTCCGCAAACCGCTGCATGGCATTATCCACTGTACCGCCAAAATATCCGCTGATCAGACCGTAGCTCATGCCAAAGCACATATCAACAAGAACAGCCACCAAAGCAATGTAAAGGGAGATTCTGGTTCCCATAAACGTCCGGGTAAATATATCCCTGCCCAGTACATCCGTACCAAACCAGTAATAAGTATTCTCAAGTCCGGTAGTCTTTTGCGGATCAACATACCGGTTAACCGTAACTTTACCAGTGGAAGTATTCATGGTCTCTGATCCATTCATAATTCCCCACTTTTCCAGAACCGGAACTCTTGGAGCCAGATTCTGGTTTGCTATGATCTGTTCATTGTATGTATAGCCATTCATATATGGGCCGGCAATTGCCATAAGGATGACAAAAACAATAGCAATAAATCCCGCTGCTGCCCCTTTATTTTTCAAAAAAGAAGAAATGACATCTTTCCAGTAAGACTGTGCCGGATAAACCCGGTCAATTCCTATCCTGCGGTTATCAGCCATAATAAAATCATCCGGCTTAAATTCAAACGTTACTGCTTCCCTGTCATAGCTGCTCATAATTATCCTCCTTTGCCAGCCTGATCCGTGGATCAATGAGACCATATAAGATATCCACAGCAAGCATAATTCCAATATACATGGCACTGTATATAAATGCCAGAGTTACGATCACATTATAATCATTGGACTGAATGGCCGTAACCAGAAGGCTTCCGATTCCAGGAATGGAGAATATTTTTTCCACCACCAGAGAACCTGTCATCAGACTGACAACAAGAGGTGCCAGAACTGTGACAATGGGAATCAGTGCATTTCTTAAACCATGAATCAGTATGAGCCGCCAGCCGGGAAGCCCCTTGCTTTCTGCAAGTAGCATATAATCGGATCCCAGAACCTCCAGCATTTCCGTTCTTGTAAACCGGGCTACGGTCGCTACTGTAAACATGGCTAAGGAAATAGTAGGAAGAACAGAAGATTTTACCGCCTCCTGCTGCTGATACAATAAAGGAAACCATTTAAACTGATAGCCAAGGGTATAAGACAGTCCCAGTGCAAATACATAAGATGGAAGACTGACTCCAAGAACAGAAATAACCGTTGTCATGGTATCAAAAATTGTATTATGCTTTAAAGCAGCTATGAGTCCCAATACCAGTCCTACCGCAGTTCCCAGTAAAACCGCCTGCCCTCCGATTCTGATGGAAATAGGAAGTCTGGTTGCTAAAAGAGTGGTAATAGACGTATTCTTGGAAATGGTATAGGATACCCCAAAGTCACCGGACAGCATGTTCTTCACATAGTTTAAAAACCGTATGAATACTGGTTTATCCAGACCGTATTTGGCATTTAAAAGTGCCACCTGAGACTGGGTTAGTTTCTCATCATTGAACGGGGAACCAGGCATCAGTTCCAGCATCAGAAATAATATAAGCAGGATAGCCAGCAAAGTGGCTGCTGAAATGCAGATTCTCTTAACAATATATCGTTTCACAAACGTTACCCTCCCAAATTAAGCAGCCAGAGAAATGACAGGCAAGACCTGTAACCCCTCCGGCAGCCAGAATATAAAACTCACAAAGTCTTATTTCTTAGTCGTATTCTTAAAATAACGGTTGATCGCGATGGAGTGGAATTCCACGCCTTCAACACCAGCTTTCTGCATTACTGCATTTCCCTTCTGGTAAACCGGAAAAATCACTGCATTGTCACAAACAATCTTTTCTGCACCAATTAAGGCTTTCCATCTTGCTGCAGGATCAAGTGCAAGATCCCCTTTCTTAGCAGACTGGATAATGGAATCATATTCAGCATTCGACCAGAAACCATAGTTGTTGGGGCTGTCAGTAATCCACATATCAAGATAAGTCATAGGATCCGCATAGTCCGGTCCCCAACGGGTAAGACCAAGTTCAAAAATCCCTTCCTGCATCCGCTCTACACGGTTTTTCTTAGGCATCTGCTCTAAGTTAATGGTGATTCCCGGAAGCGTGGTCTGAATCTCTGACTGAAGGAACTGTGCCACATTAATGGCAGATTCCGTATCTTCCACAATCATGGTGTAAGTCAGGCTCTCCACTCCCAGTTCTTTTTTCGCCTCTTCCCAATATTTCAAAGCTTCAGCTTTATCTGTCTTAAAGTAGTTGCTTCCTGCATCTTCTCTATAATCTTTTCCGTCAGGACCTGTTGCAAGAAGGGTCGGTACTGCAAAATATGCTGGAATGGAACCATCCTTTAAAATATTTTTACATACTGCCTCTTTATCAAAGCAAAGGGACAATGCCTTTCTTAAATTAAGGTTTTCGAGACCTGCCACTTTGGTATTGGGTGACATATACCATAGATATCCAGCCATGATATTTTTAAATTCAGGATCTGCCTGGAACTGTTCCACCTGCTCACCAGAAAGTGTGACCAAATCTAAGTCTCCGTTCTGATATGCAAGCATTGCCTGCTGGGAATCCTTAATAACCTGATAATTGATTCCATCAAGTTTTACCTTTCCTGCATCCCAGTAATCCGGATTTTTCTCCAGAGTAATGTTAGTTGCTGCCGGCTCATAGGCGGTAATCTTAAATGGTCCGTTTGACAGCAGCGTATCCGGTGTACTTGCATACTGATCTCCACAACTGGTGAAAAATTCTTCATTTACCGGATAGAAAGTTGGGAAAGCCATTAAAGATTCAAAAAATGGCACCGGTACGTCAAGTTCTACTTTCAGTGTCTTATCATCAACTGCAGTTACTCCCAATTCTTCTAACGGTTTTTCACCAGAAGAGACTGCATCTGCATTCTTAATCCCTGCAATTCCAACAATAAAAGCGTATTCACTAGCCGTAACCGGATTCACTGCCCTTCTCCATGCAAATACAAAATCCTTAGCTGTAACAGGTGTTCCATTGGACCATTTTGCATCCCTTAAATGATAGGTAAGAGTCAGCCCGTCTGCGCTCTTATCCACACTTTCTGCCAGTGCGGGAACCGGTTTCCCGTCTGCATCCAGTTCGTAGAGTCCATCCGTTGTATCCGCAATTACTTCGAATGATGTTCCATCTGTCGCTATCTGGGGGTCCATCGATGCAACCTCCACATCGATATGTACGTTTAATGCATTCCCTTTTGCTGCTTCCGCCGCCTTCGTTTCCGCCGCAGACTGGGTTGTGCCTGAGACTTGAGCCGCAGGTTTGGAATTGCCACAAGCGGTCAAAGACCAGACCATTAGTCCGGAGATACCCAGTGACACCATTTTTTTTATGGCTTTCTTCATTTAATTACCTCCCAAATAATTTAAATTTAAAAAAAATAAAGGCATCTGGCAGAATTATTTTCTGTTCAGACACCTTAGTCTTAATTTTTATTATCACCTCATTTTTAATATAAATATGCTGGTACAAATAAAATAAGACGCAGAATCTTATCAATTCAACGTCTTAATTTCATTCCATTATGTTTCTAATCCGAAACGCTCTTCCAATATATTTCTAAGTACATCAACGATACCGCCAGCATCAATTCCGGTCTCATCGACGGTGATATCCGCATACTGCTCATAATAAGGAATCCGCTCTTCGTATAAATCCTTTAGTGTCATTCCATCTTTCAGCACAACTCCACGATCTGTTAAATTACCAAGCCGTTCCTCTACTGCTTCATAACTGAGTTTTAAATAAACCACTGTACTGATCTTTTTAAGATGTTCCATGGCTTCCTTTCCGTAAATAACACTTCCTCCCGGTGCAATGACACTGTTATGAACGGATAGCTCTGCATTCACCCTGTTCTCAACATGAAGAAAGCCCTCTTGTCCCTCCTCAGCAATGATCTCTTTTAGCAGCCGTCCCTCCTGTTCCTGGATTACGATATCCACATCAACAAAGGAATAACCCAGGCGCTTTGCCAGCAGAACCCCTACTGTACTCTTTCCTGAAGCCGGCATTCCAATTAAGGTAATGTTGTCAAGATTCTGGTTTCTTCTCATTTCCTTTTCCTCCTGTCCTTTGACTTCTTATCCGATTTTCTTACTGAATAACCAAAAGTGCCCACCTTTTTTCCGAGTTCAAAATATTCTCCATGGGAATAAGTAACTAGTTTAGACTGATTCAGATGAAATTTGTTCTGCTCATCCATATACTGGTTGTCTACCGTTACACCCACTACCTCAGCGAGAAAAAGATCATGGCTTCCAAGAGGCTTGATCTCTGTAACTTTACAGGAGAGAATCACCGGGCTTTCTGCAATTCCAGGCACTCCTATATTTGTTAAAGAACAGGGGGTTAATTTCATATCCGCAAATTTATCAACGTCTCTTCCAGATTTCACACCGCAGTAATCTGCTGCCCGAACCAAATCTGCAGTTACCAGATTTAAAGCAAACTCACCGGTTTCCTTAATAATATCATAGGAATAGCGCTCCCGCCGAATAGAAATGGACAACATCGCAGGAGAAGAACAGATCGTCCCGGCCCAGGCTATCGTAATGATATTGGGCTTTTCTCCCTGCCGCATACAGCTCACCATAACTGCAGGTACTGGATAAAGCATATTTCCAGGCTTCCAGTCTGTCTTGCCGGATGGCTTTGCCTGCCCGGACTCTCTGTTATTCTTATCTTTCATGATTCCTGCCTCCCTCTATTCCTGCACTGCAAGCATAATACCAGGAATCAGCTGCTTTTTCCTGGATACAACACCAGGAAGACTTACCAGATGATCTTCACCGCTGTCTGTGGAATCCTCTGCACGGAATGCGGTTGCAATCAGTTGTTTCGCACCCTGTCCCTCACAAAGAAGTTCCGTGGATTCCGTAAGAATATTGGTCAGCATAAAGAACATCATGTCTACCCCATGCTCCTCTCTGGCCTTTTTCATATAAGGAAGCATCCTCTCTTTTAATTCATCCAGTTCCTTTGAGTTTAAAGAGCTGATCTGTCCTACACCAAAGTTCACCTTTCCAAATGTAAACTTCTTAAAATCCTGATAGAAAATCTCTCCATCTGTTTTTCCTTTTAAATTGCTTCCTGCTGCAAACATGGATGAAGCGTATTTTTCCACCTCAATTCCTGCAATGTCTGCAAGATTAAGGGCAGCCTTCTTATCTGCCTCTGTGCAGGTAGGAGAACGAAACAGAAGCGTGTCGGAAATGATGGCGCTGCATAATAAACCGGCAATCTTCGGTTCTATCTCCACGTGATTTTCCTGATACATCTGGTATATAATGGTAGCCGTACAGCCAACCGGCTGGTTACGGAAGAATACCGGGGCTATGGTTTCCACAGTTCCAAGTCTGTGGTGATCGATAATCTCCAGCACCTCAGCACTTTCCATTCCCTCAACAGCCTGGGACCGCTCATTATGGTCAACCAGAATCAGACGTTTTCCTTTGGCGCCAAGAAGGTTTCTGCGGGATATCATTCCTTTGTATTTTCCATTCTTATCAAGAACGGGGAAATCACGGTGGCGTTTGCTGGCCATTACATCCTTAATATCGTCAATATAATCCTCTACCTCGAAGGTAATCAGTCCGTCTGTTTTCATAAAATAACTGATGGGAATACTCTGATTTACCAGACGGGCGGCGGTATAGGTATCATACGGAGTTGTCATAACTGCACACCCACGCTCCTGGGCAAGCTTCTTGATCGTCATGGATACTGCCGCACCTTCACAGACGATAATGCAGGCTGCTTCCATCTCAATGGCACACAGCTGGGATTCATAGCGGTTTCCTAAAATAACCAGATCACCTTTGGCGATATAGTATTCCATCATGTCAGGATTGGCCGCAGCAATCAATACCTTACCGTTATTAAAATAATCGGTGACATCACCAACCACCATGTTTCCTTCTAAAGTCTCCACAATGTTGGCATACTGGGTATTGGCCTTTGATAAAATACTGCTGTCATATACATTCATATAGGACTTGGCAATATCACCTACTGTAATAAGCCCCTCTAACATTCCATCGTCAGTCACAGCAGGAATTGTCACAACATTGGCCTCCTGCATTAAATTCCAGGCATTTTTCAATGACAAGTTTTTCTTTACCCCACGGGTCTCCCTTATCTCAATATCCAGTACCTGGGTCTTTACATTCTCAATCAGCTCCGGAGGCTCAACTCCAAAATAATTAAGTACGAACTGGGTTTCTTCATTCACCCGCCCAGCTCTTCCCGGCTGATAGTCTTCCTTTGTCAGCATCCTTTTTAAATTGGCATAACAGACAGCTGAACAAATGGAATCTGTATCCGGGTTTTTATGTCCAATTACAATTGTTTTCCTGTTTCTACGGTTCTCCTCCATGCGTTCCTCCTTTATTTCATAATCTGTTTACACAGCGTTCATATTGTGTTCACAAGTGTTTTTTATACTAATTGTATAGAAATCAAACAAACAAAAACGCTTAAATAGTCAAATTGCACATAGATTTTTCATAATTGCCCCGACTGCCTGGCAGCCGGGGTCTCCTCATTTTACAAGGTTTTATCCTTTGTGAAGTATTCCCATTATATCATAATTTAGTAAATTGTAAATAAGCGATGACTGCTTCAATCCCACTCTTAGTGAGAACATTTCCCTCTCAAAGCAAAAAGGAAAGCAGAGAGAGCATTTATTCTCTCTGCCTTCCTTATCTGTTCCATGCTCATCATCAGTCAAGAATCAGTCTTGCTGCACCGTAGATTCCTGCATCATTGCCCAGTGTTGCAAGAACGATTTTGCTCTTGCTTTTTGATATAGGAGTAAACTTATCATAATGGCGGAATATCTCATCAATGAGATATTGTCCTGCCTTTGATACACCTCCGCCTATAACAAATACTTCCGGGTCAATAACCATGGTAATCTGAGCCAGTGTAAGACCAAGATAATGACCCACGATATCGATCACAGACTCTGCCAGTTCATCTCCGGCCTTTGCCGCATCTAATACTTCCTTGGCAGTAACGTCGTCTCCAAAATCCCGTAATACAGAAGGGATATCCGTAGAAGCCATCTTACGCCTTGCTTCCCTCGCAATACCAGTAGCACTTGCAATCTGCTCCACACAGCCTACGCCGCCGCAGTTGCAATGTTCTGTCTCTTCATCCCGGATATGGATATGACCGATTTCACCTGCCAGTCCGTGCTTGCCGGCGATGATCTTCTCTCCCAGGATTACGCCTCCGCCCACGCCTGTGCCCAGAGTGACCATAACAATGTCTTCGTAGCCTTTACCACCGCCCTGCCACATCTCGCCCAGGGCAGCCACATTGGCATCATTTCCGCACAGCACCGGAATTCCGTCCAGCCTGCTGCTCAGTTCTCTGCCCGGATATAAATCACGCCAGCCTAAATTGACGCAGACCTCCACATATCCATCCGGCATAACCGGTCCAGGAACTCCCATTCCTATGCCTTTGATCTCATCAAGAGAGAGATCAAGCTCCTTAAGTGTTGCCAGAATGGAAGCAGATACATCATCAATAATATATCTTCCGTTCTCTTCCGTTCTGGTACCAACCTCCCACTTATGAAGTAGTTCCCCTGTTGTTTCAAATATTCCGATCTTAACAGATGTTCCTCCCACGTCTATGCCAACACACTTTTTTCCCATATCCAGATACACTCCTTTATGCTTTTGTACCACAGAAGCAGTTTAATTATAAGGATTTTGCCACTTCTGCTACATGCTCAGGCGTAAATCCAAAATGGTCAAATAACAGATTAGCAGGACCGCTTGCTCCGAATCCGGTCATGGTAACATAAGCGCCGTCAAGGCCAACATATTTGCCCCAGCCGAAATCGCTTAATGCTTCCACTGCCACACGTTTTCTAACTGCCTTTGGAAGTACAGATTCCTTATACTCCTGGCTCTGCTCCTCAAATAAATCCATACATGGCATGGAAACTACACGGACTTTCTGATCAGGAATAAGTGCTTTTGCCTTTACAGACAATTCTACTTCCGATCCGCTGGCTATAAGAATCAGATCCGGTGTTCCTTCACAGTCATCGATTACATAGCCACCCTTTAATGCCTCTTTGCTGCTTCCAGGCATTGGTGTCAGATTCTGTCTGGTAAGAACCAGAGCTGTGGGTGTCTTTTTAGAAGTCAGTGCAGAGTACCATGCTGCTTCTGTCTCTGTTTCATCACAGGGACGGAATACATGGAAGTTTGGCAATGCACGTAACATGGCAAGCTGCTCGATTGGCTCATGAGTGGGACCGTCTTCACCAACACCAATACTGTCGTGAGTGAATACGAAGGATAACGGTACTCCCATTAAAGCGGAAAGACGTGCCATCGGTTTTGTATAATCACTGAAAACAAAGAAAGTAGACACATAGGTGCGAAGTCCGCCGTGAAGCATCATACCGTTTCCTATGGCTGTCATTCCAAGTTCCCGGACTCCGAAATGCATGTTTCTGCCAGCAGGATTCTCCTTGCTGTAATCTCCCATATCCGACATATTTGTCTTATTGGAAGGTGCTAAATCCGCAGAACCGCCGATTAAGTTGGGCATATATGTCTTAATTCTATTTAAAATCTGTCCGGATAAATTTCTGGTTGCATCTGCCTTCTCCGGCTTTTTCCAGAAATCAGCGCATGCCTGGATGGATTTTTCTCCTGCATCCGGATCATGGTAAGCATTCCACAGTTCTTCCATGTCTGGATACTCCTGGCAGTAAGCAGCAAACATCACATTCCATGCAGCTTCTGTCTCAGCCTTTTCCTCAGCAAGCTTTCTGTAATGGCTGTAAACTTCCTCCGGAACATAGAATGGTTCCATAGATGGCCAGCCTAAGTTTTCCTTTAATGCAGTAATATTATCAGCACCCAGAGGCTCCCCGTGAGCGCTTGCCTTACCCTGCTTTGCAGGACAGCCGAAGCCAATCTGTGTCTTTATGGTGATAAAGGAAGGATGCTCTGTATCTGCCTTAGCCTCTTCGATTGCACGTCCGATGGCTTCTAAATCATTCCCATCCTCAACTGTAATAATCTGGAAACCAAATGCTTCCATACGTTTTTGTACATTCTCTGTAAATGCAATATCTGTACTTCCTTCAATGGAAATTTTATTGGAATCATAAATTACAATTAATTTACCCAGACCTAGAGTTCCTGCAAGAGAAAATACTTCGGAGGAAATTCCTTCCATCATGCAGCCGTCTCCACCCAAAGCAAAGGTGTAATGATCAACTACCGGATAGTTGTCCTTATTAAATACAGCAGCAAGATGACTTTCGGCAATTGCCATACCGACTGCCATACCCATACCAGCTCCAAGAGGACCTGTGGTTGCCTCAACTCCTACCGTATGGCCATACTCCGGATGCCCGGGAGTTTTAGAACCAAGCTGGCGGAAATTCATCACATCCTCTTTGGATAAATTACCATATCCAAACAGATGAAGCAAAGAGTACAACAGCATGGAACCATGGCCTCCGGACAGAATAAAACGGTCTCTGTTGGCCCATGTTGGATCTGCCGGATTATGATTCATGTGATTTGCCCATAATTCATACGCAGCAGATGCGCAGCCTAAAGGAAGTCCCGGATGTCCGGAGTTGGCTTTCTGGATTGCATCGGCAGAAAGGATGCGGATTGCATTAATTGACATAGTATCGATGTTGCTCATTGGTATTGTCCTCCTATTTGTAATCTTATTTCTTTCATGTTCTGGGGTCCGGATACGATCAGAGTATTGGGAAATCTGCCGTTTCGGATTTTTGTTATGGGAAAATCAAATGTACCGGAAAATTTAAGCCTTCCTGACATGTTATAGACTCTGCAAGAGTCTTCATTATACAAAATTACCAGGTTTCCGTCAATATCGGCATGGGTGTACTGATATTGGAAACCGCTGGTAAACTTCAGGTTCCCATTGGATTTATATACAGAAAGCTTATAAGGATTTTCCCCTTCAGGGTTATCGGTAATCATTCCTGCATACTTGTCCGAATAAAATACACTTCTTATCTCATCTTCAGCCGGAATCTGCTTAATCAGCTCCGGAGAAAGTGCATTCTTTGTGGAATAAAACGAAATACCATTATCTGCAAACGCACAGGAATACGTGTCATCAAGAAACTTTACCTGCGCTACAAATGTTGACTCATAAGGCTCATCAAATCCCCCCACAAGCCTGTTGGGAACACTTTTACCGATTTCTGCAAAATTATGAAAGGCAACTCTTCCATTCATTGTCCCATTCTTTAAAAATGCATAAGATCCAATCAGCTGTGTTCCATCAGGAGACAGGCTGATATCCACCGGATAACCGGAATCTCCTCCTAATAAAGCTTTGATCTTCACATCCAGAGTACTGCCATCCCGTTTATAAAAATATACGTAATTGGAAGTAGTATCTTCTAAGATTGCGGCCACGACTCCGTGGGCTGATACAGAAGCCTTTATAATAGGCAGTACCGTGTTTGCCACTCCGGTATTACCCGTCTTATCAAAGACATAGATGGAATTACCCTGTTGATCAGCAATGACCGCATAAGAGCCATTGACACTGGCAACCGGTGATTTCATCTCATAGCTCTGTATCCATACCTCTTTCCCCTGGTTATCAATATAGGAAGCTCCATCCTTGCTGTACTTTAACACATTGGTTCCAAAGTCCAAATATCCAACGTAGCTTCCTTCATTGAGCGATTTTTCCCAGACGACGCTGTATCCAGTATACTGATAGTAATTCAAATATGTATACAGACTGACTGCACCAGCAGACAGGATAAAAAGCACCACCAGAAAAATCTTTAACTTCTTCTTTTTAACCTTTGTGCGGGCTCTTTTTATGATTTCATTGCTGTCCTCGTCCTTTTGCGGTGAAGCCGGGACAATCTGACGCCGCAGCTGGTCTTTCTTTATCTCTCTGTTCATAGAGTTCATATCGCTCATGCAGTTTCTCCTAAAAATGCCCATATGTAATTGTAGTATACATCAAAATAAAGAGAAACGCATTAAGTTTTTCTAAGGAAGACGCAATTTCTGGCCCGCAACTATCTTATTTTCATCTTCCAGTCCATTCAGTTCACAAATTTCCTTTAATTTATTAACGCTCTTATATTCAGCTATACAAATCCCATACAGCGTTTCGCCTTCTACCACGGTATGAATCCGTTGTCCATCTGTCGCTGCTGCCTGGGTTGCAGGTGGTGTCTCAGGTTTGGCTGCCTGTGTCACCTTCTCTTCTACTACCTTTTGTGCTGCTGGCTCTGACTCTGCGGCTGCAGCTGTCTCACTGACTGTCTCACCCGCTGTCTCACCCGCTGACTCCCCAGCCTGTGCCGCTGTCTGCGCCTGTGTGGCTCCCGGCATGGTTTCAGACATGGTTTCCTTATTGACAGCAGAAGTTGGATAAACTTCTCCATCTGCTTCCTCTACCACTACTCCCCATTCCTTTTTTTCACCCTTTTTCTGGGCCTTATCACCCAGGAGGATTTTTTCTGCCTTGGCTGGAATTGCAGAGACTACCACACTTTCCATGCTTTTCATATGCTCATAGTTGTTAAACATAACAATTCCGCCAGCTAATACGACAACTGACATGGCCATGCACATGCCCCGGAGAAGTCCGACAGTCTGATGCCTGTCCACTGCTTCTTCCTTGTTCTCGCCCATTCGCTTGCGGAATTCTTCAATTACCTTATCATTTGTATCGGTTTCGATACGTTTTACATCCTTGCGCAGCACCATATAATCCTGCATCATTTGATTGCGTTCATAATAGATACTGTACCCCTGAAGCTTATAAAAACCATCCTCCGAGGTTACATAAATTGTTTCATCCCCCTCTGTTCCACAACTTAGATACATTAGTTTGTTGGGTCCTCCAAAATACTGCATGTGCTGCTTCCAGTAATTTAAAGGACTTAAATCATCCCCCGGACTTGCGCATATAAACCAGCCCTGTATGGATCTTTTGGGAAAAAGCTGTTCCATATTCTGGGACGCTCTTTTCCATGACAGCTCTGTAAAGGATATCTTTTTGCCCTCTTCCGTCACGTCCTCCATCTCCAACGCTCCGTCAATAAAGATATACGGCGTCCCGTCACTTAACTCCATACTTCCAAGCAAAAGTCCGACCCGCAGTCTTTGTCCACTTACAGGAAAAAGACGTTTTAAATATGTGTTAACATAATCCTCTACATATAATTTTACGATTTCATCCCGTTCCCCAATCTGTCTGATGTTTTTGGGCAGTTTCGGGAACGGATTGTATAATTCATCCATTGGATCACCCCGCTATTCTATTTAATCCAATGAATCATAGCATAAGGCTTTTGAAAAACGTGTCAAAGAAAGTACGAGTTTTCCCATAACTTTTCGACAAGACAAATACTGCGGCTGATGCAGTCTGCCATACGCATGACAACAGAAAGCCGGATACTCTGAAGCATAAGCGGATCGTAATTTCCACAGCTTCCCACAATACCTGTAATAAAAATGTCCCCTACTGCCCGAAGCTCTTTGCTCACTCCAAGGCCTGGTTTTAACGCCCCTTTTCCAAGAGTGACATAACCAATGTGCTCTATATTTCCAACTGAGGCATCCACAGCTACCACTACATGATTGGGATATCGCAGTTTTAAAATAGTCTGATAGGTATCTAAATTCATGGCGTGGACCGGACGCTCCAGCGTGCCCAGTAACTCTAAATGCTCCAGTCCCATTTCATTTAGCTTATAACCAATTAAGGGCCCAAGGCTGTCTCCCGTGGAACGGTCGGTGCCAATGCATAAAAACAGCACACCTGCCGATTTTCCATTCTCCTGCTCCGAGCATATCATGCTGTAAAGTCTGGACGCAAACTCCTCTGCTTCAAAGGTCTGCCTGGTGTCATAATAAAAAACATCCCGATTTCCCCGGATTGCAATTCTTTCCCATAATTTCATAATATACTGCCCTGCTGTCCTTATTTTTCTCTGTTCTATTATAAGCCGGGTTCTTAAGAATTATTCACCTCATTCCTCTGGAAAAATGCAAAAAAAGTACAGGCCTTCCGTTTATGCCGGCTGGTTCCTGTACCTTTATTTCAGTCTTTTATGCTATTATAAATTTCCTTGGCTTCACTAATGGTTTGTGCCTTTCCCATCCGTATCATATCTGCCAGTTCATCAAGCTTCTCCGGGATCATATATTCAGATCCGATATAAGAGGCATAATTATCATTGATAAACAGAGTCTGCTCCTTAACCCGTATCTGGGCTTCTTTCCAGTTATTAACCGCCTCTTCGTGCTCCTTCTCAAGCTGTGAAATCTTTTCCCTCTTACTGCTGGCGATTTCATCGGAGATAATCGTACTGGTTACCTTATCAAATGTGTTTAATGCCTCCTGTTTCTTGTCCGCAATATCAGCAAGATCCTGTTCTGTTCTTGCAATCTCATCATCAAACTTCTCCAGATTATAGACCTTCTCATTCCGGTCCTTTTTTATAGAACGGATAATGGCACGAAGCTTTCTCCGATTGGATTTTATAGAATTCTTAATAGCCCTTCCCTTTTTTAAAGCCTCCGGGTGTCTGACTCTTGTCCGGTTATTAATCAGAATATAGATCCCGCCAAAAAGCAGAATGGAAACAAAATAAATTCCCGCCAGATAGAATGATTTTCTTTGGGGTATGAGAAAATAAATTCCGCAGGGTATGGCAAGGAAGAAAATAAGTGCGGTAAAAAGCAGGATAATGGTTTCAGAAAACCCTCTGGTGAAAAACAAAGCATAATACCAGGTACTCCTGCAATAAGAAGGAACATGATCCCGTTTAAAAACAGATTTTAACTCAGTTATCAATTCTTTGTTTCTATCCTTAAGCTCCTGAGTCTCCTCTTCAATCCGTTCCTTAATTCCCTGGGTTTTGGCTTTTTCCCGTTTGTTTCTTAAACGCTTTAGATTGTCCTGTTCTTTCGCGATCTCTCTGTCATAGGTATCGTTAATTTCCTGTATCCTTTTTTTTACCGTAAGGCTGATGGCATCGGTCACAGCCTTTCTCTCTGCTTCCAGTTCTCTAAAAAGACTCTTTTCTTCCAGACGATATTTTTCAAGCAAACTTTTGCTTACCGATAGTTCCTGAACGGCTCTGCATGCCTCTCCAAGAAATCCAACCTGATCTTCTATAGGCTGTGCCATCTTTTGTCTTCCTCCTTCGGTTTTTCCTCTCACAATTTTATCATAGGTTGATTTGTTTTACAATGTCCTGAATTTCTTCCTTGCCATATTCGTACACATAATGCTATAATCGTTTCATCAAATGACTGCCGGTCACCGAAATTTGTCAGATAGAAGGGAAAATTATTATGTTTCGTATGTGGGCAAAATTAATAACCAATACCCGGATCGTAAAAGATACCGTCATCTGTATCTCCGATTACAGTCTGTCCAGAACTTCCATGGTGTTTCAGTCTCTGGAGGAGATCTGCTATCAGTTTGATCTTGGAAAGCCCATATGGCTGGATTCTACTGTAAAGGATTTTAAAGTTCATTCCAAAGCACGATTTACTCAGGATAATTTTATGGAACCCATTGATTTTGATTTTCTGGAGATACAGATTATAGAAGAATAATAGTAACTGATAAAAAAAGTCCTCCATTTACATGGCAGGACTTTTCTATATTTAAAACAGATTATAATCTCTTTAAAAGCTCTTCTCTTTCCTTTTCAAATCCAGGTTTTCCAAGCAGAGCGAACATATTCTTTTTATAGCTCTCCACTCCCGGCTGGTTGAATGGATTCACTCCCAGAATATAGCCGCTTACACCACAGGCATATTCAAAGAAGTAAAACAGCTGTCCTAAGCTGAATTCATCCTGATCCGGAATGTTCACCATCAGATTCGGGACATCTCCGTCACTGTGCGCCAGAATGGTTCCATTCATCGCGCTCTTGTTCACGAAGTCCACGCTCTTTCCCGCCAGATAGTTCATTCCGTCTGTATCAACCTCTTCTTCCTTTAAGAGGATCTCTGCCGGAGATTCTTCTACATTTAATACAGTTTCAAACATAATTCGGGACCCATCCTGAATAAACTGTCCCATAGAGTGCAAGTCTGTGGTTAAATCCACTGCTGCCGGAAAAATACCTCTCTGATCCTTTCCTTCGCTTTCTCCAAACAGCTGTTTCCACCACTCGGAAACATAATGAAGGCTTGGCTCATAATTTGCCACGATCTCAACTGTCTTTCCCTTTCTAAGGAGAATGTTGCGGACTGCTGCATACCGGAGTGCACCGTTTGATTCATAAGGTGCATTTACTGCCTCCTCTCTGGCTGCTGCCGCGCCTTCCATCAATTTATCAATATCAGCACCGGATACTGCAATCGGAAGAAGGCCGACTGCCGTAAGCACTGAGAAACGTCCTCCCACATCATCCGGAACAACAAACGTCTGATAACCTTCCTGGTCCGCTAAATTCTTTAACGCACCCTTCGCCTTATCCGTAGTGGCATAAATCCTTTTATTTGCCTCTTCACGTCCATACTTTTCGATCAGCAGATCCTTAAATACACGGAATGCAATTGCAGGCTCTGTGGTTGTACCGGATTTGGATATAATATTAACGGAGAAATCTTTTCCTTCCAGCACGTCCTTTAAATCCTGAATATACTTGCTGCTAATGCTGTTGCCGACGAAATAAATCTCCGGAGTTTTACGCTTTCCTTTTGGTAATACGTTATAAAAGCTGTGGGATAAAAATTCGATCGCTGCTCTTGCACCAAGATAAGAGCCGCCGATCCCGACAACAAGCAGTACATCAGAATCAATCTGAATTTTTTCTGCTGCCGCCTTTATTTCCTGGAATTCTTTTTTATCATAATTGACTGGTAGATCAATCCACCCCAAGAAATCGTTACCCGCACCAGTTTTGTTCATCAGCACATCCTTCGCGCACAGTACTGTGGCTTTCATGTTATCCATCTCTTCTGCTGATACAAATCCTGCTGCTCTGGAATCATCAAAAACTATATTTCCCATTGCTAATATTCTCCTTTTCCTATTATGTCAGGTTCCTGTCTGCCTGTTTAGGAAAATTATATCATAGAACTCATCGAAATGCGACTTTATTTTCTTCTGCCCTCCGAACGTTCATGTTAAATATTCCTGGAGAATTTCGCCAATCAGCTTTAATTCTTCCGGATTTAAATCCTTAAGCCAATCCTCTCCCTGTCTGTTTCCCCGCTCCTTTTCCCTGCTTGCTGCAATCTGTTCCAGACTCTTTTTTAAATAGTCCACATCACGGACGGAACCTTTTACTTCCGATGCATCCATGGATTCTCCTCTCATTGGCAAACGCTCCATTTCATCAGAATATTCCTCCGCCTGCTTTTGAGGACGGTTGCGCACCCTCTGTCTGGCGTTCCTTCTGTCAGCCTTTCGATCCGGCTCCGCTTCCGGTTCCGCTGCAACTCTCGACTGAGCTGCATAGATAGAACGGATATTTTCACGAGGCTCCAGCCGCGGCCCCGACATGGAAGCTGATTCCTCCCGTTCCTGATCCAGCCGGTAGATCAGCGTATTCTCCAGATAATTATCCAGTGCTGCAAACAGCTGCTGGCGTTTTTCGGTGACTCCCGCACCATGATCCACCAATATGGTAAACAAACCTGCCATAATTCCTACCGAACCATACAAAACTATGTAATAAGGATCTGTCCGGTACCAGTAAGAACCAAACGCGGCTGCACCACCCGCCAGGAAACACCAGAGTGTCATTTGATTTGATAACATGTTCCAGCCATGGAGTGTAATACCCATATGTTTAAAATCATACATCTGTCTTTCTAAATAAGGCTTGACCCTGGGAATCCCCTGGTTCATTTGATACGTTGATTCGGTCTTCTGTTTAAAAGCACGAAGGTTCCTGTTTTTAGTAAGTGTCAGATTATCTGATTCTTTAATCAGTCTTTTGTAGAGGTTACGTGTCAGCCATCTGGTAATAATGCCAATGCCGCAGAAAACTGCCATCACGTATAACGCTTTGCCTGTCTGTAAAAATTCCAGCATAATAATAGCTCCCCTTTCTTCCCGGCATCTCCGGGTGATAGGTTTATTATAAACACCCGAACTGCCTTTGGGAAGATGAGAGAGCCTAGAATCGTTCGTCAAATCCTGCCAGAATTCGATTATTAAGTTAATCTGAATATTTTTCTGCCATAGCTAAAATAAGGTTCACAGAAGCTTTCACTGCCTTTTGTTCAAACTCGCTGTAGTCCATATTTGCACTGTCATCCGCCTTATCTGAGATGGCTCTGATAATAAGAAATGGTATGTGGTTTAAGTGCGCGGTCTGTGCAATGGCAGCACCCTCCATCTCTGTACAAAATCCCTGAAATGTATCAGAAATCCAGGTCTTTTTAACCCTGTCAGAGACGAACTGATCCCCTGAAACCACTCTTCCTTTAAAAATTCCAACTTCAGGATTCACCTCTTTGCAGCAATTCTCAGCCAGATTGCGGAGTTTTTCATCTGCATGAAATGAAAATTCCTTCATCTGGGGGATCTGTCCTGCCGGATAACCAAAGCCTGTGGCGTCCATATCATGATGTACTACATCGGTGGAAAGCACCACATCACCAATATTGATCTCGTTCTTTAGAGAACCGGCAATTCCTGTATTAATGACTGCAGTCACATGATAATGATCCGCCAGAATCTGGGTGCAGATGGCAGCATTGACCTTTCCTATTCCACACCGGACTACAACTGTTTCCAGTCCTTTTAATGTTCCTTTATAAAAATCCATTGCCGCTATGGTTTCAACCGTAACATCCTTCATGGATTCTTTTATTTCTGCAACTTCCACATCCATTGCTCCGATAATCCCTAACATAGCAGTCCTCCTTTATGTTTTTACCCATTGTTTCACCGGCTACCGTATTATTATAACGGAAAATGGAGCAATTGTGTAAATAATTTAATATTTTCCGGACGCAGAATCAAAAACCTCAGGCTGGCTTATTTCCGGTTTTACATTCTTCACAGAAAAAGACTCTATGCCTGCCGTACCAGTTAAAGCAGATAGCTTAAATTTTGAGATCTGTTCACGCAATATCTGTGCCTGTGCAGCCAGTTCCTCACTGGAGGCAGAGCTTTCTTCTGCAGTTGCAGCGTTGGTCTGTACAACAGCGGAAACCTGGGAAAGGCCCTGGTTAATCTCGACAATGGAATTTGCCTGATCCTGGGTATCGGACTCAATCTGTTTAATTGCTTTTTCTACCATTGAGGATTTTTCAGCTACATCATCTAAAAGCCTTAAGCTTTCGTTTGCCATCCGCTCGCCTTCTGCTACTTTATCCGTAGATTTCTGTACCAGATCTGCTGTCTGTTTGGCTGCTTCCGCTGATTTTGCAGCCAGATTTCTCACTTCATCCGCTACTACAGCAAAGCCCTTGCCTGCCTCACCAGCTCTTGCTGCTTCTACTGCTGCATTTAATGCCAGAATATTTGTCTGGAAAGCGATGTCTTCCACTATCTTTGTTACCTTGGATATTTCTTCTGAAGAATGGCTGATTTCTTTCATTGCTTCATTCAGGAGTTTCATCCGGTTATTACTTTCTCCTACTCCCTGACCAGCCTGGAATACCGACTCTGTGGCATTACGTACAGATACTGTATTCTTTTCCGCTTTTTCCGTTACGCTGTGAATGGAAGCAGTCAGCTCTTCAATGGTCGCCGCCTGTTCGGTTGCTCCTGATGCTAATGCCTGAGAAGCATCAGAGACCTGTCCTGCTCCGGAATTCACCTGCTCAGCTGCTGAATGGATCACCTGCATCGTTGCATTTAACGAAGCAATTGTACTGAGTAAAGACTGTTTGATTGCAGAGTAATCACCAACATAATCCAGATCAACGGTAAAACTCATGTTACCCTGAGAAAGCATAGTGAGTTTTGAAATAATATCTTCAATATAAGTAATAAGTCTTGCATTGGTGGAACGAATGCTTTCCGCCATACGTCCCAGTTCATCGCGGCTCTCGTAGTGAATTTCTGAACGGAGATTACCTTCCGCCATGTCCTTATACACTTCTTCTATTTCTTTAACAGGCTTTAGAATTGCCCGTGTCAGTACAATTATAATAGAAAGGGTAGCTAAAACAGATGCCACCAGTACCACCAGAAGTATTACCCATGACTCTGCAATAACGCTTTTAGCTGTCTGTTTCTGTATATCTGCTTTTTGTGCACCAACCACATTCATCTGTTCCATTATATCTGTGATCTGATTAAAGGGCGGTAAAAATTCTTCCTGGAAAATAGTATAGGCAGCTGATGCATCTTTTTTGGATGGATCGTTTAGCAGGTCAAGAATTTTGTTACGGGCTGTTTCCGCCTCCTGTACATGCTGATTTACATCTGCTATGTTTTTATCATTTGCTGCACTTCGCTGGTTTTTGGCAAATTTATCAAAAACCACCATAAAATTTTGTGCGCTTTTACTGGACATGTCAAGAGAGGCCTGATAATCTTTTCCTGATTCTTTTTCAAGAAGCGCCATCAGTAAAAATCTCTGTACTGACACAGCTTCCCTCTGGGCTTCCAGGTTGTTAGAGGTAAGAGGATAGGTGAATTTTGAATATAATTCTACCTGGTTTCCAATTTTGGATATACTGCTTGCAGAAGTGCCCAGCGAAATTAATAATATTAAAAATAATATACCAAACCCAATTGATAATTTCCATTTAACCGATAAATTTGTAATCCATACCTTAAACCCTTTCTTGTCACTCATAAGTGTACCTCCCATTAAGTATTTATTTAAAGCCAATCTATCTCTGAACAGCGAAAAATCCAGGTAATTACCCTGGTACTTTTCCGCTCATCAGTTTTCTAATAACCATAGGTGCTGCAGTTAAAAACCACACCGTATACTGTTCCGGATTTTGCAGCATGCTTTCAGACAAATCAGCTATTTCCATCCATTTCAGATCCATAATTTCTTCTGGGTCCGGACTGATTTCTCCATAATACTGACCTATAAACACGTGGTCATATTCATACTCAAACATTTCATCATGAAACTTATGATAATAAATAAAAGAACCTGCTTCTTCACAGTTTACGACGACTCCAAGTTCCTGATAAAGACGCCTTTTAACTGCCTCCTCTAAAGATTCCTGATATCGGGGGTGAGAGCAGCATGCATTGGTCCACAAACCTCCGGAATGGTATTTTTCCAATGCACGCCTCTGAAGCAGCAATTTCCCCCCATGATACAAAAATACCGAAAAAGCCCTGTGAAGCAATCCTTTTTGATGACACTCTTCTTTGGTCGCTTTCCCTATTTCCCGATCCAGTATGTCAACACAAATCAAATGGTCCATAATTACTCCAATCAGTTCTTTTCAAGATACTCTTTCAAAAATAAATCTGATGCAGCTTCCACATTATCACACAGAAGTTTAATCTCATCCATTGTGGCATGTTCAACATGAACCCCAAGACTTACAGATACCGGCTCTCCCAGCGCAGTGCAAAGCTTCTTCGCGATTTTCTGCGCCAGCTGTGCGTCCTTATGCCCCGGTACTGTCAGGGTCCACAGGTCGCAGCTGGAAAGTTGCTGTCCATCAATCTCTGCACTGGGGGCTGCCAATGCCACTCCTCCAAGATGTGGTCTTTCACCGCCGCTTATAAAAACTGCAAGTCCGTTTCCTGTTGTTATATGGACGCTCATACTTACCGCATACTTTCCGGCTCCGTAAATTTTGTTTATCATAATATCTCTCCCTTTTACAACTTCTTTTCCACAGTTAATCTGCACCGCGCCATGGGACGAAATTTTTATAATCGAGTCCAAACTGCATCAGGATCTTTCCAACCACATGGTTAATCTGATCATCCAGGGAATTGGGGCCATTATAAAAAGTAAGCATTGGAGGAATTATGGTACAGCCTAAATCTGCTGCTGCCATCATGTTGCGAAGATGAACCTTTCCAAGAGGCATTTCTCTTGTACACAGAATTACCTTCCGGTTTTCTTTCATGCAGACGTCGGCTGCACGGATCAGGAGATTATCGGTAAAACCATTTACAACTCCTGACAGAGTCTTCATACTGCAGGGCAGTATAATCATTCCGTCTGTCTGATAAGAGCCGCTTGAGATTGCTGCAGCCAGGTTATGTACATCATAATAATAATCCGCCTGTTGAACCAGCTTCTCAAAGGGATAATCGGTTTCTAACTCCCAGGTTTTTCTGGCACAGTCCGAAACCACCAGATGAACCTCACAGTCCTTAACACTTTTCAGTGCTTTCAGCAGATAAAGACTCATAACCACACCGGTTGCTCCTGATACTCCTACAATAATTCTCATTTAAACACCTCTCTTATAAACAGTTATATAATGCCCAGAACTGCATACCACGCTACGGCAAAACCAACTGTCAGGAAAATCGGAATAAGCAGCGGAACCCCCATCTTAATGGTTTCCTTCTGTGTATACATTCCGTTTTCCTCTCCCTGCCCCACCAGGATATTAAGGTGATGGAACGGAAGAATATAATGGCCTGAAATAGCCAGATAAATAACAAAAATTACTGCCAGCTCATTAATCCCCAGTGCATTGGTACAGACTAAGATCGCCGGAATGGCAACTCCCATAACTGCAATTACAGAACCCATAAACATATGAATCAGAATCGCAATGGCTGCAATCATAATGGCAAGTACCAGTATGTTACCCGGCATGGTTTTGGGAAGCAGGGTGGCCGCAATCCATTCATTCATACCAGTTACTGCTCCAACCTTACCGATTGCAATGGCAGAAGTTAAAAATACCAGAACATGAACCGGAACATCGCTCCACTCTTTTACTGTTAAAACATTACCGATTACAGGCAGAGCCATGCACATGGCTACCGCCAGTGTAACCCAGCCTACATCAAGACCGGTGATGCCGTTAGTAAGCCAGAGACCAATTGCTATCATAATCCAGATTAAAGTTCTCTTCTCTTTTTCGGTCATCTTTCCAAGGGCAGACTGTGCGGTACGCACCTCATCAAAATTAACTTCAACTGCTTTAGATGGTTTAAACAATATCAGGATTAAGATCATGGTAGTAATACTTAAAAACAGAGCCGGCGGTCCCATAATCTGAAACCAGCGTACAAAATTAATGCTTTCTGTTGTACAGTAAGTCACCACCAGCGGGTTAATAACGGAATCTCCAGTGAGAAAAATAAGTGAAACCGGTACTGACGCTGCAAACACCGTAAATCCCACCTTAACCGCATCCTCCTTTGGCATATTTGCAGCCTTAATCACTACGGACATAACTGACATGATTAAGAATGCCCGGGGCCAGGGGTGAGGAATAAATAAGGATAAAATAAAAGTCAATACAAAAATGCCGATGATAATGCTCTTCCATGATCTTACAAATTTCAGGATGTAGGCATAAGAGATCCGTTCCCCTAATCCTGATTTTTTAACTGCTGCTGCAATCATGTAAGCACCGATAACCAGCCACAGGGTTGAAGTTGTCCAGCCTGCAAAAACCACTTTCGTATCAGCAAGCTTTAAAAGACATACGGAGACCAGATAGAATCCCCCCACGTAACCTGACTGGGCAACCTGTGCAGCCCACCAGACTACGGTCATTAGTGTTAATCCTAGACAGATCTGCCCTTCTCTGGACAGGCCGTCAAGCGGAAGAAGTAGGACAAGAACAAAAATAATAATACCGATTAAAAAGCCTGATTTCTGTTTAGTGAATGTCACTGAAGCTTCTCCTTTCATGATTAGAATCATTAAGCTAATCTTCTTTAGGATCTCTTAAGGCTTGGGGGAAAGCCTTAAGAGTCAGGAGTTAGTAAATTATTTATCGAGGGGCGGAATGGGGGGAATCACCTGTAACGTATCAATCTGTTCTTTTTTCAGTTTAAATTTATCATGTATATGAGGCGTCTCAGTAGACCTCCAGGAATAAAAGCAATCCATACATTCATAAACTTCCCAGACATTTCCAACAGGAGAGGTTGCAATCACTTCAATTTTATTTCCGTCGCAGCGTGGACATTTCATAGTTTCAATCTCCTTTCGTTATAGAGCTTACATCTCAGACATCAGTTTACGAATCAAAGCTTCATACTTTTCATAGCCAGCCGGCGGCTCTAAAAGTTCAACTTCTCTAGGATTAGGTTCCGGATCCTTTGGTGTAGTCGCATCTATAATCAGTTTGGAATGCATTCCAGCCGGATATGAGGATGGATCAAGAGGCATACCCGGGCAGTTTGGAATCACCACAACGTCTTTATCCGGTCTCACGCGGGTAGTCAGTGCCCACATAACCTGAGGGAGGTTAAATGGATCAACAAATTCATCAACAATAATAATAATCTTACTGTACGAACCGCCATGAGGGGTGGAAAGAAGGCGGAATGCCACTTCTTTACCAAAACCGCCGAAACGTACCTTTGTGGAAATAATGCAGCCGATTCCATGAGTATACATGGCATTAACCGCCTGTACCTCTGGGAAATCCCGTTTGATCTGCTGGTAAAGAGGAACTGATGTATTTAAAGCCATAAGATAATCGATTTCAGTCCACGGAATACCCAGATAAAGGTTTTCAAAAATAGGATTTGTTCTATGGGTTACATGAGTTATTGTAATCACGCACTGACGTCTGGAACCTGAGTATGAGCCCGGAAATTCTCCGAACGGACCTTCTACCTCACGTACCCTTGGCTCAATATAACCTTCTAAAACAACCTCTGAACCGGCTGGAACATACAGGTTTTTGTAAAGATCGGACTGAACAATCTGTGTGGGAACGCCATCCTGGAGAGCACCTACAAATTCATACTCATTTTGAGTATACATAACAGGCGTAGATGCCATATAGGTTACCAGCGGGCTGTTTCCAACTGTAATACAGATCGGAACCTTTTCATTCTTTCTCTCAGCAGCTTCCAACTGGATTGCAATGTCATGAAATGCCAGTGCCTGGATTCCTACACGATTCTTTCCCTTAACCTGAATGCGGTATGTACCAACATTTAACTTGTCAAAATTATCCGGCTCATTGGGATCAGCCGTAATAATGGACGCTTTGGAAAGGAAGAAACCGCCATCCTGATCATTGATTCTGTATAATGGAAGGAGCTCAAACAGGTTGATATCCTCCGCTTTATCAATGGTGTTTTCTTTACAGGGTGCTTCTTCTCGTTTGAGGATTTCAGGCTTAACCGGGAATCGGTCCCATCTGCGGTTAATCTCATGGAACTGCTCTTTGGTTGATGCCGTTTTATCCATGCCAAGCATCAGAGCATGATTGGCCCATGAGCCATGCACATTGGTAACTACGCTGTAAGGATATCCTTTTACCTTTTCAAATAAAACCGCCGGACCACTCTCTATGTTTGCCGCTGCTCTGCCTGCTGCCGCAATATCCGGTTCTGGATTAACCTCCTCCTTAATTCGTACTAACTGACCGTTTTCTTCCAGAGTGGAAAGGAAACTGCGCAAATCCTGATAAACTTTTGCCATAAATTTTCCTCCTGATTTTCTTCATATGATGCTAATACGGTTCCCAGCTGGATTATTTTTCCAACATGGTTAAATTATAATCAATTACAATTTTCGTGGCAATTCGATTAAATTCGCACAACTATTCCATAATGGAATCGAAAAATCTTTAAATTTTTCAATTATGATTCATAACAAACGGTAAACCCAAAATAAACGATTTATAAATACGCATTTTATTGCACTTTACCATTAAAATGATAGTTAACTTTATGTTTTTTTTAATATTTAAAAGTATTCTAAAATGTCATGATAAAATAGTATAAACATATTTTCCTTCTCATCATTCTGTATTATAATAGTGGTAATGACAAAACGTACATCTGAGTGTAGATTTTTACGATTTATCAGTAACTTAAGGGGGCTATTTGATTATGACAAAATGGATTGATGATTTCTTAGCATTGGCAAAGTACCAAAATTTTTCTACCGCTGCCGAAAGCATTTATATTTCCCAGTCAGCTTTATCAAAACATATTAAGGCAATAGAGAATGAGTTGGGAATTGTACTGTTTATAAGAAGTAATACAAAGGCAGAACTGACAGAAGCAGGCAATGTATACCTGGAATATGCACTAAACATTCGCAAGTGTACCCAGGACTTAAGAACGAAACTGGAAAAGTTTGGTACTTCCTGCTATGTTACAGAGTTGACCGTGGGAACCATTCCCTGCCTTGCGGAAAGCGGGATTATGCAGCTGCTTCTTAACTTTCAGGAGAAATTCGGTAATTATTCTATCCAAATTGTGGAGGGTGACCAGTCCAATCTGCTTAAGCTGCTTTCTCAGCAGGAGATTGATGCTGCTATCTGCCGCACGGATTTAATGAAGGACACAGAATATGATACGGTTTCTCTGGTCTCAGATGAGATGGTGCTGATTTGCAGTAAGAATGTATTCCCGTTCGAACAAGGCAGTGAGATTGATTTAAATGGCTTTAAATTTGATAATATCTACACCATTGCCAAGGAGTCTGATATTTACCGGCTGACAAAAAAACAACTTTATGATATTGGATACACAGGCAGTATTGCCGGGACATTCCCCCGGCATATGATGCTTCTATCTTTTTTGTCTCAAAAAGGCGGCTGTGCCATTTTACCCAGACAGCTTGCTAATCTTCAGATGTTTCCAAACCTTACATATTACAGGATCAGAGATTCGGTTAAAACAAATATTGGTTTTGCCAAATTATCCTCTAACTGTATCAATCCCCAACTAGTAGACAAATCCAATATGTTGTATGAATACTTAAAAGAACAGAAAGAACTTATGCCTGAATCTTAACTGCGTGATGCTTCCTACTTCTTCCTTTTATGATCTATTGACACTTGCCATGGAATTCGTTATAATTCTTTAAAGTTCCAGTTGAGGTAAGAGTTACAATTATACGGAGGTATGAATGGTGAAATATAAAACACACGGAGTTTGTTCCCAGGAAATTAATTTTGAAATAGAAGGCAGTAAGGTTGGTCATGTACAGTTTGTAGGCGGTTGCTCAGGAAATACCCAGGGCGTATCAAGACTGGTAGAAGGCATGGATGTTGATGATGCCATTCGCCGTCTGGAAGGAATCAAATGCGGCTTTCGTCCTACTTCCTGCCCGGATCAGCTGTCCAAAGCATTAAAAGAGTATAAGGAAAACAACCAGTAGTTTTTCATACATGTAAAAAAGCATATAGAAATGACGAGAATACCCGATCATTTCTATATGCTTTTTACTTTTTTATATACTATTCACTTGATAATTATAGTATTATTTATGACAATTTGGAATAATTTAATAATCCCTTTCTTTTTTATTGACAATTGTTTTTTACTATTTTAGTATCTAATTATAGTTTTTGCTAGAAATACCGGGCCAAATAACTGGCACGGAATCTAGATAGATAGAAAGGGGATAAAAAATGAGAAATGGAAAAAGAATCATCAGTATCATCACTACCTGCTTTATGGTCACAAGTTTATGTGTCATGAGTCCCACACCAGCGCATGGTGCTTCAAAGGAGTACTATGTTTCTGCAAGCGGCAGCGACTCCAATAACGGACAGTCTAAAGACAAGCCTTATAAGACCATTGATAAGGCATTAGGCAACGTTTCCGCAGGTACTACCATCTATTTAATGAATGGAACCTACAAATCATCTAATACCTACAAATTAAGTAAAAGCGGTACTTCCGGCTCACCAATACGGATTATGAATTACAGCGGTCACAAGCCAGTTGTTGATTTCTCAAGCCAGCCATATGCTGACAGCTCAAGAGGCTTCCAGATTACGGGAAACTATTGGGTTATATCCGGTCTTACCATTCAGAACGCGGGAGATAACGGAATACATATCAGCGGAGGCAACAACAAGATTACAGACTGCTTCATTACTAAATGTGGAGACACCGGTCTTCAGATGAGCAACGGGGCATACAATAATGAAATCACCCGTGTTACCTCTACTTATAACTACGACTCCAAAACCAACGGAGAGAATGCAGATGGTTTTGCAGCCAAGTTAAGCATCGGAAGCGGCAATGTATTTAGAAACTGTAATGCTCTTAACAATTCTGATGACGGCTTTGATTTCTATTCCGCAGGCAATGCAGTTAAATTATACAACTGCGAAGCCTCTTACAACGGAAAAGGCAATGGAAACGGACAGGGTAAAGTAGGCGGAAATTATACCAGCGACAACCATTATCTGGAAGGCTGCGTTGCTATTGGCAATAAAAAAAGAGGATATGACCAGAATAACAATACCGGTTATATCACTCTCAAAAATTGTACGGCAAAGAATAATAACGTTAATTTCTACTTTCCAAAAGCTCCTTCCTCAGGAACTCATAAGTTTTCAGACTGTATCTCCAGCGGCGGTGCAGGTAAAGATGTCATTGTAGGCGCTACAGTGGTCAACTGCTCTTTCAACACCAAATAAATACAAACCGCCGGGACTCCAATTATCTGGAGGACCGGCGTTTTTTTAGTTTTATAAGTTATCACCGGTCAAGCAGCTTACACAAAGCAATACCGATTACCGTTGAAAACAACGTTGCAGCAATGGCTGGCCCTACAATTGCTGTTGGATCAGTACTGCCATACTGGCTTCTGTAAGCAATCATATTGACAGGGATTAACTGAAGCGACGATATGTTAATAATCATAAACGTGCACATCTCATTATTGGCAGTACCATCGGAAACCGGTTTGGGGATTTTCTTTCCCTGAGAATACTCTTTTCTTCTGGTCTCTTCTAAATCCTTTAATGATTCCATAGCCTTCAGACCAGCAGGCGTAGCTGCCCAGCCCAGGCCCAGAATGTTTGCAATGATATTGGTAGAAATATACTCCAGGGATGGATGCTTTTCAGGTATCCTTGGAAACAAAAAATGAAGCACTGGCCCCATTTTGGCAGACAACCGTTCAATCAGCCCTGATTTCCTTCCGATTTCCATTAGTCCGGTCCAGAAAGACATAATTCCAAGCATGGTAATGCATAGCATCACCGCTTCCTTTGCAGAAGTTAAAGCTCCGTCTGTTACAGCACTTAAATTTCCATGAAGTGCTCCCCAGATAACTCCTACCAATATCATAAATGCCCAGAGATAATTTAACATCCATCACTCCACATTTCTATGTTTTCTTTTTATCCTATTCCTAAAAAGAAGAGTTTATGAAATGTTATTCTCCAAAAACAAGATCTTTCATTACTTCATCAACCGTTTCCATCTTCTCTGCCCGGTAAGCATTGCTACCGCAAAATACCAGTCCATCCTCGGTTCTTCCTTCCGCCGATGAGATTAAGGCTTTTGTAATGCAGTAGGGTATGGTTTTTCTGTCACACTTCTCCAGACAATCGTAGCAGTGTTCCAGTTTAAAAGGGGTATTGGCCACATGATCCAAAAACGGATTTTTTATTGCTCTGCCTGGCATTCCAACCGGACTTTTCGTAATGACAATATCCTCTTTGGATGACTTTAAATAAGCTTCCTTAAATTCCTCTGGGGCATCGCATTCCCGGGTTGTGACAAACCGGGTTGCAACCTGGACACCGTCAGCACCCAGATCAATCTGATGCATGACATCCTCATGGGTATAGATTCCGCCTGCGGTTACTACCGGTATTACTTTATTATACTTTTCCCCGTACTCTCTTACAAGCCGGATGATACCCCTTACCTCTTCGTCATATTTTGCCTGTTGAAAGGTGTGTTCCACATCCTCTGTATCAACACCCAGTTCTGATAAGTCTTCTCTGGAGAATCCCAGATGACCGCCTGCAAGGGGGCCTTCCACAACAACCAGATCCGGTGCCTGATTAAATTTGCGGTCCCACATTTTACAGATAACCATAGCAGACTTTACAGTAGAAACAATGGGAGCAATTTTTGTTTTCAGTTTAATTCCAGCTTCTTCTGCAGCTTCCGCCACATACTCTGGAAGACTTACAGGAAGACCGGCTCCTGATATAATGATATCAGCACCCGCTATTACCGCTTTTTTTACATAGCTTGCATAATTCTTGGTGGCAACCATAATATTAAAGCCTATAATTCCCTCTGGAGCAATCTCCCTGGCTTTTTTCATTTCCTCACCAATCGCACGCAAATTGGCCTCCAGAGGATTTTTAAGGAAATCGGGCTGTTTAAAACCAATCTGAGCCGTTGAAATAATACCAACTCCTCCTGCCTTAGCCACAGCTCCTGCAAGAGAGGAAAGGCTGATTCCAACTCCCATTCCACCCTGAATTACCGGATATTTTGCCACCAGATCTCCTATTACCAATGGTTTTAATGTTCCCATCACATTCTCCTAAATCTATCATATCTTTGATTTGTCAGTTCTTCTTTCGTCATAGTAAGGTATCCGGCAAAAAACTCTATCATTGCCCGGTCCATCTCCCTGGCAATCTCCGGAATATTTTCTGCACAGGCAGGCTCTTCCTCCGGTATTACCCGTTCAATAAGACCAAGATCCATCAGATCCTTAGCTGTGATCTTCATGACTCTGGCTGCATCATTTGCTTTTTTACTGTCTTTATATAATATCGAGGCAAAGCCTTCCGGAGACAGAATGGAATAAATAGAGTTCTCCATCATCCAGACTTCATTTCCAACTGCCATGGCAAGAGCACCTCCGCTTCCGCCCTCTCCAATCACAATAGAAAGAACCGGTACTGTTAAATCTGCCATTTCAAATAAGTTTCTGGCAATGGCTTCTCCCTGTCCCCGCTCCTCTGCTTCAAGACCGCAGAACGCTCCCGGCGTATCCACAAAACAGATAATCGGGCGATTAAAGCTCTCTGCCTGTTTCATCAGCCTTAAGGCTTTTCTATAACCTTCTGGGGAAGGCATACCAAAATTACGCTTGATGTTATCCTTTGTATTCTTACCCTTTTCCTGCCCGATCACTGTAACAGGCATTCCGTGAAAGGACGCAATTCCACCTACAATTGCACCGTCATCTTTAAAATAACGGTCTCCGGCAAACTCCATAAAATCATCAAAGAGCTGATGAATATAATCCGAAGCTACCGGGCGGTCCGCACTTCTTGACAGCTGTACCGTATCCCATGGGCTCCGTTTATTCTTTTTCGGCCAGAACCCACTCTTTTTTCCACAGGCGTTTTCATTTGTTTCCTGGTTTTCCACACAAAAACGTTCCTTGTTGTGGGGATTGTGGAGCTTTAAGATAGAAGTTAATGTATCCTTCATCTCTTCTCTTGGAACGATCTTATCTACAAATCCATGTTCCAGTAAAAATTCAGCCCTCTGAAAGCCTTCCGGCAGTTTCTGACCAATTGTCTGTTCAATAACACGGGGGCCGGCAAAACCAATTAAAGCCCCTGGTTCAGCCAGAATAATATCTCCAAGCATTGCAAAGCTTGCCGTAACACCACCGGTTGTCGGATCAGTAAGAACACTGACATAAAGCTGCCCAGCCTTATGATGGCGTTTTAGTGCTGCAGAAGTTTTTGCCATCTGCATTAAGGACACGATTCCCTCCTGCATTCTGGCTCCACCGGAACAGGCAAATAAAATTACAGGAAGTTTCTCAGCAGTGGCACGCTCTACAGCTCTGGCGATCTTTTCTCCTACTGCATGCCCCATGCTGCTCATAATAAACCCGGCATCACAGACTCCAAGCACGGCTTTTTGACCGTTAATTTCACAGACACCTGTCACAATAGCTTCTGACAGTCCTGTTTTTTCTCTGGCTGCAGCAATCTTCTTTTCATATCCTGGAAAATCAAGAGGATTCTCAAATTCCATCTCTTTATCCCATTCTTCAAAGGTTCCTGGATCTGCTGTCATTTCAATTCTCTGAAAAGCGTGAACTCTGAAGTATCCCTTACATTTTGGGCAGACGTAATGATTGTTTCTTACATCCTCCCCATAGATTGGCTGACAGCATTTATTGCACTTTTTCCAAAGTCCCTCCGGAATATTTGGTTCTCCGGTCTTCTCCACTGTCCTGTATTTGCTGTCAATCAGGGTATAAGTTTTCTTAAACATTTCTTTTAACATAAGATCTGCTCCTTTCCCTGTTTACCGGACATAATCCGGGAAGAATTTGGGAATAAAGTCTGTATCCACATCACCATCCCGATATGCATCATGACTTAAAATATCAAACTGAAAATCTATATTAGTTTCAATTCCTTCAATAATCAGCTCCCCAAGGGCGCTTCTCATCTTGGCAATGGCTTCCGTACGGTCTTTCCCATGGACGATCAGCTTCATCAGCATGGAATCATAATTTGCCGGAACCTTATAATCATTGTAAATGTGGGTGTCAATTCGTACACCATTGCCTCCCGGCACGTGAACATTTTTAATAAGACCAGGACATGGCATGAAGTTTTTCGATGGATTTTCTGCATTAATTCTGCATTCAATGGCATGGCCGGAGATTGTAATATCAGACTGTGAAACACTAAGAGGTTCACCCGCTGCAATGCGGATCTGTTCTTTTATGAGATCCAGTCCGGTTACCATTTCTGTTACCGGATGCTCCACCTGAATTCTTGTATTCATCTCCATAAAGTAAAAATTCTTATCCTTATCCAGCAAAAATTCAATGGTACCTGCATTCACATAGCCTACCGCCTTAGCTGCACGTACTGCAACCTCGCCCATCTGGTGGCGAAGCTCCTCAGAAATTGCTGCAGAAGGGGATTCCTCCAGAACCTTCTGGTGACGCCTTTGAATGGAACAATCCCGTTCTCCCAGATGAATCACATGCCCCATCTGATCTGCAAGTATCTGAAATTCAATATGTCTTGGCTTTTCAATATATTTCTCAATGTACATGGTATCGTCGGAAAATCCTTTTACCGATTCCATCTGTGCATTTTTAAAATTGGCTTCAAAGTCATCCATGCCTCTTGAAATACGCATCCCTTTTCCGCCGCCCCCCGATGAGGCCTTGATCATAACCGGAAAACCGATCCGTTCTGCCATTTGTCTGGCTTCTTCCACGTGATGAACGGCTTCCTTTCCGCCTGGTACTACCGGAACACCTGCTTCCATCATGGTTTTTCTGGCTTCCGATTTATTTCCCATCTTATTGATAATTCCGGCATCTGGTCCGATAAAGGTAATGTTGCATTTCTGACAGAGTTCTGCAAATCGGGCATTCTCAGAAAGGAATCCAAATCCCGGATGAATTGCGTCTGCTTTCATGGCTACGGTAGCAGTGAGAATCCGTTCCATATTTAAATAGCTTTGAGTGGACGGTGCCGGTCCGATGCAGATGGCTTCATCCGCCAGGAGGGTATGAAGGCTTTCCCGATCCGCTTCCGAGTATACAGCAACCGTTTTAATTCCCATCTCCCTGCATGCTCTTATGATTCTTACCGCAATCTCACCGCGGTTGGCAATTAAAATCTTATCAAACATCGGTCTCCACCTATCCAATCATAAATGTCAGTTCAGCGCTGGCAGCGATTTTACCGTCTACAGTGGCAACTGCTTTCCCAACTCCTACCGGACCCTTTCTTCTAATAATTTCACAGTCCAGTTTTATCTTACTGCCAGGATATACCTTCTGCTTAAATTTAGCCTTGTCAATTGCTCCAAAATATGCGATCTTTCCCTTATTCTCTTCCAGGCTTAATATGGCAACCGCTCCAACCTGAGCCAGCGCTTCTATAATTAAAACACCTGGCATAACCGGTTCCTCTGGAAAATGCCCCCGGAAAAATGACTCATCATAAGTAACACACTTATATCCGACAGCCTTCTCTCCCGGTACCAGTTCTTCAATGCAGTCTACCAGTAAAAACGGATGTCTGTGTGGAATAATCTCCTGAATCTCTTTTATACCTAACATCATACTATCTCCTTATGTTCAAAAGAGAGGTCCGACCCTGGACCTCTCTTAGATTTTACAATCGTCTACCGGATACGGAACAGAGGCTGACCGTATTCCACCACATCTTCATTTCCAACCAGAACGGCTTCTACCACACCATCGTATTCACATTCAATCTCATTCATCAGCTTCATGGCTTCGATGATTCCCAGAGTCTGCCCTTTCTTAACTGTATCTCCCGCCTTTACAAACGGTGCGCTGTCTGGTGAAGAAGCGTTATAAAAGGTTCCTACTAAGGGAGAAGATACTACCTTATCAGTAGCGAGTGCTTCCATCTTAGCATCATCCATTCCGCTCTCCAACGCTGGAGCCTTTGTATTGGAAACGGCATAAGAAGGAATCTCCAGACTTCTCTGGACATAATCACCTTCTGCCGCAATCACCATCTGCTTTTCTTTCTTAATGGATAACTTAAAGTCACCCTCTTCCAGCTTAAAACTGGTGAGACCCTGCTGTGAAACGGCCTCCATCAGTCTGATCACATCATTGATTTCCATTATGACTGCCTCCTACTGTTCATACTTCTTTACAAGAATACTGGCATTATGACCACCAAAGCCCAGGGAATTGCTGATGGCATAAGTTACGTCACAGGAAACTCCCTCACCCTTTGTATAGTTTAGATCACAACCTTCGCCTTCTTCTTCCAGACCGGCAGTGGCATGAATAAATCCATCCTGAATGGATTTCACACAGGCAATGAACTCCACACCGCCTGCCGCGCCAAGAAGATGGCCAATCATGGATTTAGTAGAACTGATTTTTACATTTTTTGCATGATCGCCTAAAGCAGCTTTAATTGCCATAGTTTCAAATAAGTCGTTGTGATGAGTACTGGTTCCATGAGCATTGACATAATCAAGATCTTCCGCTTTGATGCCGGCATCTTTAATCGCCTCGGTCATGGCTCTCGCAGCACCGCTTCCGTCCTCTGCAGGAGAGGTAATATGGTATGCATCACAGGTAGACCCGTAACCAACTACTTCTCCGTAGATAACGGCATTTCTGGAAAGCGCGTGTTCCAGTTCTTCCAATACCACAACGCCAGCACCCTCACCCATAACAAAGCCACTTCTGTCCTTATCAAATGGGATGGAAGCACGGAGCGGATCATCTGAAGTAGTAAGTGCAGTAAGAGCCGAAAATCCGGCCACACCGATTGGTGAAACGCTGGCTTCCGCACCTCCTGCCACCATCACATCCACTTCCCCATACTGGATGGATCGGAACGCCTCTCCAATGGAATGGGTTCCCGTAGCACAGGCCGTAACCACATTGATGCACTTGCCCTTTAATCCGAACTGAATCCCCACATTTCCTGCTGCCATATTGGATATCATCATGGGTACCAAAAGAGGATTGACTCTGCCCGGACCTTTCTCTAATAACTTTTTATGTTCCCGCTCTAAGGCCTGTAAGCTTCCAATCCCGGAACCTACACTAACGCCCACGCGATAAGGATCTTCTTTTTCCATATCAATTCCTGACATTTCAAGAGCTTCCTTTGTAGCTGCAACTGCAAACTGTGCAAAACGTTCCATTCGTTTGGCTGCCTTTGGATCCATATACTCCTTCGGATCAAAATCCTTAACTTCTGCGGCCAGTGTGGCTTTATATTCTGTTGTGTCAAACTGAGTAATAGGCGCAATTCCCACCTTTTTTTCCTTCAGTCCGTTCCAGAAACTTTCTACATCCTTACCAATAGGAGTTATTGCTCCCATGCCGGTTACTACCACTCTTCTATTCATACCGTTTTTCTCCTTTTTACATAGCCATTCCGCCATCTACACTGATGACCTGGCCTGTGATATAACCAGCCGGGTCTGATGCAAGAAATACGGCCGCAGCCGCAATATCTTCCGGCGTTCCAAAACGTTTCATGGGGATCTGATCCAGAGTAGCCTCTTTCACAGAATCAGACAGCACATCTGTCATATCTGTCTGAATGTAGCCAGGTGCTATGGCATTTACAGTGATGCCTCTGCTGGCAGATTCTCTGGCAAATGATTTTGTCATACCAATGACCCCTGCCTTTGCTGCGCAGTAATTTGCCTGACCTGCATTCCCAAGAATTCCGGATACAGATGAAATGTTAATGATTCTGCCGCCTCTTTGTTTGATCATCTGACGGGAAACATGCTTCATACAGTTAAATACTCCCTTTAAGTTGGTATTGATGACTGCATCAAACTCTTCTTCCGACATTTTCATAAGAAGATTATCTCTTGTAATACCTGCATTATTTATGAGAATATCCAGCTTCCCATATTTCTTAATGACACTATCAAGGAATACTCCGGAAGCTTCATAATCCGATACGTTACAGGCAATCGCCTCTGCTTTACCGCCTTTTTCTTCAATCTCTTTTACTACCTGAAGTGCTTTTTCTTCTGACCCATTATAATTGACTATTACAGTGGCTCCTTCCAGTCCCAGCCTTAACGCAATTGCTCTTCCGATTCCTCTGCTGGCACCAGTGACCACCGCTATTTTACCATCTAACATATCCTGTCACCTCCCCTTTAAATTTCCGTTAACTTATCTATATCTTCCAGTTTTTCTATATTAAAGACTTTCGCATCTCTCGTTATCTTTTTAATAAACCCTGCCAGTGTTTTTCCTGGTCCGATTTCTATAAATGTATCCACTCCGTCCTTTAACATGGTTTCCACACTTTGCTGGAAACGCACGGAAGAAGATACCTGTCGCATCAGTAAAGGCTTAACTTCATCTGCCTCTGTCACATACTGGGCTGTTACATTTGCTACATAGGGAATCACAGGTTTATGAATCTCTATGTTCTCAAGCACGGTGCCAAGCTTTTCACCTGCCTGCGTCAGCATGGCTGAGTGGAACGGACCGCTTACATTTAAGCCAATGACTCTCTTTGCTCCTGCCGCCAGAAGCTTCTCACCGGCTTCCTCAACAGCTTCTTTCTTTCCTGATATAACAATCTGCCCGGGACAGTTATAATTTGCAATCTGAACTCCTTGGATCTGGCTTAAGACCTCTTCAATTTTGGCCGCATCCAAAGAAAGAACGGCTGCCATTGCTCCAAGACCGGCAGGAACTGCTTCCTGCATAAGAATTCCTCTCTGTCTGACAGTTAAGATTGCATCCCTGTCACTCATGACTCCTGCTGCTGCAAGCGCGCAATATTCTCCCAGGCTTAAACCAGCCGTCACATCCGGTCTGATTCCAGTTTTTTCTTCCAGCACCCTCATCATGGCGATCCCTGTGGTCACCATGGCTGCCTGCGTATATTCTGTAATATCCAGACGGTCATTCTTCTCAAAGCAGAGTTCCGGCAGGGAAAAACCTAAAAGTCCGGAAGCCATATCAAAAATTTCTTTTCCAGTTGCTGTCTGCTCATAAAAATCCTGGCCCATTCCGCAGTACTGTGCGCCCTGGCCTGGGAAAATAAATGCGATCTTGCTCATAGTCATAAACTCCTCTTTAACGGCCAAGAAGTTTCCCGGCCTGCTCCATCATTTCTTCAATCATTTCCTTGCAGGTCTGTTCCTTACTGATCATACCTGCAATCTGTCCGGCCATTACCGTGCCGTTGATAACATCTCCCTCTAAAACCGCCTTGCGAAGGGTACCAAGGGTTAAATATTCCAATTCTTCAAAGGATTTTCCTTCCTCTTCCAGTCTTACATACTCTCTGGTCATCTGGTTTCTTAAGGATCTTACCGGATGGCCGTGAGTGCGTCCTGTTACTGCAGAATCAATATCCTTTGCTTTTATAATTCTCTGTTTGTAATTGTCATGTACAATAGATTCTTTTGAAACCACAAATCTGGTTCCGATCTGGACAGCCTCTGCACCAAGCATAAATGCTGCTGCAATTCCTCTGCCATCACCAATTCCTCCTGCCGCTATAACAGGTATGGAAACTGCATCTGCAACCTGGGGAACCAAAGTCATGGTAGTCTGCTCTCCAATATGTCCGCCGGACTCGCACCCCTCCGCTACTACTGCATCCGCACCATAGCGCTCCATTCTCTTTGCAAGTGCTACGGAAGCAACAACCGGAATCACCTTAATTCCTGCTGCCTTCCACATCTCCATATATTTTTCAGGATTACCGGCTCCGGTGGTTACCACCTTAATGCCTTCCTCAACGATTACTTTTGCCACATCATCAGCATGAGGGCTTAAAAGCATGACATTGACACCGATTGGCTTGTTGGTCAGCTTCTTTGCTTTGCGGATTTCCTCACGCACCACTTCACCCGGTGCATTGGCTCCGCCAATCAGTCCAAGGCCACCAGCTTCCGACACGGCTGCTGCAAGATGATGTTCTGCAACCCATGCCATGCCGCCCTGTATGATGGGATATTCAATTCCCAAAAGTTGGGGGATTCTGGTATTCATTACGCTTCCACGCCCTTTGCTTTTAAATAGTCCATAACCTGTGAAACGGTTGTTAATTTCTCTAAATCTTCAGATGGAATCTCAACTGAGTATTCATCTTCAAGAGCCATAACCAGTTCAAATAAATCAAGGGAGTCTGCCCCTAAGTCCTCTTTAAAAGAGGATTCCGGTTTTACGATTGCTGCATCCACATTTAACTGCTCTGCTATAATTTCCTGCATTTTCTCTAACATCTTCTAATCTCCTTTTGCTTCCTCTTAATCATTTTTATATGCTAGTACTTTGATTTTCAAAGTATTAGATCCATTATTTACCACTCCATAAGAGTGGCTCCCCAGGTAAGACCTGCCCCAAATCCGGCAAGTACAAGCTTATCTCCCTGCTGCAGCTTTCCGGCTTTGTTTAATTCATCTAATAAAAGCGGAATCGATGCTCCCGATGTGTTTCCATACCGTTCTAAATTGGTGGGAAACTTTTCCATGGGCACTTTCAGCCTCTTTGCAATTGATTCAAAAATCCGGTAATTCGCCTGATGCAGGATAAAATACTTAATTTCACTTAAATCCGTTCCGCTCTCTGAAAGCACCTCTAAGATTGCTTCCGGAACCGTTTTAACTGCAAACCGGAACACTTCCTGGCCATCCATGGTCATATAACCTGTTTCCGGTTCCTGACCAGTGAGAAAATTACCAGTGGTTCGTGATACACAATCCAGTGCACTTCCTCTTGTACCATCAGCACCCATGGTCATGTAAAGCATTCCATTATCCTGGGACCGGACTACCGCTGCTCCCGCACCATCTCCAAAAAGTACGCAGGTTCCTCTGTCTTTCCAGTCAATTAACTTGCTTAACGTATCGGCTCCGATGATCAGACCTGTCTTATAGATACCTGCCTTAAAAAATGCGGAGATTGTATGGAAGCCATAGACAAAACCAGAGCATGCAGCGCTTAAATCAAAAGCAATTGCCCTGTGAGCTCCGATAGCCGCCTGTACTTCACAGGCTCCGCTTGGAAAACAGCGGTCAGGAGATGAAGTAGCCAATACAATAATGTCCAGTTCATCCGCTGATACACCCGAATCCTCCAGTGCGGCCTTAGCTGCCTTTATAGCCAGATCCGTGGTGCCAGACTGGGCATCAGCAATCCGCCGTTCCCTGATACCAGTCCTTGACTGAATCCATTCATCACTGGTATCCACAACCTTAGCCAGATCGTCATTGGTAACCACACGGTCCGGAACTGCAGACCCTGTTCCAATTATTTTTGTTGTCATATATTTCCCCCATTCATGTTTCTATTCCATTCTGGTAATTCCAGGACTGAAAAGAAATCATGCCTCGTTGGATTGTTTTATATCTCAAATATTTTGAATCTCAAAATAATATTATTAGAATAAACGCCTGTTGTCAAGATATTTTTTATATTTCCCGGTTTAACAGATACTGATAAACCTCTCTTTTGCTGATTCCACGGTCTTTCGCAACCATACGCATAGCTTCTTTTTTATCCATTCCCTGACTTTCGTAGCGTGCCATGTGATCTTCCATGGAAAGCTCCTCAAACACTTTTGTCTGCTCCATACGGATTTCATCGAAGCTCTTACCTTCCACCACGATGACGCATTCTCCCTTAGGATCCTCACTGCGGTAAGTACTTAGTGCCTGGGTAAATGTTGTACGAAATGCAGTCTCATATCGTTTTGTCAATTCCCGGCAGATGGTAATTCTACGCTCCCCTAATGCATCATAAAGTTCTTCCAGAGTCTTAACAAGACGGTGGGGAGCCTCATAGAGAATTATGGTTCTTGTCTCATTCTTTAACTCATTTAAAATCCACTGCTTTTCCTTTTTATCGGAAGGAAGGAACGCTTCAAAACAGAATCTCCTGGTTCCCAGTCCGGAAAGGGTCAGCGCTGTGATACAGGCCGCAGGTCCCGGTAGTGAAGTTACCTCTACGCCTGCCTCATAACACTGTTTCACCAGTTCCTCACCAGGATCGGAGATCCCTGGTGTTCCCGCATCTGTAATCAGAGCAACCATAACTCCCTGCTTCATCTGCTCCACCAGATAAACTGCCTTTTCTACCTTATTGTACTCGTGATAGCTGGTCATAGGCGTCTTGATATCAAAATGATTCAGAAGCTTTATGCTGTGACGGGTATCCTCTGCCGCAATTAAATCCGCTTCCTTCAGCGTATTTAACACCCGGAGGGTAATGTCATCAAGATTACCGATGGGAGTGGCACACAAATACAATTTACCTTTTTTCTCGTTCATTTTCCTTCTCCCGCTAAAATTCCTTTATTTCATTCCCGGTTAAGATCAGTATCCGTAAATCGTATAGATCTCATCCGTATACACACCTGGTTCCTTATACACAATCACCGGTGCCTCCACCTTAATCATGGACCTCCCGCCTCTGACTGCTTCGATAAGAACCATATTTGCCTCCTTATCTACAAAGGGATGTACCATCTTCATTCGCTTGGGTTCCATACCCGCACTCTTTAATGCTGTTATAATTTCAATCAGTCTGTGGGGTCTGTGAACCAGATAAAACCGCCCGCCTGGACGAAGAAGCTTCGCCGCTTCCCTTGCCACATCCTCTAATGTACACAATACCTCGTGGCGGGATATTGCTTTTGGCAGATCCGGATTCTTAAGACCATGGGCATCATTCATATAAGGAGGATTGGATGTCACCACATCAAAAGAAGCCGCACCAAACAAACGGCTGGCTTCCTTAATATCTCCTCTGACAATGGTTACTTTATCCTCAAGATGATTCAGCGCCACGCTTCTGGCAGCCATATCAGCCACTTCCTCCTGGATCTCAAGTCCGGTATAATGAAGTCCCTGATTCTTCGCTTCCAGAAGAATGGGGATAATACCCGTTCCGGTTCCAAGATCAATTGCTTTTTCCTCTGGCTTTACCTTTGCAAAACCGGAAAGCAGAACGGCATCCATTCCAAAACAGAAGCCGTCCCGGTTTTGTATGATCTGATAACCATTGCGCTGCAGGTCATCAATCCGTTCATTGTCTTTCAGCTTAATTGTCATCTAACTTGGATTTACCCTCTTTCCTTTCCAGAGCTTCCAAAGCCTTTAACTCCTCATCCGTGACCTGGGTTTTTTCCCTGCGTCGTCTGGGCTTAAACCTTAACTGTTCCACCTTGTATTCTCTGATTTCCTTTTCGTCCTTAATGGTAACCACAACCTTAACCAACTGCCTCAGAACACTGACGGAGTGAACCTCACCCTTTAAACCGTCATCTGTGGTCACAAAATCACCCACACCAGGAAGCTTGCTGTTAAGCTCTTCGTAGGTTTCTTCTTCATTCTTTAAGCAGCACATAAGCCTCCCGCACACGCCGGAAATCTTGGTTGGATTTAATGAAAGGTTCTGCTCCTTGGCCATCTTAATAGAAACCGGTATAAACTCAGAAAGATAAGAGTGGCAGCACAGCGTTCTGCCGCAGATACCAACACCTCCCACAATCTTTGTCTCATCCCTGACACCTACCTGGCGCAGCTCAATCCTGGTTTTAAAAACAGAAGCCAGATCCTTAACCAGCTCTCTGAAATCAATTCTTCCATCTGCCGTAAAATAAAACAGCACCTTATTGTTATCAAAGGTATATTCTGCATCAATCAGCTTCATCAAAAGACCGTGCTTTTTAATCTTTTCCTTGCAGATCTTAAATGCTTCCTTTTCCTTCTCATGGTTCTTTTTCTCTACTTCATCATCTGCCCTGGTAGCCATACGGATCACCGATTTCAAAGGCTGAACCACCTTATCATCTTCCACCTCACGAGCTCCCAGTACAACGTAACCATACTCTATCCCTCTTGCTGTCTCTACTATTACATGATCCCCAGCCTTTACCTCCAGATTTACAGGATCAAAGTAATAGATTTTTCCTGCATTCCGGAATCTTACGCCAATAACATTTATCATCAATCAATTCTCCTTCATAACAAGCAGCATAAGCTCCATCGCCAGTTCCATATTTACATTGGCATTTAAACGAACCCTTGCCTTATCTATGGCCTGCAGGATCAGCTCGATTCCCTCATAAGAGCTGGCAGCGCTCATCTCCTTCATTGTATTAAATTCTTCTTTAAAAACAAGAAGATTGATATCCTGTGTTACTTTAAACATTAAAACATCCCGATACCACAGCTGCATAAAATCAAGACAGTCAGATAAATCCGGATCCTGTTCCTTCAGCTTTCTGATGTAATTTAAAAGTTCCATAATATCCATCTCTTTTAAATGCTTCAGCATATGGATTAATTCCATATACAGCGCCTGAAATTCTTCTGACGCAGCAAGATGAATGGCACGTCCCAAATTACCCCTGGCAAATGCTCCGTATACTTCCGCCCTGCTCTCACTAATCCCCATAGATCCTGTCAGATAAGAAGTAACAACAGAATCCTTTAACGGCTTTAATTTTAACTGCACGCACCTGGAAAGGATTGTGGGCAAAAATGCTTCCTGGTTGGTAGTAAGAAGCATAATAACTGCATAGGACGGAGGTTCCTCAATGGTCTTTAAAAGAGCATTCTGCGCCTGAACCGTCATTTTTTCCGCCTCATCAACGATATATATTTTATAGTAGCTGCTGTAAGGCCGTATCATAATCGTATCCTGTATCTGACTTCGGATGTCATCTACTCCGATACCTGCTGTTTTTTCATGTGTGACAAAAATAAGATCCGGATGATTCCCGCTCATAACCTGTTTGCAGGCATGACACTGCATACACGGTTCACTCATACCTTTTTCACACAGCAAAGTCATGGCAAATGCGTTAGCCAGAGATTTTCTTCCCATTCCCGCTTCTCCAGTTAGAATATAGGCATGGGATACATGATTTGATTCAATCGCCTTCTGCAAATGTTCTTTGATTCTCTCATGACCGATAATATCGTGGAAACCTGGCATAGAGACACCTCCCTATCGCTGTTGTATGACCCGTTTTCATAAAAACCAGCCAGTATCATTATAGCATAGAACGTTTTTCACCACAAGAAAGAAGTATTGGCAAATATTATCGTATCCAATTAAAATTACTTTATTTTATTCCTATGACTCCATTTAAGAAATTCTCCAGATTTTCTCCGTGGAAACAGTGACCGCCATCCCATATATCATGATAAATTACTTCCTCCTTACCATACAGACCATATGCCTTTTTGATCACATTCAGCTGTTCTAAAACGTTTTCCATTCCTCTGTATCCATTTAAATGATCAGAACGGGCGGACTGTACCATGAGAGGTCTTGGTGCCAGGAGTGCCCCAATGTCTCCCATATCCACATGTTCCCAAAGATGAGGTACATAATTGCAGCTGCAATTGCCATTCAATCTTAAAAGAGAATCCGAATATCCATATAAGTATCCGCTGATTATCACAGTTTTAATCCTGTCATCCAAAGCAGATATCCAGAGTGTCTGCATCCCTCCGCCGGAAAACCCTACACAGCCAACAGATTCCTCATCCCATTCTCCCCGCTCCCAGACATAATCAACCAGCCTCATTAAATCCCAGGTACACATGCCAATCACAGTCATGCCAAGGGGCTCTGCCATATGGGCAAGATGAAAACAGGTTGAGTTTATAAATTCATTTTCCTCTTCCCCCTGCAGTGCAGCCTCCCTTCTCTCACCAAAGCCCCGGCAGTCCGGACAAAGAACTGCATAACCAAGCTTCGCCATCATCAGACCATAATCATAATGAAACAGCTCAATTTTATCCGCAACTGCGGGAATTTCCCGCACTCCGGCAACCGAATATTTTCCTGCTCCCTGATGACCGGGAGGTGCCAGAAAGCATTTTAACTTTTCTTCCCCCGTCTTTGGCGGAATCAGTACATAAACCGGCATATACACTTCCGGTTCCACCTGAAGAAGAATCTTTTCACGTATAATACCGTCTTCAATTACCACCCGTTCCAGACACTGGGGATTTAACGGGCAATACTCCATGTTGGAAAGACCAATCAGTTTTTTTAACAGTTCTCTTGTTTCCTTCTTCCAATTTTCATATTCTGCTTTTGTTTCCGCACAGAACCTGTTTTTTCTGCCTTTCTCCTTCATTCTTTTTATCAGCTTCTCTTCGCAGGTATAAAACCTGGTGATTGGTATTGTCCTTTTCTTATTTTCCATATCTTATCCTTTCAATTATACATACGTCTAAAGTAAATAAGTGCCTTCGGCAC
>JAAOXG010000029.1 GCA_013036995.1 Lacrimispora defluvii
TTAAGTGCGAAGTTTGAGTTCTGTGAGAATATCCAAAAATGCTTTGGCGTATTTAGGCAGATACCGGTTTTTCTGATAAGCTGCAATCAGTGTATTATCGTTTCTGGTTTTTCCCACGGAAAGACAGACAGAAGAGGAGGGCTCTCTGCTTCTTAAATAGTGATAATAGCTTTCCGGTGCGAACGCAGCACCCAGCCCCTCCATGGCCAGACGGATGGACATCTCGCTGTTACGGGTATGGAGCAGGATTTCCGGTTCCATTTCATATTCTTCAAAGAGCTTTAATGCGATTCCTCCCGTATTCTGATCAGGATAAAGAAGAATGAAGGATTCCCCGGACAGAAGGCTTAAATCAATCCACGGATATTGAAAGCCTTCTTTTTTGATTGCTTTTTCTGCCAGTGGATTCTCCGCAGATAACACAAGAATCATTTCCTCTTTACCAATAATCTGATAATCCAGATCAGTAGGAAACTCATGCACATTATAAAAGGTTAAGTCCACCGTATGATCCGTTAAGGTGTGCTCGGCTACAAAATTGACTTCCTCCATCATGTTAACGGTGACATTTGGATAAAGCCTGTGAAATTTCATCAGTGTGGGACCGATCAGACTGTTACCAAGCATGATGGGAAGAGCGATGTTTAGACGGCCGTGGTTATGGTGCATAATATCATCAAATTCAATATTCCATTCCATTCCGTACTCCACTATTTTTTCCGCATAATGAATGTAACGCTCTCCGATATAAGTGGGATAATAACCGGTTCCCACCCGGTCAAACAACCGGGTTCCAAGCTGCTGCTCCAAATTTTTTAAATATTTACTTAGGGATGGCTGGGAAATAAAAAGCGTTTCTGCAGCTTTGCTGATGCTTTTATTTCTGGAAATAGCAAGAATGTATCGGGCTTCTTTTAAATCCATGGCTGATTTCTCCTTTTTTTGGTTGCCTATAGCTTTACTGCATAGAAAATATAGATTATATGTATTTGACGTACAGTATATCATAAATTATAATAAATGTATAGATATAAATTAATTGTACTTATAAATAGTTATAAGAAACAGCAACGTTTGGAGTGCTGAAAGCATGGAGAGGTTAAAATGAAGAAACGCAGTGCATTTGTAATGATAATACCCGGGCTTGTGATTCTGGCAGTATGTCTGTTCCTTCCGCTTTTGAGAGTATTGATTCCATCTCTTCATACAGGAGAGTATCCCTTAAGCGCATACGTATCATTTTTCCAGGATGAATATTATCGGAAAATCTTTGTAAGAACGGTAAAGGTTGCGTGCTTAACCACAGGATTCTGCATGGTACTTGGAGTTCCCACCGCATATTTTATCAGCCGGTGCGGGAAAAAATGGAGAGGCATCCTGTTGTCTGTTTCCATATTTCCCATGATGACCAATTCTGTAATCCGAAGCTTTGCCTGGATCAATATTTTAGGGAGCAACGGTCTGATTAACCGGATACTGGTTACAGCGGGGATTGTGGAAAAGCCCCTTAAGCTGCTTTATACAGACTTCGCCATTATTATTGGTTCGGTTTATTTATTTCTTCCCCTTATGATCGTCACTGTGGCTGGTGTCATGGAGAATATTGGTGATGATATGATGGAGGCGGCTTTAAGTCTTGGGGCAAACAGGTTCCGTGCTTTTATGAAAGTTATTTTCCCCATGAGCCTGCCGGGCATCATTGTGGGCGGGATTTTAGTATTTACTGGAACCTTGACTGCTTATACCACTCCCCAGCTGTTAGGCGGAAATAAAAACATGGTACTTTCCACATTTATTTACCAGAGAGCCATGAGTGTGGGAGACTGGGATGGCGCAGCCGTTATTTCCCTGATCATGATCGTTGTAACACTTGCTGTAATCAAAGGATTCAATTCACTGGCAGCAAGACTGGACAAGAGAGGAGGAGACCATGCGTAAAAATAAGATGCTCACTGTTTTTGCCGTTCTCGTATTTGGCTTTTTAATATTGCCGCTGATTATTATTACCGTTACCGCTTTTGGCAAGGGCAGTGCAATTACCTTTCCCATCCAATCCTTTTCTGTGAAATGGTTCGTAAAGGTATTCACCACAAAATCCTTCCGTATCTCATTTTTAACCAGTCTTGAGATTGCCATGCTGGCGACTGTCATTGCCCTGCTGGTGGGAATACCGGCAGCCTATGCTCTGGCCAGATCCGGATTAAAGGGGAAGAATCTGATAAAATCCGTGTTTCTATCCCCTACCATAGTTCCGGGAATCGTAATCGGTTTTGTCCTTTATCAGTTCCTGGTTTTAACTTTGAGAGTGCCGGTATTTATGGGATTATTAGCCGGACATTTTATGGTAACCCTGCCCTATGTGATCCGTGTAGTGGGTTCCAGTCTTGAGCAGTTTGATTTTTCCACAGAGGAAGCGGCATGGAGCTTAGGCTGCGTAAAACTCCGTGCATTTTTCCGGGTTGTGCTTCCGAATATTACCTCCGGAATCTCTGCTGCATTCATGCTGGCATTTATCAATTCCTTTAATAACATACCGGTATCCATGTTTCTTTCCGGTCCGGGAGTATCCACCTTTCCGGCAACTTTGATGAATTATATTGAATATAATTATGACCCTACGGTGTCGGCAGTATCCGTATTATTGATGGCAGTTACAGTTCTTATGATGGTAATTGTAGATAAAACACTGGGAATAGCCGCCCTGGCGAAATAGGAGGAATGTGATATGGCATATATGACACTGAAGGATATTGATGTCCGTTATGATAAGAAAAAACAGGTGTTAAAAGGATTAAATCTGGAGGTAAAGGAAGGGGAGCTGGTGTCATTATTAGGCCCCAGCGGGTGTGGGAAAACCACAACTCTTCGTGTTGTGGCAGGATTTATAGAGCCTGAGAGCGGAGTATTTTCCCTTGACGGAGAAGACTTAACAAAGATTCCAGTCCACAAAAGGAACTTTGGTATCGTGTTCCAGAGCTATGCACTGTTTCCCCATCTGAATGTTTATGATAACGTTGCTTTTGGTTTAAAAATGAGAAAGCTTGATAAACAGCAGATTGAACAGAAGGTTAAAAATATTTTGGAAGTCTGCGGTCTTTCAGAATTTGAAAAACGTTTTCCCCAGCAGATGTCAGGCGGGCAGAGACAGAGAGTTGCCCTTGCAAGAGCCCTGGTAATTGAGCCAAAGCTTTTACTGCTTGACGAGCCTCTTAGCAATTTAGATGCAAAGCTTAGGATCAACATGCGTATGGAGATTAAGCGGATTCAGAAAAAACTTGGGATTACCACCTTATTTGTCACCCATGACCAGGAAGAATGTTTCTCCATCTCTGATAAGGTAGCGGTTATGAATCAGGGAGTGATTGAGCAGTTTGATACGCCGGAGAACATTTATCAGAGACCGGAAACGGAATTTGTCGCCAGATTTATCGGTTTTGAAAATTTCCTTACGCTAAATAAAGAAGGAAATGTATATAAAACCCAGGCTGGTACAGTATTTACAGTAGAGTCTGACAAAAACGGCGATTCTCTGGCAGGTACAATCAGACCGGAAGATATCAGGATTGCAGGCGAGTCGGAAGACCGGAATGTTCTTACAGGAACAGTAGGCGTCCGGACATTTTTAGGAAAAAGCTATCAGTATGAAGTGCTGACAGCAGAAGGCAAGTTCCTGGTAAACAGACCGGCAGAAGAGGTATATGAAGAGGGCAGTACCATCCGTCTGTATCTTCCTGAGTCAAAGCTCATTCTTGTAAATAAGTAACAACGGCAATAAAGCCGGCAAATGATAAAAAGAGAGGATTAAAATTATGAAAAAAGTATTGGCATTATCTTTATGTGCAGCCATCGCACTGTCAGGCTGCGGCGCTGCTAAGAGTACAGGAGAAAGCACGACAGCAGGAACAGGCACCACAGCAGAACAGAGCACTGCCGCAGAAAAGAGCGCAGCTGGGGGAGATAAGAAACTGGTGTTATCCACTTACGGTTTAAGCGAAGATATTTCGGAAGAAGAAGTATACAAACCTTTTGAAGACCAGTTTGGCTGTAAAATTGTAACAGAGACAGGAAGCACCAATGAGCGCTATACAAAGCTGTCAGCAGATTCTCAGAGCACCATCGATGTAATCGAGTTATCCCAGGCAATGACTGCAAAAGGAATCGAAGAGGGATTATTTGAGACCTTGGATTTATCCAGGATTGAAAACAGCAAGAACTTAATCGGAACAGCAAAAACCATGGCGGATTCCGGACAGGGTGTTGCTTATACCATTAACAGCATTGGCATTATGTATGATCCGAAAGCGGTTGGATTTGAAATCAACAGCTTTGATGATCTTTGGAAAGCGGAATTAGAAGGAAGTGTTGCAATTCCGGATATCACCACTACGTTTGGTCCTGCTATGGTTTATATGGCAAGCGATCATGCAGGCGTTGATGTTACAACAGATAAGGGAGAGGCTGCATTTAAGGCACTGGAAGAATTAAAGCCTAACCTGGTTAAAACTTACGCTAAATCTTCTGACTTAATCAATATGTTTACCTCTGGAGAGATCAAGGCAGCAATTGTTGGAGATTTCGGCGTTCCGACCATCAAACAGGCAAATCCGGATCTGGTGTATGTAACTCCTGATGTAACTTATGCAAACTTCAACACCATCAGCATTACCAAGAACTGCAAGGACAAAGAACTTGCTTATGCATATATCAATTACCGCTTAAGCAAGGAGCTTCAGGACAAAACAACCAAGGCACTTAATGAGGCACCAACGAACAATCAGGTAACGGTTGATGAAGAAAATGCAAAAAATATGATATACGGTAAAGCTGCTGAAAATGCAAAGGTTCTTGATTATTCCTTTGTAAACCCACTTTTAAAAGACTGGATTGACCAGTGGAACCGTATTATTAACAGCTAAGGAATGAGAATATGAAGGTTGACTTACTGATTCAGAATGGATGGGTCTACCGGACATACAGGCAGTGTTTTGAAAAAGCAGACATTGCAGTAGTAGGGGAAAAGTTTTATGACGTTTCCCCTGCTTCCTGTTATGAGGCAGACCATGTGGTAGATGCAAAGGATAATTATATTATACCGGGACTGATTGATATCCATATGCATATGGAGAGTTCCATGATCGGACCAGCGGAATTTTCCAGAGCGGTTCTTCCCTGGGGTGTCACGACGGTGGTCGCAGATCCTCATGAGATAGCCAATGTATTTGGAATGGAAGGTATCAGTCGGTTTATGGAAGTAAAAACGGATCTGGATATCTATTATGCCATCCCTTCCAGTGTTCCGGCAGCAGGTGAGGCGTATGAGACAACCGGCGGTGTAGTGGGAGAAGAAGAGGTTTTAAAGCTGCTAGAAGATGACCGGGTCATCTGCCTGGGAGAAGTGATGAATCACAGGGATTTAATTTCCACGGAAGATACAAAAATAAAACGCCTGATTAAATTATGCCAGACAGCCAGCCGGGATATTAAGATTGAAGGCCATTGCCCATCTCTTACAGGAAGGGATCTGGCAGCTTTTATAAGAGCCGGAGTGGATGCAGATCATACCCAGCAGACGCCGGAATCTGTCCTGGAAAAAACGGATATGGGCATGTTTCTGGAGCTTCAGGGGAAATCCTTAACCCATGATGTGGTATCTGCAGTTGTGTCCCATAGGCTTTATGAAAATGTGGCACTTGTGACAGATGATGTCATGCCGGATCATCTGGTAACCGGACATTTAAACCGGATTCTTCGCATGGCAGTGGAACAGGGAATGCCTGCAGAAATGGCCGTTTATTGCAGTACTCTGACTCCAGCCAGAAGAATGGGATTAAATGACCGTGGTATGATAGCACCGGGGAAACTGGCTGATTTTATTATTTTAGAAGATCTGCTCCATTTCAATCCTCTGGCAGTTTATAAAAAGGGAAAGCTTTATGAGACCTCTTCAAAAGAAGATAAAACCAGATATCCCGATGAATTCTATCAGTCTGTAAAATGCCGGATTGCCTTAGAATCAGATTTTAAACTAAACCGTTGTAAAATAAAGGACGGAGAGGCAGTGGTGTCAGTCATGCAGGTTCAGGAGTATGGAACCAGAATCTGCCATGGTAAACGCAGGATTGCAGTAAAAGACCACTGCCTTTGCTGGCAGGAGGCAGGGCTATGCCTTGCCGTGGTTTACGAAAGATATGGCAAAAACGGCAATGTTTCCTACGGTCTGGTAGAGAATGGATTAAAACTTCCAGGCGCTGTGGCAACCACCTGGAGTCATGACAGCCACAACCTTCTGGTTCTTGGTAATTCACCAAAGGATATGCTTCTGGCCCAGAACCGGGTGGTTCACATGCAGGGAGGCTACGTAACAGCCAGAGAGGGAGAAGTAACTGCTTTTGTCAATCTTCCTGTAGGCGGAATCCTCTCTGATGAGGGACTTTATAAGCTTTCCAAAGGCCTGGGAGAGGTTCGCCGGGAGATTGAAGATATGGGCTATAAAAACAGCAATGTGATCATGTCCATTTCAACCTTAACTCTGCTGGTCTCTCCCGAGTTAAAGCTCAGTGACAAGGGATTGTTTGATACGAATGACAGGCAGGGAATTTCCCTGGTGGAAAAATACGAGTATGAAAAAGGAAAAGGTTGAAAAGTGTGAGAACGGTAATCGTAAATGCTACAGTAGTAACCATGAATCAAAAAGGGGAAATTTATAATCCGGGTTTTGTGATGTTTGAAGATGATGTGATCACAATGACAGGAGAGATGAAGGACTTAAAGGGAGATGTGGGCCTTTGGGATGCAACACTACTGGATGCCAGAAATGCAATCGTAATGCCTGGCATGATAAATCTTCATACCCACATGGGAATGATTCCGTTCCGGGGTCTTGGAGATGACTGTAAGGACCGTCTTCGGGTCTTTCTGATTCCCATGGAGCAAAAATCCATGGATGAAGAACTGGTGTATCTTTCCACCCGCTATGCAGCCGCAGAAATGCTTCTTTCCGGTGTCACCACGGTAATGGATATGTATTATTACGAAGAAGAGGCTGCAAAAGCCATGGATGAGATGGGGCTCAGAGCAATCGCCGGGCAGACCGTTATGGATGAGGGAGCCTGTGATTTTAAGGATCCAAAAGAAGCCATTGCTTACGGGGAGAACTTAATTAAAAAATATAAAGACCATCCAAGAATTACCGCCTGTATCGCGCCCCACGGAACCACCACCTGTTCTCCTGATATATTAAAAGAGGCATACAGAATTGATTCTTCCTATGAAGTTCCCTTCACCCTTCATACGGCGGAAATGGATTATGAGATGGAATATTTTGAAAAAGAGAAAAACATGACTCCGGTCAGTTTTTTAAACAGCATCGGAGTACTTGGGAAAGAAACACTGGCTGCACATTGCATTCATATGACAGAAGAGGATTTAGATCTTATAAAAGAAAACCACGCATCCGTTGCCCACTGTATCGGGTCCAATACAAAAGCTGCCAAGGGAGTTGCTCCTGTGAGCGGTATGAATCAGAGAGGGATTGCGGTTGGACTTGGAACAGACGGCCCCGCAAGCGGAAATACGCTGGATATACTGACCCAGATGAAGCTGTGTGCAGATTTTCATAAAAATGAGACAAAGGACAGAAGTGCATTTCCTGCAAAAGACATCGTTGAGATGGCAACCATAAAGGGAGCGAAAGCTCTGGGGCTTGATCACATAACCGGATCTCTGGAACCGGGAAAGCAGGCAGATCTGGTAGTGATAGAGACGGATTCTGCCAATATGTTTCCTGTCTATGATCCTTATTCAGCCCTTGTTTACAGTGCCAATCCGTCCAATGTAGATTCTGTTTATGTGGCCGGAGAATGTCTGGTAGAAGGAAAACGATTGAAAAAAAGCAACATGGAAGAGATTCGAAAATGCCTTTTAAACAAAATGAAACAAACGGATTTTGGAAAATATATGGAGTTTAACCGGGATTTGGATCTGTAAATAAAAGTCAGATGGTATCAGATTTTAAGATCCGGTAACAATATAAAAAGAGGATATAAGTATTTGACAACTATTTGCCCCTGTGGTAAACTATATCAGTATGAGTACGCGCCGGTACCCGGTATTTCGGACACTCCATCCATTGCTTGGTACAAGGTGAGAATCTTAAATTTAAGGAGGAAATCAACATGATTTCAAAGGAAAAGAAAGCAGCTATTATTTCTGAATATGGCAGAAAGCCTGGCGATACAGGTTCACCGGAAGTTCAGATCGCAATTCTGACAGAGAGAATCACAGAGTTAACAGATCATCTTCAGCAGAATCCAAAAGATCATCATTCCAGAAGAGGTCTTCTGATGATGGTTGGACAGAGAAGAGGTCTTCTTGATTACTTAAAGAAAACCGATCTTGAAGGATATCGTACTTTAATTGAGAAGTTAGGAATCAGAAAATAATAACCATTTAGGGTGGAGACTTCTCCACCCTATCTGTCTATTAAGAAAAGGACGTTAAAAGTAGAAGTATCCCCCGAGACCGCTGATGTACGCGTAAAATTATGACCTGAAACACGGTATTTTTACGCGCAGATCAGTAGTTTCGGCATCTTCTACTGTTAATATAAATTTATTTTTAAGGAGATACCAGTATGTATAAGAGTTTCAGTATGGAGCTTGCAGGCAGAACACTGACCGTTGAAGTGGGCAGAGTTGCCAAGCAGGCAAACGGTGCAGCACTGATGCACTATGGAGATACCGTTGTATTAGCAACTGCAACTGCATCCGATAAACCCAGAGACGGAATTGATTTCTTCCCTCTGAGTGTAGAATACGAAGAAAAATTATATGCAGTCGGAAAGATTCCGGGAGGCTTTAACAAGAGAGAAGGAAAGGCATCTGAGAATTCGATTTTAACCTCACGTGTTATTGACCGTCCCATGAGACCGCTGTTCCCTAAGGATTACCGCAATGATGTAACTCTGGATAATATCGTTATGTCAGTTGATCAGGACTGCTCTCCGGAATTAACTGCCATGATCGGTTCCGCCATTGCAACCAGCATCTCTGATATTCCATTTGACGGTCCCTGTTCTTCCACACAGATAGGTCTTGTTGACGGAGAATTGGTGATCAATCCGACTCAGGCACAGAAGCAGGCTTCTGACATGGCTCTTACTGTTGCTTCTACCAGAGAGAAAGTAATTATGATTGAAGCCGGAGCCAACGAAGTTCCGGAAGATGTTATGATTCAGGCAATTTTTAAAGCTCATGAGGTAAACCAGGAGATTATTAAGTTTATTGATACCATTGTTGCTGAGTGCGGAAAAACAAAGCATGAATATACCAGCTGTGCAGTACCGGAAGAATTATTTGCAGCAATCAAAGAGATCGTAACTCCTGAAGAGATGGAAGTTGCTGTCTTTACAGATGAGAAGCAGATAAGAGAAGAAAACATTCGTAATATCACCAAGAAGCTGGAAGAAGCTTTTGCTGAAAAAGAAGAGTGGCTGGCTGTACTTGGAGAAGCTATTTACCAGTATCAGAAGAAGACTGTCCGTAAGATGATCTTAAAGGATCACAAGCGTCCGGATGGCCGTGCCATGAATCAGATCCGTCATCTGGCAGCAGAGATTGATCTGCTTCCAAGAGTACACGGTTCTGCTATGTTCACCCGTGGACAGACTCAGATTTTAAATATCTGTACTCTGGCTCCATTATCTGAAAGCCAGAGACTGGACGGCATCGATGATATGGAAACTTCCAAGAGATATATGCACCACTATAATTTCCCGTCCTTCTCTGTAGGAGAGACAAGACCTTCCAGAGGACCGGGACGCCGTGAGATCGGTCATGGTGCACTGGCAGAAAGAGCCCTTGTTCCGGTTCTTCCGTCAGAAGTGGAATTCCCATATGCAATCCGTACCGTTTCTGAGACCATGGAATCCAACGGTTCCACTTCTCAGGCCAGCATCTGTTCTTCCTCCATGTCCTTAATGGCAGCAGGTGTGCCCATTAAGTCAGCAGTAGCAGGAATTTCCTGTGGTCTTGTTACTGGAGATACAGATGATGATTATGTGGTTTTAACTGACATTCAGGGTCTGGAAGATTTCTTTGGAGATATGGACTTTAAGGTAGGTGGTACCCATAAGGGAATTACTGCCATTCAGATGGATATTAAGATTCACGGTTTAACAAGACCAATTATTGAAGAAGCAATCCGCACCACAAGAGAAGCCAGACTTTATATTCTTGATGAGGTTATGGCAAAAGCCATTGCAGAGCCTCGCAAGGAAGTTGGAAAATATGCTCCCAAGATTGACCAGATTTCCATTGATCCTCAGAAGATCGGTGATGTAGTGGGCAAGCAGGGCAAGGTAATCAACAAGATTATCGAAGAAACCGGCGTGAAGATCGATATTTCTGATGATGGAAGTGTTTCTGTATGCGGAACCGATCAGGCGATGATCGACCGTGCAAAACAGATTATCAAGAGCATCGTGACTGATATTGAAGCAGGACAGATCTTTACTGGTAAAGTAGTAAGAATTATGAACTTCGGTGCCTTTGTAGAGCTTGCTCCTAACAAAGACGGTATGATTCATATTTCCAAGCTTTCCGATAAGAGAGTTGCTAAGGTCGAAGATGTGGTAAACATTGGAGATATGGTTACTGTAAAAGTTATGGAAGTAGATAAGATGGGCAGAATCAACTTAAGCATGAAGCCAGGCGATTTAACAGCGAAAGCAGAAGAGCCAAAGGAAGCAATAGAAGCGAAAGAAGAAACTGTAACAGAATAAAAGCTGTTTAAAAGATCAGGCAGCAGACAGTATCCAACTGTCTGCTGCCTGTTAGTAATTCTCCCCAAATTCCTGAAAGAGGAGATGAAAGTTACTGTGGCGGTTTAAAGAATTGGTGCCCTGGCTGATGAATTCCCAGGTATCTCTGTAATCGCCGGGAACCGTAAAATCATTACCGGAAAGTAAGGAGATGAAGGCGGAAGGGTTGGAAGAGTAACGGTCTGCAAAGGCGTCTGCATAATTGACTTTTTCTTCATCCGTCAGATTTTTTTTACTGTTATGAAATATGTGTTCCAGATTTCTGGAGAAGTAGTAGATAGAATAGGGGATGGTACCAATTTTTCCAGTAAGGGATAGGCGGGATAATATCTGGGATTTTCTTAAATTGCGGTTAATTACTGTTTCCGGAGAACGGGTTTCAATGTGATCGTTAAAATACAGAATTTCCGCCTGATCTGCGTAAATCACTTGCTCCTCCCTGATAAATGCACCATCCATATCAACCAGATGTATTACCTTTAATATATCTTTTTTGTCGAATCCATAACGTTTTCGTTCTATATCAATGTGCTGATTCACTGTTTTTACTGCATTTTGGGCATTTACCGACCAGTTACTGGTCAGATCCCCATGTACAATATGAAACCTGACGTCTTCCTTCTGAAAAATCTTTTTCAAAACAGGGCTTAAGGTTTCTTCGTCTGTTGGACCTTCTGCAATAAAAAGAATGACTTTTTTAGTCCTGTTTATCATAGGAAACCGCCTTTCCGGCACGCCGGAATGCGCGTCCAATCTCTACACTGTCTGTTTCTTCATAAATCTCCTCAGGCTGTCCTCCAAGTGTGATACTACGCAAATACATATCCCGCAGGTTGTTGTTGCTTTTTACATTCTGAAGCCGGATATACCGGTTGGATGGATTAGCAGTAGAAAAGAGAATGCTTCGTTTGTGAATCATTTCCAGCGGTCGTAAATTATGGGATGTAAAAATAAGCTGCCCTTTTGCCCCTTTTTCAAATACCGATAAAATTTCCCCCAGCAGATATTCATAAATTCCAGCATCCAGTTCATCAATAATCAGGCACATGGAAGGATGGTTATAGACGCACATCAGGACGTTCAGAACAGAGATAATCTTGATGATCCCCTCGGATTCATATTTAAGGGGGATTACAACTTCACCACGCTTTGATATCAGCTGAATCCGGTAGCCGGGTGTGCCGTTTTCCCGAAGCTGTTCTCCGAAGTTATGAATGCCGATGGTCAGTCCTGGAATGAGTGAGGTTAAAACCGCATTCATTTCATCAATAATCTGGGTAACAAGATGAAACTGGTCTTTACTGATTACGGAAGGGTCATCAAGGCGGATCGTTAAATCACCTTTTGCAATCCGGTTTCCCAGGTTTAAACGAAACGCAAAGGGAAGCCTGGAACTGGTGGTGATGGAACCGGAATGAGCGCTTGAGATGACAAACAGATTAAAAGAAGCATATTGATACAAAGCTTCTATTACTGACATGTAATCCTGGGTGATCTCTTCCGGTGCTGACTGAAATATGCTTCTGCTTTCCTGACTGAATAAAAAGGAGGAAGTATTTTTCTGAGCAAGCTTTTTCGCCACGCTTAAATTAATGCGGATGTCTTCCCCGCTTTTTGCCAGGGCTTCGTAACGGTATTTGGGTGTAAAGACAGGCCCGTTTGATGATGAGCAATAATCAATTAAAGTTTTCTTATTTTCAAACCGGGTTCCATTCCAGACAGCCGTACTTAACGTCTCTTCTGATATTTCCATGGAAAAACTGTTACCCCTTATGAATTGGACCGTATATTCTGCCAGAATGGACTTGTCAGGGAGACGAATCAGAAATTTAACAGTAATGCTGCAGCTTCCCGATTCTTCGGAAATATAGTGAACCGCGTCTTCCGGCAGTGATTTTCCAGCTAAAAGCATCTGAATGATGTCCATGGCTTCTATAACGGCAGTTTTTCCCGAACCATTTTGCCCATATATACCAAGCAGATCTGCTTTATCTGAAAAATAGTTCTTTTCTGCATAGGCTGGCATTTCAATTTTTCCAAAATGTGTATTTTTTAAATCGGTTAACTGGATTTCGCTGATGCGGACAATCGCTTCTGACATAGATACCTCCTCTAAAAATTTTTTATTAATTTTATAGTAACATAAATATAAGAAAACTCAATGTAAAAAATAAATATCGATACAATTTGTACCACTTTATAGTATTACACAATTAAAATCTTATGATACATGCAAAATATATTATGATATTGGAATCAGCGATATAAACCATATAAACCATCATAAAACGACAAGATTATACCAAAAATTACATACAGCGTGTTATTTATTACATACATCTTTTTTTTGTAACAATTATATGTATAATGGTTAGGTAATTAATAAGTAATTACCTTAAATTTCAGGAGGAGCATTTATGACAGAAGAACAACGGAATGCATATGAAAGGAAAGCTGAATTATTTGTAGGAGAGAATTATGTATACTACGAAAAACAGTGGCGTGGCAGGATGATTCAGCAAAACTTTAGCAGCTGGAACTGGGCGGCATTCTTTTTCCCCTTATACTGGCTGGTATACAGAAAAATGTATTTTGAGGGTTTTGTATTTGGAGTAATTTCTTTATTTGGGATGATATTTCCAGGAATCGGACTGATTCTCCATATATTAGTCGGTATTTATGCAAATTCTTATTACCGGAAGATGGAGTTAAGAGTTCTGGCGCAAACCAGCCAATTGACAGAATGGGAAGCAACACAGTACATAAAAAAACATGGTGGTACTAATGTTTTAGGTATCTTCATTGCCTTAATAATTGAAGTTATTCTCGCCTCAGTTTTTATTGGTATCGCATTTATTTCTTCTGTAAAGAATGAAATTAATCCACAGTTTGTACAGTCTAAAACCTTTACAACAGACAATTTTTCATTTACATTTCCCAGTGAATGGAAACAAGATACGGATGCTACTTATTTGGATTTAAATTGCTATTCAGATAATGAACAACTATTAACAGGAGTTCTTGATTATGATAAAGCAGATTTTGCGGATAATATAAGCCCTGAAGATGCATTAACTTTATATATTAATAAATTGCAGACTCATTGTGATAATTTCCAATTTATAGAGAATTTAAAAGATGAGACTGTTGAGAACAGGAGAATTAAAACTGTTTTGTATTCCGGCGATACAGATGGTTATAAATATTATTATGCTGTTTCTTTAGCAGAATTTAAAGATTTTGAGAAATTTGCTATTATAGTTGAGAGTGCCTTGCCATCTCAGTATAAGAAACATAAGTCAACGTTTATAGATATTGTCGATTCGTGTCAACCTGTTCAATAAATAAACGATTTGAGTCGAGGAGGTATCTCCCCGGCTTAAATCGATATCATTTCACCTATACAGATTGAAATCTTTTTATTAATTCCCCAAATTCTTCGTTAGAATAAAGGTAAGAATACTTATCGCTATCTTCAAGTTCACTTAGTATTACTTTAATCATTTTTTTACGAATATCTTTCGTTTGTCTCGGCATTGGAATGTGCCGGTACAGAAAGGAGTTATCAAGTTCCCCAAGGTGAATCAGAGAGGTCAGCATGGAATTTAGAAGGGTTATGCTTCCGGAAACATTTTTCTGGTCAATGGCGGTTTGAAGGGGAGCTACGTAAGTATCATACTCCTGTAAACAGAATAACTCTGCCAGTTTGGCTGATCGTTCCGATATTTTAGTAGTGTCCTGTGAATGTCCTTCCTTTAGCGCAATATCGGACAGTTTCATTAATAGAACTTGTATCTCCTGAACAGCCATAAGCAGTCTTCGCTCTAATAATTCTCCGGCTTTCTCTGTTTTTCCCTGGGTAATTAAAATCTCTGCCAAAAGAGGACGCTTATCAATGGCGCTTTGTTCAGGCAGCAAATCCAACAACTTCTGGGCTTTGTTTGTTTCCCCCATTCTTGTATAATAGGAAGCAAGCATAAAATTCGCCTGTCTGCGGGTTTGCTCATCGCCATATTTTGCAGCTTGCTCATAAAGGGACATAATCTGACTGCTGTATTTCATTTTGTCCCCAGGACTCATGGCAGTCATCAACATGGCACCATCTAATAACACTGCAGCAGTATGGACAAAGTGACCACAGGTTGGATATTCACGAATCTTTTCCATCGTCAGGAGAAATCCGGTTTCAAATCCTTTCTTATGAATCACATCCATAATCTCATTGCAAATCTGACTGACTTCTTCTTTGTCAGGTTCTGTATCAAAACATAGAAGAGTATTGATATCAATCTTTAAAAGGCGTGCCAGTGCAGGCAGCAGGGTAATGTCAGGGGAGGTGCTTCCTTTTTCCCATTTGCTTACGGCAGGGGCAGATACGCCTAAATAATCGGCCATTTCTTCCTGGGTCAGCCCGGCTTCTTTTCTTTTTTCCCGAATCACGCTATTTAATGGCATTGGTTTGTCCTCCGGTTTAATCAAACATATGATATAGTAATCGTATCAGATCTGCTTTCAGACTTCAATGGAGTATTAATTAATCTGCTTCAGAAAAATTTAACTGCAGGTTAAGTCTTCGTTATCCAAATCAGACACATTTCTCAAAAATAAAGAACCAAATGACTTGAACTTATCTGCCATTTGTAATATTCTGATAATTAAGAGACTAAAATGTTTCAATGAAATCCCAGGTACATAATATCATGGGGTACAGGAGGTTGATGCAATGTTTGTTGTTTGGGTTATTTTTATACTGTTGTTTGTTTTGTCAGCCGTTTTACTGTCAGGACGTGGTTCTTTTCTCATTGCCGGGTATAATACGTCAAGCCCTGAGGAGAAGGAAAAATATAATACACAAAAGTTATGCCGGACGATGGGGGTTTCTATGATACTCATACTTTTCGCCACTGCAGGACTTTTTTTCATTCCCATAGACAGCGTTTACCGTACTCCCTATTTTATTTTTTATTTTATCTTCATGATAGCTGATATCGGGATGGCCTTATATATTTCCAATACCCGGTGTTATAAGGCGGGATATGAAAATCAGAAAGATATACGCAAAAGCAAAAAGGAAACGTTGTTTATAGCTGCCGGTATCTTTATTGTTATGTTTCCGGTTCTCCTTTTGGTATGCATTACGATGTACCGGGCCTCATTACCCCCTGTTTATACAATCAGCGGTGATACCCTGAAGATATCCTCCTTTTATGGTGAAACCATTCCCCTTGACGGAATAAGAACGATTACACTGGAAGAGACCATGCCTTTTGGATTAAGTAAAAAAAATGGTTCTGATTTAGGATCCATTTTAAAAGGCCGGTTTGATGCGGACGGAAAAACTGCCCACGTATATATCGATGCTTCCAGGCCTCCTTTTATCCTGATTGAAACCGAAGAAGGACTGCATATCATAAATGATCAGAGCCGGGAAAAAACGGAGGCACTTTACACCCGGTTGAAGTCACTGTTAAAATAACCTGAATTTCAGATAGGAGAGTCGCGTATGGGTTTCTGGATTTTTATGACTGCAATGAATCTGTTATTACCTTTTATTATGATCGTGATTGGACATATTTTTATTAAAAATCCTCCAAAGGAAATAAATCATTTAGTGGGATACAGAACTACCATGTCCATGAAAAATAAAGACACCTGGGAATTTGCCCACCACCATTGTGGAAAAAACTGGAAGATAACTGGTCTTTGCATGCTGATTCCATCAGCCTTGGTAATGTTGGCTTTCATAGGAAAAGATACACAAACAGTGGGCAAGTTCGGTTCTGTGGTGATAGGTGTGCAGACCGTTATACTGCTGGCATCTATAATTCCAACGGAAACTGCATTAAGAAAGAATTTTGATAAAGACGGAAATCGTATAAAGATCTAAAAACAAAGGAGAATATTATTATGACTCAGGCACTGGTACATATTGCGCTGGTAGTAAAGGATTATGATGAAGCAATTGATTTTTACACAAAAAAACTGCATTTTAATCTGATCGAAGATACGTATCAGCCGGAGCAGGATAAACGCTGGGTTGTGGTAGCTCCGCCTGGCGCTTATGGAACCACGGTTCTGCTGGCAAAGGCTTCTAAACCGATACAGGAACCCTTTATCGGCAACCAGGCTGGAGGGAGAGTATTCCTGTTTTTGGGAACGGATGATTTTTACAGGGACTTTGAAGAGATGAAGCAGCTTGGAATTACATTTATCCGGGAACCCAAGGAGCAGGATTATGGGATTGTGGCTGTGTTTGAAGACCTGTATGGTAATCTCTGGGATCTGGTTCAGTTTCATGAAGGACACCCTATGGCTGACAGAGTAGTGGGAAGAGAGACTGCATTGGCTGGGATAATCAAAGATCAGACCAGCCGTGCTCTATGGGAAGTAAAAAATGTAATTGATTGTGTTCCCGATGAATTGTGGAATAAGGAATACGCTAAGATGCCGTGCTGGAAACATATTTACCATATGCTGCATTCCCTGGATCTATGGTTTGTGAATCCCAGAGATAAAGAATATAGGGAACCGGAGATTCATGAAAAAGATTTAAACAATCTGGATGTTATCTCAGTTAAACAGCTTACACGAGAAGAAATAAATCACTATTATGAAGAGATTAACTGTAAGATTACCGATTATCTTTTAAAACTCACTGATGATCAATTAACCTGTATGCCAAGGGACTGCGAATACAACAGATTTACCCTTGTTTTGGCACAGTTTCGGCATTTGCATACCCACATGGGCATGGTAATGGGATTTATCATTGCAGATACCGGCTTGTGGCCAAGAGTATTGGGTTTGGAAAATCCTGTTCCAACAGAGGGATACAGCAAATACTTTTAAACGAGGAGAGGAATATGAAAACAATTGGAATCATTGGAGGTATGAGTTGGGAAAGTACAGTTACCTATTACCAGATCATGAATGAAACGGTAAAGCAGGAACTGGGAGGCCTTCATTCAGCAAAGATTTTATTATACAGTGTGGATTTTTCAGAAATCGAGCGTTGTCAGGCGGAAGGGGACTGGGAGAAGAGCGGGGATATATTAGCTTCGGCAGCGGAATCTCTTGAAAAAGCAGGAGCTGATTTCCTTGTAATTGCAACGAATACCATGCATAAAGTAGCACCTCAGATTCAAAAGAGAATTCACATTCCCATTGTACATATAGCAGAAGTGACAGCGGAAGAATTGAGGCAGAATCGCATCACCACAGTGGCATTGCTGGGGACGAAATATACCATGACACAGGAATTTTATAAAGAAAAGCTGGAACAAGCGGGCATTACGGTACTGATTCCCGATGCCCGGGAGATAGAAGTGGTAAACAGCATTATTTATGATGAATTATGTCTTGGCTCTATTTTAGAAACATCAAAGGAACGGTATCTTCAGGTTATTGAGGCATTAAAAAAACGGGGAGCACAGGGGGTGATACTGGGCTGCACGGAAATCGGGCTTTTAATTAAGCAGGAGGATACGGATCTGCCTGTATATGATACAACGAGAATTCATGCCGTCAAAGCGGCGAAGCTGTCCTTAGGGGAATAGCAGCCGGAATAAAAAACAGGGACAGAATTACCCTCTGTCCCTGCATACACGAAGCCCCATATCAGCCCCGATGCCGTTTGGTTCAAATTTACCCCGGTAGGAAATCCTGCAGCTGGTAACATCGCCTACCCAGCCGCCTCCTTTCCATACCCGGTAAAATCCATTTGGAATCGCGGCATCCTGATACCAGTCAAAACACCATTCCCGGACATTCCCGGACATATCAAAGATTCCCAGTTCATTGGCTTTTTTACTTCCAACAGGGTGGGTCTGATTTTGATTGGCTTCGATATCAGGCCAGTACCAGTCCCCCTTTAAATACTCTTTTCCAGCATTTCTCCAGTACCATACGGTCTCTTCCTCATCAGAACTTCCACTATATATATACTTCTGACTTTTTGATCCCCCGCCTGCGGCATAAGTCCATTCCGCTTCGGTGGGAAGCCGGTATCCATTGGCTCCTTCCACTGTTGTAACAGTCCATCGGATATCATCATGATCGCAGATATTTTCCGGATCCGGATTTTGTTTTTCAATCTTGTAATAGGGAATCAGACCTTCCTTTTCACTTCTCCTGTTGCAATATTCAATACTGTCATACCAGCTTACTGAATCAACTGGCAGATGACGGCCTTTAAAAGCGGAAGGATTACTTCCCATAACCTTAGTCCATTCCTCTTGGGTTATCTCGTATTTCCCTATGTAAAAGTCCTCAATTGCGGGCGCTTCCCGGGTAGCTACGGTTGAGACTGCAATGGCAGTCCCGCCTTCCACCAGTACAAGATGGTCCGGTTCCTTTTTGGAGCATCCCCAGGAAAAAACAGCGGCAGCCATCAAAAGCAAGACCAGCTTTTTCCTCATAGACAAGTCCCTTTCTAAGTCTTTTTTCCGATCTGGTTCTATAATATTTCCATAGTATGTAGGTAAGTATATATTATTAATAAACGGCTATTAGAAATGCAGACAGGATTACCAGACGGTTACATTTGCATAACCACTGCTTTGATATCCTTCTACACAAAAGGCCTGATAGGACCAGGAATTACCTAAGTTCATGCCCTTGCTTCTCCATGCATTTACGTGATTTCCGAAGTTGATCTGAGCATTTCCGCCAGTAGGTCTTTTGGACTGTCTGACACTCCAGTACTGTGGAAACGTCTGATAACCGTCAATGGAAGGAGCGTTATAACGCATGGTAGTATAGATGTCATAGTTGGCTCCATCGCTGTTTACGGTTCCCTTATAAGTTCCGGTAGGTCTGTAGGTTCCCCAGCTGTCAACTACATAATATTCGATCAGGGAATTCCTTGTCCAACCATAAAACGTTAAATAACTGTTGCCTGATGGTGAAAATGCACCGGCATTGTAGTTGACAATTCTGTTGGGAGATCCGGCACCCCATCCTTTTCCAACGACGAAGTTTCCGCAGTTTGTCCAGCTTACACTGAAATTTCCTCCGGAACCATTCACCATATTAACGGTTCCGCCTCCGTCGGTATAATCCTGCCAGTAATCCGTAGCTGCAAAAGCTGTAAAAGAAAATATTCCGGAAAAACAAATGGCTGCAGTGGTAATTAACGATAAGACCTTCTTGCTTAATTCATTCATATAAAACCCCTCCTGTTTCATATACAGATTGATACACTTACCTACATACGATATAAATATTAACAGAGACCTCCTTCCTTTTTTAAACGGTTTAATAAGAATCTTGCTTTGTGGATTTTATCTGCGGTTGAGAATCAACCTTGTAAATGAATTCATGGTAAGAGACTAGATTAACTGGTATGATATTATAGAAAATAATTTTATATTAAGTATGATATCAGATAAAAATTAGAATGTAAATTAAAATATTAAATAAATGAAATATTTGGTTAATTTAACTAATACATTTAGAGACGATTTTGTGAATAAGAGACAATTAAAATTCAATATAAATATATATTAAATTGAAATCACTTGACAGACGAAACATACCCGGGTATAATCATTACTCATGAAGCTTTCGGTATTTGATTATAATTGAATCATTGGTTAAAAGGGAGTAGTTTAAATGTACCGTCAACATCCTGGCTGTAAGAATACAGTCTGGCGGTGCGTACCAGATTATGGTTACCAGACTTTTAATGTGCTTGTTCTGAATTTTTTCAGAGGGCTCATTAGAAGTCTTTTTTTACTCTTTTATACCAGAGATAATCAGACTGAAGTTACACATTTTTGATGCGGGGCACCTTAGGGTGTCAGAATGGAGGATTAGTTTGAACGAGTGGTATCAGAAAAGCGAAAATGAGATATTAAAGGAGCTTCACACACAAAAAGAAGGATTAAGTTCCGTGAAAGCGTCTGCTCTCCTTCATGAAAAAGGGGAAAATATTCTGGAGGAAGGAAAGAAAAAAAGTACCATTGAAGTATTTGCAGAACAGTTTAAGGATCTGCTGGTAGTAATATTAATTGCGGCAGCAGTTATCTCCATGCTGTCAGGAAATGTGGAAAGTACCATTGTAATTATGGCAGTTATCATACTCAATGCTGTTTTAGGCACGGTTCAGCATGAAAAGGCGCAGAAATCCCTTGCCAGCTTAAAATCCTTATCCTCACCCAATGCAAGGGTCATGAGAGACGGTAAGAAAACGGAAGTTGCTTCCAGAGAAGTTGTGCCTGGAGACATCCTGATGCTGGAAGCCGGTGATATGGTAGTGGCAGACGGAAGGATATTAAATAATTATTCTCTCCAGGTGAACGAAAGCTCCCTGACAGGAGAGTCCACCAATGTGGATAAAGAAGACGGGGCATTGGAGCTTTCCGTTCCTTTGGCAGACAGAACTAATATGGTGTATTCAGGAAGTCTGGTAACCTACGGCAGAGCGGTGGTGGTTGTAACCGATACCGGTATGAATACTGAAATCGGTAAGATCGCCAGTCTGATGAATGCAACAAAGGAAAAGAAGACTCCCCTTCAAATCAGTCTGGACCAGTTTTCCAGCCGCCTTGCCATGGTTATTATGGTCATCTGTGCGGCCGTGTTCTTATTAAGTCTTTACCGCAAAATGCCCCTTCTTGATTCCATGATGTTTGCGGTCGCCCTGGCAGTTGCAGCGATTCCGGAAGCTTTAAGCTCCATTGTTACCATAGTTCAGGCCATGGGCACTCAGCGTATGGCAAAAGAAAATGCGATTATTAAGGAACTTAAAGCAGTGGAAAGTCTTGGCTGTGTTTCTGTAATCTGTTCTGATAAAACCGGAACACTGACTCAGAATAAGATGACTGTCCAGGAAATTTACTTAGATGATCAGATTTTTAAACCAGAGGAACTGGAATTAACCAATCAGCTTCACCGTTACCTGCTTTATGATGCTGTGCTGACAAACGATTCCACCATTGCTGATGGCAAAGGTATTGGTGATCCTACCGAATACGCCCTTCTTGAGATGGCTGGTAAAATATCCGTCAGTCATAATACCATCCGGGGTCTGATGCACAGACTGGAGGAGCTTCCCTTTGATTCAGACCGTAAGCTGATGAGTACCAAATACAAGCTTCACGGTGTTCCTACTATTTTGACAAAAGGAGCGGTTGATGTACTGTTAGACCGGACGGTAAGCATCCGTACTTCTCAGGGAATCAGAGATTTGACAGAAGCAGATAAAGAAGTTATTTTAAAACAGAATCGATTGTTTTCTGAAAATGGCCTTCGGGTTTTGGCCTTCGGTTATAAAGAAGTGGAAGAATCCCACATACTTTCCCTTCATTCTGAAAATAACTTTATATTCCTGGGTCTTGTTTCCATGGTGGACCCGCCCAGAGAAGAATCAAAAGCTGCAGTAGCAGATGCTAAAAATGCAGGAATCAGACCTGTCATGATCACTGGAGATCATAAAATAACGGCAACAGCCATTGCCAGACAGATCGGCATTTTTGAAGAGGGCGATCTGGCAGTGACTGGTGCAGAACTGGATGGAATGACAGATGAGGAGCTGGATGAAAAAATTGTAAACATCTCCGTATTCGCAAGGGTTTCCCCAGAGAATAAGATCCGGATTGTGGATGCATGGCAGAGAAGAGGCAATATCGTATCCATGACTGGTGACGGGGTGAATGATGCTCCTGCGCTAAAGAAGGCAGATATTGGAGTTGCCATGGGGATTACAGGCACGGAAGTATCAAAGGATGCCGCTTCCATGATATTATCAGATGATAATTTTGCTACTATCATAAAAGCTGTGGCAAATGGAAGAAACGTATACCGGAACATTAAGAATGCCATTCAGTTTTTATTGTCAGGCAATATGGCTGGTATTTTCTCTGTGCTTTATACCTCTATTATGGGTTTACCCATCCCATTTGCTCCTGTTCATTTATTATTCATTAACCTGTTAACGGATTCACTTCCCGCCATTGCAATTGGTATGGAGCCGGCTGAGCACGGTCTGCTGAGCCAGAAGCCAAGAGACCCCAAAGAAAGCATACTGACAAAAGATTTTATGACAAAGGTTATGCTCCAGGGAGCTCTCATATCCGTTTGTACCATGATCGCCTTTCAAATGGGGTTAAGACAGTCGGGCCCAGCGGTTGCCAGTACCATGGCATTTGCTACGCTGACTCTGGCACGGCTTTTCCATGGATTTAACTGCAGAAGCAGCCATTCCATCTTCCGGCTGGGATTTAAAGATAACTGGTACAGTCTGGCAGCCTTTGTTCTGGGATTTGGTTTACTCAGCCTGGTACTGTTTGTTCCTGTCATGGGAAAACTGTTTTCTGTATCACCGTTAAGCGGATTACAGGTTGGTATTGTCTACGGGCTTGCCATCATCCCTACTGTGATGATCCAGCTGACAAAAGTGATGAGAGAAATTGTAAAATAATGAAGAAAAAAAGAGGTTTTGACTAAAAAAAAGAGTTGAACCTCTTTTTTATTAATGATAAAATGATTTCGTAACGAAAACTTAACATAGGAGAGGGAAACAAAACGACATGACAGGACAACCTTCATTGAGATTCAAAAATTACGGTCCGTTATCCAGACGGTCCAAATTCCAGATTCTTGCCCTGGTGCCGATTTATTTTATTGCTGCAGGATTATGCCTTCAGCCGTTTGATGAAATCTGTAGGGGAATCATCACAATCGTACAGGAACCGGATTTCCTGATCACGGATTACATTGCCATTGGTGGCATTGGAGCTGCGTTTATTAATGCAGGTGTATTAACGTTATTAAGCATTGCAATCGTATATTTTCTGGGGATGGATATGAGCGGTCATACCATTACCTCAAGCTTCCTCATGTTCGGCTTTTCACTGTTTGGGAAAAATATCTTAAACATCTGGGCCATTATGATGGGAATCTGTTTATATTCTTATTATCATAAAACTTCCATAACACGTTATATCTATGTAGGGTTTTACGGAACCTGTCTGTCTCCGGTTATTACCCAGATTATGCAGATCGGTAATCTGCCCCTGGCAGTCCGTCTGGTTTTAAGTATACTTGTGGGAATCAGCATTGGGTTTGTGCTTCCGCCTCTTTCTACCCATACTCATTATGCCCATTTGGGTTATTCTCTTTATAATGTGGGGTTTGCCTGCGGGATCCTTGCCACGGTTATTGTCTCTCTGATGAAATCCTTTGGGATCCGAATAGAGGAACGTCTGATCTGGTCGACTGGTCAGAATTTATTGTTTACCAGACTTTTGATTATTTTGTTTTTCGGAATGATACTATTTTCCTTCCTGCTATCCAATCAGGTATGGAAAAGATATTTGGAAATCTTAAAATCTTATGGGATCAGCGGAACCGATTATGTTAAAACAGAAGGGTTTGCGCCTACACTTCTTAATATGGGAATAAACGGGATTGTATCAACACTGCTTATTATTTCAGTGGGGGGTGATTTAAACGGTCCCACCATAGGAGGGATTTTTACTATTGTAGGATTCAGTGCAACCGGGAAGCATACCCGTAATATACTTCCAATCATGATCGGTGTGATTATTGGCGGATATACGAAGAAATGGAGCATTACAGATCCCAGCGCCCAGCTTGCCCTTCTTCTATCTACCACATTGGCGCCCATTGCCGGAGAATTCGGAGTGGGAGCCGGAATTCTTGCCGGTTTTTTACACTCTTCTGCGGCGCTTAATGTAGGAATTGTTTACGGTGGGATGAACCTTTACAACAATGGATTTGCAGGAGGCCTTATCGCAACCTTTCTGGTACCTGTGCTAAAATCCATTCGGGACCGAAAGGCCCATGCAAAAACCCATGTCTCTCTTTAATGGCAGGGTGCTTGTATAATTTTACTTATGTGATAGAATAAGACAAAAAGATAAATTGAGGAATTTTAATATGCTGTACCAGATTACAGAAGGAACGGTTTCGGCAGGCGGAAATGTCATTCTGTCTCATATAAATTTTGAAATACGCGGCAGTGAAAAAATTGCGGTGGTTGGTAGCAATGGAACCGGGAAAACCACTCTTTTAATGCTGATTGCAGGAGAACTGGAGCTGGACCGGGATGATAAGCGCCAGAACAGCGGTATTACAACAGCAAGGAAATTAACCATTGGATATTTAAAGCAGCAGGCATTTACAGAGAAGGATCGTACTGTGGAGGAAGAGATACGCTCTTCCTGCTCTTTTTCCAATGAGTACTCACAGGAACGATATGAATACGAGCGGGAATATGATATCCTGTTTACTGGATTCGGATTTGAAAAATCAGATAAAAAGAAAAAGCTGTCAGATTTTTCGGGAGGAGAGCAGACTAAAATTGCTCTGATCAGGCATCTTCTTTTAAAACCCGATATTCTATTGTTGGATGAGCCTACCAATCATCTGGATATTCAGACCATACAGTGGCTGGAAGAATATCTGAATGGCTACGGAAAAGCAGTGGTTATGGTATCCCATGACCGCTTTTTTCTGGATCAGACGGTTTCTGTAATCTATGAACTGTCAGGCAAAACGCTCACCCGTTATCCAGGCAACTACACCCAGTACAGGGAAGAGAAGAAAAAGAGAATCCGGCTGCAGACAAAGGCTTATGAGCGGCAGCAGGAAGAGAAGAAACGGCTAAATGACCTGGTGGAGCGCTTTAAACACAAACCCAATAAAGCTGCATTTGCCCGGGCTAAACGAAAGGCCGCGGAGCGTCTGGTACCGGCAGAAAAACCGGAGGGGGATGAGGTCTCTCTTTTTGTAGAACCCATATCCCCTGCTATTTTAGGCAGTAAATGGGTATTTGAATCAGAACATTTAAAGATCGGTTATGAGAAACCTCTTGCAGAACTTACTTTTCGAATTCGGAGAGGACAAAAGATCGGTATTCTAGGACCAAACGGGGCAGGAAAAAGTACTCTTTTAAAAACTGCCGCTGGTCTGATCCCTGGTTTGTCCGGAGATTATTCCCTGGGAAACCAGATTACCATCGGCTATTTTGACCAGCTGTCTTCCGAGATTCAATCGGATAAAACCGTAGCAGAACATTTCCATGACTTATTTCCTGTAATGACCGAGAAAGAGGTAAGAAGTATTCTGGGAGCTTATTTATTCGGAGGAAAAGACGCTGGAAAACGTGTGGCTGTTCTTTCAGGAGGTGAAAAAGCCAGGCTTGTTCTGGCGGAGCTTTTACAGAGCAGACCGAATTTCCTTATACTGGACGAACCAACCAATCATATGGATATCAAGGCGAAGGAAACTTTAGAATCTGCATTTCAGGCTTATACCGGAACCATTTTGTTTGTATCCCATGACCGCTATTTTTTGGACAGGGTAGCGGAGTCCATGCTGATCTTTGAGGATCAATCGGTTTTTTATTATCCATTTTCTTACGGTCATTATCTGGAACGTACAAGGAAAGCAAAAGGGGGCGGCATCGCAGCCCAGATTAAAGCGGAGGAGCAGGCTCTGATTGCCGGGATCAGAGCAGTTCCAAAAGCGGAAAGGCACCGGCTGAAGGAGATATCCAGCGAGGAGGCCTATTCTGACTGGAAAATGAGACTTGTGACAGAGCGGCTTTTACAGGCAGAAGATCAGGTAAAAGACTTAGACAGTGCCTGTGAAAAGCTGATCAATGACTGGCAGGAGTCACCGGATTTCTGGTCAGGAGATGAGTGGAGTGAGGCTGGATTCTACCACATGTTACTGGAGCAGAGAGATGAGGCCTGGGAGGTCTGGACATCACTTTGCCTGGAATGGTTTGAAGAAGCTTTGGTGGTGGAAATTTAAAAGTAGCAGGTCAGGAATCACATGGATCCCTGACCTGCTACTTTTGATATGTAAGATTAATATTTATCGAAACTGTTCATGCTAACGGCAGTTGGGGATGATGTTTCTTTATATTCATAGGAGGAGAATGTCTGGCCACCTTTTAATCTGAATTTGCTGACCTCCTGCTGAAGTGTAATGGATTGAGCTGCCAGCTCTTCACTGGATGCAGAGCTTTCTTCTGCAGTTGCTGCGTTGGTCTGGACAACGGAAGATACCTGGGAAAGACCCTGATTAATCTCTTCAATTGCAATCACCTGCTGAGCAGAGGCGTTTTCAATTTCCTGAATTGCCTGTTCTACCAGCTTGGATTTTTCGGAAACCTCTTTCAGAATTCTTGCAGCCTCACTTGCCATATGTCCGCCTTCAGACACAGCTTCTACGGAATGCATGATGAGGGTTGCAGTTTCCTGAGCAGCTTCTGCGGATTTAGTGGCAAGATTGCGTACTTCATCGGCTACTACAGCAAAGCCTTTTCCAGCGTTGCCTGCACGGGCTGCTTCAATGGCAGCGTTTAAAGCAAGAATGTTTGTCTGGAATGCAATATCTTCAATTACCTTTGTAATATTAGAAATTTTCTCGGAAGCAGTGCTGATCTTTTCCATGGCACCATTTAAATTTTGCATGTGGTTATTGCTTTCCTGCACACCGGTACCGGTCTGATATACATAACCGGCTGCAAGGCGGACATTGGTTGCGTTCTGGTCTGCCTGTGTTGCTACGGTTGCAATGGAAGCATTCAGTTCTTCCACAGTTGCTGCCTGCTCAGTGGATCCGGAAGCAAGTGCCTGAGCTGCGGAGGATACCTGCTCAGCACCGGTATTGACCTGCTCAGCAGCGGTACTAATCAGAAGAAGTGTTTTATTTAAATCATTTTCAATCTTACGAAGGGCAAGACCAAGAATATCTTTATCGGAACGAAGGGGAACCTCCTGAGTAAAATCACCATTGCTGATCTCTTCAGCAACTAATACCTGTTTGCGGATTCCATGAATCATTTCAGTAAAGGCATTTGCAAGCTGTCCTGTTTCATCTTTGGAGTCAATTTCATTTAAGTCTACATCCACATGTCCCAGAGCGATCTTTTTCGCGGCCTCAACTACCTGAGAAATCGGCTTACTGATCATGGAGGAAATCTTTAAGCTTGAGAAAAGGGCTGCGCCTGCGCCTGCAGCTACGATAATGCTAAGAATAATGGTTAGAACAGTAGCAGTTCTGTCATTATTCTGGCTGGTATTCAGAGCCGATTCCATACGGTTCTCAACCAGTTTATTTAGATTCTCAAATATTTTGTCAATATCATCTTCCTGATCTGTTAATGTTGCCAGAGACTCCTTTGAATTTCCCTGTTTTGCTTCAGCAATTGATTTTTCTATGGCAGGTATATACGTATCTGTAAACAACTGGTTTAATTCTTCTGCAGTAGCCTTAGATTCGGCGCTTTTGATACTCTGCTTATACAGATCAAAGCTCTTTTGAAAAGCTTCCTTGTGAGAATTATAATCTTGCACCAGTACTTCTAACTCCTTTGCATCACCTGCATAGACAATCATTCCACGGGTGTCAGCACGTATCTGATTTAAGCTGGTTGATGCGGTCATCAGATCACGTAAGGGAGCTGTCTGGTGTTCATATAAATAAGTATCCATCTGATTGATTCGGACCATGCCGAAAATCCCAACAATTCCCACAAATAGTATGACGACGATCATACTGATAAATGCTGTGAGAAGCTTTCTTGTAATGCTGAAATCCTTGAATTTCTTCATACTGAGTTCCTCCTGAGGTTATCTTGATAAGTAAAAAGCTAGATCTGGTGTGGCATGCTCCCAAAGGATTCTTAAGATGTATTATGAATATAAAATGTGGTCTCTCCCCCCCATACATTCATAGATCAAATTTGTGAACACAGAGTTTCGCAGTTTAACCAAAACTGTGTCATATACACCAAAAACCCACATTTTTACTGGAAAGATGCTCCTCTCTGACGGGATTTGTGACGGCGTATTTTCCGGTTTCCATACTTGCTATATGCATATTATTAAAACGGTCAATTGCAATTTTTTTCTGCTCCATCAAAGAATGAGCATATATATTCATAGTAATGGAGACATTGGAATGACCTAAGATGTCGCTGATTGTTTTGATGTCAACATTCAGTTCCAACGCTCGGGTAGCAAACGTATGTCGTATGGCATGAAATTTACGGTCTGGGACACCTGTTTTTATCAATATTTTTTTATAAAGTTTCTGAAATGCCCTTGGATCGATAGGAGTCTCGCTGCCAGTCATAAAATAACAATTGTCTTTGCCGGAAAGCAGATAATACTCTCTAAATATTGTTATCAGAAAAGAGGGCAGAGGAATCTTTCGTGAGGAAGTTCTGCTTTTTGGTGTACCAATTAACAGTAAAGTTTTATTATCATCATCGGTAAAATTTTTTGTACGTGTAACCGTGCGATTGATAAACAAGGTTTCATTTTCAAAATCAAAATCACACCATTTTAAAGCACATAGTTCTCCAAGACGTATTCCTGAATAAAAGCAAAGGAGAATGCCAAGCGTTCGTTTATCCGGACAGCTTAAAACAGCTTTTTCTATGAGACACTGCTCTTTCATTGTAAATACCTGTACTTCGTTTTGTTCTGGCTTCGGGAATTTTATGTAATTCAATAATTTGACTGAATCAGGATTATTTTTCAATATTTCTCTGAGTGCAGTTTTATAGACAGCCAGTATCTTTCTTTTATAAGATTGGGAGATAGAATTGTCATTATGCATGAATTTTACAAATTCTGAAACCGTATCTTCTGTTAATTGAGAATAATTGAAGCTTGTATAAAAAGGAATAATATATTTTGTTACACAATGGTAATAGCTTTCGTAAGTAGAAGGTTTTATTCTTTTTACAAGATCGCTGTCCAACCATAACTCAAAAAGTGATGATACGCTTGCCAGAGTTTTCACCTCTTTTTTAATTTTATTTCCATTTTCCTGATAAGACTTAATACTATCTTTTACTTCACGGTAGCTTTTTCCATAAAAATACTGATATTTTCCATCAATCTTTAATTGCCGGCCTTCCCAACGACCATCTTTGCGTTTATAAATGTTTTCTCCTCTGCGAGGCATATGATATTACTCCTTTTCGGGTGACGAGTTTTTTGACGGCGAATAGTTCTTATTCAGCAAAAAATGCTATAAATTTTTTGTTAATGATTCTGTAAATTCAATTATTAATGTTGCTTTTGTTTGTATTGACAAACAATAATGTCGTATTATATAATGGATCGTGTCGAAATTAGTCTGAAAATGGTGGCGTGGTTTTGGTTAAACTGCGCCTTTATATTGTATAAAACCTAAAATTATAAAAATTAATACATAATACCAGTATGTTTTAGTATACTTAAATGATAATCGTTATCAATACTATGACCGATTGAAACGGAACGATCATATAATCAGATATCATTATAACGATTTTTTGGAAATTTGCTATATCTAAATTTTACCATTTTTTTGCTTTTTTAATAATTTATTCCATGATAAGATTGAGGCAGATATTAGTTAACAGAAGGGATATTAAAATTCATGGAGACACGGGTCAGATTTTATAATGAGGCAGAGGACGAGAAACTGAAATTTGCAGTAGTTATTTCCAGAAATCAGGGGAAATGGGTTTTCTGCAGACATAAAGACAGAGACACTTATGAGGTGCCGGGGGGGCACAGGGAGGATTGTGAAAAAATCATTGATACTGCCAGAAGGGAACTTATGGAGGAGACCGGTGCAGTGGATTATAATCTTATTCCGTTATGTGTCTTTTCCGTTAGTGGTAACACCAGAGTAGGGGAATTCTTGAAGGAAGAAAGCCTTGGTATGCTTTATTATGCTGACATTTATTCCTTTGAAGAGGAACTTCATTATGAAATTGCAGAAGTAATTGTAACAGATCAGCTGCCAGAGAATTGGACCTATCCTCACATTCAGCCATTGCTGTTGGAAAAGGCTATAGAACTTTGCATTTGACATGTGTGAGGATCTGTGATAATCTGTTACCTATTAATATAACTGCAGAGGTGGCTATGATGAATCGTAATCAACAAATTTCCATGTTGAATAGGGACGACGATTGATAGCGCTTGTATCTTTGAATCATCATAGGTACAGGCGCTTTCGTTGCTGTGCCTATGTGGAAAGAATTAAATTCGGAACCGCATTGGTGGATAGTACTAATCCGTGTGGTTCTATTTTTTTACCCATACGGGCAATCATGAAAGGTGGTGATCGTGTGGGACATATGGATGATGTCCTTATGGATGGAATGGGATGGTTTGAAGTTGCATTCTATGAATCCTGGAGGAAAAAATAATGAAGAATATTGTTGGAATGATTGAAAAAGGAACAGTTGAGGCCGGGAATCTGGCAAATCATCTGAATGAAAAGATAAAAATTCATGGAAGTATTTATAAAATAAGAAAAATGAGCGGGTTCGCATTTATCCTGTTAAGAACGAAAAGAAATGTGGTCCAATGTATCTACAGCAATGAATTTTCTTTGTTTGAACTGGAAGAATTGACCGAAGAGAGCTGCGTAATCGCAACTGCTCAAGTGATACCGGAAGAAAGGTCGAAAGCAGGTTTTGAGCTTCGGCTCCTTCAGGTGGAGATCTTGTCAAAACCGGATCAGCAGAGTCCCATTGTAATTAATAATAAACGGGTGGACACCTCCCTTGAAAATCTTCTTAATTTCAGACCTGTTACTCTGCGTAATGAGAAAGAACGTGCCATATTTTTATTACAGGAGGGAATTACCCTGGGGATTCGTGAATTTTTAAAAAAGGAGAACTTTACAGAAATCCACTCACCGAAAATTGTTCATGCCGGCGCAGAGGGAGGTGCGAACATTTTCCGCTTCGATTATTTTGGCAAGGAGGCGTATCTTGCCCAGAGTCCTCAGTTTTATAAGCAGATGATGGTGGGAGTGTATGAACGGGTATTTGAAATTGCTCCGGTATTCCGGGCAGAAAAGCATGATACCTCAAGACATCTCAATGAATACACAAGTGTGGATTTTGAGATGGGATTTATTAAAAATTTTGAAGACATCATGGAGATGGAAACGGCTATGCTTCGTCATGTGATAGAGGTGCTGGAATCCGATTATGAGGAAGAAAGGCGGATATTAAATGTAAAGCTACCTTATATTGAAGAAATTCCATCAATTAAATTTATAGAGGCAAAAGAATTAATTTCCTTAAAATTTAACAGACCAATCCTGGATTTTGATGATTTTGAACCGGAAGAGGAAAAATTACTTTCCCAGATTATAAAAGAAGAAACAGGGAGTGATTTTGTATTTGTCACCCACTATCCAAGCAGGAAAAGACCATTTTACGCCATGGACAGCATAGAAAATGAAGAAGAAACAGAAAGCTTTGACTTACTGTTTAAAGGACTTGAGATTACAACAGGGGGACAGAGAATTCATAACTATGAACAGCAGTTAAATAAAATGAAGAAGCGGGAAATGAATACAGAATCATTTGAAAGCTATCTGATGATGCACAAATACGGCATGCCGCCCCATGGAGGTCTTGGATTGGGGCTGGAACGTTTTACCAGCAGGTTACTGGATCAGGATAATGTACGTCTGTCTTCTCTTTTCCCAAGAGATTTAAACAGAGTAACGCCATAAAAAATTTTATTACAGTTTCATAAGCTGCGCCACTGAATCAGGCGGGCTTATGAAACTGTTTCTTCTATAATTATAGGGTGTAGCGGTAAATGGCATTAAAGCGGTCATTTCTATAAGGATCATAAAAGCCGTCGCTGATTTCCCAGCCTTCAAATTCATCCTTTGTAAACAGAAGATGTTCCTTGCGGTGAGAACGAATGGGAAGTTCGCCTATGAGAACACTTTTTTTCGCAACTCTTAACAGCTCGCTTGTGGCTTTTTTTGCATATTCCTTATTGTCAAAATAGAGATAAACACCATAACAGATCACCTTATCAAAGGAATGATCTTTAAACGGCAAGTCGGCCGCTTCTCCGGTGAGGACGGAATTGTGCAGTATCTCAATATGTTTTTTAACCAGTGTATGGGAATAATCCATTCCTGTGTAATCGCAGTCCAGATATTGGGCAAGAGCACCTGCGCCGCAGCCAACTTCTAAAACCTTGTCACTTTTTTGTATATCCAGCCGTTTGGTTATCTGACGGGCCACTTCCTCCATATCTACCTGAGTTGCTTCGTAGCCGTCAAAGGCGAGTAAATCATTTCCCTCTGCTTTTCCCTTTCTTACCCAGATCTGCTTCCATGTTTCGTTTGCTGTTTCCTGTGCATTCATTTTAACTACCTCCTGAAATTATCGTAATATATGTTTTAGTGCGTCACATAGGCGCTTGTTATCTTCTTTGGTTCTGACTGCGATCCGGATACATTCTCTACCTTCCATCCCTGGTTTGTGGGAGAGATCCTTCACAAGAATGTTGTAACGGTTTAAAAGCAGCTCGGCAATCTGATGGGCAGAGCATCCGTCCGTTACCTCGCAGAGTATAAAATTGGCCTGGGATGGATACAGGCTCAGCTGTCTTATGGAACCCAGTAAGCCGTACATTTCGTCTCTCGTCTCCTGAAATTGTTTTAGAGCATCCCGGTAATCACCCTGATACTTTTCAAATATCTGAAGAAAATATTCTGCAAGAGAATTAATATTCCAGATGGGGAGCTCCTTTCGTACAAGAGCAATGATATCCGGATCTGCACAGGTCAGGATTCCAAGCCGCAATCCTGGTACGCCATAGGATTTTGATATACTTTTTATCAGAACCAGATTCTGATTGGCGTTTAAGAGCTCCGGTGTCATAAAGGACGGTTCCTCTTCTGTATCAGAAAAATCCAGGAAGGATTCATCTAAAATCAGCAAGGTATTCCGATCCTTGCAAAAATGTGCCAGTTTTTGAACGTCTTCTTTTTTTATGTAGTTTCCGCTGGGATTATCCGGATTTACTAAAACAAGTGCGGATAGTTCCTTATCGCTGTAAAAATCCATAAGGTCTTCAGCTGTATAGGAGAAATCTCTGGAGGACACAGTATAAGGAATTACAGAGGCGGCACAGTTTTCATATTCGGAAAAAGAAGGGCGTAAAACTCCCACTGGTTTTTCAAAGCTGCGAAGAAGCGGTTTTATCAGTTCTGTGGCTCCATTTCCTGTCAGTACCTGGTTTTTATCAAGCCCCAGGGATTTAGCAGCGAGAAGGTTGTTAATATCAAGTCCGGAAGGATAGCTGGTAGTAAGGATTTCAAAGCTGGCCTTGATCTCTCCCATAAGACGGCTGTTAGGGAAATAGGGGTTTACCAGATAGCAGAAATCCAACAGTCCCGGATAACGCCAGTATCCACCGTAGCGCTCAGACAGGCGGAACAGTCTGCTTTGGGAGTCTGTGAAAATAGATTCTGCAATATCTAAGTCCTGCTCGTCATCAATTTCGTACCAGAAACCATTTTCCAGACGGGAAGCTTTTAAATCGTGATCATCCAGAAGGGAAATGACTTTCAGTACCTGCTCATAGTAGGCGTTATTTCCCAATGCCTTGCTGTATGCCTCTAAGAAAGGGACATAGTGGGTGGAGGAGAAGTTCTGGCTGAATTTGTAGATATTGACCGTTTTATAGTAGGAATGAATATCTTCGAAGCGGAAGTCTTTCCTGGTTAAGAACTTCATGATATTATCCTGCTGGTCAATCAGTACAACCGTGCCGTCCATCCAGCTTTCAAAGGGTGCGGTCAGAGCCAGATTGGGTCGGGGGTCTTTAATAATCTGGGTTAAAACTTCCTGTTCAAATATTAAGTCCGACTCCAGAAGCAGGGTGTCGTCTTCCAGGAGACAGTCCTTGGCAAGATAAAGGGAATAGATGTTGTTGGTGGTTTCATAAACCGGATTATCAATAAACACAACCGGTGTCCGGAGGGAAAGGGATTCCACAAAGGAACGCAGAAGCTCCCCTTTATGACCAGTCACAAGAATAATTTTTTCCAGGTCATATTGGTCAAGCTGCCTTAACATTCGTTCAATTAGTGGAATCTTGTTGACAGGTACCATACATTTGGGCTGATGCTCGGTTAACTGTTTAAGTCGCCGTCCCATACCGGCAGCCAGAATGATTGCTTGCATAGGCTCCTCCTTTATTGTTCAAAAAGTAAAATATTTCTAAATTTATGAACATAATAGCAGTTTAAAAATTGATTGTCAAGAGTGAAGACAGGGAAAAGAAAAATTTTATCAATGGAAACAGGAAACGGTTTTCAATTTCGCCTTGACATTTAAAGGGAGAGTGCTATAATATGAAAATGATTTCTGATTTCGAAAATAGGGGATGAATATGGCAGAACGTGGAAGATACCGGACCAGGCAGCAGGAAATGATTGTGAGCTGCTTAAAGAAACAAAAAGAAATATTCTGTACCGTGGAAGAATTTATGGAACGTCTTAAAAGTGATGGAATACATGTTGGACAGACTACCGTATACCGGGCTCTGGAACGTTTATGTGAGGATGGCGTGGTTGTGAAGATCCCCTCTGTGGACGGATCCAAGGCTCAGTTTCGATATATAGGGGAAGAAATAAACAGGAATGTGGGAAAGCTGGTTTGTTTGAAATGCGGATCCATGATTCCCCTGGAATGTTCCAGACTGGATGAATTTTACCACCACATCCAAGATGATCATGGATTTAAGCTGGATCAAAAACACATGGTGCTTTACGGCTATTGCAGCAGCTGTCAGTAAGCCGATATATGAAAGAAAGGATTTATTATGAAAGGCAGATTAAATCCCAGACAATGGGCCGCCCTTATGGCAGCTTTGATACTCACCGTAGTTTTCCTGGGCTCGTCGATTTTCGTATTCACTCATCTTTCCCATGACTGCACAGGCAGACATTGCAGAGTCTGTCAGGAGATAGAAGTATGTATTTCGGCGCTCAGTGTAATTTTTGAAGCGATTGGATCAGCCGCGGTAACCGCTGTTTCCTTACCAATTATAAAATATACCATGCTGCTTTATCTGGCAGGACTGTTTCTCTGTCCGGTTTCTCTTGTGGATTTAAAGATCCGTATGAATAATTGAATCGGTTGATACATACGGGAATCTGAATGAAACAGAAAAATTGGAGGATTTTATAAATGAATAGAGTAACGAAAGTAATTCTGTTAGCAGCGGCAGCCTCTGCAATGCTGTTATCTGGATGTAATCAAAAAAAAGAAGTAAATGACAGCGGTAAGCTGAATGTAATGGCAAGTTTTTATCCTATGTATGATTTTGCGGTTAAAATCGGCGGCGATAAAGCAGACGTTAAAAATATGGTTCCTGCAGGAACAGAGCCTCACGACTGGGAGCCGGCAACAAAGGATATTACTGGTCTGGAAAAAGCAGATGTATTTGTATACAGCGGAGCTGGAATGGAGCACTGGGCGGAGGATGTGTTAAAGAGCCTTAAAAATAAAAATCTCACTGTTGCAGAGGCATCCCAAGGAATCTCCTTAATGAAAGGGGAGGAACATGAGGAAGCTCAAAGTGAGGAACATGAGCACGGAGAATTCGATCCTCATGTGTGGTTAAGTCCTGTTAATGCAAAGAAAGAGATGGAGAATATTAAGGATGCCTTTGTTAAGGCAGATCCGGATAATGAGGCATATTACCAGGCTAATTATGAAACCTATGCCAGCAAATTTGATGAGCTGGATAAGAAATATAAAGATACGTTATCTCCGCTGCCCAATAAGTCGGTAGTTGTTGCCCATGAGGCATTTGGGTATTTATGCAATGCCTATGGGCTGACCCAGATGGGCATTGAGGGACTGTCACCGGATTCTGAGCCAGATCCGGCAAGAATGGCGGAAGTCATAGACTTTGTAAAAGAAAACAAGGTGAAAACCATATTTTTTGAAGATCTGGTCAGCCCCAAGGTGGCAGAGACCATTGCAAAAGAAACAGGCGCAAAAACAGAGGTGTTAAATCCGTTAGAAGGACTGACTGACGAACAGTTAAAAAATGGTGATGATTATTTCACTGTCATGGAAAAAAACCTGACTGTATTAAAAGAAGCGCTGGAATAAAAGAGACAGGAGTAAGAATGTGAACGCGATTGAAATGAAGGGACTGACATTTTCCTACGGAGGAACAAGGGTTTTAAACGGAGTGGATATAACCGTTCCCCAAGGCGGTTTTGCCGCGCTCACTGGTGATAACGGGGCTGGAAAAAGTACACTGATCCGGATTCTGTTAGGCGAGTTGTCTTTAACCGGAGAAGCAGGAAGCTTTAAACTGCTGGAAAAGGATATCCGCCAGTTCAGTGACTGGAAGGACGTGGGGTACGTTCCTCAGAATGGAATGGATACTTACAAGGATTTTCCGGCCTCTGTTGAGGAGATCATTCAGGCAAATTTATACAGCCAGATGGGGCTGTTTCGTTTTCCGGGAAAAAAAGAGAAGGAAAAGGTGACAGAAGCACTTTGCGAGGTGGGAATGGAACCATACAGAAAACGCCTGATCGGGAAGCTGTCAGGCGGCCAGCAGCAGAGGGTATTGCTGGCAAGAGCTCTGGTTAACAAGCCCCGTCTGTTGATTCTTGACGAGCCAACCACCGGTGTGGATGAAAAGAATACGGAAGAATTTTACCGGCTGATCCAAAACTTCAATCGCAATGATCACATGACTGTTTTTATGGTAACACATGACAGGAAGCGGCTGGCCGGACTGGCAGATACCATCTTTCGCCTGGAAAACGGCGTAATGAGACAAATAACAATTCCTGGGGAGGCTGACTGTGATGGAGATATTTAATTATGCCTTTATGCAGAGGGCCTTTATAGTGGGAATTCTGCTTGCCATGGTGATTCCCTGCATCGGTGTGGTAATTGTATTAAAAAGACTTTCCATGATCGGAGATGCACTTTCCCATACTTCACTGGCAGGAGTCGCTTTCGGACTCATAATGGGAATTAATCCGGTTGCCGGGGCCGTGGCAGCCTGTATTATGGCTGCCCTTGGAATCGAGGCCATACGAAGAAAACTGCCCCGTTATTCAGAAATGTCCATCGCCATTATCATGTCTGCCGGAATCGGTCTGGCAGGTGTGCTGTCTGGTTTTGTGAAGAATTCTGCCAATTTTAACAGCTTTCTCTTTGGCAGCATTGTGGCAATCAGCGACATGGAGATGTTTCTGGTTATCGGAGTGTCCTTAACGGTGCTTTTGCTGTTTGTACTTCTTTATAAAGAGCTGTTTTACATTGCTCTTGATGAGAGAAGTGCAAGACTTGCGGGAGTTCCTGTCAAGATAGTGAATTTTATATTTACCGTATTAACGGCAGTTACGGTCTCCATTGCGGCAAGAACCGTAGGAGCCTTAATTGTTTCGTCCATGATGGTGATACCGACTGCCTGTTCCATGCAGTTTTCCAAAAATTACAGGCAGACGGTCCTTTATGCCATTGGTTTTGATGTGGTATTTATGATAATTGGTCTTTTTGCTGCCTATTATCTGGGATTAAAGCCAGGAGGAACCATTGTTTTAGTGGGTGTGGTTTTCCTTCTGTTACTATTTATTGGTAAAAAGCTGCTTGGAGTGAAGGGCTAGGTCACGATAAGGAGTAGAGAAATGACAGATTTATATATTATATCCGGTTTTCTTGGGGCAGGCAAGACCACACTCATTCAGACTATGGTTCCTGTCGTTTTTGAAAACCGTAAGATTGTGGTGATAGAAAATGATTTCGGCGACGCCGGAATCGATGCAGAACTTTTAAAAGGTGACAGTTTAACTGTGACCAGTTTAAACTCAGGGTGTATCTGCTGTAGTCTGAATGGAGATTTTAACAGATCCATGGAACAGATTGTAAAGGAGTATGCGCCAGATGTGATTTTAGTGGAGCCGTCAGGAGCCGGGAGACTTTCCGATATCATTAAGGTGTGTATGAACCGGAAGGATCTGGTGAAGCTCTGCCGCTGCATTACAGTGGTAGATGTGATGAATTTTGATAAATACAGGGAAAATTTCGGAGAAGTGTTTATCAATCAGATTCAATTCGGTGATTTAATTCTTTTGAGCCATTTAAGCGGGAAAGCAGGAGAGATCCAGGAGACCATGGATAAAATCAGGAAACTGAATCCTGAGGCTAGAATTGAACCGGATTTTTGGGACGGAATTCCTGCAGAGGTATTTCGTGAGGGGGACAGGGTTTCTCTTACGGAGTCTTTGATGGAAGATCTTAAAAAGCCCGCAGCGCTTAACCGGAAGATTCGATCCGGCGGTAAGGGAGAATGCGCGGTGCGGCCTCTGTTTCGTTTTACCAGAGAGCTCTTTTTATCCGTAAGTTTTGATTGTGAAGAAGTCCTTACAGAGGCGGAGCTGAAGACGAAGATCAACAGAGTGACCGGTCAGGCTGATGGCATGATTCTTAGAGGAAAAGGGATTGTAAAAGGTACAAATGGTAGTATTTCATTTCATTACATACCCGGAATGCTTAAGATACAGAGCTCGCGGGGAGAAGGAAACAGTGTGTGTTTTATAGGGACGGGAATAAAGGAAGATCAGATTATATCATTGTTTAAAGGAGAATGACACCATGGTAACACCTGCGTGGGTAGTCACAGGATTTCTTGATTCCGGGAAAACAACGCTGATAAACCGGTTAATCCGGGAAGAGCTTTCTGAACAGGAAGTCCTGGTGATTCAATTTGAGCGGGGAGACACACCCCTTGCCGAAGGGGAAGGAGTGCGCTCCCTTTATTATTCTAAGGCGGAAATAGAGGAATCACCATACTCTGTGGCTGATTCCATTTGTGAAGAGATCCAGAAGGCTCCGGCAGAGTTAATCTTAATTGAGTGGAATGGTATGGAGCATTTTCATCGATTTGAGGAGATGTTTCTTCAGTTTCACTTAAAGCCGGATCTCCATGTGGAAAAGGTTATTTATGTAGGTGATGAAAAAGGACTGAAGCACAAAATTGCAGATTCCGGATTGATCTCCATGTCCCAGATAGCTGCAGGCAATCTGGCATATTTAAGGGTTGAGGAGGAGAATGCAGAACTAAGTGCACGGGAGCTTTTTCAGATTAATCCTGATATACATGTATTTACAGAAGGAAAATGGGATCGTTTTAAGAAAAAAATGTTTCAGTATGAGGTAAAATCCCAGATATCGCTGCTATTGGTCGCTGCTGCTGCCATTTTTTATCTGACAGCTAATTCTTACCTGGGATCTTTTGTTACCTTGTTTTTGGGAGTGTTTTTACAGGCGATACCCTTTCTTGTGATTGGGGTTTTACTTTCCTCTGCCATACAGGTCTATGTATCTGCGGACTGGATTCGGAATAAATTCCCCAAAAACGTGGTTTTCGGGCAGCTTTTTGCCATAGTGGCGGGGTTCTGTCTTCCGGTTTGCGACTGCGCTTCCATTCCGGTGTTTAAAGGTCTGGTAAAAAAAGGAGTTCCATTATCGGCTGCAGTTACTTTTATGCTGGTTTCTCCAGTGATTAACCCGGTTGTAATATTATCTACCTGGTACGCTTTTAATGGGAACCTTAAGATAATTGCAGCAAGATGCGGACTGGGAATTTTATGTGCAGTGCTGACTGGCCTGACTTATCTGGTCAGTCCTCCCGAAAAGGTTCTGTTAACGGATCCGGCAATACAGGGAGGAGAAGGTTACGGAGATTATGAGATTCCCACATCGAATGACAGCAAAGCTGCCCGTTTCTTTCAGATGATGCGCCATGCCCAGAATGAATTTTTCACAGTTGGAACGTACCTGCTTACGGGGATTTTTGTATCCACTGTGCTGCAGGAGGTCTGGCCGGGAATGACCCGGTCGGGAGGGGGAATTCCCATCCTGGCATCGGTAGCATTTATGATGGCAATGGCATTTATCCTGTCTTTATGCTCCTCTTCCGATGCAGTTGTGGCAAGAACCATGGCAGGTGTTTTCCCCGCCGGGGCACTGATGGGCTTTCTGGTGTTTGGCCCCATGATTGATTTAAAGAATGGAGCCATGCTTCTTGGCGGTTTTGAAAAGAAGTTTATTGTCCGCCTTTTTGTTACAACGTTCCTGATATGCTTTGGTGTAGTCGGCATGTTTGCCATGCTTGGAAGCGGAGGGATACGGATATGAAATTAAGAGGAAAGGGATTAAATATTCAGGCATTGACTGAATCGGCCTGCTATCTGATTTTTGGAATTCTCCTGTTCCGGCTGACTGTGACAGGCGCCTATCTATCCTATGTGACTCCAAGAATGAAGCCTTATTTATATGGTTTATCTGCAGTTATGGTACTGTGGGCAGGAATGGGAGCTTCCAGAGTTTTCCGCCCCAAATACAAAGCCCGCCTGTTTCACTGTCTGGTTCTTGGAATTCCCATTCTTGTTTTGGCAGTGCCTCCGGCACCACCGGCAGGTAGTGCTGCAATTAAGAATTATTCCAGTTCCAGCATACCCGGGTCCTCTTTCGAAAGTGCCGGGAATGGTTATGGGAGTTCCAGTGAACAGGAAACCGCTGGATATAATTATTATGAAGATGAAACAGAGGCGGAACAACCGGATTACAGTGCCGGTTATGACGGAAATGCAGAGGATGGACAGCAGGCGCAAACTCAGCAGCCGGAGCTTTTAAAGGGAGCCGGTTTAAATGGAATAGATAAGGACGCCAAGACGATTACCATAGCAGATGATGATTATTATGCATGGATGACAGAGCTTGGAGCCCATGCGGATCAATACCAGGGCTATACCGTTACCATGAAGGGATTTGTATTTTTAGATTTGGAGAACCGGCAGGAAAATGAATTTGCTCTGGTTCGTCTGTCCATGTGGTGCTGTTCAGCCGATATGGCGCCTATGGGACTGATGGCATATGACTTAAAAGGGCTGGGGTTCAAAGAGAATGACTGGGTTACAGTTACGGGAAAGCTGTCAGTAAAAGACGGTTATCCTACCATTGAAGCAGAAACCATGGTGGCAGCGGAAAAGCCCCAGCAGGAGTATGTTTATCCTTATTACTGATAAAGCAGGAGAAAGGTGCGTAACGCATTTTTCTCCTGCTTTATTGATATTGAATCTCAGGTATCTTATGTTGACAGACATCCCAGGCTGATTTACAATAAACTTATACAGAATTTACCAGTAGATAGGTAAATCTACTGGTTTGGATAAGGAAGGAGCTGATACAAAATGCAATTCAGCTTAAATGATTTTTTAATCGCTGTCTCCTTTGCATTGGACTTTATGGAGATGGACCGGCTGGGAATGCAGTCCAATCATGGAAAGAGAACGGCTTATTTAACCGTATGCATAGCCAGGAGGATGAATTTATCAGAGGAAGAGATTTATGATGCAGCTGCGCTTTCCATCCTACATGATAACGGTTTAAGTGAATCAAGCCTTTATGAAAAACTTCCCGGGGAATGGGATCATGCAGTAACCAGATTTGAAGGTTCCATAGGCCATTGTGTGATTGGAGAAAAGAATGTAAAAGACTACCCGTTTCTGACAGAACCTCAGGATGTAATTCTTTATCATCATGAGCGTTATGACGGAAATGGGTATTTCGGGTTAAAAGGAGATGACATTCCCCTTATTTCACAGATTATTGCAGCGGCTGACAGTTTTGAAAACTATTTCAAGTTTGCAGACGGAGATTATTCGCATGGTGAAGTGTTAAAATGGCTTGCGATCTGTGAGGCTGGCATGGTATGTCCAGAGCTTGCCAAAGTTCTTCATCAGATGGCAAAAGATCAGTCAGTCTGGGAAAACCTAAGCAATGAAAGGATTGAGCAGGCACTTGATGAGGTGGTTCCGTCCTTTGAGATGGAGGTGCCTCTTGATAAAATCCGTCAGGTTACTGGCGTATTTTCCAGAATTGTTGACTGTAAATCCAGCTTTACCAGACGCCATTCCAAGGGTCTGGCGGAAAAAGCAGCCCGAATGGCAGAATATTATAATAAGGATCAGGAGGAGACAGCCAGGCTGATTATTGCAGCTGATTTACATGATTTAGGGAAGCTGGCTGTACCAAACAGTATTCTTGATGTTCCCCGTGCCCTGACACCGGAGGAGTTTGAGACAGTGAAAAAACATGTGTACTATACAAGAGTTGCACTTGAAAAGATCAGGGGGTTTGAAGATATTACAGAATGGGCAGCCAACCACCATGAAAAGCTGAACGGGAGGGGATATCCCTTTGGTAAAACAGGAGCTGAACTGGATTTTAATTCCCGTATGATGGGGTGTCTTGATGTGTACCAGGCGCTTACGGAGGATCGCCCTTACCGGACTGGGATGCCTCATAGTCAGGCAGTTAAGGTCCTTTCTGATATGGCAGACAGCGGTTTTGTGGATTCCGGCATTACAAAGGATATAGACCAGGCATTTAGTTCTGTCTAATAAGGGGGAGTTTATGAAGTATGAAAAAGTAGCATTATCAATTATTCTGGTTTCTTTGCCATGCCTGGTTTTTGACTTTTTACTGCCTGCCTATACCACAGAGCTGGGCTATACCGTGTTTCAGTTAAGCATTCTATATTCAGTTTATTCATTTTCAACGTTGGTAATGAGATTACTGATTGGGAAGATTTCAGACCGTTACAGCCGTTTTCTGGTTCTGTGCTGTGCGATGCTTCTGTACGGGATTGCTTATTTTTTATTTTCCCAGGCAAGAGGTCTGGGATATTTACTGGCAGCAAGAATGGTACAGGGTGCGGCAGGAATTCTCTTAACAATTTCAGCCGTCAGCCTGATTACAGCTGAGAAAACAAGTTTTGCAAAGGGGCTTGGAAGATATGGCGGGAACCGGCAGTTGGGCGGAATCATAGGAATCGGTCTGACTTTTTATGTGCTGAACCGCACTGATTTTTTAGAAGGCTGGAGCCAGATCTTTTTAATCAGTTCTGCCTTTGCAATGGTTTCCCTGATTCTTTTATTTATAAAGAAACCTTCTCATATAAGTGAAACAGCTACCCGGACCGGGAAAGTGGTCTATACTCCCCTGGAACAGAAGATCTGGATGTTAAATCTTTTATATTGTATTCCTGTCAGTCTGGTGGGAGTTTTAGTGATTCCATATATGATGGAGGCATATCACGTGGATATGCAGGCCATTGGATTCGTCTTCATGATGCCGGTAATGCTTACTGCTTTTTTAAGTCCCAGGATCGGACAGATTGGAGATAAGCTGGGCTATAAGAAAACAATTTTTTCCGCTACTCTGATTGCGGCTGCTTTACTGGTTTTGCTGGTTTTCAGCCCCAATCTGCAGATATTTGCCATTGTCTGGACCTTGTATGAGATAGCACTTACGGCACAGGACTATTCTTTGGATGCACTGTTTGTACAAGGAGTTCCGGAGCAGGTAATGGGAGATTTTTATGGAAAGTTTATGCTTAGCACCAGTCTGGGAGGAATCATTGGCCCCTTTATCGGAGGAAGTGTTTTTTTTCTGGCTGGGGGAAAGGCACCCTATTATCTCTGTGCTGTTATCCTGACTGCGATCAGTATACTTGTGTGGAAACTGATTCCTGCTGGAGGGAAGTCCGATAGAAATGTACCTGGGTTGACAGAAAAACAAGATAGTGATATAGTCATTTAATCAAAGGTAAGGAGAGCAGATATGAATTTTTTTATTAGCGATCAATTGACAAGACGAATGAGCTCTGTACAAATCAACCCGGTGAAACATTGTACAGAGTATGGCGGTTACTGATACGCTTATAAGATTCATCGGGAAACAGTGCAGCAATAAGAACAGCGTTACAGGCTGTTTCTTCTTTTGATGCCTGTTTTCCCTGCTTCTTTTTGCGGTGAAGGGTCATGGACAATGTTTTATTTGTTCATGGCCTTTTGTTGTATGAAGTAAAAACAGAAGGCTGAGGATTATCATCCAGGTCTTCTGTTTTTTTTATTTAAATTCAGCAAAGGGGATATCAGGATTGAGAGAGGAAGCGGCCTGTATTTGAAGGAACACAGGAAAGAAGGAAGTAAGACGTGAGTTTATTGGAGATTACAGGCTTATCTCACTCATTTGGAGATAATCAGTTGTTTTTTGAAACAGATTTAGTTCTTAATAAAGGAGAACATATTGGAATTACAGGGCAGAATGGCACAGGGAAAAGTACCCTGATTAAAATTTGTACCGAACAGATCATACCGGATCAGGGCAGAGTGGTGTGGCATCCCGGCACAAAAGTGGGTTATCTGGATCAATATGCCAGCATGGACAATGGGATGACAATGAAAACATTTTTACAAACAGCATTTGAGGAGCTCTATACTCTGGAGAAAAGGATGAATGAGCTGTATGACCGTGCAGCCAGCGGGCAGGAAGGAGCGCTAAAGGCGGCGGCTGTCTGCCAGGAGCAATTGGAGCATCGTGATTTTTACCGGATCGATTCCCGGATTGATCTGGTTTGTCAGGGGCTGGGACTCTCTTCCCTTGGGTTTAACCGTCGGATTGGAGAAATGAGCGGTGGTCAGAGGGCAAAAGTCATTATGGCGAAGCTTTTGATTGAGAAGCCGGATGTTTTGCTTTTAGATGAGCCCACCAATTTTTTGGATCATGATCATATTGTCTGGCTTCAGGATTATTTAAGCGGGATCCAACAGGCATTTATGGTGATCTCTCATGACGAGGGGTTTCTGACTAAAACAACAAACTGGATTTGTGATATTGATCAAAAAAGAGTAATGAAATATTTTGGCTCTTACGGAGAATTTTTGAAAAAGAAGGCGCAGCTTCGGGAAAATTATACAAGGCAATACTGCGCACAGCAAAAAGAGATTAAAAAGACAGAAGAATTTATCCGTAAAAATATAGCAGGAAGAAAATCGAAAATGGCAAGAGGCAGGCAAAAGCAGCTTGACCATATGGAACGAATGGAGGCACTGGATCAAAAAGAAATCAGACCTTTTTTCCGGTTTGATCAGGGGGCGCTTCCTTCAGCAGGAAAACTAAAGGTATCAAATCTGACTGTAGGTTACGGTTCTCCTGTTTTGTCCTGTGTGAACTTTTCCATGAAAGAGGGGGAAAAGGTAGTGATAACGGGATTTAACGGAGCGGGTAAATCTACGCTGTTGAAAACCCTGATGAATCAGATTCCTGCCATAGGAGGTAATTACTGTTTTTCTGCAAAGGCGGTCATCGGGTATTATGAGCAGGATCAGGTATGGGAAAATGACAGTCTGTCACCTATAGAAATCGTGTCAGATCATTTCCCATTGCTGGAGAGAATGGAGGTGAGAAAAAAACTGGCTCAAAATGGGATATCAAAAAAACATGCGCTGCAGCCTGTGGGAACCTTAAGCGGAGGGGAACAGGCAAAAGTTAAGCTATGTCTGCTGACTGGAAAAACTTATAATTTTTTAATTCTGGATGAGCCCACCAATCATCTGGATGTACAGGCAAAACTGGCACTCAAAGAGGCATTATGGGAATATTCCGGCACTGTTTTGCTGGTTTCCCATGAAAATTCCTTTTACAGGGACTGGGTGGACAGAGTGATTGATATCGGATCTTATTGAAATTTGATTTTGTTAAATATAATTTTTTAAAACTATATTGACTTACGTAGAATAATATGGTAATATTTTACTATAATAATTGTTAAATGAATAAAACACGTGAGAAGTGAGATGATTCTCATAGTGGTTTCATATAAAATAAGTCCAGCTAAGAAATGTCA
>JAAOXG010000003.1 GCA_013036995.1 Lacrimispora defluvii
CTTATAAATCATATCCTCCTTTGCTGCCATGATATTGACCAGATTGCGGAGTTTCGAAGCATCAAAGGGGGCGGCATTGATGTGGATATGGATACCGCAGGAGGAATTCACAAATGCTCCGGCTTCCCGGAGCTTGCGAATCAATTCCTGCACAGTTTCGATATCCTGGTACTGGCAGATGGGACTGACCAGCTCCACGCTGTAATTCCTGTCGGCGCTGATTTTTCTGCGGCCGTCTTTCTTTTGGCAATCAATACTGCCGTCGCTCATGACCTTCCATTTGCGCCGCTGGCTGTCACAGGCATAATAGGCATCGTAGAAGCTGCCCTCATATTCTTTTGTCGTGCCGAAATGTTCGGCAATCACCTCGGCGGCGCGGCTTCGTGTAATCCCGGTCATTTCAATTTCAATCCCGAAATTCTGACCTTGTATCTCCATTTACCCACCGCCTTTACCACATCCTGTGCTGCAGGGTAAGGTCTTTTTCCTGTGACAACCCTGCTGTTTCCGCAGCAGAGTTGATGAATCCACACAGTCGTTCCCTGCGCCAGGTATCAATCAGGTACTGTCCGCATTCCTCATTGAGCGCATTGATTTTCAAAACCGTATCCCGTACACACTCGGAGATAGCGACAGGATCACCTTCTGCGGATATGAGGTCATCGATGTATTCATCCAGAAGCTTTCCCATGAGGGACACATCCTCCGGCGTATAATGGTAGCCTCCGGCGTAAGGGTTGGGGTATTCCTTTCCGTCCATACAGCACCGAAGATGCCCCAAAATAGCGGGGCGTTCTTCGTGGTCCGCTTTTTGGTACTTCTCCATAAAAGCTAAAATATCCGCTTCCCGGTTCGGAGTGTAGCGGATAAAGGACAGCATATCTTCGAGGATACCCGCCTTGTTTTCTTTCTGACTTTGAAGTCTGTCCATGACTTTTTCTCCCTTCTTCATCATCTGCCACCCGCCTTTCCGAACAGCTTTTCCTTGTAGGCAGGGGCATGGACCGCAAGGTTATACCGCTCAATGCCGCACTTATACAGGCACACACCACGCTGGGGAAAGCGGATTAGGTTGTATTCGGATTCCTCTAACTGCAGGCTGTCGATATAAAACTGCTTGTCGATGTTTCCGGCGTTGAAGAGGAAAGCATGGGTCGGGATAGAGAACAGCGGTTTCGTCAGCTCTCGGATGCCTTCGATATTGAAGTCCTCCAAATTCTGAGATGCCAGAATAACAGCCGACTCCTTCTTTCGCACACGCTTCATGAAATTTCGGATATACTCAATCGCAGTCAGATTGGACAGGAACAGATACAGCTCATCAATCGAGGCGGCAGTGTTCCCCTCGGTCAGCAGCTTGTCGCTCATGAAGGAAAGTACATTGAACAGCAGGGCGTTCTTGACATTCTTACTGGCCTGCAGCAGTCCCTTGACGCCAAATACAATAAAGCGGTCGGAGGTCACATTGGTGTGGCCGTTGAAGAATTTACTCTCAGCACCCATACACATGGAGTGGAGCCCCAGCAGAATTTCCTGCAGCAGTTCCTGTGGGTAGAGCTGATATTTGGTTTTGTCATATCCCCTGAACTCATCATCAATGAGAGCGTAAAGGTCAGACAGGATGGGATAGTCTGTGGCTGTAAGGCTCCTGAAATCGGTGCGGTCGCTGATGCCGAACTTTTCGTACAGCTTGCCCAGCATGATTTCAATGGCGTCAATATGGCGGTCGGAGAAATCCTTATAACAGCGGAAAAAATCCTTGAGAAAGGAAATGTGCTGACTGAGTTTGGTGGACTGGCGGAATGCCTGGGGCGCATCGGTATCCTCCGGGCTGCCTCCTTCATCCCATGTTTTAGGCTCCAGCGGATTGATCCGGTATTGCCCGCTCATCAGGTCTATGAAACAGCCGAAGTTCTCCGCGAGGTCAATGTATTCATGTTCCGGATCAAGGCACAGGATGGCCTTGCCCGATTCGAGGATGTTGCAGAGGATGAGCTTGAGAAGATAGCTCTTGCCCTGGCCGGAGTTGCCGAGGATCAAAATGTTCGCATTCGTCTTGTCATCGTCACGCTTATCAAAGTCCACGATGATATTTGAGCCAAATTTATCCCGGCCAAGATAGAAACCGTGGGGATCGGTCTTGCCTGAGTAATTGAACGGATAGAGGTTTGCCACCGAACTGGCGGGCAAAACCCGTTCAAACTGGCTGCCGAACACATTTCGTCCCGCAGGGCCGACCGAGAGAAAGCCCTCCCGCTGGCGAAGCATGAGCCGGTCCACATTGAGCTTTGAGCGGACCAGCTCGGTCAGAACATCGGTCTGGAGGAGTTTTAAATCGTCCAAATTGTTCGCTGAAAGCTCAAGAAACACAGCGCAGTGCAGGAGCGGCTCACGGTTTCGGTGCATGGAGGATACCAGTGTGACCACATCCTGCAAGTTGCTTTCAGCGGTGACTGTCTGCTGGAGGTCATTGGTGCTGCTCTTATCCATGCGATTTTTATTGGCGGCGTTGTGAATGATTCTCTTTTCCTCGGCCGCCGTTACCTGTCTGGTGTAGATGCGCAGGGTTACGCCGTCCTTTTCCCCAAGATGGCGCAGGATAGCCTGCTCATCGGTTGCGGTAGGGTACTCACGGAGAGCCCAGACACACCGATAGGTGTTGCCGCATATAAAATAATCCGTATTGAACTTGATGATGCCCGGTGCGATCATGTCAAGGAAATCCTTGATTTTCGGCTCTACAGTTGAAATATCAGCCTTTGTTTTTCTGATTTTAGGCATGAAAAAATACCTCCTGTCCAGCCGAGGGAGGTTCCATGCCTTTGACCGCAAGGTATCTCCCTACGGCCGTTGATTGAATTTTACTTATTCTCCGAGAATTACCCAGCGTTCCCCATCATAATCCTCGTACATTTCAGTGGTGACATTTTGCTCATAGTAGACTCCAAGCAGGCGCTTGATATCGGTTTCACCGGCTCTGCGCGCAGTAAAGCCCTGATCCTTGAGGCTCTTTTCGATGCGGGAGAGGTAGGGCCCTACATCCTTTTCTTTTTCTCCACGCAGGCGGATGATGATTAAAAATTTCCGCGCTGTTGCCATCTGCACTTGCATACGGTCAAGGGCGGTCATGTCCTGTGCCAGCAGCTTTCGGATGACAGGGTTCTGCTCGGCATCCATCCTGGCTTTCAGATAGTTCTTGTTATCCTCAAAATTCTCACGGCTGTTAAGGCACAGCATTTCAATATCGGAGATGCCCTTAAGCACATTCATAAGGGCATAAATCCTTGCCCCAATGCTGGAATCGGACAGGACGCTGATGTTGGTGGGTTTAACCATAAAAAATACCAGGTCACCGTGGGGAGTTACAAGGCTGTAGCCTGTGATGTCCTCGATGCCGATGAGCTGGCGGGTGGAGGCTTTCTCCCTCGCCTCCTGTTTCTTTTTTCTGTTCATATTCATGCCCTCCATTCATAGGACTGTTGCTTGCCAAAGAAGAAAGCGGCGGCATAGCGGATAAAATCGAGGATGCTCACGTCCTCGAAACGTATGGATAAAAAGGCATAGAGCACCGTCAGGACGATGGGCGGAAGCCAGCCGAGCTGGGAAAGGGCAAAGACAGAAATCAGGCATCCGATGCCGATGATTCCGATGTCCCGCAGTTCCCACAGCCACAGGGTAGCCTTTGATTTTAGGTTGTCAGGGTACATATACATGGGAGCTATTCCTCCTGTTCCTCATGGATTTTTTGCAAAAAATATGCGATACCCCGGAGGACAAAGTCCACGCACGGTATCGCTACGCTGTTGCCAAGTGCCTTATATCTGGCACTGTCCGATGCCCCCGGTATCAGCGTCCAGCCATCGGGGAAGCCCTGGAGCCGCTCACATTCCAGAGGGGTAAGCCTGCGGATGAGGTTGCGCCCATTCTCTTTTACAAGATTTTCGCTTCCGCCTCCGTTGTCACCTCCCTGGGCACGCAGGGTAGTACAGCCCTCTGCATAGTTGCCATATTGTGATTGGCCGAAGATTTCAGGCTGACAAATGAGATCAGTGGCATCCTTATGCTGCCTTGCACTCTGTGTGGCTACCACATCATTTTCAGAAAACTCATCGCTCCGTTGGCGGCTGAATACCGCATGGCGGTCGCTGGTGGTAATGGTATAGCTGATATCCGGCTGACAGCCCAATCCATTGCCGCCGTTTTCCGGCTCCCGGTCGATGGTGTTACCAGCAATGCAGATGGTTTCCTGCAAAATGGGACTTCCCACGAGTGGGACATTGTTGCCGCCGGTACCGTAGGTCGATGTTACGGTAGGGGCTACCTCCAAAGGTCCGTTATATCTGCAATCCTTGGCGTGGTTATCAAACAGCACCGGCTGGTTGTTTCCGCTCATGCCCGCGCTGGCCGTAATGGTTGGGCAGACGCCGACGCCGATTTCTGCGCCGCCCTGCTGGGTCGCCATGACCAGTGGCTGATGCCCATGCTCCTGGGCGCGGAGCGTACCTGTGATGTCCTCGGTGCAGTGCATCTGGCTGCCGCCCTGATCGTTAAGGCAGAGCACCGATGGGGCAGTCCCCGTTTTAATCGTGGGTGAACACTCTGCCTGATAACCGATTCCTCTGGCTTCGGCACTGGCATTGCCGCAGAATCCTGCGGTAAGCACACAGGGATAGCCCTGTCCGGCCTGACCGCCGCCGCTGGTGATGGAGGTATGAACCTCCGGAGTGAGAAAGCAGTCCCCGTCACCCTTGCTGACAACTCCTGCCGCAAACAGAAGTCCTGCCGGGTTTCTTCCGCCGCCGCCGTCCGCTCCGGCAAGAGTGGGCGCCACACCCTCCGGCGTGAACACACGGCTTTGCTGGGCATCCCAGCCATTCAGACAGTTCGGTTGGGATACAAGGGGAGGATGGCCTCCCATGCCCGCACGGAGAGTAGGCGTTACTTCTTCAGTGATATCCATGCGTTCTCCGCCATGATCGTTTAAACATATCAGCGGTTGCTGGGTGACAAACGTCTGCATTTGCATATTGCGGGTTGCCAGCAGGGCGCCTGATATTCCATTGAGGTCAATCACCTCATCCCTTTGGTTGACATGAAAGGTGCTGATTTTTTCAGAATCTGCCACAAAGGTTTGCTGTTTCATGCCGGGTTGTGCGCCCAAGGCTCCGGCTACATCGTGGAGGTCCCGTACTTCATCACGCTGGTTGGCAGCAAAGGCTATCGCCGTTTTTTCTTCTGTCTGTATATATCCATGCCCGCCGCCTTCGCCGCTATAGAGAGCGGGCCATGTTCCTGTTTCCTCAAAAATGCGACGGCTCTGTACATCCCATGGAGTCAGGCAAGACCCGACTGTATCGTCAGCGCTTCCCGGAGCTGGGGCGGCAGTTCCTTGCCCCTGGCTTCCGCTCTCCGCAATATCCCCAAACAGGCCGTCTTGCTTAAATAGTATTTCGGGTGCGGTTGTGCCTCCAAAATCTGCGACAAGGAAGATGCGACGGCGACGCTGGGCGACTCCCCAGAATTGAGCGTCCAAGACACGCCAAGCCAAGCTGAATTCAGTTCCCAATATGACAGCCCCAGCAGATTCCCAGCGCCCGGACTCAGGTCGAGGCACATCACAGGTACTATGCTTAATGCGGACGATCTCCTCGATGACCGCCCGGAAGTCCTCGCCGTCTGCGGAGCTGAAGGCTCCGGGGACATTCTCCCAAACGAGGTATCGAGGTCGAACAAGGTGAGCTGGTACGTTTCGCTGTTCATCTGATTTTCTCATCTCCTTCGTGATCCGAGTCTGCTCCATGAATAGACCGGAGCGTTCCCCGGCAAGTCCGGCACGCTGCCCAGCCACACTCAGGTCCTGGCATGGGCTGCCCCCGCAGATGACATCCACAGATGGCAGTGCCGCTCCGTCAAGTTTTGTGATATCCCCGACATGGAGCATTTCAGGGAATCGGATTTTTGTCACTTCAATGGGAAAGGATTCGATTTCACTTGCCCATAAGGGGGTGATGCCGTTGCGGACAGCAGCAAGCGGGAAGCCTCCGATCCCATCGAAGAGGCTCCCCATCGTCATCATCAGACCATCCTCATAGCCTGTTCGGGAGCCTCGGCCGGTGCATTGTTTTTTACTCTGCCTATGGCAAAGCCGTTTTCCTGTTCCGTTACCCGGCGTACCGGGATTCCGAGCCTGCCCGCTTCCTCGATTTCAAGGTGCATTCCCAGCGAGAGATGGTCGCCGTAACACCATAACTCGTCACAGCGGGGGAGCATGACAAGCCCCATATCAAGGCCCGCCTGACGCTCCTGTGGATTGGAATCATCAAGGAGTTGCGGGTATAACAGATGAGGCGCAAAAAAAGCGTGCCCCTCGCCCATTGCATGGCGGCACGCTCTCTTAGCAAACTCGGTATTCTTTTCGATGTCCCCAGCATAGGGGGACGCCACATAAATCAATTTCATAGGCTTTTTTCCTTTCTGCGTTATTTCGGTGCTACCGCCTGCACCACGGTTCTGGTGGTGTTCACAGCGGCCTGCGCCGTATACACAGCACTCATCACATTGGCCCTTGTGCTGGTGTCCAGCCCGAAGGCTCCGGCAATCCTCGGCACTTCCCCTGCGGAAAGCATCAGCCCAAGCCCCAGCAGGGCGTGGGTTCTCAGGACCATAAGCCCTGCGGCAAGGATGGTCGCCTGCAAAAATGTAGTGAGGCACAGGCCGATGATCTGCTTGCACCACTGTGTAAATCCGTCAATGTAACCGCGGGGAACGGAGAACATATACAGGCTGCCCACGGCAATCTGGATCAGCAAAATACCCCCGCGCTTTAAGTTGGCGAAAAAGACTTTAATCACTGCGTATCCCATCATGATAATCATAAATAGCATCATAATGGGGTTTGTAATGGTTGACAGTCCTCCAAATACGCCGGAGCCCATGGCACCGCCGATATCTGCGGAACTGCCAAGCTCTGCAATGATGTTTCCCGCAAGGTCGCCGAAACTGCTACCGTATCCAGTGATTCCTGCCGTGAGGCTGCTCTGGAGATTGACCGAGAGCTTGAACAGCTCCACCGGCACAATTGTAAAAAGAGACACCGCCATAAAGCCTTTGATAGCGTTTAAGGCGGCGTCCTTTATGCTGCCTCGGCCGTGCTGGTACTCAATGCCGGTTTCAAACATCGACACCACAAGCCCGGTTCCGTACAGCGCCCAAGCCAGATACGAAAAAAACAGGACGATGGACTGTACCCATTCCATGGAGAACAGCTCCACGCCCATGTTTCCCATCTGAGCAAAAAAGTCGGCAAGAAAACCGACCACTTGTCCGTAGAGCCATTCGATGATCTGATCCAAAACAGTTCCAAGGACAAAATCCCATATAAACATTTGAGGTTCACCTCCCTCAAGACATAAAAAATCACACCACAACAATACTGGCGGTGTGTTCGTTCATCTTGTTCCTACTTATTGGTGTGCCTATGCCATGATTTGGGTCATGCTGTTGGATACAGCCTGTATCGGCTCCCGGAAAACCTCCAAGTAATTGTCCACCACATCAGTGAGCTTTTCAAAATCTGCGGGAGTCGGCTGATAGGCATACCACTCCAGCTTGCCCTGATATACCCATAGATGTGGGGTGATTCCATCCTTGAAATTCGGGTTGTTTGCCACCGGCTTTCTTCCCAGCACTTCCTGAAAGCGGAGGAGGGCACTGTCCACCACTCCCTCATTTCGGTTGATAAGCGATACCTTGAGCGCCTCATATTTATCCGCATAGCCAAGGGTGACAAACTCAGCACGGACACGAAGGTTGTCGCTGATTCTTCCATAACAGGTTCTGCCGACAAACCTTGCATCGGTGAAAACTGTATCATGGTCAAAGAGCTTTCGCAGTTCTTTTTCAAATGTAGTCATACGCAGTTCCTTCTACATCCCAAGTATCTGCCAGTCAATACTTGTATAAGGACGGTGAACGAATTTTTGTTTTCAAACAAAGCCCTCCCTTTAATAAACGGCAAGTGACAAATTTTATATTTTAGTTGACAAACGAATGTCCTTTGCATATAATGTTCAGTAACCTCTTTGCACTGCATTACATTTCTTATGAAATGCGAGATCAACAGTACAAACTGAGCAGGCGATGAACCGTCAACGGTTCGTGGGGCTGGGCCGGTCAAACGGCAGCAGATTGCATTTTGTGCGCATCTGTGGGACAGTAGTATGTTCCATAGGTGCGCTATTTTTATACCATTTCGCACCCAATGGAACAACCGACCTCTACTGCAAGTGCCATAGAGTTATCCGAATCAAGCCGTAAGGCATAATGGAGGTAATTTTTATGACAAGTAACAAACCAAACATGGCTGGCTTAACCGCCGTCGAAGCAAAACGATTGCAAGAGCAATACGGCAAAAATGAATTGACCTCACAGAAGAAAGAGAGCTTTCTAAGAAAAGTTCTGCACATTATCTGTGAGCCAATGTTTTTGTTGCTGATTGTTGCTTCAATCATTTATTTTATTCTGGGCGAGCCAAGAGATGGTGCGATTATGCTCGTCTTTGTGGTGGGCATTATCAGCATTGATGTTATTCAAGAATGGAAAACCGACAAAACCTTGAATGCCCTCAAGGATTTATCTGCCCCACACGTCACAGTCATTCGTGACGGCAAGGAGCAGACCATAGCCAGCGCCGACCTTGTGCCGGGCGATTTGATGCTGATTGTAGAGGGCGTGAAAATCCCCGCCGACGGCGTGGTAATGAAAGCCAGCGACCTCTGCGTGGACGAATCCTCTTTGACCGGCGAGGCCGAGGGTGTTTGGAAAATTCCCACAGAGCAAGCCGAACCTACCACCGACTATTGGCGTAAAGATTATTGCTACGCAGGAACACTGGTGACGCAGGGCAGCGGCTATATTTCTGTTGACAAGATTGGTGCGGCTACCGAGTACGGTAAAATCGGCATGAACGTTTCCGCCGCTCCGCAGGAGGATACTCCGCTGCAAAAGCAAACCGGCAGCCTTGTAAAGCTTTGCGCGGGCATTGCCGCCGTACTGTTTGCAGCGGTTGGCTTTATCGCATGGTTCAACATTCCCGACCATACCTTTGGCGACAGGCTAATTGAAAGCATCCTGTCCGGCATCACTCTCGCGATGGCGATGATCCCGGAGGAATTTCCCGTCATCCTCACCGTATTTCTTTCCATGGGTGCATGGCGGCTGGCCAAGAAAAATTCTCTCGTCCGCAAGCTGCCATCCGTGGAGACGTTGGGCGCGGTGTCGGTGCTATGCGTGGATAAAACCGGCACGATTACCATGAACCAGATGACCGTGCAGGACACGTGGGCCGCAGATGGTGATGAGGAAACACTCATTGAAACCATGGGCCTTGGCTGTGAAACCGACGCCTACGACCCCATGGAGAAAGCCATGCTTGCCCATTGTGCAAGCCATGGCATTACCACCGACCACCTGTTCGGCGGCAGGCTGATTACCGAATATGCCTTTACCAATGCACTGAAAATGATGGGACACGTCTGGCATCACGATGGCGAGATATTGATTGCGGCCAAGGGTTCAGCGGAGCGGATTCTCACCATCTGCGAACTATCCGACGATTCGCGCAAAGAAGCAGAGGACAAAATTAACCAGATGTCCTGCCAAGGTCTGCGGGTAATCGCAGTGGGGCTGATGAAGCCCGCCACCGAAGCCGACATTCCGGCGCAAATTACCGACTGCACACTGACCTTATGCGGATTGATTGGCCTTGCCGACCCTCCCCGCGAAAGCGTCAAGGCAGACATTGCCGTCTGCAACAAGGCGGGCATTCGTGTGGTGATGATTACAGGCGACAATGGTGTGACTGCTGCATCCATTGCCAAAAAAATTGGTATGCCGAACAGTGACCATATCATCACAGGTGACCAGCTTTCACAGATGAGCGATGAGGAGCTGCAGGAAAAGGTCAAGGATGTGAGTATCTTCTCCCGCGTGGTGCCGGAGCATAAAATGAGGATTGTCAAAGCGTTTAAGGAAAACGGCGAGATCGTTGCCATGACCGGAGACGGCGTAAACGATGCACCTGCCCTCAAATACGCTGACATCGGCATTGCCATGGGCAAGCGAGGCAGCGAGGTTTCCCGTGAGGCCGCCGACCTTATCTTGATGGACGATAACTTTACCACGATTGTGGAAACGGTCAAGGATGGCAGACGGATTTACGACAATATTCGCAAGGCGGTGGGGTATGTGTTCACCATCCATATTCCCATTGCGTTTGCTTCACTGCTGGCGCCCCTGCTGGGCATTGCCCCGGCGAGCTTGTTCCTGCTGCCCCTTCATGTGGTTCTGCTGGAGCTTATCATTGACCCCACCTGCTCCATCGTGCTGGAGCGCCAGCCCGCCGAACGGGACATCATGGAGCGAAAGCCACGCAACCCGAATGAAAAGCTGCTTACCACAAAAACTCTGCTAAAAAGTGTACTGCAAGGCCTTGTGATTTTTGCAGCCTCCTTCGGCACATATTTCTCTATGCTCAGCCAAAACCCCGACAACGCACCCCTCGCACGCACCATGGGCCTTGCCATCGTCATGCTTGCCAACCTGTTTCTTGTGCAGGTAAATAGTTCCGACCGCGATTTTGCGATTCAGTCCTTCTTCCGGCTGATCAAGGATAAGGTAATGTGGACAGTCAACATTGGCACGATAGCAGGTCTATTGCTCTTCCTCTACACACCGCTGTGCGGATTTTTGAAGCTTGCACCGCTGTCTGCCGGACAGTTCTTTTCGGCAGTGGGCATCGCCGCAATTGCTGTTCTGTGGTATGAGGTTGTCAAGCTCATGCAGAAAATGCTAAATAGGTAAGGCTATGGGATGGTATCAAGATGTCGCGTTTCCAAAGCTGATGCAATGGAATATCGGCAAAAAGTCAATTTTGAAAAAGCGTGCCGCATTGCTGAAACACGCATACGGCAACATTCTTGAAATAGGAATTGGGGAAGGCACCAACCTTCCCCTTTATCCTACTGAAATCACGCACATTACTGCGGTGGACGCTTACCCAAGAAGGCTGAGAGATAGTGCCGTAAAGGCTGTGTTGTTTTCAGGAAGTGCCGATAAACTGCCTTTTGACGCTAACACCTTTGATACGGTTATTTCAACCTTTTGCTTGTGCAGTGTGAAGGACTTAGAGCAGGTCTGCCAAGAGATTTACAGGGTTCTGAAGCCCGGTGGAGTGTTTTTGTTTTTAGAGCACGGGAGTGCCGATTCTGCTTTTTTCAAAAAGATGCAGCAACTGTTCAATCCGCTTTATAACAAGTTTGCCTATGGTTGTAACATCACACGCACGTACCAAGACGAAATCCGAAACAGCGGCTTGCAAATTGTAAATCTGCAGATAACCCATGCCCCAATTTATCCGCGATTTTTGACAGGGTATGTGTATGAAGGCATTGCTGAAAAGCCCTTACAGGAGAACGTATTATGATGAAATTGATATACAATTTAACGATGTGCCGAAGCAAGAGCTATCTTATCAAAAAGTACGGCAAAGAATTTTGGAAAGACTTCAAAGCGACTTCAGATAAAACCTTTGCCAAAATCTTGCCCCAAGTGCCGGATATAGGCAACAGTATTTTTTCGTTCAACTATGAGTTTGGCCCGAGCTATATTGCTTGGTATAAGAGTTTTTTAAAGCTGGGACTCACTGGGGAAGAAGCCACGGAAAACATTTGGGTCATGAACGAAAAGATGGTGACCACGATACCTCGTCCTTTCTTGAAAGCGACGGGAAAAACTTATCTAAACGGCTTTCGTAAAAAGGCAGCCACCCATGTTGCTTTGCAGGAAAAAGGAAAGCTGCATCCATACGACTGGCATATTACATACCGGGAGATTAATCAAAACAGCTTCGAAATTGATATTACAGAATGCGGATTAAAAAAGCTTGCTCATCAGTTTGATGCGGATGGCTTACTCCCCGGCATCTGCCGTATGGATTATCTTTTCTCCAACCTTATGGGCAATCGATTTGTTCGCAGCAAAACCCTTGGTGATGGTGATAACTGCTGTAACTGCCATTACGATTTAGAGGGTCAATGCGAATGGGCACCCGAAAAGGGATTTACAGACAGGAGATAGACGTAAATGAACAAAGACATATTTGCAAAAACCCGCATGCCAAACATCAAACAAGCGATTGCAGAAAACTTTGTTGATAATGATCCCAATACTATTTATCAAGACGCCTGTACCATATTGGAATATGAAATTGCACATAGTAACAATAGAGATAATAAGGCCTAATTTTACCCACCCAATAAAATCTAACTAATTATGCAATTAAGGCACTGTACTATTTGTTTTAGTACAGTGCCTTTGATTGTTATATGCCCAAAATCGTCCAAATGTAGAGCGGGGCCGTCAGGGTAAACACCAAGCAGGCGAATAGGATTGCCGGCGCCGCCCACTCAAATTGTCCGTGCTTCCGATAGTCGAAGTACGCCATCCCCAGCTTGGCGAAGAAAAACACCGCCAGAATAAGGTCGATGGCTGGGAATACCACATTGTTGACAACGGTCTTGATCTGACCGGAGGCATCATTCCATGTGCCCTCAATGGCTCCTGCCACATCGCCGGTCGGAGCTGCGTATGCGGTCGTGCCAAATGCAAGGGCTACCATGATGGCAAGAGTCAAAACAAGAGCAGTTTTCTTGAATTTTTTCATAAAGACCACCTTTCCAAAGTTGAGAAAAGGCCGCAGAATTGCTCCTGCGACCTTGTTCTTTTTCTGTTTTTATAGTTTCATTGTCATATCCATGCCTGGAGCCTGTTCTTCCAAAAGCGGGGCAACCTCAAGCACTTGAGGATTCTGACGAAATTTCAAATCCCCCCGAAATCCTTTCTTCAGCAGACTGAATTCCGCGGCCTCCGCAAGTGTTTCGGGTGGACAGCCGGGAGGCATTTCCTGATTCCACCGTACCCATTCCCCATTTTGGTAGCGCTGCTCCAGCTTGAGGATGACGTAATCCTCCGGTACAAAAGCGGGGTATCTCTGTAAAAATCCCCGTGCATCAACGTATGGATGTCCTTCTTTCATGATGGTCATTTCCATAAGCCGCAGGGTGTCTGCGAGGGAGGTGCAGAACCAGCACTCACGATCTCCAAATCGCCGGATGCGCCCATCCTGCAAAATTGTATCGATCCGGTCTTTTTGTGTGTAGTGGTATAGGCTGCCTTTTGGCGCCTGAATTCGTTCATATGCCATTGTATCCTCCCTGCTATGGTTTTTTAGGAGCGACATGCCAGTCCTGCCACAAGTTGCCCCTTATGGTCATGCTGTCTGTAAGGTTGGCCGACAGCATTCCATCCGGCGTCCATCCATCAATGAGCCATGTGTTGACGGTATAGGCTCCGTCCGGCATCCAGATCGGGCTGAAATGGGTGCGGTTTTTATAGGTGGAGTAGTTGTTTTTCTGGAACTCAAACCGCCCCGAACCCATACGCTCCAGGAGCCGCCAGTAGGTTTCGTAGCCAAACTCCGGGAAGTAGCTGATCGCATTCTGCGGCTGGGTGACCGCCGAGCTTTGGTTGGAGCTGACACTTCCGGTGACGGTCTGATTGATCCCGTACCCCGATTTCATCGTCCGGCCGTTGGCGGTGGGGTTCTTGCTGTCGCACTTGACGCTCATGGCAGAGGTTAGGCTGGCGCTGTAACGGTCCAGGTCGAACTCCCACCACCCATGGTCACACCAATATCCTGAGTCCTCGCCAGTGCTGTGCCACACCCAATACGCCTGCCACCACGGCCGCCAGATGCTCCAGCTTGCGGCGCTTTTCACAGCTCGGCTTGGCACAGAGACAGACTGGAAGCTATTGTTGCGGTCATCGGCCACAGGATTGGGGGGAGGGTTCTTGTCAAGGTCAATGATTTTCACATTGAGGGTAGTCTTGGCGGTGCTTCCGGGACCGGATACCGTCACCTGGATTGTCATGTTCTGTTCGGTGTCGGGGGTTTTCCATTTCACCCACGCAAGCTGACTGTCGCCTTCGGGATAGTAAACATTGCCAACACTGTAGGTTTGCCCGCCGATATTAAAGCTGACACGGGCGGGCCTGTCAGGGTCGGACTGGCCGCCGCTGACTCTGACCGCCGTGATGACATCAGTGTTTACACGGTACTCATAATCGTAGGCATCAATCTGAGGTTCCTCCGGCTTCTCCGTAAAACGAACGACGCCAAGCCCAAGGCTGGACTTGATGTCCGCATTGGATGCGGCGGTGGTTTTACTGCCTCCCCATGCGGGATAGCCGAGGTCGCCTACTTCCAAGAACATGGCGAGGGGCAGATTCTTGTGGGTGAGTGATACCATACGCCGTCTTAGCAAACCGCTTGTCTGCTCATCATAGAGTGCCGCTTCGGTAGCGGTGGTGGCAATCATGACACCCTCAAATTTGTAGTAGGCAATGGGTTCCAAGAGGATTTTATATTCACCGCCGATGAGAACATCGTAATTCATGCCTGTGATATCCGCAATTCGTTTGACCACATACTCCGAGCAGAAATATTTCTTGATGGCGGCAATGTTGTTGTTGCCGTTGGTGCTGATAATACGAGGAATTGTCTGTCCGGGATTTTTATAGGTATAGCCGCCCTGTACCGGACTGAGAGCTGCTCCGTTGCTATATTGCAGTTTACTGACTTTTCCAAAATGGTACATTCCTGACGAGGGGGTTTTGTTGGTAAAATCAAAGGGCGTGGTGACTACAGCATGATCACTTGCCCGAACTACGGTAATACGCACACCCTCGTTACCGCCGCTCCATGTGTTGGTGCTGGTTCCGCTGCCCATGCCTCCACCGCCGCCGTCGATATTTCCGCTCCCGCCGGTGTCAGCAAACACGGTTAGGGGGCAGAACAGGCAAAGCACCAGCATAAGACTGGCTATGCTTTTGAATAATTTCTTCATTGCGGCCTCCTTTTTGCAAAAATAAAAGCACGGTATCTTTCAACCGTGCTTTGTGGGTATTCTGAATATTAGTCCATCGTGCCTACTTGCTTATTGATATCACCATCGCCATCCACATACTCGCCTTGGTTCGCACCAGCATTTGGCACATTATCAAATCCGGGAAGTCCACCGCTCTGTTTGGGAGGGGCTTCTGGATTATCTTTAGGCTTTTCCACCTTATCGTGGTCGACAGACTTGGGAGGCTCCGTGACCTTTTCGCCGTCGGGCTTCTGCGTAGGGTCTCTGAGCTGTTCCTCGGTATATTCCGGTTTGGTTGCATCGCCCTGGATGGTCTGTTCCGTGCCGCTGGAAACCGCGCCGTTGTCGATGTTTGTCGGCTGGCTGGTATCAGGCGGGGTTACGGTGACCTCTTTTTCTTTCTCTGTGCCGTCCGGTACCTTCGGATCTACCGTCACATTGCTCACCTCGGAGCTTTGGGGCGGAAGCGGATTGTCCACCGGCTTTGGAGTTATGAACTGCTGTCCGATCAGCACCACCAGCACCGCACAGAGGGCAAGGCATCCGGCTATCGTCAGCCATTTCTTCGTTTTGTCATTCATATTTTTCATAAGAGTGTCCTCCTATTTGTTAAATTTTGAGAGTCTCCTTGTTAAGTCACACCCTACCACGAACTTTTCAAAAAGTCTATCCTTATTATAGAAAAGTTTTTGAAACCAGTCAAAACCTCGGTGTGTATCCGGCGCTGGTCTTGACTTTTATTCGCATGGGCGGCAGCAGTTTTCCTCCAAAGGATACGGGAACCTCCAGCATGATGGTGCTGTCAGCCTCAAAGCGGGCCGAGGCTTGGTCACCTGACGCAAAGGGAGCGTTTCGGATATCCACCTCCAGATTCCACACTTTAAATTCCAGCTTGCCGTCCGAAGTGCGTTTTTCATGATAGCCTCCGCTGTAGGAAAGTCCGAGTACACCGTCCAGCCTGTCATAAATATCGCCGTAATCGAGGCTTTCCTCAAAATCCTCGGCAATGGGCTGGTAGGCTCCCGAATAACCCTCCCGCACGCCGTGGTACACATCGTCATAATTGTCATTGACGGTAGAAATAACGGCGGTCTGCACCGCATCCCGCACACCCTGCGCCACGATCATAAGCCGGAAATATTCCGAAATGCCGGTGAAGACAATCACCAGTGACAGGGTGACGGCGATGATGAGGGGAAAGCCTGAGCCGCTTTTGTCCTTGAGGATACGCTTGATTTTTTCCATCTCATCACCTACTTCCAATAGACTTCTGATTTTCCCGCGGCATCAGACCTAAGTGTAATCGGGAAGGAGCCGAATCCGCCAAACAGTCCGATGTTGGTTTGGTAGGTGACCGTCACCGTGACTTCCTCATTGAGCTGAATTCTGCCGGTTTTGGACCATGTCACTGTGGGAATTAGTCCGGTCTTTTCCCTCAGAAACTGTTCCCGGCGGCTGGTTTCGCTGCCGACCTGTCCGGCAATTTCCGCTTCCCGCATGAGCTCTACGGCAAAGGTGTCGATCTGCTGCTTTTGGATATAGACGGGGAACACCTTCACAGCAAGGGCAATGACCAGCATAGCGCACAGCACCAGCACCGCCACATCAATATATCCCTCGCCGCGCTTGTTTTTCAGGATTTTCAGCACATGGTCACCCCCTGCTCAAAAGGAGGCTGCTCCTGTTCCGGCTCCCGAATGTAATCGCTTAACATACGCCAGGTACCCTTACTGAAGCTGGCACTACGGACTTCCTGGTCCAGCAGCTCTTCTGCGGTGATTTCCATGGCATATTCAGGATCACCGGGATGCCCTTTTATACTCTGTCCGGACAGCAGAAGTTGTGCTTCTTCCGGTGTCAGGTACACAAAGCCTCCGGGAGTCATCATGTCGAGATTTGCACAGGGATGGCGCTCAATGAATTCCCGCACGGTGATTTTTTTATCCGTTGCAGGGACCGGCGTATATTCCGGGTCAAGGGCATAATTCTGTTCCGCATCGCCCTTGTCCATCAGACTCCAGAGCGCATGATTCAGTTCCTCACTGAAATCAACAGATTGTTCCGATATCCACTGATCCCTTGCAACCTCCAGGGGATTTTCAAAACGCAAGAGGTATTCCATGTAATCCTCCGGGTACCCGCCGCCGTACAGCTCGTTATATACAAAGCGGGCGGCTGTGATCTCATCGCTTTTTCCAATGAGCACGCCTTTTGAAAGTCCGTCCAGCTCACCCACGTAATCGTTCCAGTTGCGGTCGAGCTTTTCCCGCAACGTATCTATTATCTGTTCTCGCTGCATTTGGCACCTCCTTAGAACATCCCACCGAGGGATGTGATGATTTCATAGACAATAATCGCCATGTAGGTCATAAGAAAGCACATGAGCATGGCAAAGGAGAACACGCGGATTTTGGGTGGTATCTTCATAGCCTGCGCCTTGAGGCGTTGGAGCTCCAGTTGCTTCATGTCGTGTGCCAGCATCTGAAAATACATCCCACCGTCATCCCCGCGCAGTACGCCGATCAGCCCTCGCGTGATATCCGAGAGCATAGGCGAATTGAACCTCGCCTCAAAGCGGGTCAATGCCGCTTCGTAGCTGGAGGAACGCATATCTGCCGTGAGGATATCAAGCTCTGCGGCGAAGTCCTCGCCCGCATTTCTCTTGAAATTCTCCAGCATGGACAGCACATCCCGGCTTGCTTTCAGCTCCTGGGTGATGGTTGCAACGAAACGGGGCAGCTCCTGCTCGATTTTGCCTCGCTTGGCTGCCAAGGCTTCATCCGCCTTGCGGATTTCCTTGAAATAAACCAGTATGGCGGTGAACAGCACAATGGGAGCCAGCAATGGCAGGATGATCAAGCAGGGAATGATGCAAAGCGCAATACTCATCGCCTTGACGATTGCCATTGCCGTGAACAGCTCCGGCGAGTCGGAAAGCCCTGCGGCCGACAGCACATTTGCCATCCTGCTTTTCTTATACTCATCCATATGGATGTAGCGGGAGAGCCGGACGGCAGCATTTCGCAGCAGCGCATCGGTGGTTTTGGGTTTTGCTTTGGCCTGTTTTCCTGCCGACAACATCGCCTTTTGAGTGGCGAGTGTGGGCAGCCGCAGCAGATCGGCGGCAATGAAAAAGAGCCCTGCCGACAGGAGGACTCCGAATAAAAAGAGATAGATTGTCATGGGCGTCCTCCTATCTTCGATATTCAATGGGCTGGGTGAGCTTGATGACAAACGCCGTGGAGACGAAAATCACGGCGGCGCAGATGGTCAGGACAATCTGCCCCAGGGGTGTGTGCATCAGCGTGTGGTACCAGTCCTGATTCAAAAAATACATAAGCGGGATATTGCCTACCACCAAAATCTGCATGATGATGAATTCCTTTCTCGGCTCAAAGACCATGTTATCAAGCTCGCCGTTGACCACCCGCATATCACTGAGCTTGCTGACGATGGGGGTCAGGGTAGTCTTGAGGCTGCGGTCATGCTGGCAAGCGATGAGGGCATCGCACCACTCGGCATATACAGCGTTGTCAATCCGGTCTTTCAGGTCATGGAGTGCTGCCGTCACATCGGGGTCAACCAGCCTGACACGGGACACAAATCCCTTGAACACCGACAGCACAGGCGGGTTCAGGTATGCGATGTTTTCCTCCACCGCCGTTAAAATGTCCTCGTTTCTGAGGTAGGCCGTGGTGATGATGCTGAGTGCCGTTTCCAGCTCCGCTGCAATATCCCTCTTGAAGTGGCTGGCCGTGAGCTTTACCCACCAGAAGGGCAGGAACATACAGCCTGCCGCCATAACAGGAACAAGGAAAAAGTTCGAGAGCATGACGGCGATGGAGGCACCCACGGCAAAGAATAACAGGGACAGGGCGCAGAGTATGGGAAAGCGTGCCGATCTGCCGGTTACCTTGAGGATGGATTGTACCTCGGCAATTTCACGGCGCAGATAGGACAGCTTTTTCCTGCGGGTGAACTCGCCCACCTCGTCCCGAAGGGACTTGGGCCTGTCGGTGAGCTTTTCGAATACCGCAGCCGTGAATTCCATGGGTGTGATGCCAAGCAAAATAAAAAAGCCTGCTATCATTCCGATACAGGCAATCAAAAGTACCGTTGTCATGCGCTTTGCGCCTCCTTTCCCCGCAGGCTCTCAATAACCGCCTGGGGCATGCCGTTTTCCAGCAGCCGTTTGGCGAGGCTGTCCGAGATGGTGTTGATCTGCTCATGATGCCCCTCAATGATGAATTTGCCATCCTCCATGCGGTTTTCGGTAATGACATACTGGAACAGCGGGCGGTAGCGCCTTGTGCCGTCCGGGAGGATCTCGCATTCCTGAATTTCCATCATGCGGCGCTGCTTGTTTTCGAGCTGCTTGCAGAACACCACAATGGGATAGGCTTCGGTGACATAGTCCATGAGGGTCTGGTCTGACATATCCACCGCACGTTTGCACAGGGACACCATTCTTCGGTAGGTGGCTTCACATGAGTTTGAGTGGATGGTGGTCAGCACCGCCACGCCGGTTCGGGCGGCTTCCTGGGCGGCATTGGCTTCCGCACCGCGCATCTCGCCCACCACGATGATGTCCGGATTAAAGCGGAGCGCATAGTCCAAGAGGTTGGTCTGATCGATGCGCTGGCGGTCATTGTCGCTGTCCCGTGTCAGGGTATGGATGACCGAATTGACCACCTTGCCGTCCTTTTCCCGCACCAGTGCCAGCTCACGGGAGCCGTTTTCAATGGTATAGATTCTTTTGTTGTCCGGCACAGTAGTCAGTACCCAGCCTGCCACGGTGGTTTTGCCGGAGCTGGTGGCTCCTGCCACGCAGACCGATATGCCGTAGCGGATGCAGAGGGATAAAAAGTCCAGCATGGGGTCTGTCGCAGTGCCGCTCCTGACAAAGTCCTCTTTCTTCATACTCTGCGGGTTTACAATACGGATGGAGGCCGCCACACCCACATCCTCGTCCACGATGGGGCTTTTCAGCACGGCGATTCGGATGTTTTTGGAAAGATGCCCAAGTACAATGGGGCTGGCGTTGTCTAAAACCATGCCACTGATGTGGAGCATCCTGCGAATCACATTGACGGCGTGTTGGGGGCTTTCAAAGCGTTCCTCCAGCTTGACCGTGCGGCCGTCAGAATACTGTACTTCAATATCCCGCCACGAGTTGATGTCGATTTCCTCGATGCCGGTGCCGAAGATGTATTTCGTCAAAAATCCGAACTCCGCCATTTCGGTGTAGAGTGCCTCTGCCAGTTTTCCGCCGCTCATGCCGTTTACTGAGACACGATGGTCCTGGACGTATTTGGTGATGTAGCGTTTGAGCTGTGCCTTGGCATCCTCGCCGCCTGCGGTGATGAGGGTGCTGTAATGCTCGGAGATGTACTCCTGCACATCGGCAAGGACCGCTGAGAAATCCTTGCCCTCAGCTTCAGGTGTGAAGAACAGCGTATGGGCGCGGTTTGCGCCTGCAAAATCCACCGGGCGGCCCGTTGCGGACTCCTGCTCTCTGATGTTGTTTAAAGCGGGAGCCGCTGTTGGGGGGATGGAAGAGTGGTTCTGTGCCGTTTTTTTCTGCTCCTGTTCTGCCTGCGGCTTATTTTTCTGCCCCCCAAATGCCGGAGCATTTCTCTTTTTGCCTAACATCCGAACACCTCCTTTGCGATTTTTTCGATTTCCCTGCGGAACAGGCGGCTGTCCTTCAGGGACAAATCTGCAAGCAGATTCCCTGCGAGATACTGTTCCTCCAGCTCCTGAGAATGGGTCAGGGTAAATGCCACCGAGCCCAGCGCCTGTCCGATCTGTTCCCCGGCCTGCTGGGGCTTCACATTACTGGCAACCTTGTATTGCTTATCCGCATCCCACTTGGAATCCCGGAGCAGTGGGAGCTGACTGGAGAGATAGCTTACCGATTTGAGGTCGGCATTGGCGAGGCGCAGGACGCTGTCGGCTTCCATGAGCGCCACGGCGGAGAGGATGTCGTTTGCGATATAGCTGCCGCAGTCCACCACTGCGAATGGGGCGATTTCACGAAGCCCATCCAACAGCTCCTGCGCCTGTATCTGCTCATAGGGCGGGTAGGTGTATTCGTTCTCGCCCTTTTTCATGCCGAGGATGGTGAGGTAGCTGTTCTTTTTCAGCGTCACCAGATTGTGTTTGATGAGAGCTTCCGTCACATGGGTGGCGGCAAGAATACTGCCCAGCGAATGCTCACACTCCAGCTCGGAGGGTGGAAAGATGCAGGGCAGCATGGGTGCGGTCGCATCACAGAGCAAAAGCACCACGTTTTTCTTCCGGTCGGCAAGGTGTTTCGCAATCTTTACGGCTGTAACCGTCTTGCCGCTGCCGGGGGAGCCCCAAACGGCAAGAATGCCGCCCTGCGGCTCCTGCTCCGGCTGGGCATCCTCTCCCACAGGCTGACGGGTGAAGATGCCCTTTTTCTTAAAGTTCAGCATCACTGCACCCCGCTTTCTGCGGGTGCTTCGGATACGGCGCTTTCCTCCGATCCCTGGGACTTCGGTTCAGAAGAGCCGTCCTCCGGCTGCTCCGTGGGATACAGGGCGGCGATTACCTTGTCCTGCGCCTCTATAAATTTGGCGGTATTGGCAGGAGTGCCGCGATAAACGAGGGACAGGTGGAGCTTGCCGTCAGCCTCCAGCTCCGCCAATACCTTGCTCTGTTCCGAGGACACCAGCAGGGTCACGGTTGCAGGAAGTTCTTTTTCATTCTCCGCCGAAGGCGAATCGGGTCCAGCGTCACGCTGGTTGGCGTCATAACCGCTTCCTGCGGTGACGGCAATAACCTCCACATATTTCAGCTCGGCAGGGATGACAGTCATTCCTTGCTTCTTATAGTCGGCGGCAATGACCGACACGATGTCGCCGCTCTGGAGCTTGCCGGAAAGACCGTTTGCAAAGCTCTTGATGGTCACCGATATGGCCTGCTTGGTACCGTCCAGATTGTAAAGGTAGGCATTTTCCGCAGCCGGGGTGTCGGACAGCTTGGTATTTAAGATATAGTCACCGATGGAGAGGTCGGCTTTGGCGTATTTGCCGATGACCGTTTCGCTCTTGCGGATGACATTTTCGGGCAGTCCGAAACCGCCCACCTCCACGGTCTGGACCATATCTTTGGTGATTTCATCGCCTGCCTTGATTTCCTTGGTCACGCGGACGATCTCGGTTTTCTGGCTGACGGATTTATTGAACAGCGGCGTTACGCCGAAGCAGATGAGCAGGGACAAAAGGATGCAGATTGCACCGACAACCGTGCGGTTTTTGAAAAGGCTCATAGGTTTTTCCTCCTTGATTTCATTATGATTTAGAAGCTGGCAGAGCTGTATTTGCGGTATTTCGCTGCTTTCACCGCCTTGGGAATAAGGGCGGCAGCCAGCGAAACGGCGGCGATACCGGCGATGAGAATGGTCTTTTTTCTGTTGATATGGATTTTTTTCATAGGATGTTTCCTCCAATATTTAGAATGGTTACGGCAAGAAAGCCGAGGGATAAAAACGGCGCCATGGGCAGGGATGCCTGTGCCGCTCTCTGCGGCTCCAGTTTTCGGAGCCTTCTGATGGTCTGATTCAAGAGATAAAAAAAGAGGGATGCAGTCAGGCCGAGTATCAGCCCTGCCGTGCATCCCCAAAATCCCAAAACAATGCCTGCGGCAGCAGTGAGCTTGATGTCCCCGCCTCCGATGCCGTCCGGCCTGCATAGGGCAGCAAGCAAAAGCGGAAGCGCCGCAAGGATTCCCAAAAGCTTGACGGGGCTGAAATCAATCAGCCCCGTCAGTGCAATCAGGAGGCAGATGCTGTCCGGGATGATCCGTTTGCGAAGATCCCACACAGAAGCCGCCATAAGCAGACAAGAAAAAAGCACCGCCTGTGCGATGCCATTAGCCTCCATAGTTGAACATTTCCTTGATCCGCTGGGTCAGGGTCGGCAGCACCGTTTCCCCGAACAGGGCATAAAGCCCCGCAAGGAGCAGGGCGCCAAGGACAACCGCCAGCAGGATTTTGATGGCTGTGTCAATGTAGCCCTCCCCGCTGACATCGGAAAGGATATAGCGGGTTCTGGCAACTGCTGTGACAGTCTTATTCTTCAGCTTGCAAAACAGAAATTTCATGGATTTCCCTCCTATTCAAAGTGGTAGGTCACCGAGTAGGTGATGTTGCTCTTGTTGTACATACAATCGTGGTTCGTGTAATAATACATCTCCAGCTGCGTGTATACGCCCGCGCCGAGGGTACGGGTGAAGGTGATGCCATTGGAGGTTGTACCGTAGTCCAGCTGATCCCACTGTCCAGTCAGCTTGTTGTAGCCGCGCACCCTGCCGAAGTCGGAGCCGCTGTGCCCGCTGACCGGCGGCACCGTAAAGGTATATTCGGTGATGGTGGCGCCCTCAATGCCATTTTCCATGATCACGGAATCGGGGCCGGTGAGGGTCATGCCCCCGCCGCCGTTGGAATCCGCCACAAAGAAAACGATAGCGGCCCAGGGCGACTCGGCTCCTGCGGAGTCCACCGCTTTGACACGGACCACGTTCTTTCCACGGGGATAGGTCTGGGTTTCGGCGTTTCTGCCCTCCCAAATCAGGGTGACGGAGTCGCCGTCCGGGTCGGAGCTGGTGGCTGTGATGGTGACCGGCGTTCCGGGTGCCACACTGTTGCCGTTCGGCGTTCGGGTAATCACCGGCGCTGTCGGGGCGGAGTTTGACACGGTAAAAGTCTTGGACACCCACTCCGAATACAGCCCGGTAGCATCCTTGGCGCGAACACGGATGGTGTGCGTGCCAACGGCATAGTAGCCATCCGCCGCCTTGTTGTCCCATTCCAGTGTAGTGGGATCGCCATCCGAGTCAGAGGCTGTTGCGCTGATATTCACAAGGAATTTACCGTCCTTTGCTGTGCGAGTCGGGGTGGCAGTCAAGGTGACCGTGGGCGCGGAGCTGGTGATGGTGAACGTCTTTTCCGCCCAAGGAGAATACGCCCCGGCAATGTCTTTTGCACGGACACGGACGGTATGGGTGCCTGGGGCATAGTAGTTGTCTGCCGCCTTGTTGTCCCACTCCAGCGTGGTGGCGTCGCCATCCGCATCAGCGGCTGTCGCACTGATATTGACGAGGAATTTGCCGTCCTTGACGGTACGGGTCGGCTCAGCGGTCAAGGTGACCGTGGGCGCGGCATTGGTCACGGTGAAGGTCTTTTCCGTCCACGCAGAATATGCTCCGGCAATGTCCTTTGCACGGACTTTTATGGTGTGCGTACCCGGCGCATAATAGCTGTCCGCCGCAGTATCCGCATACTCCAAAGTCACCGCATCCCCATCGGGGTCTGTGGCACTGGCGGTAATGTTCACAAGAAACTTACCGTCCTTGGCGGTGCGGGTGGGAACGGCCTCTACCACGGGAGCATTCGGTGCGGTGTTGGTAATCGTGATGTGCTCCGAATGGGTGGTAACACGCCCTACGCTGTCGGTCACGGAGGCGGTCAGGGTAAATTCTCCGGTGTCGCGGATGGCGATTCTGCCGCCGTCATTGCCCAGGGTGCCCTGATACGGTGCGGTATTGCCAGCCTTTTGAAGCGTCCAGGTCACGGCATAGCTGCCGATATGCTGAACATCTTTTGCGGCAACATCAAACTCCGCACCGTAGTGAACAGTCTGCGGCATGGTGAATGCGTACTGCACCACCGGCAGGATGCGGATGCTTTCGCTATGGGAGTAGCTGCGGTTGAGGTAATCGGTCATGGCTGCGGTGAGGATATATTCGCCATCGCTTCGGAAAGTGATTTTGCCGCCCTGGGGGGTAAGGCTTCCGCCAAACGCCTCGGAGAGCGGAATGCTCTTGCCGTCCTTACTGACGGACCACTCCACAGGCAAAACATTATTGTTGCCGTGGGTTCTGAGATCAATGGCGGTATCGGTGTAGGCAAGGGCGGGAAGTTCAAAGCCGATGGTCAGCACGGGAAGCACTTCGCATCTGTCCTTGCTTTCGTACAAAAATACCCGGCCTGTTTCATCGGTGATTCTCGCCACCAGCTCATAGATACCGGCTCTCTTGAATCGGATGGTGCCGCCATCGTTTGTGAGGCTGCCACTAACATAGGTCGGCCAATCCTGAAAACCATAGGTGTTATCCGCCAGCCATTCGATGGTGAGGCCGTCCAGATCGGCAGTTTCAGTTTGGACCACAATATCGGTGTCGGTATGGGCGTGCTTTGGCAGGCTGTAGCTTACAGCAGGCACAGGATATACCTTGAAACTCTGCTCATAGCGGTAGCTTCTGCCGCCATCATCGGTGAACTCCGCTTTCAGGACATAGCTGCCCTTGGAGTGGAACTTCAGCTCTCCGCCGCTGTTGCCCAGCGTACCCTCTGCCGCATCGGTGAGGGTCACCTCTTTGCCGTCACGCAGCAGCGACCACCTGGCGGTATGGCTTCCGATCTCCCCGAACACCGCTTCTACCATCACGGTTTTGTCGGTGTGGAAGATTTCGGGCAGATAAAATCCCGCGGAGCCTACCGGATAGACGGTGATGCCCGCGGTACCGGCAAACACTCTGCCGGTTGCATCAGCGAGAGAAGCAGTCAGTGCATACACGCCTTTTCCCTTGAAACGAATGCTGCCATTGGAGGGGTTTCCTTCGATCCATGTGCCGATTTGGGCGGGTTCGCCATTTCGGGTCAGGGTGTAGGCCAGCGTGAGACCGTCCGTTTCTTTTGTTTCTGTCTGTAGGGTGATGGTTTTATCGGTATGGGAAACTGTTGGCAGGGCGAGCGTTACCTCCGCCACAGGATAGACGGTAATATCGCTTTCGGCAGTGATGGCCTTGCCCAGCTCGTCTGTGATGGAAGCCGTCAGCGTATAGCTGCCTTTTTCCTTGAACAGCACCGTACCGCCGGTGAAATCCAGCTCTCCGGTGAGGGCTTTGTCTATATCAGTGGCAGCCTCGTCTTTTTGAAGGGACCACACCACCGAATTGACGCCAAGGTTTTCAGTGGAAAGCTCCACCGCCACGGCTGTGTCGGTGTGGGCGAATTCCGGCAGCGTGAAGTCAGCCGTCACCACCGGGTAAATGCCGATTGTCTGCTCATGGGTCACCGTGGCGCCACGGCTGTTTTTTGCTGTGGCAACGAGGGTGATGCTGCCTGTCTGCGTGAATTTCACCTTGCCGCCGTTTGCGGTCAGCGCACCGTCTGCCAGCTCGGAAAGCTCGGCTGGAAGTCCGTTTCTGAGAGCTGACCATGTCACACCGCTCACATAGCGGCTTTCCGGCTTGATCTCAATTTCATCGGCAGTGTAAGCGGTTTTGGGCAGCGTAAAACTGAACTGCGGTACGGGAACATAGGAAGAGCCACCGCCGCCAGAGCTGTCGGAACCGGATGGCTTATCCTCCGGCTTGGTGGGTACGGGCGGCTTGGGTGGTTCTTCTTTCTTGATCTGCTCCTTTGCCTTATCCGCATCCACCAGCATCTCAAAGGCTTCTGCGCGGGTGGCTTTGCCGTCCGGCTTTACCGTACCGTCCGGGTAGCCGCCTACAATGCCGTATTCCTTGCCGGTGCAGATACTGGATTTATCTGCCTCGGAGAGCGCGTCATCGTCGGAAAAGCCGGTAACACAAAGGCAGGATGCGTCATGGTCGCCTTTGCCGATGGCCCTCACCAGCATACGGATCATCTCCATGCGGGTGATGGGTTCGTCCGGCAGGAACTTCGTGCCGTAATCGTCCTTTTGGATGACTCCCGCAATGATGAGAGCCTCCACATGATGCTCTGACCAGTGACCGGCAATGTCGGTAAAGTGAATGGTGACTTCACTTTCACTTGGCTCCGGCAGTTCCATTGTCCTAGCAACCAAGGCTGCAAACTCACCTCTGGTGATGATTGCATCGGGGTGTACCAGACCATCGGGATAGCCGCTGATGACACCCTTATCCGTAAGGATTTGAATGGCTTCCTCCGCCCAATGGCCTTTGGCATCCTCAAAATACCGGTTTACCGCATAGGCGCTGCCAGCCAGCAGGGAAAGCAAAAGGCAGACGGTGAGGACGAGGCCCAGCGGTTTCTTCATTTTCTTGTTCATAGGCTTCCCTCCTACATCCCGCCCATGACGGGCTGGCCTTGCTCCTGCTGCTGAGCGGGGGATTCCTGTTTCTGCGCGGTGGTCTGCCCCTGGGTCAGCGTCTGCTGGTAGGCTCCGAGGACCGTCTTGTCAAATTCCGCTTTGGCCTCCTTGGTGCAGGGAAAGCAGATATCCTTGTACTCGCCGTTTCCGGCTTTGTAGCTTGGCATGGAGATAAACAGCCCTTTGGAGCCCTCCATGATTTTGATGCCCCGCACGGCGAAATCGCCGTAGACATTGACCGAGGCGGTAGCCCTGCAGCTTCCCTCCGGACGGATGGAGTGGATTTTTACATCGTACTTAGGGATAGCCGGTGTCGTATTGTTAGGCATAATTTTTTCTCCTTTTCAAAATGTCCGGCATCATTAACCGGCGTAGTTGAACATTTCTTTAATGCGCTGTACGAGGGTGGGCAGCACCGTTTCTCCGAACAGGGCGTACAGCCCCGCAAGGAGCAGAGCGCCCAAAACCACGGCAATCAGGATTTTGATCGCGGTGTCAATGTAGCCCTCCCCGGCATTGCCTGCAAGGATGGAGCGGCTTTTGACAGCCGCCGCACCGAGCTTGTTCTTTAGCTTGCAAAATAAATTTTTCATTTTGGCCTCCTTCATAAAATGAGGGCATAAGAAAAGGCAGCCCAATAGCTGCCTACATACGCATGCCCATGGTTTGGGTCTGCTCCGGCTCTCCGAAGCTGATTTTCTGGAATCCAAAGCGGTCGCAGTAGTGGTATTCGCTGCCGCCATCGTCATAAAGCTCCACCACATCGGACATGGACAGGGAGTGTCCGTCATAGCTGGGCGGATGATTCACATTGCACCTTGTGTAGATGGCTTCAAGGTCGTTCGTATCCAGCTGGCCGTCATAGGCGATGCGATAATGTTCCGGGGACGGCTCTCCGAACTGCCGCGCCGTTTCCTCATAGGAGATAAACTTCATATACACATCCGTTTCCGGCTTCAGCTGCCAGATGCGCACATTTTTCAGCGGTGCGGCGGACTCGTCCATGCCGCCCATCTGTTCGCCTGCGGCAAGGCGCTCCATTACGCCGTCCGTCCACTGCGGGATCAGGCAGCGGCTTTTGAGCCATGCGGTCAGCTCGTCGTTTCGGAAAATGCTGTCCACAACTGCTTTTTCTTTTTCTGTATAACCGGCCGGGTTTCCATAGTAGGAAATGAGGCCGTTTTTCAGGGTAATCCCTGGCATATTCTCACCTCCCAAGCGGTGTCTTGGAGAGCAAAGACGGGCTATTTACCATAGATGGTGCTTTCCTGCATAATCAGTTCATCCAGTGCCGCAAGGCAGATGCCGCTTTGAGCCAGTACCGAAAGAATGCAGGGAGGCACATCGTTGATGTCCTGCTGGATGTCCGCCTCCACCACCGTGATTTCGCCGCTGTCCTCATCGGTATAGGCTTCCAGCTTGGCGCCCTTGGAAATGCCCGCTTCCTCCAGCAGATAGTCGGGAATATGGATGTTCTGGCTCTCGTCCAGCAGATCATGGCAAAGGGAGCAGTTAGCCACCCACTCGGCGGAATTGTTACCGCAGCCGCATTCCGTACCGGCTTCAGGCTTTTCATCGCCGCAGTTATTGCAGAGGCCACAGGCTTTGGCGAGATGGATCGTCATATCGCTTGCCAGCTCACTGAGTGTGACGATAACATGGATAAGCTCCAGCGCCGTCAGCTCGCCCTTGTGGATGATGCATACACCATCGGCGGCCGTTACCGCAAGGGTTTCGGCATCGATAAACCCGCAACGCTGCTGGATAGCCAGAGGGATTTGCAGGATCTGTTCGGCTTTCTTCTGATTATTTTTCATGGTCTGTTCCTCCTTAAAATACTTGCCCCTGATATGGGGCGGTTTTTCGGTTTTCGCCTTCCGGTCAGAATTCAATCCCGCCGTCGTCAAATAAATTCATCTGCGTCGGAGCTTCGTTCATCCGCTCCTGCATATCGTAGTTGGCAATGAGGATTTCAGAGAACTGTGCCCCATTGTCATATCTTTGCTTGATGTTGTTGATGCGGGTGTAGGAGTCAATTCGGATACCCGGCGCATCATACAAATCCCGGATAAATCCGCAGTCATTGTAGGACAGCAGGAATTTGCCCTCGATCCGCAACAGTGCGTCACGCAGGCGGATGTGGTCTTTTTCCGTGAAACCGTCCTCACCCACGTTTTTGTAGTAGCTCTCGGTTTCAAAGTACGGCGGGTCGCAGTAGAAAAAGCTGACGGGACGGTCATACTGCCCAATCAGCTTCTCGAAGTCCTTGTTTTCAATGACTACCTTGGCAAGCCGCCTGTGGGCCTGCTCAATCAGCGGGAAATTGGACCACATGTCATGGGGCTGGCTGCCGTAGCTTGTAAGTCCCGATGCGTAGCTGTAGCGGATGAGCTGGTAAAACCAGGCTGCTTTCTGCACATCCGAGGCAGGGCTGTCGCGGGCCAGGGTGTTTTTGACAAGGTCAAAATCCGCACGGGCGTTGAGGACGTACCGTAGTGCATCCATGAGTTCCTCCGGCTTCTCCCGCACACAGCGGTACAGGTTGACAAGCAGTCCGTTGAAATCGTTGTACACCTCAAAGTCATTGCCGGGAAACTTGTGAAACAGTATCCAGCCGCCCCCGCCGAATACCTCGATGTATCTTTCGTAGTAGAGGGGAAACAGGGTGATGATCAGCTCACGCAAGGATTTTTTGCCGCCGATCCATGACATAAAGCTGTTCAGGAGTCATCACCTCCCTCCAGCGGCAGACGTATCTGCGTATCGTCAAACACCGTGAGGGAACGCTTGAGCCCTGCGATGGCGGCGCTGATTCCGCTGATGCGGCTTTTCATATGCCGGATGGTCAGTCGTACTTCAGCTTCGGTTTTTGCGTAGAAATAGCCGCTTTGATCGCTGGCAATGGGGATACCCTCACGGCGCAGGGCATTGACAAGGTCACGCAGCTCCTTGCCTGAAATGTGGAATGCGTGTTCCAGCATTCTGCTTGTGACGGTATTTTCAGCGCCATGGTGATATCGGTGCAGATACTCCGCAAGCTGCTCCTTGAGCATCTTTGCCTCCTTTCCGTCCGTTTCCCCGGAAAGAAAGACAGGGCAAAAGGGCACAAAAAAACAGGGCCGCCTCCTGTTGGGGAAACGGCCTTGGTTTTTTGTTGGGGTCTAAAAAAGCACAGACATCATTGCCTGTGCTACTTGATTACACCAAGTTCTCTTAAAACTGTCACGCAGTCCTTGGCTCCCTGGATGTACATATGCTGAATGTATTCGCCTAATAAAAGCTGCATGGCTTCAAAGTATGAGTCTGCGATCTGTTTCAGCTCATCATCATATTTTGGATGATCCTTTAGCAGAATTGATGCCTCCACTTGCTGTTTCACAGCTTCTCGGACATCTGCATTGGATTCCGTCAGCTCCTTAAATGCCGCATCAAAGCGGTCGTCCAGCGCAGTTTGCAGGGATTCCTTCCATAGCTCCATCCTACTCACCTCCTTCAAGCACAACACAATGCCACAGCTTTCATAAAAAAGCTATACCAAATGTCGACAAAGATTCTGCTATTTCATTCCCATGCCGTGCGTTCCTCCTTTTGCTGCTTATTTTTATTGTGAATTCTCTGCATATCCGTTTTCATGCAGTCACCCTCGGAACTATAGCAGATAAATCCATGCGAGGGATATGGGCAGTTGCCGCAGCTTTTAAACGGGCCGCAGGGGCGCTCGTCTTGAGGTATCCTCCCTGTTGTTATGAGGGCATCCGAATCATAACAAGCTGGTTTTTTATTTTTCTTGTAATGCACTAACATAATTTCCTCCCTTCTGAAAAACAAAAAAAGCCGGAGAATTGAAGCGCACTCTGCGCTCCGATTCTCCGGCTCGTTAAATGAATTATTATTTATGATGTTTTTCGACATTCATTCGGTGTCTGTCCAACTTGGTACTGTTGTATCAAGTCCATATGCTTATTTGATTTCTGATGAATGCGGTGAGCTTTGGTTGCCATGTATTCTATCAGATAGTCCTTTGGTATCAGATATTTATTGTAGTACCACACTCCGAATAATTTTTCTTTGGATATCCATTCTGATATTGTGGTTTGGCAGTAGCCTGTCAATTTTATAACATCGCCCACGGTAAGGGCATCCGGAAAGCTGCTCCACTTTTTCTTCAGCATCTCCATAAATTTATCCGCATCTATTTGAACCTCTGCCCCATGCTTTGGTCTATATTTTATTCCGCTTGAAAAAATTCCGGGAGGTGTCAGCAGGGACTCCGGAGAATCTTCTAAGCGGGTAAGGTATTCTACCACATCCGTTATTCGGATTTTGAACCTACGGGTCTTTTTGCCTGTATCCTCGCAGGGGATATACCCGTTCTCTAAAAGCCATGTGGCTTTTCGTTTGCTTATTCTGCAAATCCTGTACAACTGGTCGTGACATATCTTTTCCGGGTATTCAGCCAGAAGGTGAGAGTAGTCGGTTGCCATGTTCATCCCTCCAATGCATTGATGGTGCAGACAGATATCAACTCTGTCTGTTTTGCGTTATTCACTTTTTATCAATGTCAATGGTAGGGTGCGCTGTGGTTTATGTTTCTATAAATGCCAGGAAACTAAAGTATCTTAAGGTTATTTCGCTGGTCGTTTTTCTACGTTTTTTCTACACTTTGCTCTGAAAACCGTTAAATTCGGGGTTTGAGCCGGAGCGTGGTAAATTCATGGTTTATGCCCGAAAAGCCTTGATTCATGCGGGTTTGCTCGATACTATGGTGCCTCAAAGTTACCTTGATAATCTCATCGAAACTTGCCCTCAAATAACTCGAAATGCGGTTGTCCGCAAGGGCACGTGGGTTCGAATCCCACCGCTTCCGCTAACAGCGAACCCGCGTAAATCAATGGTTTACGCGGGTTTGTTTATGCCTTTTTATGAAGTTCCATACATCACTCATTCAAAAATTTTACTTTCTTCCTTTAGGTACTTCATTAATGACGAATATTTCACCGTTGGGATTAAAAACAGACTGAAAAAGATTAATAAAACAATCCTAAGGAACCATGCCATAGGGAAAGGAACCGACATTACATTTGGTAAGAATGTCATAACTCCTAACAAGGTTATCATAAAAACAGCCCAAGTGTATGCTCGTCTGACTGTCTTATAGATGCTTAGTTTATCGTGTATATCTGTATGCAATTCAAATGGTTTCCCATCTTGTTTTTTCTCTAAAATCAAAAGTTCCTTATTGAGCCCACCGGGTGATGTAGCGATTTGCCCCATACCTTTTGCATATGGCCTCCACAACACTTTTCCATAGGAAATATTAAGGTAGATATTTTTTGTAAAAGTATGAAATCCCATACTTTCAAGATACCTGCGATAGTCTTTTGCTTTGGAATAAGACTGATTTCCTACAAACTCTATCGCATATTCGTATTCATTAGGTGAGCATTCATCAAAAACATAGGTTAGCTTTCCACATTTCTTTAGCCGATAACCATCCTTGGCCATACGGTTTAACCACTTTTCTTGACCATTCAGAAAATCAAAAAAAATCGAAATACTGTTTTGCTCATTTAATTCTACCCCCCTTAATAACTGTTGATGCCAGTTGCAAAACCTGCTCTATACGTTGCAATTCTTCTTCCGCTTTTTGCTTCCCAATATGAGTTATAAGGTATTCTTTTTTCTTGCTATCCGATTCATCGTTGAGAGGGGCAATCCATTCTTTCTTAACAAGGGTATTGATTGCACCATACAAGGTACCCGCACCTAAGACAACTCGTCCGTTCGTCTCCTTTTCAATAAATTGCATGATTCCATAACCATGATTAGGCTTATATACAGCCAAGAGAACAAAGAAGGTTGTTTCCGTCAATGCCCCACCTTTTATATTATCTCTGATATATACCACTCCTACTTAATTTATTACGTTTACCGTAATAATAATATATCACTAAACGTAATAAATGTCAATGGCTATTCATCCGCTACTTATCTCCTGCCTTTATTAACTCCAGCAATCGTTGTATGCTAAATTGAATGAAAGAATCCTTTTCATATCCAAAGTGTACTTCGTGTGGACTTTGTGTCAGGCAATGTCCGGCTGAGAACATCTCTATAGAAAAGGGAAAGGTGAAATTTCATACTTCCTGTAGTGCTTGCCTCAGGTGCGTTTATTCCTGCCCAAACCATGCGATTAATTACCGATTGCTTCACTTTGTAATTATCCCAGGTGGATATGATGTGAAGAAAAGTCTATCAACAAACAGTAATTCTGATGAGAAGCCAAATGGAAGAATTCCACCATTCTTCCAAGGATATGTAGAATGAGTATATTGACTTTCTGCACAATCCAAGTCAATTTGAGACGTGTGCCCGCCAGGTACACGTCTCAAAAGTCATGAATTTTGTCATGAAAATCACTTATAAAGCCAATCGCTATAGTTATTTGCTAATTCCTGCAATGCATTGGTAAATCTTCCTACATGAAATCCGTCACATACTGAGTGATGCACCTGGACTGATAATGGCATCAGAACCTTATTATCCTGCTCGATAAACTTCCCAATAGTAAATATGGGGGGCAGGTAGCTTCCATCTGTGTATAGATTTAAGTTAAATCCTGTAAAACTCGTCCAGGGCAAACTTGATATATTGAACGTATTAAGTGGTTGATCCGGTTTCGGCATCAGATTTTCAGCACTTGAATAACAGTCAATATCAGATATACAGTTTTCATAAAACTGTATAAAAGAATCGCTGTGAATCGTCCATATGCTGGAAAACAGTTCTTTTTCTTTATTGAATATGGTGTAGCTGGGATTAAGTTCATCCCAAAAGCCTAAATTACCGTCAGAATCAATATTCATACGAAACTCCTGATACTGATTAACAACAGTGGTAAGCATATATATTTGAGCTGGATATATTTTTTTGTTCATGCTTTTTAATGCTGTTCTAACACCAGTTATATCAATATTAGAGGTTAAGCTATAGGTGCAGCACACCTTGTGCATATAGTGATTGTAATAATCCTTACGCACCCAATTATTTATATCAATCAAATTAAAACTCATAATAATTCTCCTGGCTTTCAATTATTTTACGTGCAAAAGCTTATGCTATGCACGATAAAGAAATTGTTGATACCATTGTTTATACATCCCTTTCCGATTATACTGTAATAAAGTATTATACCGCATTCGTTCATAAAATACAAAGCCTGCCAATGATATAATCAGCGGAATCAACACTCTGCAAATATCCTTCCATGAAACTCCTTTCATATTGTTGGCTTATACCTGTTTGTACACGGGTATGGAATTTACTATCGAATGTAATATGATAAAGAGATGTAAAATAGAAAATACAAGACTTTTTATATTTTCTATGATAAACTTTACATGTAAGTTTACTTGTCAGAGGACTTATAATCATCATGATTATTTAAGTGGGATAAGATCTAAAAAGATCTTGTCCCATTTTTACTGAATATAAAATAAAGGAGGACAAAAGAAATGTATATAGAAACAGACAGGCTGATTATCCGAAACTTTAAAGAAAAGGACGCGGCAGGTTTATACGAGTACCTTGCCGCACCACCTGTACACTGCTTTTACAGCGAAAAAGTAAATTCTTACGAAGAAGCCGTAAAAAAAGTAAAAGAAAAACAGAATGGGGATGGTCATGGAGACTGTTACGCCGTATGTCTGCGTGATACAGATTTTATCATTGGAGAAATATTTACAATGAAAGAACACCCGGACACATACAGCATTGGTTGGAATTTCAATCTGAAATATGGCAGAAAAGGTTATGCAAAGGAAGCGGCCGAGGCCGTTATTAACAATCTTTTTGAAAACGATGCAAGAAGAGTCTATGCCTACGCAGAAGATGATAATCTCCCCTCCCAGAAACTTTGTGAACGCCTTGGAATGAGGCGGGAAGGTTTATTTGTTGAATTTATTTCATTTGTAAATAATCCCGACGGAACACCGCTTTATGAAAACACATATCAGTATGCTGTTCTAAAGAAAGAATGGAAAAAATTGAATTGATTTTTCTGAAATCTGACATACTACCTTTGATTAAAAGAATGGAGGTCACTATGTCAAATGCAGTTTTAGAAAAACCAAAAGATCGTGTGAGTTATCACGATTCCGTCGAAGAAATGCTGGTACGGATCAGGGATGACGGTTTATCCAGCGTATTCTCAAGATTTGATGAGCAGGAAAAGATACGGTGCAAATTTTGTCTCCAAGGCCTGAGCTGCCAGCTATGTACCAACGGTCCCTGCCGGATTAACGAACAGAAAGGTCCTGAAAAGGGCGCCTGCGGAATCGGGCCCGACGCCATGGCAATGAGAAATCTCCTTATGAGAAATATCATGGGAGCTGCTACTTATGCCCATCACGCCTATGAAGCATTTCGGACACTGAAAGAAACAGGAAAAGGAAATACTACCTTTCAGATCACTGATACGGAAAAGCTAAAATGGATGTGCGAAAAAACCGGTATTGACACCAGCCAGTCCATCAATGAGATGGCAACCTGTCTCGCGGAGCTGTTAGACCGGGAAATGAAAGTAAACCCTGACCAGCACAGCATTATGGTAGAGGTATTTGCTCCGAAAAAAAGGAAGAAAATATGGCATGATTTAAATATTTATCCTTCCGGAATTGAACATGAAGTGCAAAACAGTATTGCAAGCTGCCTTACCAATGTGGATGGAGACTATGTCTCTCTTGCAAAAAAAGCACTGCGGTTGGGGTTATCCACCATCTATACTGCCCAGATCGGTCTTGAAATGACTCAGGACATTTTATTCGGTACTCCTAAGCCCCACGAAGTTGATGTGGATATGGGTATTATGGATCCGGATTATGTAAACATTGCATTTAATGGTCATCAGCCCTGGATCGGAGCTGCTGCCCTTATGAAAGCGAAAACAAAGGAGTTTCAGGATCTGGCAAAGCAGTGCGGTGCGAAAGGAATCCACATCGTAGGATCCATTGAAACGGGACAGGAACTGCTTCAGAGATTTGAAATGGATGATGTTTTTGTAGGACTGATGGGAAACTGGCTGGCCATTGAACCGTTCCTGGCTACCGGTACCGTGGATGCCTTTGTCATGGAGGAAAACTGCTCTCCGCCTGCCATTGATCAATATGCGGAAAAATACCAGGTTGCACTTGTCAGTGTCAGCACCATCATCGGCGTCCCCGGAACGGAGCATGAGATGCCTTACTATCCTCAAAAAGCGGAAGAAATGGCGGATAAATGCATTCATATTGCAATTGAGAACTTCAAAAAAAGACATGGTAAAATAAAACCTATGGTACCCCGGCATGTTCAGAAAGCAATTGCCGGCTTCTCAACGGAAGCCGTACTGAATGCAATCGGAAATGATTTACAGAATCTTGTAGATGTCATTGCTAAAGGACAGCTTAAAGGTATTGTAGCGCTGGCAAACTGCTCAACCTTAAGAAACGGTCCTCAGGACTGGAATACTGTAAACCTGGCAAAGCAGCTGATTAAGAGAGATATTCTGGTTGTCGCCGGCGGCTGTGGAAATCACGGTTTAGAGGTGGCCGGTATGTGTAATCTGGATGCCATAAACCAGGCAGGCGACGGACTAAAAGCAGTATGCAGTGCTCTGAAGATCCCACCGGTATTAAGTTTTGGAACCTGTACGGATACAGGAAGAATCTCCATGCTGGTAACAGCCCTGGCTGACTATCTGGATGCAGATATCTCCGATCTTCCAATTGCTGTTACGGCACCGGAATGGATGGAACAGAAAGCTACCATAGACGGTATATTTGCCGTTGCTTACGGTGCCTTCACCCATCTTTCACCGACTCCCTTTATCACTGGTGCTCCCAAGCTTGTGAAACTGCTCACAGAGGATGTGGAAAGTTTGACAGGCGGCAAGGTAGCTCTGGGAGATGATCCTGTGGAAGTGGCAGAAAAAATTGAAAGCCACATCATGAAAAAAAGAAAAGCCATGGGGCTGTAATAAAGAAAAAGACCGTATTATTCCTGATGGGAATATGCGGTCTTCTTTAATGGGAGCCTTGGTTTTGAGTATTCTTAATTGGGGCATAGTCAAAATCCTATCTGCTGCTATGCCTAAAATTGGATTGAAGCAGACGGTTTTTTGATATATAATAGCACAGAAGTATAATTACTACCCTTTCTACTACTGGAGATAACTTATGAAACAACCCATTTTATTTATTCAGAAAGAACCCGTTCTGACAGCAGCGTCTATTCTGTCTCTGATTTCCGTTTTTTTAGTTCCCCCCGATTCTGCTTATCTTAATTATATTGATTTTAAGACCCTGCTCTGCCTGTTCTGCCTCATGACCTCACTGAAAGGGATTGAGCGGGAAGGATTATTAAATGCGGTCTCGATAAAGCTGTCATCTGGAATGAAAGATTTAAAACCGCTGATTTTTCTCCTTGTTTTTACCAGTTTCTTTGCATCCATGTTTATGACAAATGACGTGGCTTTAATCGCTCTGGTTCCAATCACCTTGTCTGTACTCTCCCTTTGCGGTCAGGAACGCCATACTGCCCTCGTTGTAGTCTTGCAGACAATTGCCGCAAACATTGGTTCCAGCCTTACGCCGATCGGGAATCCCCAAAACCTTTATCTGTTTACCCGGTATGAGTTTAGTCTGCCTTCGTTTCTAAAAGTGACTTTTCCTTTTGTTTTATTCGGAGGAATTCTGCTTTTACTGGTGTGCTTTTTTATTCCACGCTATCCCATCAGCCAGGAAACAACCACAGTTCCTGTTATACGAAAAAAACAGGTTTTAGTCTATGGCGCCATGTTCTTACTGGCGGTGGCTGCGGTGCTGCGGCTGATTCCTTATCAGGCTGCTGCCCTGATCATTCTGGCTGTTACAGCATACCTTGACAGACGCACGCTTTATCAGGTTGATTATTTCCTTCTCCTTACGTTTGCCGCAATTTTTATATTTGTGGGAAACTTAGCAAGGATTGACTGGGTTTTTCAGACCGTTTCAGGTTTAATCAGAAAGGATACCATGATAACGGCTGCTTTATTAAGCCAGTTTATCAGCAATGTTCCGGCAGCCGTTATGCTGTCCGGTTTTACAGCTAATGCTCCCAGTCTGCTTACTGGTGTAAATGTAGGAGGTATGGGCACTCTCATCGCCTCGATGGCAAGTGTTATTTCCTATAAACTGTTTGCTGCTGCCTATCCCAAAAAAACTTTGTCTTTTTTAGGCATCTTTACCGTTCTCAATCTTGTTTTTCTCATAGCCCTGCTATTGTTTGAAGCAGTCCTTTTGTAAATTAATAACAGCCAGCGGCTTATGCCAGCCATTGGCTGTTTTATCTTTTATTTTAACCGGGAAAGGATGTAGGCCGCCTTTTCCTGATCTTTCTTATATACAAAAAGTCTGTAAAAATCTCTTACGTTCCCGGTCCTTCCTAAGATTGGATTCCTTCCATTAAAGTTATTCATGGATAAGCGCAAGCTGTTATTGGTAGTTTCAGTCATATAATAGATATTATTTTCTCTCAGCATATTTTTTACCCGAAATAGCTTTTCAAGATCCTGTGTACTGTATATCTCTATTAGTTTCTTATTAAACAGCATAATCCCGACCTCTCCCTTCCAATCATCTCAGGAACCGTGTTTTTATTTCTTTCCTGTTTATTATAACAAAAGCGGCTGTCTGTTACAAGCAGGCAGCCGCTTTTTATATTATTTATATTTTTTTAACCGGATAACAGACTTCTGTTACCAATTCCTCTGGATTTTGGGTCTGAGCAGGACTGACATGATAGATGCAAAACATGGGACCGTTAAATTCATATTCATTGTCCCTGATCCAGTTTGCTACTGCCAGATTCACATCGGTTATCTGATCATAGCTTCCTTTGTAAACCGCTGATGCTATTTCCACCTCAGGTACCGTTTTAAATACTACGTGCTCCGTATTTTCATAAGTGCCTTTTACAGACATCTGAATCTCTACATCCACATCACCATCTCTAAAATCACGGTCATGAAATACCGCCAGAGAGTAAGCGGGATCGGATATCTGTAAGTTTATGTCATGGGTCTCTTCTCCAAGCCTCTTCCACAGCAGTCCTTCCTGATTATAAGCTGGAATAATATCTCTAACACTGGCCACATATCTTTGGGGCATGGTTTTTAATGCTACGCTATAATTCATTGCCATATCATCCTTTCTCAGCCTTTGTATGGCTGCATCAAGGAGCATAAGCCGTTGTCCGCTTTCTTTCATTTCTTCCAGGACTTCCACTCTCCGGATCTCTAAAAATTTTGCAAGTTCTCCGGGATCATCATAGTTTCTTAACAGCTCCCCAATTGCGGCAAGACTGAATCCCATATCTTTTAAGGAATTAATCCTGACCGCTTTTAAAAGCTGGTCCTCGCTGTAATAGCGGTATCCGGTAAAATGATCGGTGCTCCTTGGCGTCATCAGTCCGATCTCGTCGTAATGGCGGAGCATTCGGATACTGATTCTTGACAATTTAGAAAAATCTCCTATTTTCAGCATGCTTTTTTCCTCACATATATGTTTTTTTTGAGCTCACATTTAGTATAGAGTATACCATAATGTGAGAGTCAAGCAACAAATCAAAGTTTCTTCGTGGCGGAATCTAAAAAATATTTCTTTAACGTTTACATTTTTAAGACATTTTAGTTTTTATATTACGAATGCATTCAAAACGAAAATAATTAATGAATTAATCAAAGGAGGGCTTATTATGTCAAGTTTATCTTTAGGCACAGATGGCGCAAAAATAATTAAAGATTCAGAGGGCTTTTGCCTGAAATTTTATGGAGATCCCAAAGGGTATCCAACAGTTGGATGGGGACATTTGATTACTACAAAAAAAACATACAAAAAAAATACAACTGGTGATCCAAATGATTCTCTTTTAACTCAGAAAGAAGCAGATGCTCTATCAAAAGATTTAAGTCTGGGTTATACTTCACCTATTACTCAAGATAAAGCAGATAAATTTTTCACTTCTGATACTTCATCTGCGGTAGACGCAGTAAATGCTTTAACGCTCCCTAAAGGAGCTGCATTTTCACAATCTCAATTTGATGCACTGGTTTCAGCAAGATTTAATTGTGGTGATGCATTTCTTATTTCCAACGATGTAAAGACTTTGCTCAAGACTCCACAAATATTTTCAAATTATGGCAAACTTACCTCAGCTGAAAAGGATACTTGTTCAAAAGTAGTCAGTAAAGCATTTTCATATGACAGAAATTTAAAGACAAGAAGAAATGCAGAAGCAACTTTATTTTGCAAGGACATGACTTATACTCACAAATACCCCGTATACACATTATAATTTAATCCAATATCCAGAGAAACAAATTATATGATTACAAAAAAAGAGATCTCTTAAAAAATGATCTCTTTTTTTGCAATTAGAACAATATTTATTATAAAACCTTAATTCATTTAATCAGTGACCCTTTTTAGTTCAAAGCATGATGCCTCTAATACCAAAATAAGACTATCATTATTAACAACTAAAAAACCAACAGGTATGCCGAATCCTGTAGAAGAGTCAGATACTTGTATTTCTTTTATTTCATCATTCATATTGATACCTGGCAGATCCATTTTAAAATTCCTATAAAAATCGTCTTGGTTATAGCATATCATAGTAATTTCATAGAGTGGGTTTTTAAGTTTATATTGATAATCACTATAGTTTTTTAACCCATCTGAGGAAAACCAGTCTTTATTAATTACAATTTCATCATCAATAATTTTTTGCCCGGTTGGATATTCAGAAGCATCATTATATGAATCTGCAAATCCCAAAAGCTTTTCAACCTTCCAGGTTCCATAGAAAAATTTTTCAGTCTCACTATCCAAAGCCATTCTACCTACAAATAGTTCAGCTGGATTAGCTGAAGTACTGTCTTGTTCTTCAACAGTATTAACAGTAGTACTATTGTCTTGATTTTTTAATACAGATACATTACTACATCCAATCAAACAGTCAGATAGAATAGACACTATCAGTAATATTAACACTTTTCCTCTCATTTTCCCTTTCATCCTTCCCCCACATTTACTCTCTTAATAGATGATATAAATATCTTTTAAATTTAATCCATAAATATACCAATTGTCAAATATTTTTTTACCATTGCATGCAGGTATAGCCCTTCCCGGCATGGGAATGATACAGCTGACCTCAAACGGCAAATCAAGAATACATATTTTTCAATCTTTATGTTAAAACTGTTTTCTATAGAGAAAGGAGCGTGATTTAAATGCTTTTAGTCACTACAGATTATATTCCAGGAAAAGAGCTGACACTTTTAGGTATGGTAAAAGGCAGCACAATACAGTCAAAAAATCTGGGAAAAGATATTTCTCAGGGGCTTAAAACCTTAGTTGGAGGAGAATTAAAGGCGTATACGGAAATGATGGATGAGGCAAGAGAGCTTGCCACCAAACGTATGGTACAGGAAGGTGAGGCTATGAATGCAGAAGCCATTGTCAATATTCGTTACGCCTCATCCTCTGTCATGCAGGGGGCGGCTGAAGTTCTTGTTTATGGAACTGCCGCTATATTTAAATAACTGATACAGAAAGAGTCGTTATTGGGGGGAGCAACATGAGAAAATTCGCAAAAAACCTTTTGTTTATTTTAGGGTTATTGTTTCTGCTTCTTTTTTTCGTTTTAATGTTCTACGAATACTGCCAGCTTAAAAGCAGACTGTTACTTGTACCAGATATCATTTTTGCCAGTTTTATCTTTTCCGGTATTTTATTTTTAATTCGCGGAATTTCCTGCATGGCCGCTTCGTATATGCTGAAAACGTAATAGTTCAAATAAAAAAACATCGCTTCGTAAGAAACGATGTTTTTTTATAAAAGCTGGTAAAGCAGACCATGCTTTGTGCTGTACCAGATCAGCATTCCATGTCCCCTTCTTGGTAGACGAACATTAAAATCCCATTCCGGATACTGCTTGATTACTGAGATGCGGTCTCCCGATGCAAAGGCCAGAAAGGAAATGTAATACTCCTTATTCATAGGATGGGCGCTGGTGATAAACCAGTCATCTTCAATCACAGTTACGGATAGCTTTTCTCCTTCCTCTGCTTTTTTCGGGTCCAGTGCAGTAAGCTTTCTTTTACAACAGGAAATCTCCGGATCTCCAGTGGAAAAGCTGATGCTTTTGCAGGTGGGACATACATAGTATTTTATCTGCTTCATATTTCCTCCTGTTATGTCATTGGGCGTTAAATCCCCATTCAACAAATTTTGTATATCAACTCCAAAAAGTCTGGATAGTTCTGAAATAAGTGAAATATCTGGAAGACCTTTGCCTCTCTCCCATTTGGATACTGTTTTATCACTGATATGCATCTTATCTGCAAGCTGCTTCTGTGTCATACCATGCTCACTGCGAAGCATTCGAATTAAGGTTCCTATGGTACTGTCAGGCATGAGTTTCCCTCCTTTCCGTGTATAATAATTCACTCCTTAGTATGTGCTTATTTTATTATTGTAACTGACCAAATAATTTTTTTCAATCTACGTTTCGTAGAGTAAAAAGGCAGCCCGGATTTAATACACCGGACTGCCTGTTATTTTTATCTGAAATACTGAGGAAACTGATTTACAGTTCCCTTGGTCATCATATCGGCCATTTCCAGTGCACCACGTTCTATATCTGCAAAAATGTTGATACTGTCTTCAAAATTCTGAGACATTGTGGCGTCAATCTCTTCCTTAGTAAGATTCATGAATTCGCTAAACATTCTCTGTAAGTCTGCAGCCGCCCAGTTTGGATTAATGGAGGTCAGGAAAGAAATTATCTGAACAGCATTGTTGTTTATCTGATTCTCTGCATCTGCTGCCGCCTGCGCGCTGCCATCCCTTATTGCCATTATATAATTAGTGACCATGGTCAGATGATTGGTCAGGAGATCTGCAAATCTTTTGGCATTTTCATCCCCATAAAATGTTTTGAGGGCCATTTGGAAATCTTGGGGGTTTTCCATCAGGCGATTCATTACATACTCCGCATCTGATAGATTCCACAGTTCACTCTGATTTGCCATCCTAAGCCAATATACCTGTTGAAGCCACAAAAACCTTAAGTAATTGCCTAAATTCTGTTCAGCTTTGCTGACCCACATGTACGTAGGAAGCTGGGGTTCAGGACTGGGCTGCGGAATGGGCCGGGGAATGGGCTGCGGAATGGGCTGCGGACGATTTCTAGGAATGCAGATAACCTGCCCGACAAACAGATTGGTGGGATTTATTCCCGGATTTGCAGCCATGATTGCTTCTACTGTAGTATTGTAACGCTGGGATAAAAGCCAGAGTGTATCACCCGCCTCAATGGTATAGGAACGGGTCCCCTGAGGACAAATCGGATACTCAGTTTCAGTCCTTTGCTGTATGGTATTATCCATGGACTGCGCCCACGGCGGAAGATTCCGGAACTTAAATCCTGCAGGAATCCAGATTACCTGACCAACCATTAAATTACCTGGTTTAATACCTGGATTTAATGCCATTATAGCTTGAACATTGGTACAATATTTCTTGGCGAGAAGCCAGAGGGTATCCCCTTTCTTAATGGTATAGGCACGTAAACCTACCGGGCAGCGGGTTGGATTCCCAGAAACAGCCTCACTTCTTAATGGATTTGTGGACATTTGAGAGGTGTTGCCAGGTGCGGTCTGTGGCTGAGTCGGCTGCATGCGCGGCTGAGCTGGCTGGGCTGGCTGAGTCGACTGAGTTGGCTGGGTCGGCTGGGCTGGCTGGGCTGGCTGGGTCGGCTGAGTTGGCTGGGTCGGCTGGGCTGGCTGGGCTGGCTGGGCCGGCCGGGTCGGCTGGGTTGGCTGAGCCGGCTGGGTTGGCTGAGCCGGCTGGGTCGGCTGGGTCGGCTGAGTCGGTTGAGCCGGTTGAGTCGGTTGAGTCGGTTGAGCCGGTTGAGCCGGCTGGGTCGGCTGGGCTGGCTGGGCTGGCTGGGTTGGCCGGGTCGGCTGGGCTGGCTGGGCTGGCTGAGCTGGCTGAGCTGGCTGAGCTGGCTGGGCTGGCTGGGCCGGCTGAGTTGGCTGGGTTGGCTGGGTCTGTGGCTGAGAGGTTCTGTTTCCTGATGGAATACAGATCATCTGTCCAACCTGAAGATTGCCAGGATTAATACCAGGATTTGCTGCCATAATCGCTTCAACGGTAGTGTAGTGACGTCTGGATATCAGCCATAGTGTATCGCCGGATTGAATTGTATAGGAAAACAATCCTTCGGGGCAAGAAGTCATCATAATACTGCCTTTCAATTAAACAATTTGTCTTATTTTATGATGAAAAAACCGGAAAAGTACCATTCAACCTAATAAAAATATAATTTTTTATAATTTATCATCATAATAACCCCATTGCCAGCCTGATGATTTTCACACACTCTTACAATTGGCAATATAATATTGTACATGCACATTGTTTCAATTCCTTTTATTGCAATTGCAACAAACATCTGATATTATCTTATTACAAATATTTACTAAATATGACAATATTTTCAACAAGGCAAAGGGGGTCCCATTATGACAAAAGAACCTTTCGATCAGGCTTTTATGCAGCTGCCGTTGGGCTATGCCCGCCATACCATTATTTTCAAAGAGGATTCACAAACAAGGGATTATATTCTTACCGAAGCGAATGATACATTTTTCCGCTATCTGGGTTTAAAAAAAGAAGATGCCCTGTTAAAAAGCATGTCGATAAATCTTTCTTCTATATCTGACCAACCAGCCTGGCTTGAATTTTACAAAAATCCGGATCAATGGAATCAAACCCCCATTATGGAGGCAGGGAATCATTTTTATAAGATTACTGTAAGCTATCCAGATCCAAACACTCTGATAACAATTTTTGATGAAGTAACTGAATTGGTCAGCGAACTTCACAGGGTAAAGAAAACAAATGAAAAACTCGTACGGGATATTGATGTCTTTTTTAACAGCACCCAGGACGGATTATTTCTCGTCACATATCAGGGCGGTGAATTCCGTTATATAAAGAACAATGCGGTACACCAGCAGCTTACAGGGATTAAAATCCCGCTCCTTGGCAAAACCCCCGTAGAAGTGCTGGGCGAAAAGGTGGGAGCTGCTTTAAGGGAAGGCTATGAACGGTGCATCACTTCCGGGGAGGGTCTGACATATGAAGAGACCGTTGATTTCCCCGAGGGCACCAGGGACTGGCTCGTACGCCTTACTCCTGTTATGGAGGACGGGAAGATCTCCTATATCATTGGCTCACGCCTTGATATCACCGAGCTAAAACGGCTGAAACAGGAACGGGAACAACTTTTAAAAAATTACAACTCCATGTTTACGGAGCATTCTGCTGTTATGCTGATTATCGATGCCACATCGGGAAATATACTGGATGCCAACCCTCAGGCCTGCAGTTTTTATGGCTATAGCAAGGAAGAAATGCTTCGTATGAGCATTGATGAAATTAATGGGATACCAGATTATGCCACCAAACAGATGCGTATCCAGGCATTTAACAGGGAGCGGCAGTATTTCCTGTTTCCCCACCGCCTGAAAAACGGTGAGATTAAAATGGTGGATGTGTACTCCAGCCCTGTCACATATGGAGATGAGACAAGACTCTATTCCATTATTTTTGATGTATCAGACAGGGAACAGTTTAGAGACGATCTTTACCGGGAAAAAGAGTTATTAAGCGTTACCTTAAATTCCATTGGGGATGGGGTTGTGACAACGGATCTAGATGGAAAAGTCACTTACTTAAATCAGGCAGCCGAGGAAATTACCGGCTGGAAAAGTAAGGACGCCTGCTCGAAATCCTTTATGGAAATCTTTGATCTGCGCAATGAAACAACCGGAAAGACTGTACCAAATCCCATTAGTGCAGTATTGGAAACCGGCATGATTGTGGAACTTGCAAACCATACCGTTCTGTTAAATAAAAGCGGTAATTTAATTCCCATTGCGGACAGTGCCGCACCCATACGTGATGAGAACGGGCATGTATACGGTGTTGTCATGGTATTTCGGGATGTCAGTCAGGAGAAACGGCAGCAGGAACGAATCCTTTATTTAAGCTATCATGACCCGCTGACCCAGATATTTAACCGCAGATATATGGAAGAAGAATTAGAACGTATGGATCAGACTTCCCAGCTTCCAATTGCAGTTATCATGGGAGATGTGAATGGTCTTAAAGTCATTAATGATGTATTTGGACACAGAACCGGAGATCTTTTATTAAAAGAGGTTGCCAAAACCCTTCAATATACCCTTAAAAGCATGGGCATTGCTGCCCGTTGGGGTGGAGATGAATTCCTGGTTCTTCTTCCCCATACAGATCATAAAAAGGCGCAGGATGTAATCGGGCGTCTGGAAGAGGCCTTCCGGAAAAGCAGCAGACTCCCGCTAGAGGTAAGTGTGGCTCTTGGATTTGATGTGAAAGAAGACATAACCCATTCATTAAGCCAATCCCTGCAAAAAGCAGAAGAAAAAATGTATCATAAGAAGCTTTTAGAAGGAAAGAGCTACCGCAACAGCATTATTACCACACTTCTTGCCACGCTTTATGAAAAGAGCATGGAAACCGAGGAGCATGCTGTAAGATTAGAAACCTACTGTATGGCAATTGCAGAAAAGCTGAATCTGTCTTCTGAGGATAAAAATGAATTATCTCTTCTGGCAATCCTGCACGATATTGGCAAGGTAGGTGTTAATATTGAAACGTTAAATAAACCAGGACCTTTAAATGACGACGAATGGAAAGAAATGATGCGCCATCCGGAAATCGGCTACCGCATTGCCCAGAACACCCCTGAGCTTTCCACTGTGTCAGAATACATTCTCTCTCATCACGAACGATGGGATGGAACGGGTTACCCAAGAGGTCTGAAAGGAACCGAAATACCTCTTCTCTGCCGGATTCTTGCAGTCGCTGATGCCTATGATGCTATGACCAATAACCGCTCATACCGGAAAGCTCTGGATTGCCAGACTGCGATGGAGGAAATCAGCCGCTGTTCCGGAACACAGTTTGATCCATTTATTGTTACTATTTTTTTAAGCCTGAATCAGGTTTTTTAACAAAAAAATATAGACAGACGCATACGACCGTGCCTTATTCATCCCATGGTCAGATATGCGTCTTTTTATTTTTCTTAAAAACTATTGACATTTCAAATTCAATTGTGTACAATCTAATTTAGTAAAATAAATAAATCAAATGCGAGGTGGCAGATATGAATTTATATGATATCACAGTTACAGACAGAAAAGGCAACCCTGTTACTCTGTCCCAGTACAAAGGAAAAACACTGCTGATTGTTAACACTGCAACAGGCTGTGGGTTTACGCCTCAATACGAAGGCTTAGAGGCACTTTATCGCAAATACAGAAACCAGGGCTTTGAAATTCTTGATTTTCCATGCAACCAGTTTGGTCACCAGGCTCCGGGAACAGAGGAGGAGATTCACCAGTTTTGTACAATGAATTACGAGGTATCCTTTCCCCAGTTTGCAAAGATTGAAGTCAATGGTCCCTCAGAATCCCCGTTATATTCTTATTTAAAATCACAGCAGCCGGGAATTCTGGGTTCTAATATTAAGTGGAATTTTACGAAATTCCTGGTTGATAAAAATGGATCTGTAACGAAGCGCTACGCTCCTACCGATAAACCGGAAAAATTAGAAAAAGATATACTCGCACTTTTATAACAAGTGCGATTTAAATAAAGAGCCAGACAGGCAGGAAAGGAAGTATTCAAATGGAAATTAAAGCAGTTAAATTATATGAGGGCGGTTATATGACACAACCATTCGCACTGGGAGGCGGAGTCAGCGAGCCGGTTTTTGATGAAAGCAGGACCTATGAATCCAGTCTTCAGAATTATCTCATTGATACAGGGAACGAAGTCATTTTAATTGATACCGGAGTCCCAAAGGAGGTTCCCGACACCCCTGCAAAAGAGGGGCAGAAAATCTATCAGGGAAAACGGATTCATGATTATGTAACTGCTCTTTCCCATCTGGGCTACAAACCAGAGGATGTAACCCGGATTCTTCTGACTCACAAGCATCCGGATCATTCCGGCGAGCTTAGAAGCTTTCCTAACGCAAAAATCTACCTTTCCAAAGCAGAGGCAGAAGCTTTAAAGTTAAGCGGAGACAATATAGTCCCTGTGGAGTTTCAGGATGGAGCTTACCATAACTTTGAAGCAAGTGAAAGGATCACAGAGGGAGTTTATTTCCTTCCTGCACCTGGACATACAAAAGGCAACAGCATTGTAATTGCAGAAAATGACGGATTGTTTTATCTCATACACGGGGACATTACTTATACCGATGCTGCCCTGATCGAAAACCGCCTGTCTGTGGTCTTTGAAGATCTTGAAGCTGCAAGAGAAACTCTTACAAGGGTTCGTTCCTTTATCAGTCAGAATCCTACGGTCTATTTATCTACCCATACACCAGAGGGCCTGACCAATTTAGATGAGAAAAAGATCATGAAGCTTTAGAATCTCCTCTCCGGCACCAATTGTCTCCTTCCTTAATACCATGGTAGTAAGAAAGGAGGCAATCACTATGAGCACCTGCAGTTTTGACGGTCTGACCGGCCGTGTGGTAACTCCAGATGATCCTTTCTATCATGAGGCCAGACAAGTCTATAACCGGGCTGTCAACCGGTTTCCTCTGGCCATTGTTTACTGCCGGAATAGTTCCGAAGTCAGCAATGCGGTGTTATGGGCCAGAAAACGGGATATCTGTCTTCGCATTCGAAGCGGAGGCCACAATTATGAAGGATATTCTACAGGCAATGATGTTCTTGATATTGATCTTAGTGAAATGAATCAAATTTCGATTGATGAGGAAAACCGCACTCTCACCATAGAGGGCGGTGTAAATAACAGACAGCTTTACGAATTTGTATCTTCCAGAGGATATCCGTTTCCTGGCGGTACCTGCCCCTCAGTGGGAGTCAGTGGTTTTGTCATGGGGGGTGGCTGGGGACTCTCCTGCCGTTATCTGGGACTAGGGTGTGACAGTCTTTTGAATTTTACCATGGTTAATTCAGAAGGCAGCTTCATCACTGCCAGTTCAGAAGAAAATCCGGATCTGTTCTGGGCTTGCAGGGGCGGTGGCGGCGGCAATTACGGAATTATTGTCTCCATGACCTTCCGGCTTCCCAAAAAGATTGATAAAATTACTCTGGTTGAAATCATGTATCCCGTTGCCGACCAGGAAAAGCAGGCTTACTTTCTTCTTGCCTGGCAGGAATGGCTGGAGCACGCTGATCCGCGAATTACACTGGTGGGGAGAATTTTTAATTCACAGGAAGAAGGTCTCTCCATTCTATCCAGAGGCTTTTTCTATGGACCACCGGAAGCTGCTCTTGGAAGCATCGCCCCCCTTCTGGAACTTGGCGGGGTGAAGTACCGTTTAAAAAACGTGACATTTTTAGAAGCAGTAACTATAATTGGAAGCTTTTATCCACCTTTTGAAACCTTTTTATCCGCAAGCGGTTTCGTAAAAAGAGAACTGACCGAATGTGAATGTCTGAAACTGGCAGGGCTTATTAACAAACGTCCCACAGGGTCCATTTACACCGGACTTTCCCTCTACGCACTGGGTGGCAGGGTTTCCGAAGTGCCAGCAGATTCCACTGCTTTTTATTATAGAGATGCCAGATACATCGTCTGGCTCAATACGGTTTTTGAAAACAGCAAAGGGGAAAATGCCCTGTGGGTGGCACGCCAGTCTGGTTACCTGTCTTCAGTCACAACCGGCTCTTATGTGAACTTCCCATATGAAGGACTCCCCTGCTATCTGGAAGAATATTATGGCAGCCATGTCTGCAGATTAAAAAAGGTGAGAAAAGAATACGACCCCTGCAAGATTTTCACCTATCCACAGGCAATTGGCAGTTCCTGCCGCTGTTCCCATTTATAGGGTGACAGGAAAAACACAGACGCCCCTTAAGGCAAACCACCGGCAGGGCGTCTGTTTTCATGAATCTGATTGTTTTTTTTCATATCATCAGATATAATACTGATACAATTTATTAAATTTACTGCTATTCCTCTGTTTTGACCCTATACTAATTCGTGCCAAAAAAGGAGATATTACAAATGAAAAATTTCAAAGACTACCCCATTTCTAAAAAACTGCTGACAGGATTTCTTTCAGTAGCTCTCATCACATTGCTGGTAGGCATTGTAGGACTTGCCAGTATGCTGTTTATAAACAGCAAGGATACATATATGTATCGTTCAAAGACAGCCCCTCTTGACGATATGTTCCACACAATCCAAAGTCTGTATCAGATCAGAACCGATTCCAAAGATATTATAAGCAATGCCGGCAATAAAGAACGGATTGAAGAACTGGAAAAAACTTACGCTCATGAAAAGGAGCAGTTTTTAAACCACTCTGCAGCTTATAAAGCTTCCATTCCAGCAGGCTCTCCGTCCATGACTTTATTTGAAGAGGCAGTTTCTCTCTTCTCAAGTTCCTATGACCCTGCCATGACAAAATCCATTGAATTTGCCAAAGCCGGAAAAAAAGTGGAAGCAGAGAAAGCCATGACCGATCAGCAGGCCAGCATACAGAAAGTATATGATAACTTCGATGCCATCATCGATTATCGCATGAGTGAAACAAAGGAGCTTAGTGACTTAAATGAGCTTGTTGCGCTCATTGCCGCAGTGGTTCTTGTTCTCTTAATCATCTGCGGTGTTTCAGCAGCTGTCTTACTGGGAATTAGAATTTCCGCTATGATCAGCAGACCAATTAATCAGGTGGTAAAAGCAGCGGAACTGATCTCTCTTGGTTATGTAGATGTTGACTTAGCCAACCTTGATTCCAGGGATGAAACCGGTCAGCTGGCTGATGCATTTTCTAAAATGCTGGAAGGAATTCAAGATCAGGCCCGATCCGCCACTGCTATCAGCAACGGTGATTTCACAAGCGTCATTCCCCTTCGCTCGGATGCCGATGTGTTAGGGCTGGCTCTTCAGAAAATTGAACGGGATTTAAATCAGGCACTTCTTATTGTCCATGATGCAGCTGACCAGGTTAACAGCGGCGCCGGACAGGTGTCCTCTGCTTCCCAGTCACTTGCTTCCGGAACCACCCAACAGGCTGCTGCCATAGAAGAGCTGACCGCATCCATTGCCACAGTGGCAAAACAGGCACAGCAGAATTCAGAAAATATGCAGATTGCAGCCGGATATGTAGCTGCAGCTGACACAGGTGTTAAAAAGAGCAATGAACATATGAACAGACTGAATATATCCATGAAAGAAATCAGTACTTCATCGGAAAAAATTTCCAGCATCACCAAGGTTATTGAGGACATTGCATTCCAGACCAATATACTGGCACTGAATGCAGCCGTGGAATCTGCCCGCGCCGGCAGTGCCGGAAAAGGCTTCGCTGTTGTTGCAGATGAAGTAAGAAACCTGGCTGCCAAATCTGCGGAAGCTGCGAAGCAGACTGCTGCATTAATTGAGAATTCCGCAATCAGCGTCTTGGAAGGTGAGAAACTGGCAAAAGAAGCCTCTGATATACTCCTTGAAGTAGGGGAAAAGGCAAGACTTGCAGAAGTATCCATCAGAGAAGTGGAATCCACATCATCGGTTCAGGTGGCTTCCATGGAAGAAATCAATCAGGGCATTAATCAGGTATCTGCTGTAATTCAAAGCAATGCAGCCACAGCAGAAGAAAGTTCTGCTTCCAGTGAAGAGCTTGCTGCACAGGCGCATGCCTTAAAGCAGGAAGTTGGAAGATTCAGGCTGTCACACAACAGTTAACTAAAAAGACTCAGGAATGGCTTCACGGCCTTCCTGAGTCTTTTTTTAATCCTGATGTTTGATTGTATTACCTAGTATTTTGTATAAAAGATGGTAAAGTTCTTTTGCTTCTTCCTGGTTAAGAGGGACACACTGAGAGATCCGTTCGGGTATGGATACCGCCTGCTCTTTTAACTGTTCACCCTTTTCAGTCAGTTCTACAATGACACTGCGCTCATCTTCCTTGTCCCTGTTACGGGTCAAAAGACCTCCGGCTTCCATCTTCTTCAGCAGGGGAGTCAGCGTACCGCTGTCCAGATAAAGGATCTCGCCCAATTGCTTTACAGTGACTTTCTTCCTGTCCCACAATACCATCATTGCAATATACTGGGTATAGGTTAAGTCAATCTCATCGAGAAACGGCTTATAAAGCCTGACAATTTCCCGGGCGGAGGCATAAAGCGGAAAGCAAAGCTGGTTCTCTATTTTTAATCTGTCATAATTCATCACGTTTCTCCGTTCTCCTGCTGTCCTGTATTTTATTACAGCAATTCTTTTATGCTTTCTTCCACCAGCTTCATATCAGCAGTTGGTTCAAATCTTCTCACTACATTCCCATCTCTGTCAACAAGAAACTTTGTGAAATTCCACTTAATATCCGGTTCATTCTTATAATTGGGATTTGCCTTCTCAAACATCTCTTCCAGCACACTGGTAAGCTTGTGCTCTGGATCAAAGCCATCAAATCCTTTTTCCTTCACCAGATACTGATACAGTGGAATCGCATTCTCACCATTTACATCAATCTTTGAGAACTGTGGAAATGTTACGCCAAAACGTCCGGTACAGAACATATGAATCTCCTCATCATCTCCAGGTGCCTGATTGCCAAACTGATTGCATGGGAAATCAAGAATTTCCAGACCGCTGTCCTTGTTCTCTGAATAAATTGCCTGGAGATCGGTATAATGAGGAGTAAATCCGCAGGCTGTTGCTGTGTTCACAATGAGAAGTACCTTTCCTTTGTAATCAGATAACTTTTTATCTTCTCCGGACATAGTTTTTACAGTAAAATCATAAACAGACATTGTAATACCTCCTTGTATCTATGATAAAAGCTTATTTTTTAAGTTGTTTTTATTATAAAACACTTCCGCTTTCCTGTCAATAGTTTTGTAACATTTAATTGTAATAAATTAATTAGGGTAAATTACATTTTTAGATTGACAGTGGTTTTTTAGAGTGATATCATTTGTATGTACAAACAAGAGAGGTGATGTTTTGAACAAAAATAACACAACAGAGGAACAGGCCTGTTCTCTTAACGGCTGCCTGTTTTTTACCACAGTAAAGCTTTCCAGAGTTTTTGGCAAAATTGCAGAGGAAGCTTTTTCAAAAACCGGACTCTCTCCCAGTCATGCTCTTGTGCTGTATCTGGTTAACCAGAAAGAAGAGATCCTTCAGAAGGAGCTGGGGGAAACCCTTCATTTGACGCCTTCCACCATCACCCGGCTGATTGAAAAGCTGGAACACAAAAGTCTTGTATCCAAACGATGTGAGGGAAAGTCCGTAATTTTAAGCACTACGCCCCAGGGTCTTGCACTTCAGAAAAACATTATGGAATCCTGGAATTTTCTTCATGAACAATATCAGGGGATTCTGTCAGAAGAAGAGACAGCCCAGTTTCTGACCCTCAGTAAAAAATTGCTGGGTAAACTTGAAAACAATTAAGGAGGATTTTTTATGCAGGAGATTTTTAACAGACGGAGTATCCGTAAATTTACCACTGATGCCGTAGAACCGGAGAAGATAGACAAAATTCTGCGGGCAGCCATGCAGGCACCGTCAGCCGCCAACCAGCAGCCATGGGAATTTATTGTGGTAGAGGACAAAGAGAATTTAAAGAAGCTGGCCGATGTATCTCCTTACGCAAAACCAGTGGCAGGATCAGCTGTTACCATCGCTCTTATGGGAAATGAAAATGAATTTAAGGTTCCAAAGGGCTGGGAAGAGGATTTAGGCGCAGCTTCCCAGAATATGCTGTTAGAGGCCGTTCACTTAGGACTGGGAGCCGTCTGGCTGGGTGTAGCCACTTCTGATGCGGTGACTGACCAGGTACGCAGTTTCTTTCAGCTTCCGGACCATATCAAACCCTTTGGACTGATTGCCATTGGTTATCCCGATGGACAGAAAAATGAATTTACAGACCGGTATAAAGCAGAACGCGTACATTATGAAAAATGGGCATAAACAAAGGAGAATAAAATAAAATGATTAAGGTTGTTGCAAAAAATTATATTAAAGAAGATAAAATCAATGCATTTATTGAAGTCGCCACACAGCTGGTAAAACAGACCAGAGAAAAGGATGCCGGCTGTATCCGGTACGAGCTGGTTCAGGACGTAAAAGATCCCCAGATTTTAACCATGCTTGAGGAATGGGAAGATCAGGCCAGTCTGGCTGCTCACGGAGCATCTGAACATTTTAAAAATGCCATTGGTGCGATGAAAGAATTGGTTGAAAAACCAGGAGACAGTAATTTTTATAAAACTCTTATATAAAAGAAAGGACAAAATTCTATGAAACCTGTTTTTCCCGTGGAAAAAACCATCAGGGAGCGCAGCAGTATCAGATCCTATGAACCCCGCTCTCTCTCACCAAAGGAAACAGAACTGTTCCATGATTTTATTAAGACTTTAAACAATCCATTCTCTGTGGACGTAAGCTTCCGTATTCTGGAAAGCAGTGACGCATTGAAAGGAGAAAAACTTGGCACCTACGGAGTCATTAAGGGTGCCAGGAACTTTATTGGCGCGTCTGTACCGGATTGCGATCTGGCACTGGAGGCGCTGGGATATTCTATGGAACATTTAGTTCTTTACGCCGTAGCACTTGGATATGGTACGTGCTGGCTGGGAGGTACCTTTGATAAAAGCGCCTTCTCACATGCCATGGACTTAAAGAAGGGCGATTTATTTCCGGTTATTTCCCCTCTTGGATATCCCACTGGTAAAAAAAGACCGATGGAGTCAATTATGAAATGGGCCGCCAAATCTGACCAGCGAAAAGACTGGAACCAGCTTTATTTCAAGGATGACTTCTCTTCTCCTCTGGCAAAATCCGATGCGGGAGATTTTGCTTTTGCCCTGGAAATGACAAGACTGGCACCCTCCGCTGTAAATAAACAGCCCTGGAGAGTTGTAAAAAGTCAGGACGCCTATCATTTCTATGAAGCCAAGACATTAAAGGAAGGGAAGAACTCTGTTGATCTCCAGAGAGTTGATGTGGGAATTGCTGCCTGCCATTTTGGTCTGGCTGCTGCAGAGAAGAAGCTTCCAGGTGAATTTAAAAAGCTGCCTGTTCCAGAAATAAAAACTTCTTCTGAAATGAAATACTTATTTTCCTGGGTTCTTCATTCATAAAAAAAACGGAGGTAGGTTAGTTTGAACATATTAGTAGTCACAGGAAGTCCAAGAAAAAACGGCAATACAGAAATAATGGCGTCTGCTTTTGCAAAATCAGCAAGAGAGGCTGGCCATGAAGTTACTGTCAAAGAGTTAAGTACCTTAAAGGTAGAACCATGTCTGGCATGCACCTATTGCTTTACTCATGACGGGGTATGTATTCAGAATGATGATATGAACAGCATTTTAACAGATTTAAGTCAGGCAGACATGCTGGTACTGGCTTCCCCTGTGTACTGGTTTGATGTATCCGCACAGACAAAGTGCTTCATTGACCGAATGTACGCATTTGCAAAAAAAGGATTTCATATCAAATCCATAGCCATGCTTTTAAATTCCGCCTCTGACGGAGTATACGATGCAGCCAAAGCACAGTTAAATTCCATTTGCTCTTATTTAAAATGGGAAAACAAAGGTGTAATCACCATATCCGGTATGGTTGAAAAAGGAAGCATGCTTAAATCGGAAGGGCTTAAGCAGGTTCAGGATTTTGCAGCCAGCCTGTAGATGACATCCTGATGAACCGATATCATTTTATGTGACTCTGTCACAGACATTTTTCTTCTGACGTCCTATACTGAGAGTGTCAAAAACATAACAAGCTTATTTTAATTACACTTTTCATATATCAGGAGGCGCACCATGAAGAAAACTGTTATAATCGGCGGAGTCGCAGGCGGAGCCAGCTGTGCAGCCAGACTCAGGAGACTGGATGAAGATGCTCAGATTCTCATTCTGGAACGGGGTGAGTATATTTCCTATGCAAACTGCGGTCTTCCTTACCACGTTGGCGATGTGATCAAATCCAGAGATGCCCTGCTTTTACAGACGCCGGAAGCCATGAGAAAGAAATACGGGGTTGATGTCAGAGTAAAAAATGAAGTGACAGCCATAGACAGGGAAAACAAAAAAATAACGGTCCGGAAACTGGAAACAGGGGAGTCCTATGAGGAATCCTACGACACGCTGGTTATTTCCACAGGCTCCTCTCCTGTCCGCCCGCCTATTAAAGGAATCGAATCTTCCCGGATTCAGACTCTGTGGACAGTTCCGGATACCGACCGCATCCGCGGTCTTATTAAAGAAAAAGGGATCAAAACTGCTGCGGTTATCGGCGGAGGCTTTATCGGACTTGAGATGGCTGAAAATCTTCGTCATGCCGGTCTTAGCGTGTCTCTCATCGAAATGCAGGATCAGGTACTGGCGCCCATCGACTTTGAGATGGCTCAGCTGCTTCATGAAAACATCGTCCAGAATCAGGTTTCCCTTTATCTTGGTGACGGAGTTTCATCCTTTGCTGATGAAGATGAGGCCGTGTCCATTACCTTAAAAAGCGGTAAGATTTTAAAGGCAGAACTGGTGATTCTTTCTATTGGCGTCCGTCCAAACAGCGAACTGGCAAAATCATGCGGTCTGGCTGTCAATGAGCGGGGCGGAATCATTGTTGATGATACCTTAAAAACCTCAGATCCTCATATCTATGCTGTAGGTGATGTGATTGAAGTCAGTGATTTTACCTTTGGAGATGCTGCCATGGTGCCGCTTGCAGGTCCTGCCAATAAACAGGGGCGTATTGCTGCAGATAACATAGCTGGGGGAAAAGAAACTTATAAAAAAACCCAGGGAACCTCTGTTGCAAAAGTATTTGATTTAACCGCTGCTTCAACTGGTGCCAATGAAAAAGCACTGATTAAACGAGGTTTGATAAAGGGAACGGATTATGAAAGTATCATTATTACCCAGAATTCTCATGCCGGTTACTATCCTGGGGCAGTTCCCCTCACATTGAAGCTTTTATTCTCCATGGATGGAAAGACCATTTACGGTGCCCAGATAGTAGGTATGGACGGCGTAGATAAGCGGATTGATACACTTGCCGTTTCCATACGCCTTGGAGCTACAATTGAAGATTTAAAATATCTGGAATTGGCTTATGCACCTCCATTTTCTTCTGCCAAGGATCCCGTTAATATGGCAGGATTTACCGCAGAAAACCTTCTGGAAGGAAGAGTTTCCTTTGCATCCTGGGATTCACCGGATAAAAATACAGGCGCACAGCTGCTGGATGTCAGAGAGGATGCAGAACTGATGGCATTTGCACTGCCTCAGGCAAAGCACATACCACTTGGACAGCTGAGGGACCGGTTAAAAGAACTGGATCCTTCCAAAGAAATCATTACCTTCTGTGCCATTGGAGTCCGTGCCTATAATGCAGCACGTATTCTGATGCAGAACGGTTTTACTCATGTAAAGATCTATCCGGGCGGAGTAAGATTTTATCAGTCCACCCACTACCAGTATGACACCACGCCAAAGATTACCACGCCGGTTTCATTTTCAGATAACGGGCAGATGGATACCAGGGATATTCCCACAGCAGCCATGCGTTTGGACTGCAGCGGTATGCAGTGCCCCGGCCCCATCATGAAGGTTTTTGAAACCATGAAAGACATGAAGGAAGGTTCGGTAATGGAAGTCTCCGCTTCTGATCCAGGTTTTGCCAGAGATATCGGAGCATGGTGCCGCAGAACAGGCCACACCCTTTTATCCAATGAGCGGCGGGATAATGATTATGTGGCACTGGTAAAAAAAAGCTCCCCGTCCCCTTCTGCCCCGCAAAAAGAGGCTGCTGACGGAAAGACACTGATTGTATTTTCCGGAGACTTAGATAAAGTTCTTGCCAGCTTTATCATCGCCAATGGTGCTGCTGCCATGGGAAGACCGGTTACGATGTTCTTCACATTCTGGGGACTGAATGCCTTAAGAAAAGAAGAGAAACAACCGGTTAAAAAAACTCTGGTAGAGTCCATGTTCGGAGTTATGCTCCCCAGGGGAAGTAAAAAACTGAAACTGTCTAAGATGAATATGGGCGGAATGGGAACTGCCATGATGAAAAAAATCATGAATGACAAAAATGTTGATTCCCTGGAAATCCTGATTAAGAAAGCCATGAAAGCAGGCGTTCGTATCGTTGCCTGTACCATGAGTATGGATGTAATGGGAATCCGTCCGGAAGAACTGATTGACGGTGTAGAACTGGGTGGCGTAGGTGCCTATCTGGGAGACGCAGAAGAATCCAATGTAAACTTATTTATCTAATAAAAATGCGGAATCGGAGAATTATTCTCTGATTCCGTTTTTGATTAAAATGTGTTATACTAACCTTATTTGAAATGAGGTGACAGATAAGATGGCCAGACCCGTAAAACAGCGACGTGTATGTGAAATGCCTGAAACAATGGAATTTGCCCCCTGTAACAAAGAAAAACTTATGACCATAGAGATGTCAGTGGATGAATACGAAGTGATCCGCTTAATTGATCATCTGAAGCTTACCCAGAATGAATGCTCCCAACAGATGAGTGTGGCGAGAACGACTGTACAGGCGATCTATGACAGCGCCAGAAGCAAGCTTGCAGATGCTCTTGTTAATGGGAAGAAGCTGGTTATTCAGGGAGGGAATTATACCATATGCCCGGAATCCAGGTACTGCTGCGGGAAAAACTGTTCCCAAAAGAGAGGTCTGCTTGGACATTGCACCGATCAGAGCAGGGCAGATATCTGCTGTGGAAAAAACCAGTTCTGCAAGAAAGGAAACGGATTTCCCGATTAAATAAGAATAAAAACCGGAAGCAGACAGTCCAAAACGCTGGCCAGCTGATTCCGGTTTTATAGATGCTCTTTTCCTTCTCCTTTATAAAAAGCGTATCCTCTTTTGCTGTTTTGTTTAATGTAGTACATCGCCTTGTCTGCAGCATTATATAACTCTTCATAGCTGCTTCCGTCCTTTGGTGCAATTGCAATTCCGATGCTGGCAGTAACACGGATAACTGTATAATACCCCTCTTCTGTATGGTCCATAAGATCAAGAATAGACTCTGCCATATCAGTGATCTGGGAGTCATCCCAGTTTTCCGTAATAAATACTACAAACTCGTCTCCGCCCACTCTCGCCACGATTCCGTCTTTTCCCACCAGCTTTTCCAGAGATTCCGCTACTCTGGTTAAAACGTGGTCTCCTGCCGCATGTCCGCAGGAATCATTGATCTCCTTAAAATTATCCAGATCTATCATGAAAAAGATGCCGCTGCACAACAGTGAAAGCTTGCCATCAATAATCTGCTCTCCCGAACGGTTATATACACCGGTTAAGGGGTCTTTTCTTGCGCGGTTTAAGAGCATCTCTTCTCTTCCCAGCTGGTCGGTAATATCCTCCAGCTTCCCAACCATTCGGGATTTGCCGCCGGCCTGTCCGGGTAGAATCTTATACTGACAGCTAAACCACCGGTATTCTCCTGACTGCCCTTTTAACCGGATTCTGCAATACCTTACCTCATCCGGCTTGCTTCCTAACAGCGCCCAGCGAAGACGTTCCCCCTTCTGCCAGTCCTCCGGGTGCATCAGATATTCCCCCCGGTTCAGTCTTAAAACCCCTCTTGCCTTTAGCTTATCCAGGAATAGTTTTCTTCTGGCATTGGATGTAAATTCAATGGTATCTGTTTCATAATCGTACTCGTAAAGCAGCGTATCGGTAAATTGGGATAGAACCGAGTAACGCTCGGACTCCAGCTGAAGCTTCTGGTTCTGTCTGTAAAATAAAAGGAATATCCAGCTGCATCCTGCAATTGTCAGCAGGATCAGCAAAATTGCCGTACCGAAAAACATACCAAATACATATTCTGACTGCAGCATAATATCCGGAGAACGGACATAGTTAATCAGACTCCAGTCATTTACCCCTATCTTCATTGCCGAAATATAATAGTTTTTCCCGTTCATGGCAAAAGAGGTAGTAAACGAATCCTGGTTTTCTATCTGGTTTTTAATGAATCTGACACTCTGGTTTTGTGCTTCGTTGGCATTGATCGAGGAAAACAGATTACTGCCGCGTATTAACTGATCACTATTGCAATAAAGAATACTGCCATCCGATTTTATGATCTGCGAATGGATCATTTTAAAGGGCATATGATCTTTAGCAATTTCTCCAAACTTTTCCGTTTTAAAGGTAAAAAATAAAACTCCTGCCACTGCACCATTGGCCGTAAGCGGCTCAGCTGCTAAAAATATGTATCCGTTTCCATTTTCCATGGGACACAAAATATCCAGTACATCTGTTTTATTGTTTATAACCTGTTCAAAAATCCTTCGTTTTCCTTCTCCGGATATTATTTCTTTCCAATTGCTGCATGAGACATATTCCAGTTGATAATCCGGATTTTCCCCCTCCATTTTTGTCAGGTAATGACTCATCCATTGATCTTCCGGAGACAGACTGGCCGCCTCTATCATACTTTCCATGCCGTATTTTATAGTTCTTGCATCATCGGCTAACTTTAAAATCTGATTTTTTTGTGTGTCTGTAAAGGAAGTAAGACTTGAATAAATCAACTGATTGAATTCCTGATTCAGCTTTTCCTGCTGACTGGATAAGAAAATAAAAGCAAGGACCAACAAAATAAGAACACTGAACATGCTCGCGATCACAGACGTAATCCTGGAGTCTTTTCCGTAGTTCATATAAGTGATCTCCGTTCTGAAAACACGTTTTCTGAAAAAAGCCAGTGGAAACTTTTCCAACCGGCTTTTCTCACTTCTAATATTCATTATATCTCTGCATCAAAGGATTTACAATATGTTTCAGGCTTCAATTCCTCTTAATTTTATATAATCTTTAATCAGCCTGGCTGTTTGTTCCAGATCAATCCGGCTTGTGTTAATGATGAGATCATAATTGTTCCAGTCTTCCCAGTTTTCACCGGTATAGTAGCGGTAATATTCTTTCCGTTCCCTGTTAATCTTCTTTACCCGCTTGGCGGCTTCCTTCTCATCAATCTTATCAACTTCCATGGTTCTCTGGATCAGTGTAGGTGTATCTGCATAAACAAAGATCTTCACAAGTCCAGGAACGTCCTCTTCTTCACGGCTTAAAATATAATCCGCGCATCTTCCGGCGATAATACAGGATTCCTCTTTTGCCAGTTCCTTAATAACCTGAGACTGGAAACGGAATAAATTCTCCGGTTTTACAATGTCCGCATCTGTGGAGGGCTTGCCAAGCTGCGGTTTTAATCCGCTGACAATCCGGTATAACAGATTATTGCCGGCTTTCTCATCTGCAAGGCGGAAAAAAACTTCTCCAACCGCACTTTGTTCCGATGTGATCGTCAGAATCTCCTCATCATAAAAATGAATCCCCAGTTCCTCTGCAAGAGCTTTTCCCACAATACGTCCACCGCTTCCGTACTGTCTTCCTATGGTGATGATCAGATTACTTTTTTCATTCATAATACCTGCCTCCTTTTCCCTTACATGATATATGAAGGTTTCCTTGCTTCTATTGTACTCTATTATGGCAGGATTTACAATTATTATTGCTCTGCAACTGCATTAAAACAGATGGAACCATAAGGTCTGATGCTCATACGGTAAGCATTGCCTTCTCCCATTGCCGTTTCCATATAGGAGATATATTCCTCTGTGATTTCATTGGGAAGAACAGCCATTATAACCCCTGCAAATCCGCCTCCGTGAATCCGGCATGCCCCCTGCTTTTTACCAGCGATAAACAATTCCGTAAGAGCAAGAGCCACCGTAATTCCCTGTTCCTGAAAACTGGAATTGGTAAAGCAGTTCTGAAGCCATTTCCAGGAGGAATTTCCGGAAGCAGTAATATTTAACAGGAATTCGTCAAATCTTCCTTCTTTTAAAGCAGTCACTTCTGCATCCACACGCTTATTTTCTTCAAAGAAATGAAGAGCCCGGAGTACAGAACGGTCTCCTGCAAACTCCCGAACTGCACTTAACTGACCAATCACATCTTCTTCCGTTATCTCTGCACATACTTCTTTTCCAAAAAACTCTGCCACCTTCTTCATCTCTGCAGGTACGGACGAGTAATCGGCACTTAAATCCGCATGTCCCTTTCCTGTATTGACAATAATCAGGCTGTGGTTCTGGGAAGCGAAATCAAAATCAATCTGCTCCACTGCAGGCTTTATGGGATCCTTAAAATCAATGGTAATCAGGCCGCCAACCGCACATGCCATCTGGTCAAGGAGACCAGATGCCTTGTCCCAATAGACGTTTTCCGCATATCTTCCGATATGTGCATAAGCCACTGTATCCATGCGGCTGTCATTAAAAAATGTGTTCAGGATTGAACAAAGAAGCATCTCAAAAGAAGCGGAAGAGCTGACACCTGCCGCACTGATTACATTGCTGGTTATATAGGCATTAAATCCACCGATCTCATAGCCTTTTTCTAAAAATCCCTTTAACAGACCCTTTACCAAATCAATGGTGCCGGCTTTTTTATCACTTGGCGCCAGATCCTCAAGATCAATGGTAAAGCTCTGGTTATAAGTTACACTGACAATATGAATAAGGTTGCTGTTATTTTTCGCAGCCACACCTACACAGTCCAGGTTAATGCTTCCTGCCAGAACTTTCCCGTGATTATGATCGGTATGATTCCCGCTGATCTCTGTACGCCCAGGTGATGTAAATAAAAGAATATCTTCTTCCGGAAAATGATTTTTAAAGTCCTTTACCAGGTTCTGATATCTTAAAATATTCTCTTCTGCCGCTTTTTCGCCATACAAAGCAGTCATTAGTTTTCCTGCCTTTTCGGATTCTAAAAAACGGATTGTTTCATCTGCTTTCATTCTTAAAAATCTCCTTTTCCCCATTCATTGGCATACAAACGCCATTATCTCGAGTATATCATAAGTGCCAAAGTTTTCACAATATAATATTTTACGAAAAGCTATAAAATAATTTGACTTCCCTCAATCTCTCTTCTATAATGAAACAATCAAAAAACTGGAGGTCACCATGTTCTGGAATGACAAGCCTTACCACGCTCTGGATTATGAACTGAAAAGGCAGTATGGACAAAAGGTCTATAAGCTTGCACTGGATGGCGGTATGACCTGCCCCAACCGGGATGGCTTACTGGGAACAGGGGGCTGTATTTTCTGCAGCGGAGGCGGCTCCGGGGAATTTGCAGAAGCCAAAGGGCTTCATACTTCTGCAGCAGAACAGATTCAATCAGCCAAGAAGCGGGTGTCTCTTAAGATGAACGGGGAAAAGGGCCTCTATATCGCTTATTTTCAGTCCTACACCAACACTTACGCACCTGTTTCCTATTTGCGTGAACTCTTTACACAGGCTATTTCCCAGCCTGATGTAGCTGTTTTATCCATTGCCACAAGACCTGACTGTCTTCCTCCTGACGTTATTCGTTTGTTAAAGGAATTAAACCGCATAAAACCGGTGTGGGTGGAACTGGGGCTTCAGACGATTCATGAATCAACAGCAGAGTTCATTCGGAGAGGGTATCCGCTGTCCGACTTTTATCTTGCATGGCAGAATTTAAAAGAAGCGGGAATCACGGTGATCGCCCACGTCATTTTAGGACTTCCCGGAGAATCGAAAGATATGATATTTGAGACCATCCGCTATCTGGGGCATTTAGGTGATCAAGGAATCGACGGAATCAAACTGCAGCTGCTTCACATTCTGGAAGGAACTGACCTGGCGGATCTTTACAGGAAGGGAGCTGTACCGGTGTATTCTCTTTTAGAATATACGGATCTTGTCATAGACTGTCTCTCCCTTCTTCCCCCATCTGTAGTCATTCACCGGCTTAGCGGAGATGGTCCCAAGGAACTTCTTCTCGCCCCTTTGTGGAGCGGTAACAAGCGCCTGGTACTGAATACCCTGACAAAGCGTTTAAAAGAACGAGGCATCTGCCAGGGTGACAGATACCTCGTCTGAATCAATTGCCGCTATTGTGAATGACACCATTGTCATCGATTGTTATTCCAAAAGACAGATTTTGAAAATACTGATAAAATCCCTTCACCTCTTCCGGTTTTGTCAGTGTTTTCGTAAATCCTGCACCTGAGGTTCCGGGAACAAGAGAAAGAGTGGTGGTATTGTCCTCAAAATTTACATCTGCCCTCATAAGAGCAGTCTTTGGAATGCTGCTGCCAAAGATAAAATTACCCAGACTGTAGCAGATTGGCTTTCCCTTGTAATATTCCACTCCCTGAAGAACATGGGGATGGCTGCCCACAACCAGATCTGCGCCTGCATCAATCAGCTGCTGCCCCAGCTGCCGCTGGTATTCTTTTGGTTTTTCTTCCCGCTCCACTCCCCAGTGAACATAGACCACCACATAGTCACATATACTTCTGGCCTTACGGATTTCCTCAAGAAGTATGGTTGGATCGTATCCACTTACCATACCTGGCTTTTTGCTGTTGGCCACCCAGTTGGGATCGGGATAAACTCTTGATGCGGCAAGAAATCCGAAGGTTTTCCCATTTACTTCCATGGTCTCAAGCTGTTTTGCACGATTCATATCAGGGCCTGCGCCTACATAGCGGATTCCTGCTCCATCTAACGCCGTACAGGTATCTAAAAGTGCATCGGTTCCGTAATCCAGTGTATGATTGTTGGCGATTGTTACGATATCCACACCGATTTCATTCATCATGGAAACCCGGTCCGGATTTAAACGGAATGTAAACTGCTTGTCCGGTGCTGCTGATCCCCGGTTGCTGAATGGAAATTCCTGATTGGCCATAAAGATATCCGCCTTACTGATTTCCCCCCGCATCCCCTCATCAAGCACGCCATTAATACTGCCATTTTTATCATAAGCTGTCGTAACATGAGTAGAAAGTAATATATCCCCTGCAAAAAGGAGATGTACCACTGGATTTTTCTCCTGATCTGTACTGGATTCTTTGGTTTCCTCCGTCACAGTCAGAACTTCCTGGCTGCTGCTTTCTTCCCGTTCACTCCTGGTATCCTGCTGGGTAACAGAAGACGAATTCGTATCTCCTGCTTCTTTACTGACTGTTTCTTTTGTTCCCTGTCTCTGCTTCCATTCTGTTCCTCCAATCCACCCCGCCAGCACGACGAACAGCAATACGGGAAGGATAATCAGAAACTTCATGGTTCCATTGGTCTTCTTCATTTACTCCTCCAGATTGTTAATAAATTCCACATACTTTTCGCTGGTTCATAACTTTTTCCACAATTATTGGTCTTTTTTCCCCATATACGACTGAGCAACCCACTTTTCCACAGTTTTTTGTGGATGATTCATAACAGATCCCTTATCTATTATTTGGTATTAATTCCCATTTTTACATCTTACACTGGTTCCATGTTTTTGTCAAATCAGGGCGATTAAGCATAGATTAAACAAACACAAGGAAAAAAGCCGGTTTTGCAGAAAGGATATATGCATCCTATTCTCTGCAAAACCGGCTTTAATCCTGTATATGAACGTTGTCACATCTGACTTACAAGGTCATAATAATTCCGCCGTCATTGGCATATACTGTCGCTACTCCTGCTGTTTCTGTAATCATTATGTCCTTAAATATGCCTCTTTTCAACATCTCCTGCTTTACAAACTCCGCCCGCTCCGGATTATTGCAATGAGCGATTGCCAGTACCTTGTTCCTGGTATCTCCGGCATCCTTCATGGCAATATCAGCCATGCGGGTCAGTGCTTTGTTGATTCCCCTTGCCTGGTCCAGCTTAACAATGACTCCCGATTCAGCCCCCATAACAGGCTTAATATTAAGCGCAGTTGCAAAGAATGCCTGCAGACCGGTAAGACGTCCGTTCTTTCTTAATGTATCAAGACTTTCCAGCACAAAGTAGGTTTTCATGCTCTTTATATAGGCTCTCACCTTATCTTCAATCTCTTCGAAGGGAAGTGATGCCTGACAAAGAGACTGAATGTAAACAGCAATATTAAGCTGTCCGCAGGAAGCAGAATCGGATCCGAATACGGCAATCTTCTTGCTGTCTTTTCCATGTTCCTCTTCGTACAGCTTCTTACCCAGTACTGCACTGTTATAGCTTCCGCTTAAATGCTCGGAAAGAGTGATAACAAAGACCTGGTCCTCTTCACACTCGAATGCCTCTTTATATAATTCAGGAGACGGACATGCTGTCTTAGGAGACTCACTGCTGCTTTTTACCAGCTCAAGAAACCGCTTCTGATCAAACGTCTCATCATCAATTATCTGTGTATTACCGACCTGTAAAATTAACGGAATGATCTGAAAGTGGGGATCTTTCTTCAGATCCGGCGTCAGGTCCGTACAACTGTCCCCAATGATTTTATAGCTCATATCTATATTCTTCCTCCTGGCACGAAACTTATCATGTAGTATTCATTACTATATATTATAGAGAAACAAAGTTGGTCTGTCAATAGAATATATATGAAAAAAATGGATGTCAAAAACAGCCACCTTCCTTTGAAAGGCCTTCTGTTTTTGACATCCTTTTTTCTGCTGTATCAAAAAATCCTTATTCTTCTGCCATTACTAACATCAGCTCATTGCTTCTTGCAATAAAGCCTGTCATACGCTCCGGTGTGAGAGATCCGTGGCTTAACGCTGCCAGATCGTAAAGCTGCTCACAGATTGCGTTGGTATGAGTACCATCTTTATGTCCTAATACATATTGTACCAGTTTGTTGTTATAGTTAAGAACCAGAGTTTCACCGCCTGCTCCAAATAAAGAAGCATCCATACCAGGCATGGTGTACATCTTCATCATTTCCTGCATACGTCTTGATTCTTCAGAAACAGTAATCATGGAAGAAACGTTATCATTCTTTAACTTCTCAACCTTAACCTCTAAATTCTCTTTATTTAAAGCCTTACGGAAGAGTTCAGTCAAAGCTTCCACATCAGCCTTCATGGCTTCTTTATCCTCTTCTGTTACTTCTTCTTTAAAAATATCGGATAAATCGGAGTTAATACATAAGAACTTCACATTCTCATTCTTCTGCTCTAAATATCCCACAAACGGATTATCGATATTCTCTGTTAAATAAACCGCGTCAAGACCTGCTTCTTTAAAGAGGTTGATATACTGGCTCTGTTCTTTTTCATTGGTAATATAGAATACTTTGTTCTCATGTTTTTCCTTATTCTCTTCCAGACATTCTGTCAGTGTTAAATACTTGCCTTCCAGATTCTTAAAGAGAATGGAATCATTGATCTTTTCTGCAAATTTCTCATCTTTTAAGCAGCCGAATTTGATAAATGGATTAATATCTGCCCAGTACTTATCATAATTCTCACGATCTGTCTTAAACATTCCAGTCAGCTTATCTGCAACCTTCTTTGTAATATAATCTGAGATCTTCTTAACAAAGCCATCATTTTGCAGCGCACTTCTGGATACATTCAGAGGAAGATCCGGACAATCGATAACACCCTTTAAGAGCATTAAGAATTCCGGTATTACTTCTTTAATGTTATCTGCGATAAACACCTGGTTGTTGTACAGCTTAATGGTTCCTTCCAGGCTGTCATAGTTTAAGTTCAGTTTTGGGAAGTAGAGAATTCCCTTTAAGTTAAACGGATAATCCATGTTTAAATGAATCCAGAATAACGGCTCCTTATAGTCATGGAATACCTTGCGGTAAAAGCCCTTGTAATCCTCTTCGGAACAGTCATTTGGATGCTTATTCCACAGAGGGTTGGTATCATTGACTGCCACCGGCCGCTTTTTAATCTTGTACTTTTCTTTGGCCGGAGAAACTTCCACTGTTTCTTTTTCGCCGTTTTCTTTTTCTATTTCTTCTGTTTTGGCTTCCTCCACAATGGTCTCAACCACAGTATCCTTCTCAGTCAGTTCTTCCTTTTCAATGGTCTCATACTGAGGCTCAGCTGTTACATTGGATAAGTAGATCGCAACCGGCATAAAGGAACAATATTTTTCCAAAACCTCTCTTGCTCTGTATTCATTACAGAACTCCAGGCAGTCTTCATTGAGATAAAGCTTAATGGTAGTACCAAATTCTTCTTTATCTCCTTCTTCCATCTCAAACTCTGTACCGCCGTCTGATTCCCAGTGAACGGGTGCTGCACCTTCTTTGTAGGACTTTGTATCGATGGTTACCTTATCTGCAACCATAAAAGCAGAGTAAAAACCAAGTCCGAAATGTCCGATAATCTGATCTTCGTTGGTCTTGTCCTTATATTTTTCAAGGAAATCCTTTGCACCGGAAAATGCGATCTGATTGATATACTCATCAACTTCTTCCATGGTCATACCAATACCGTTATCTTTAAAGGTAATCGTCTTTTCATTGGAATCTGTGATTACTTCAATCTTAAACTCCAGATCATCCGGCTTCTGCCACTCTCCCATAACATCAAGTTTTTTCAGCTTTGTAATAGCATCGCTTCCATTGGATACCAATTCACGGTAGAAGATATCATGGTCTGAGTACAACCACTTTTTAATAATCGGGAAAATATTTTCGCTGTTGATTGTCAAACTTCCTGTTTTTGCCATATCAGAACACTCCTTACTTTCTTTTTCTATTTTTGTTCCATGACCATCATGGAATTTTTACAATTTATACCTGCAAAGAGTATTTTAATACGCAGAAATGGAATTGTCAATAGAAAATCAGCACTCAAACCGTTTGAGTGCTGATAACGTCATTCTTCCAGATAAACAATCTGGTTTTGCTTTAAAAACTCCTTAAATTCCTGGTCCCATTCCTGATCTAAGGTCTTGTCCAGAGTAAAAACAGATACTGAGGTACCTGTTACACAGGTCAGACGTTCATCCTCATATCTGATATTGATATACAGTCCTTTGACCTCATTGGAAGTGAAAGGAATCTTTCGTTGGGAAAGAAAACGTTCCGTATCCTCTTTTGGCATCTGCATTACAATCTTAAAACTTCCAGGCAGCCGTCTGCCCTTGATCAGCGAAAAACAAAAGGGCTTCATCATGGCCCAGGTGGACAGCTCTCCTAAGTCCAGGGCTTCCTTCTCTTCTGCTGTATAATAGCCAGACCGTATGGCTCCGTCAATGGTAAATGTATTAAAGGTAGTGACTGAAGCCTCTTTTACAAGAAAACGGTCAAAAACTTCTCCTACAAACAACTTTGTGGTAAAAGGTTTCATCTCTTCTATATTCAACGCAATCATGGTTTCATTCTCCCCATCCGTATTTTCTCCGTTAACTATACAACGGAAACTCTTCCAATGTCAACGCAGGATTTGACTCTCCCTGCCGGTATTCCAAACCAATCTCTTCTATGCTATAATAGATTCAACGGTTTCAGTCAGAAAACCAATTGAAAATCAGAAAAGAGGAAAATGATATGAATCATATGAAACAGCTGGAAGAACTGATTGCTGCATCGGTTTCTCCATACCACTGCATTCAGGCTGCAGTAAAACAGCTTACTGCAGGAGAATTTAAGGAGCTGCCTTTGGCAGAATCCTGGGAATTAAAGCAGGGGGGCTCCTACTACATAAACGCATTTGACTCCACCTTAATCGCATTTACCGTCGGCAGTGAGCTGACAGCTGTCCCCCAGCTGAAGCTGGCCGCTTCTCATACAGACTGGCCCTGTCTTAAGGTAAAGCCATCACCGGAAGTAACTGCTCTGGAATACGGAAAGCTGAATGTAGAGGTCTATGGCGGTCCTCTCTTAGGTACCTGGTTTGACCGCCCTTTATCCATGGCAGGTAAAGTCAGTGTAACAGGTGACACGCTTATGAATCCAAGGACTATCTTCGTGGATTTCTCCCGCCCGGTACTTACCATTCCCAATCTGGCCATTCATATGAACCGCAATGCCAATGAAGGATTTGCCTTAAATGCACAGGTGGACATGCTTCCTTTAATTGCCCGGATCACTGATGAATTAAACAAAGAAAGCTTTTTTATTGATGCGCTTGCAAAGGAAGCAGGGGTAAAGAAAGAAGACATTCTGGATTATGAAATCTACATCTACAATTATGAGTCCGGAACCACTCTTGGTTTGCAGAACGAATTTTATTCCGCTCCCAGACTTGATAATATTACTTCCGTTTCTGCATGCTTAAGCGCCATTCTTACTGATACACATGAGAGTGGGATCCATGCCATCGCCCTGTATGACAACGAAGAGATCGGAAGCCACACAAAACAGGGGGCTGCTTCTGCACTGACTGAACATATTCTGGAAAAGATCTACGCCTCCCTTGGTTATACCAGAACCGACTTTTTAAATGCTTTGTTAAGCGGATTTCTTCTTTCCATGGATGTGGCTCATGCCATTCATCCAAACCACGGAGAGAAATGTGATATCAAAAACCAGATCATGATGGGAGACGGAGTGGCAATCAAACTGGCGGCAAGTCAGGCCTATGCAACCGATGCCACCAGCACAGGCGTGATCGAGGGCATCTGCCGCGCCTCAGATATCCCTTATAAGAAGTTTTCAAACCGTTCCGATGTAAAAGGCGGATCTACTCTGGGAAGCATTTCTTCTGCTTTGCTGACCATGCGCACAGTGGATGTAGGTGTTCCCATGCTGGCCATGCATTCGGCCAGAGAGCTTATGGGTGTTAAGGATCAGGAAGCACTGGTAAGACTTGCAGAAGCATTTTTTAAAGCTTAAATAATCCTATAAAAAATACGTCTTGACCGGATTAAATTCCGTATCAAGGCGTATTCTTATTTCATCCACTTATCTAATCTTTTTGCATCCGGTTCTATTCCTATAATAAGCAGCAGATACCCCAGTTCCTATCATCGAAATTCCTGCCAGCACCAGATAACCATGGCGGATGCTGAACCCAGAGGCAATGTTTCCGGTAAAGATGGGAAACGTAGTCATGCCTATGGCATAAACTGCCTGAAAAAGGCCCATGGCAGTGGAACGTTTTTTTGCTTCAATTCCACACATTGCCTCTGAAGTAAGATAAGAAAACAAGATACCGGTAGACATTCCGGGAAGTATCTGCAGGAATAAAAGCTCTGCAGCATTTTGGGCAGAAGGTACCAGCACACAATAGACAGATATTATTACAAAGACTGCCGGAATCCAGAATCTGGGGCCTCTCTTACAACAGTAACCGGCAGAAGCAAAGGCTGCAAATCCCACTGCCGAAACCATATAAATAATTGAGGATAATCCAACCAATCCGTTGGCGGCTCCCAGATCCTTCAGAATCTGATTTGTAAACGACATGGCAGTGGTAAGCTGAATCCCCTGCTGAATTAAAGCCAAAATGGAGAATAGCCACAGCCGTTTTATTTTACATACGGAAATAAGTTCCTTTGCATCAACTTTCCCAGTCTTTGTACATGGTTCTTTGATTTGAAGCGAGAGTAAAAAGGCAAGCAGACCGGCAAAAACACTGAGTATACTGATTCCTGTCATTCCAATCCTGCTGTACCCCATGGTACTTGCTAAAAAGCCGATGAGCATACCAAAATTATTAAACATCACGATTCTGCTGGTAGCTGCCTGCTGGTCTTTTTGTGAAAAATGATTGGTGTAAAACACCATAAATGAAATCCACATGGCGGAAGCAATGCCGGAAAAAAGATTTGCTGCCAAAAAGCCCATCCCATTCCCCCAGAATATCCGGAATAATGATGCGAGACCGGAAAAAAGAGTTCCTGCCTGGATGAAGCACTTATGCTTTCCAATGGAATCCGCACATAGTCCTATTGGAAATCGAAATACCAGCTGGGTAAGTCCATAAGCCCCCAGCACCATTCCGGTAAATGCGCTGCCGACTCCTGACAGAGTCAGATAGGTCGTCTGATATGGAATGTATATGTACTGCGCAAACCAGAACAGGGAAACCATTGCAAGATAGCGGTTTTCCTGTTTGCGCGTAAAAATTTGTTCGTTCAATTTGTGCCTCTATTTCTTATTTTGATGGGAGTATTCCTCTAATATCCGATGAATATGGACCGTTAAATACATTTCCTCCTGCCTGGACAATCTGGAATCAAATTTTTCCTGAATAAAAATCCCGATTTTTCTGACACAGTCATATTCCCTTTTACAGCTTTCAATCACATGGGTATAAAAAGAATCTTCATATTCATATAAATCCTGGCTGCCATTTACAAGACGCTGTGCGAAAAACCGCAAATGAGTAATGAAACGGGTATAACCGATCCCCTCTTCATTGTAGAGAATGGAGAAGTTATATTTAACTATATCCAAGATTCCCTGGACGGTTTCAAATATGGTCTTGTTGTCTGTACTATAAGAGTTATTTGTTTGTGCATTGATAAAATGAAAGGCAATATTTCCGGCCTCATCCTGAGGCAATTCCACATGCAGCTGCTCCCTCACAAGCTGCAGGGCATATAATCCCACCTGAAATTCGTTGGGATTAAAACGCTTCAATGTCTGCGTATAAAAATTCTGTATTAAAATCCCCTCTTGATATCTTTTTACAGCAAAAGAAAGATGATCTGTAAGTCCCAGATAAATGTGCTCCATCAGAACCATTCCATAAGCTTCAATGGCATAGTCTATCACCTGCTTTGCCAGTTCAAAATAAGTACTGTCAATTTCAGATGCGAGACGGATAATATTCTTGGATATAGACCGGTCTTTTAAGACAAACACTTTCTCAATGTCTTCACTTTTTAAATGATGTCCAATGGATTTGTTAAAACCGATTCCCTTTCCCATCAGAATCACCTCTCTGCCGCTGTCGTCAAGCGCCAGCAGCAGAGAATTATTCATTACCTTAACAACCCTCATAACCAAACCCCATTTCTGTTATTTAGAGTTCTTCCCCGTTTGTTTCGATGACACGCCGATACCAGTAAAAGCTGTCTTTCTTAATCCGGCTCATATCTTTTAAGTCATGATCGTCACGATTAACATAAATAAAACCATAACGTTTCTTAAACCCTTCGTGGGAGCTGAGCAGGTCCATAAATGTCCATGGGGAATACCCCAGCATCTCAACTCCGTCTTCTATCGCCTGGCTGCAAGCCAGAATATGAGCCCTTAAGTAATCAATTCGATAATCGTCATGGACTTTTCCGTCTTCTGTCAGGGTATCGGCGGTACCCAGTCCATTTTCTGTAACGATAAGAGGAAGATGATATTTCTGATAATAATTATTTAATACGGTTCGAAGGCCCAGCGGGTCAATCTGTGCTCCGTATTCGCTGGAAGCAAGATGTTCATTTTTCAGATGATGGAAATATCCATACTGATCAAAATCAACCTGATTGATGGGGAAAGCCCTCTCTCCCACCGGATGAGCGTCATCCGCCGGCAGATACCGGACGCAAAGGGTCCGGTAATAATTCAGAGCAATAAAATCCATCTTTGCACCCTTTAATATTTCCTCATCCTCTGGCATCATAACTGGAACGATATTTCTCTCCTCCAGATAACGCATGTAATATCCTGGATAACAGCCATAGTAATGCATGTCCAGACAGTAATCCGTCTTAAACCAGTCATTTAACCGGGCTGCCCATACATCTTCAGGACGGTTGCTCTCCGGATAAGTACAGGTGGAAGAAACTGCCGGACCAATCTTGCCTTTTGGGATAATAGAATGGCACGCTTTCACTGCCAGTGCATGAGCCAGGAACATATGATAATCCATCTGCGCTCTCTGACGGTCCGCCTCCCAGCTGTCTTCTGCGGTAATATTGACTCGTTCATCCACACGGACCATTAGGTTTTGTTCGTTATGAACCTGCCAATAGGTCACTCTGTCACCAAAGGTTTCAAAGCAGATCTTTGCATAGCGTTCAAATGCGTTTACACATTCTCTGGATTCCCAGCCATTGTATTTTTCAACCAGTGCATAGGGAAGATCAAAGTGATATAAGGTTATAAATGGCTGAATACCATTGTCTAGCAGGCAGTTTATGACATCATTATAAAAATCGATTCCTGCCTGGTTAATTTCCCCGTCACCATCAGGTATGATTCTTGCCCAGGCAATGGAAAAACGGTAAATATTAAGTCCCATCTCTTTCATCAGAGCGATATCCTCTTTCCAGTGATGGAAAAAATCGCTGGCAACTTTACTGTCGGCCTGTAAATGAGAACGCTTAAAAGAGTTTATATCTGCAACCGTAGGCCCTTTCCCGCCTTCATCCCAGCCACCTTCAATCTGAAATGCAGATGAGGATGCTCCCCATAAAAAATGATCTGGAAACCTGGTTTTCAATTTATTCATATCAAAACTCCTTTACTGATTTTTTTTGATGGCAATAACAGACTTCTCAAGAGTAGCCCCTTTACCTGTAATACCGGAAACCTGCTGAAATACAGGAGTATTGCTTACGATAATGGGAACAATGGTATCGTAGCCTTCTTTTTTTAATGCATCAATATCAAAGGACAGAATTTTAGTTCCTTTTTTAATATGGCTGCCTTCTTCTACATACTTTTTAAAATGCTTTCCTTCTAACTGAACAGTATTAATCCCAACATGAATGATCATCTCAACCCCATTATCCAGCATAAGGCCAAGTGCATGAAGAGTCGGATAGATTAAGGTTACGGTACAGTCTTCCGGAGCTACTACCTCTCCTTTTTCTGGGATGATAGCAATTCCGTTTCCTAACGCCATAGAGGAAAATACTTCATCATTTACTTTTGTCATGGAAACGGCTTCACCTTCAATGGGTGAATATATGAATAAATCAGCTTCTGATGGATTGAATTCATGATTCTTTGTTTCTGCTGTTGTATTTGATTCTGTAGTCTGGTCAACTGCGGTTGCTTCTGTTTTCTTTTTCTTATCTCCCATTTCATCAAAGCCAAACAGGTAAGTAAGTATCATGGCACCAAAGAAAGAAACGCCTACACCAACCAAATAGTACACAAATGGTTTCATACCAAATGCCGCATACGTTGCAAAGGTAAGAATACCGTTGTTTGCAAAGGAATCGCCATATACACCGCCAACACCCATGATCGCTCCGCCAATGGCACCGCAAATGATGGCGTAGATCATCGGTCTTTTCAAACGAAGGTTACATCCGTAAATGGCAGGTTCCGTGATACCGCAAACGGAAGCAGAGATTGCCGCTGATGCCGCCACCGTTTTTAAATCTTTATTTTTGGTTTTTAACATAACACCCAGGGCTGCTCCACCCTGTGAAAAGTTGGCAGCTCCTGCAAAAGCCAATAGATTCTGATGTCCGAACTGAGCGACGTCATTAATACCAATTGGAAGAAGTGCTCTATGGGCTCCAAAAATAACAAACACGCACCACATACCGCCGATAAAGGCACCACAGATAGCCGGACTTAAATTCATCATACCAGTGTAAACAAAGGTAATTGCATTACCGATGTAGATACCAATGGGTCCAAACACCATAAAAGTTGCCGGAAGCATAATTAAAAGTGATAAGCCAGGAACCAGAATGATTTTTAAGATTTCCGGAATTATTTTTTCTAAAAATTTCTGAACATAGGAAAGAATGAAAACTCCAATGATAATCGGTATAACGGAGGAAGCATAGCTTGCTTTGGTGATGGTGACACCGAACATGCTTACTGCATCTTTTCCAGTCATCAGCGCTACGACTGACGGATAACACATAGTACCGCCAAGAGCCATGGCAATAAATTCATTTGCCTTAAACACCTTGGCACTGGTATAAGCTAAAATAACAGGCATGAAATAGAATAAGGCATCCGTACCAGCCATAATCAGCGTGTATGTCTGATTTACCGTAATATCCACGCCTTGTTTCGCTGCCATAATCTTTGCAATGGTAAGGAAGCCCTTTAAAAGTCCGGAAGCTGCAATCGCTGGAACCATAGGGGTAAACATAGCGGAAACTGCAATCAGTATCCGATTCCAGATGGACACCTTCTCTTCGCTGATTTCTGTTGTTTCATCTATGGATATCATAGGAATCATGGCATCATAAACCTGGTTTACTTTGGTTCCCAGCACTACCTGAAACTGTCCTCCGCTTTCTACAACAGAGATTACTCCTTCCAGATGCTCAATGGTTTCTTTATTTGCTTTTTTTGAATCCTTTAATTGGAATCTTAATCTTGTAAAACAATGGGTCAGTCCTTTTACGTTTCCAGAACCGCCAACATTCGTCAGGATATCTTTGGCTATTTGATTGTAATTCATATACAAAACCCCTTTCAAGTATTTTCTTATCTCCTCATCCGGCCGGAATGACAAAATAAAAAGACCCAATTAAACGAACTCTTCATAAGACAAAATACCCCATCCATCTTATAACCATTCGTCTAATCCGATCTTGCCTGCATTACCAGTAACACGTCATCATAATGATTTATTCAGTTGTCTTCAACCTAATCATAATATATCATTATTTTTGCAATCTTGCAATAGCATTTTATTCTTTTTAACTCACTGAGGGAATGGAAAATAAATTCCCTCAGTCCGCTCATCTGGTCCACCCAGCCAATCCCTTTTTATTTTGGCAGCTGCCCCATGGTTTCCGGTAATACCTCTCTGCTGGATTCCAGGGTTTCAGGAGAAGTTTTGTCCCCCTGAATATAACGGTACCCAAACATCCCTCCTGCAGTCAGTAAAACCAAAAGCAGAAAGAAACATAAAAACATGATAACTTTTATAAACGACTCCTGTCCCCGTCTTCCCCTTCGCCTGCGGCTGCGTTTTTTACCACTTCGAATTTCTTCCTGCTTCATTGGTATTCTACTCTTCCTTCCTTATGGGTCAATCAGTAAAATATTTTTTATAAATTTCAAAAAAGCTGGTGGTTGTAGTTTTATCATCTTTGGAAAATGTAAGATCCTTCCAGATATTATTGCCAAATGTAACGGGGTTGTCCTGTTTAAACTGGGCATAAATCTGGTCAAATGCTTCTTTTTTCCGGCTGGTATATAAGCCGGACTTCCGTTCCTGGGTAGCTGCTTCATCGTAATCACTGACGCACCGGATAATATAGTATTTACCCTGACTCTCTGTCACCTGGCTGATTTCACCTCCAGCCAGACTAAAGGCTGCATCTTCCAAAGCACCTGGTTGTTCCCCTCTTCCCATCTTACGTTCAATTACTCCATTTTCCGAGTATTCTCTGGCAATAGCAGAAAAATCAGCTCCCTGCTCCTTCAGCTTTAAAAGGACATCTTCTGCCGCAGCTTTGTCAGACATTACGATCTCTTCCACATCAATTACCTTGGCCTCACTGTCACTGATCTCCAGATTCATATCCCTGGTCAGCTCCACAACAACTTTATTAGACAGACGATACTCCTCATACATAAATCTTACATCTGACTGGCTCACTCCCATATAAGCAATATCGTCGGGAGTCAGGGAATTATAATATTCCTCTGCAGCCTTTCGTATCTCTTCCTTCTCACCGCTGGTCAGGGTCACACCCTTACTTTCAGCAAGAAGATTCATCATCTTCATCTCCTGAAGAAATTCTCTTACCTGATCCATAAGATAGGTTTCAAATGTTTGTCCGCCGGGAAGCTCCACCCCCCAGATCTGGCTGGTGTAAAGCTGTTGATATTTATTCCTCTCAGTCGCCAGTATAATCATGGACTGGGGAAGCGTGTATAGCTTAGTTTCCTTGATTTCCGATACAAGGGGAATCTCCGTCTTGCAGCCGGAAAGCATGGCGGATACTGCCGCCGCAATTATAAGGAGTCTTCCCCAGTATCTGCGCAGATTTTTCATACGCACCCCTCTTTCTTATAAAAGCAGCTTTAATATTTTTAATACGCCCTGATTCAAATTGGTATCGGCCTGAAACCGTGCTGCCTCTTTTACTTCTTTTCTGGCATTGCCAACAGCAAAGCTGTAGTATGCCTGATTTAACATCTCAATATCATTTAGCTGATCGCCAAATGCCATGGTCTCTTCTGGTGTGATGGACAGACTCTCCTGAAGAAGCTTGACTGCCTCACCTTTGTTGGTTCCAGGTCTCATACAGTCCATCCACATATCTCCGGCAATGGTAATCTTTAACCGGTCCCTGTATTTTTCTCTTAACTGTCTGGTATGGCTTTCTACATCTGTTTTCCGGTAGACGCTGACTTTAATAAATTCAGACTCAACTTTTGTTAAATCCTCTACCATTTCCACTCGAAATTTATAGCTGTTAACCATCCAGTCAATAAAATCCCTGTCTTTCGTCTCTAAATACACCACATCAGGGCCGCTGAGCATAACTTCTAGTCCTTCTGTCTTCCTCACATCTTCCACCATATCCATGGCAGTCTTACGTTCAATTGGATTCAGAAACAGATTTCTGCCGTGACAGCCTATGTAAGCACCGTTATCAGAAAGATAGAATATTTTTTCTTTCACCGGATCAAAGATGGATTCAATACTGCCCCATTGCCTTCCGCTTGCTGCTGCAAACTGAATGCCCTTTGCCCGTAATTTTAATATTACCTCATGAAGCTCAGCCGGAACTTCATATCCTCCGTCTGGCACCAGTGTTCCGTCAATATCCGATGCAATCAGTTTAATCATGCTTTTTCCTCCTGCTCACAGATCTGCTTTAATTCCTGATAGACTCGTCCCACAGGCAATCCTACTACATTACTGTAATCTCCGTCAATCCCTTTGATAAAAGCAGCAAACCGTCCCTGGATTCCATAAGCACCGGCCTTATCCATAGGTTCCTCATCTTCTGCATATAATCGTATTTCTTCCGGAGTCATAGGGTATACATGAACATCAGTCCGTTCTGCAAAGCTACGGACTATGGTTTCATTCTTACCACAGTAAATCAAAGTCACACCGGTAAAGACCTGATGGGTTTTTCCCTGAAAGGATTCAATCATCTCATATGCTTCCTCATGGCTCCCTGGTTTTCCAAGAATCTTACCTTCTGCCGCCACTACAGTATCAGCTCCGATCACAATTGTACCAGGCTGCTGATGTTTTGCCACGTCTTCTGCTTTTTGCAAAGACAGCTCCATCACCGCATCTTCAGGAATCCTGGTAGTAATCACCTCAACAACCGTACTTGGTTCTATCACAGGATTCAGACTGATCTGGTTTAAAAGTTCTCTTCTTCTTGGTGATGCCGAAGCAAGCACAATCTTGTAATCTCTAATCATTGGTGCCCTCTCTCTTCTATTATAATTCCTGACTCATGAAATTGCAAACAGGCGGGACCCGTTACGAATCCCGCCAATCTTTAATATACTTTCAGGCGTCCCACTAAGGACGACTCATCTTCTTCACAGTCTGCTTTCAGCTGCGTCCTCATGGTATATACAAAATCGGTTGCATAAAAAACCAACAAAAATATACCGGTAATACGTTGAAAATCATCTGGAATCATACCTGCTGCCTGATTCACAAATCCACTGAGGAAGCGGAAATAAAAGATTCCTAAAAATCCCCAGGCAATACTGCTCTCCAGACAGATAATTCCTTTGTAGTTAAATGGCTTCCTGCTATAATCCCACCAGAATGATCCAAACAGCTTAATCATCATATAAGCCGTAACAAGCTCCATGAAAGTTGCCATCACCATAGAGGCGAAATACAGGCGCACCGGACTGTCAATGAAAGGGCTTAGAAGCACTGTGGCCCCAACAGATCCAAATCCATATATGATGCAGAACGGTCCGTGTCCAAATCCACGATTAAAAACCGGTCTTTTGTTTTCATAGCTAAGTACAACGCATTCAAGAAGATAACCCAGAAAGCTGAATAGGAAAAAACAGTTTATCCTATGATAAATTGACATATCCAATTTGCCTCCAAAATTAACAATTTTTTAACTTGTTAAAGTATAATATGGATATCTAAAGAAATCAAGGGTTATTTTCTTACGATTCCCCAAAATTTTTCTTTTTTATTAATAATATTGCGCTATAAGAACTGCGAGTAAAATGCCAAGTATTGCTCCTGCTCCAACCTGCAGAGGACTATGTCCCACATATTCCTTTAATTTTTCCTGTAAAATCTCGCCGTTCAGCTTCAGGGGATTTTCTAAGAGAATGCTGTTTAGCAGCTTTGCCTGCTTTCCTGTTTCTCTTCGTACTCCCATAGCATCATACATCACAATCATGGAGAGTACGAAGCTGATTGCAAACTCAAAAGAACCGACGCCATAACGGTAACTGGCGGCGGTCGTCAATGCACAAACCGTAGAGGAGTGGGAACTTGGCATACCGCCGGATCCCACAAGCCTCTCCGGATTAAAACTTTTATTAAGAGCCAGGTCAATCAGTGTTTTTAACACCTGCGCCACCAGCCAGCCGGTAACTGCAGTCACTAAGACCTGATTCTTCAGAATCACTTTCCAAAATTCCATGGTTTCCTCCATCTTATGCCGCGCTCTTCCTGCCAAAACCGTACAATATCCAACGCTTAATCCTTGCAGTCGTTTCCACCAGACCACATAATTTATCTGCATAAATTATTACCATTCCGCCTTTCGTTTTAGGCGGAACCGGTGTAAGGGGCCACATATGCCGCAGGATCATGTCCTTCTCATTCTCAGTTAAATCAAAATGCTTCACTGCATTATTTAAAGCAGCCCTTGGATGAGTAAAGCCATGGAAACGTTCCCCGGTTTCTCTGGCATGAGTATGCCAGTCATATAGAAAGAAATCATGAAGCAGTCCGGCTCTGGCTGCTTCTTTATATTCCCAACCTAATTTTCTGCATATGCTGTAGCTTAAATAGGATACCTTAATGCAATGAGCCTTGCAGGTAGTATCTCCATGCTGCATATAGCGATCCATGGACTGGAATACCTTGTGGTCTAAAATATCCTTTACACAGGCAAGGTATTCCAAATCCATATTATAATCTTCCCGTTCCACCCAGGAGGCATCTTCTGCCCACTTTACCGCTTCCTGTTCTTCCTCTGGGGTTAAATACAAGTTTTTCATGGTTATTCTGTCGCTTCCTTTTTCATAGTGTGGACCGGCTTAACAGCCAGTCAGCCAGTCGTATAATTCCTGGTACTTCATGGCTGAAGTTTTCCAGGAATAATCCTTAGACATAGCCCGGTCGATAATTTTGTTCCACTCACGTCTCTTATCATAATAAATGCGCTGCGCATAGCGGACGGCACCTAGCATCTCATGAGCATTATAGTTGGCAAAGGAAAATCCCGTTCCCTTACTCTCATACTCATTATAGGGTTCTACGGTGTCTTTTAAACCTCCGGTTTCCCTGACAACAGGTACAGTGCCGTATCTGAGCGCCATCAGCTGGCTTAAACCACAGGGTTCAAACAAAGATGGCATCAGGAACGCATCACAGGCAGCATAAATCTTATGAGACATTGCCTCCGAATAATAAATATTGGCAGAAACCTTATCCGGATACTTCCATGCATAGTGGCGGAACATATTTTCATACCGCTCTTCTCCGGTACCGAGAATAACCAGCTGGATATTGTCCTGACATAACTCATCCATGACACACTGGATTAAGTCAAGTCCCTTCTGGTCAGTCAGTCTGGAAACGATTCCAATCATAAACTTACTTTCATCCTGCGCCAAAGAAAGTTCCTTTTGAAGCGCAGCTTTATTTTTTTCTTTCTCCTTGCGGAAGTTACGCAGATTATAGTTTTCTACAATATACGAATCCGTCTCAGGATCAAACTCGTCATAATCAATTCCGTTTACAATTCCTCTTAAACTGCCTTCTCTGGCCCGCATCAGACCGTCAAGACCTTCCCCATAGAAAGGCATCTTTATCTCCTGTGCATAGGTCTCGCTGACTGTTGTGATGGCATCTGCATATACTATGCCGCCCTTTAATAAATTTCCATCCTTGTAGGCCTCCAGTTTATCGGGAGTAAAATAATAATCAGGCAGGCAGGTCAGTGCCTGTATGGTCTTTACATCCCACACACCCTGGAATTTTAAATTGTGAATGGTAATTACCGACTTCATGTTCCGGAAGAAATCTCCTTCACGAAAACGGTCCTTTAACAGAACAGGTATTAAACCGGTCTGCCAGTCATGGCAATGAACCACATCCGGCTGAAATCCGATTACCGGAAGAGAAGATAAGGCGGCTCTTGAAAAAAAGCAGAACTTTTCTAAATCCTGATACCAGTCTCCGTATGGCTTTGGCCCCTGGTAATAGCCTTCATTATCAATGAAATAGAAGGTGATTCCGTCCCAGACACACTGAAGAATCCCAACGTATCTGCTTTGTCCCAGATAATCCATATAGAAATGATCCACATAAGTCATCTGGTTTCTCAATTCTTCTTTGATACAGAGATATTTGGGAATCATAACCCGCACATCATAATACTCCTGATCAAAGCACTTGGGAAGGGATCCCACTACATCTGCAAGACCACCCGTTTTAACAAAAGGTACTGCCTCCGATGCAACGAACAAAATCTTCTTCATCAAAAAACCTCCCTTATCCTTATCCCTTCCGGGCATTGTCTGTTATGCTATAGTATACTGCATTTTCAGAAAATAAGGAAGTATCTTTCCCTTAAGTTTTATGAAAGTTTTTTGTAATCAAGCCTTATTTTATCAGCAATGAGTGCAATAAACTCGGAATTGGTTGGTTTTCCTTTTCCTGTACTTACGGTATATCCAAACAGCTCGTTGATGGTATCCATCTTTCCCCGGCTCCAGGCCACTTCAATGGCATGGCGGATGGCACGCTCCACACGGCTGGGTGTCGTCTGATGTTTCTTTGCAATGGATGGATAAAGAATCTTAGTAACAGAGGTAAGCATCTCCTGATCCTGTACCGATATCACAATGGCATCCCTTAAATACTGATAACCCTTAATATGCGCAGGAATTCCGATTTCATGAAGCATCTGTGTTACATCATTTTCTAAATTCTGCTCCATATATTCTGTCTTATTGACATAAGGTTTCACCTTTTTCATACCCTGCAGACTTGGCGCTTTCGTCTTTCTCTGCCCTACTCTTCGCACCTTATCGACGATAACTTCCTTGTTAAACGGCTTCATTATGTAATAATTCGCCCCCATTCGGAAAGCATCTTCGGTAATATTCTCACTTCCTGCGGCGGTTACCATAATAAATGAGGGAATCTTTGTCACAGCACCGTTTCCTCTTACCCGCTCCATTACTGTAATTCCGTCCATTCTCGGCATAATTACATCCAATAAGACAACATCCGGATTTGTTTTGAGGATCATGTTATAAGCGTCTTCGCCGTTATCCGCTCTTCCCACTACATGAAAATCCTCCTCTCCTTCCAGTATATCATTCAGCAGATTTAAGGTCTGCAGGTTATCATCTGCAATAGCAATACTGATTTCTGACATATTGATACTCTCCTCCTGATTCTTCAAAATAATTAAAACTAGTGTATAGCCATTATAATCTTGCCTCAGCTTATGCCGCAACGTGATTCTATCGCATTATTCGACAGGAAAAACGTTTATTTTATCGAATATGGGATTCTGTCCAATCTATCCCACTGTCGAAAGAAGAAAAGGTCTTGCCCGGTCTGAATCCACGTTTCCCCCTTTTTTTTACCGGTGTTGAAAATTGATACTACTTGTCGTCAAAAAAAACTCAAAAACAGTGCTACTATCTCTTATACTAACACATAAGAAATGAGATGAAAAGCTTTTCACAGAGATTGGATCTATTTTATCATTGATAATTTAAGCATTATGCTGATAAAATTATTATTTTATTTTTTTTTATTATCAAAAAAGCACAATAACACTTGCCCCATCTTAAATAAATGGATATAATTGGTACTGTATAAAAATTTTAGGGGGAAATACAAATGAAAGAACAAAACGATTTCAGGCCGTACATACCGGCTGAAAAGGTCACACCGGAATTTACTGTTACCTCTATTGTTCTGGGTATCATTCTGGCTGTTGTCTTCGGTGCTGCTAATGCCTATCTGGGTCTCCGTGTTGGTATGACCATCTCCGCATCGATTCCTGCCGCAGTCATCTCCATGGGTGTGATCAGAGTCATGATGAAGAAAAACTCCATACTGGAAAGCAACATCGTTCAGACAGTTGGTTCTGCAGGAGAATCTCTGGCTGCAGGAGCTATCTTTACACTGCCTGCTCTTTTTTTATGGGCAGCAGAAGGGAAAATGGAAACACCTGGTATTCTGGAAATCACACTGATTTCTCTCATCGGCGGCATTCTGGGTGTCCTTTTCATGGTTCCGCTTCGAAATGCATTGATTGTAAAGGAGCACGGGATTCTTCCCTATCCGGAAGGAACCGCGTGTGCAGAGGTTCTTTTAGCCGGTGAAGAGGGTGGTGCCAATGCTTCCACCGTATTTGCCGGAATGGGCTTTGCCGCTGTATTTAAGTTTATCATTGATGGTATCAGACTGGTTCCAGGGGAAGTATCCTTCCGGGTGAAGGGATATGCAGGTGAGATTGGAACACAGATTTATCCGGCAGTCATGAGCGTGGGATATATCTGCGGACCAAGGATATCTTCCTATATGTTTGCGGGAGGAATTATCAGCTGGCTGGTATTTATCCCTGCAATTGTTCTTTTTGGAGCCGATTTAACCCTGTATCCCGGTACTGTTCCCATTGGGGAGCTGTTTGCTGCCAAAGGAGCCGGCGGCATCTGGGGAACTTACATCCGTTACATTGGTGCAGGAGCTCTTGCAGCAGGCGGTATTATCAGCCTTGTAAAATCTCTTCCATTAATTATCCGCACATTCCGTGATGCCATTCAGGGGCTTGGTCAGAACAATGCAGGCAGCGGACTACGTACCGATCGGGATTTAAGCTTTCAGACAATTCTGGGAGGTATCGCCATTCTCACCATTATTGTCTGGCTGGTTCCGGTCATTCCGGTAAGTCTGGTAGGCGCCATCCTTGTTGTAATCTTTGGATTTTTCTTTGCCACTGTATCTTCCAGAATGGTAGGTCTGGTAGGAAGCAGCAATAACCCGGTATCGGGTATGGCCATTGCAACGCTTCTAATCGCCACTATTACATTAAAAGCCACCGGAGACAGCGGAATACATGGAATGAAAGGCGCTATTGCCATCGGTTCCATCATCTGCATTGTTGCTGCAATTGCTGGTGATACCTCCCAGGACTTAAAAACAGGTTACCTGCTTGGAGCTACTCCGAAAAAGCAGCAGATTGGTGAGCTGATCGGTGTAGTCGCTGCTGCCTTTGCCATTGGCGGAGTTTTATACCTGTTGAATGCAGCATGGGGCTTTGGTTCTGAACAGCTGGGTGCACCTCAGGCCATGCTGATGAAGATGATCATTGAGGGTGTTATGGATAACAATCTTCCCTGGGCTCTGGTATTTATGGGAGTTTTCTTAGCTGTAGCTGTGGAAATCCTGGGAATCCCCGTTCTTCCTTTTGCCATTGGCGTATATCTTCCTGTCCAGTTAAATGCATGCATTATGGTAGGCGGACTGGTACGCTTATACTTTGACAAAATGAAAAAAGATGACAAGAAAGATAAAGATCAGTTAATCAGCGACGGAATGCTTTACTGTTCCGGAATGATTGCAGGTGAAGGCCTGGTAGGTATCCTGCTTGCGCTTTTAGCGGTATTTGGTCTGGACAAGGCACTGGATCTGTCCTCAAAACTAAATCTTCCTTCTTTTGTTTTGGATTTTGGAAGTCTGATTTTATTTGGACTTGTCATCTTAAGCCTGCTTAAATTTACAATCTGGAAGAAAGTGAAGAAATGAGTCAGACAGAAAAAAAAAGCGAAAACTATTTAGACCGGATTCCCATTCGGACTGAACATATACACTGGTCTGTAGAAGAAAGCGGTCTGGTGACACTGGACGTGGAGAACAAAGGAGTCTTTCACCGGTTTGCCCAGAAATTTTTTCATAAACCAAAAGTCAGCCACATTCATCTGGATCCAATGGGAAGCTTTGTATGGTGTCTCATCGACGGCAGCCGGGATATTCTTAGCCTTTCTGCCTTAGTAAAGGAACAGTTTGGAGAGAAAGCATCTCCACTATACGAACGTCTATCCAAGTACTTCCATATCCTGCACAGTTATGGATTTATTACCTTTAAAAAATAATCAGGAAAAGAAAAGGACGGCACCGTAAGACTCTTACGATTCTGTCCTTTTATTTCCTGGCAAATATTGTTAATGATTGATCATATTTTCGATAAAGATACCGTAGCCTCTTGTTGAGTCCTGGATAAAAACATGGGTAACAGCGCCTATCAGCTTTCCATCCTGTATAATAGGACTACCGGACATACCCTGAACAATTCCCCCGGTCAATGCCAGAAGATCGGGGTCCGTGACTTTAATTACCATTCCCTTGCTTTTATGAGTGGTGGAGTAATCAACCCGCTGTATTTCTATTTCGTAATCACGCACTTTTCCAGAAACATCACTTCGTATATAGGCTTTTCCCTTCTTCACATCCTGCCGATAACCGATGGGTATGGCATCCTGGGAAATCCCCTGCTTAAAGCGGTCATTTACTGTACCGAAAATACCTTCTTCCGTATTTTCTTTAATCGTTCCCAAGTTGGATCCCGGACCATAATAGATGATTCCGCTCATTACACCTGGTTTCCCAAAGGTTCCTTTTTCAATTCCCAGTATAGCTGTTTCATAGAGAGAACCATCTGTGATCTGAACTACATTCCCAGTATCACTGTCGCTGATTCCGTGGCCCAGTGCACCAAATTGTCCGTTCATATCCACATAGGTCATGGTTCCTATTCCCTGAGTGTCATCACGAACCCAGACTCCCAGTTTATAGGATCCGTCCTCTGTTTCTATGGGATTCATCTTAATATCAATGTTATCATCCCCTCTTCTGACCTTTAAAACAGCTTCCGACGCGCCTATTTTATTCAGCTCATTCATCAGTGTTTCCTTGTCACTAAGTGGGATGCCATTGATTGATTCCAGATAATCCCCTGATTGTAAAACTCCAAATGCAGGCTCTACAACCATTCCATCTTTTTTCGTTACGTCTCCTGTACCGATTACCATGACTCCATTTGCTTTTAAATAAATTCCAACTGGAGTACCGCAGGGAACAGCGTATTTGGTATCAACTACATTTACCTGAATATCTTTTAACTGTATCCAGCCGAACAGCTTTAATCCCAGCTTATAGCTTCCCAGATTCTTGGAATACACGGAAAACGGCTGATTCACCTGTAAGTGAATTTGATCGGAAGGAATATTGGAACCATTGTTCAGTACCACTTCCTCGCTGTCGGAATGCAGCGTCACATCAAAAGGCATGGAGAAATGAAACTGTTCTTCTTCTGCTGCAACGATGTTCAATTTGTCCGGAATGACCCGTTTCATATAGAACCAGGTAAATCCGATACAAAAGATCAGGCTGATCCAGAACGCCCTTACAATTAGTTTATGAAATTTCTTTTTTGCCATCTCACATACCTCCTTAGAAGAATAAAGGAGACAATTTTTTGACTCCTTTCATAGTATGTGAGAATTCGTTAAAAACACTCTGTCATATTTTAGTTGAATTCATTTAATTCTGGTGTTTGGACCAGTTATGACTTTTTTAACTTTTTTTCGGCCGCAAGACGCTTCATCTCTCTGGCATTACCTTTTACTGCATCTGTAATCTCTGCTCCGCCAAGCAGCCTTGCAAGTTCTTCCACAATTTCCTCATCCTGCAGTGCCTGGATACCTGTGGTGGTCTTTCCAGCCTCTGCCGATTTTTTAATTTCAAAATGAGCATCTGCCATGGCTGCTATCTGGGGCAGATGGGTGATACAGATTACCTGATGATTGGCTGCTATATAAGAAAGCTTTTCTGAAACCTTCTGTGCGGTTCTTCCGCTGATGCCGGTATCAATTTCATCAAAAATCAGGGTTGGAATATCGTCAGAATCAGCCAGAACTGTTTTGATAGCCAGCATGATTCTTGACATCTCACCGCCGGAAGCCACGGATTTTAAAGGCTTTAAGGCCTCCCCGGGATTAGCGGAAATCATAAATTCCGCTTCATCAAAACCGTTTGCCGTATAGTGATCCAGTCTGCTAAATTCCATATCAAAATTAACATCAATAAAATTTAAATCATGTAAGCCTTCTTTGATTTTTTCCGTCAGTTCTTTTGCAGTTTCTTTCCTCATACAGGATAATTGTCCGCTTAAATCTTCTAATTTATCCTCAGTCAGATGAATCTCTTTTTCTGTCTCCTGTTTTAAACGGTCATAATCTTCCAGTTCACCCAGCCTGATTTTCTTTTCTTCCAGATTTTTGAAAATGACATCGACACCTTTTCCATATTTTGCTTCCAGATTATGAATTAAGTCAAGACGTTCTTCCATCTTTTGGTAATCTTCTTCATCAAAAGACAAGTCCTCCAGATAAGAGGTAATTTCATGATTAATATCGCTTAAAATGGAATCTACATCAAAAAGCTGGTCTCTGATTGCAAGCAGGCGTTCATCATAGACAGCCGCTGATTCCACCTCTTTTAATGCCCGCCCTGTGACATCGGAATTCACTGCTTCATAAGCCACAGAAAGACTCTCCATAATCTTTTTTCCATGAAGAAACAGACGGTACTTTGAGGATAGTTCTTCCTCTTCTCCCTCTCTTAACCCGGCATTTTCAATCTCTTCTATCTCATAGCGGATAAAATCCATCTCCCGCAGTCTGGTATCCTCATCAAGCTGAAATGACGCAAGCCGTTCCTTTAACCGGACGTATTCTCTGTAGGTCTTAGCAATATTCATTTTTAGCTCATGGGACTTTTTCTCCTGGTAACGGTCCAGGATCTCCAGATGGACTGACTTGTAGAGTAAAGACTGATGTTCATGCTGTCCATGAATATCGATGAGAAGACCGGTGATATCCCGCAGTTTCCCTGCAGTTACCGTTTCATCATTAATTTTGCTGAGACTTTTAGACGGCATGATTTTTTTAGAAATAATAACAATGCCGTCCTGGTCGGGAAATACATCCATTTCTTTTAACAGATGGATCTTTCTTTCATCGCTGACGGTAAAGATCAGCTCTATGTAGGCGTACTCTGCCCCGTTTCTGATCATATCCTTTGGCACTTTGCCCCCTAAGGCAATGGTCACCGAGCCGATAATTATGGATTTTCCGGCACCTGTCTCACCAGTTAAGACATTCAGTCCCTCTTTAAACTCCACATCAGCTTTTTCAATTAATGCTAAGTTCTTTACGTGTAATTCTGAAAGCATGGCTTGCCTCCTTTATCCCGTAATGAGTTTTTTCAGTTTATCCATCATAAGTATGGTGTCATCTACAGTTCTGATGGCACACATGATGGTATCGTCTCCTGCGATACAGCCTACCATTTCGCTGAAATGAAGGGCATCTAACGCTGCTGCCACTGCCATGGCCATTCCGGATACAGTCTTGATTACCAGTATATTCTGTGCCATATCCATGGATAAATAACCATCTCTTAAAATCCGGATGTATTTATCGCTGAATGATCCCTGATTCTGAAGTACCATATAACGCTGTTTCCCTGATTCTGACTGTATCTTTGTCAGCTTTAACTCCCTGATATCTCTGGATACAGTCGCCTGTGTTACTGCAAAACCAGCCTGATTTAAATAATCCGCCAGTTCTTCCTGGGTTTCAATTTCATACTTCCCAATCAGTTCTACTATTTTGCTATGTCTTTCCAGTTTCATCGTGTCACCTCCTTATATACCCGCCATCTTGTTTCGAAGATTATCCAAAAATGATAAATTTTTTAATTTGACTAATATGGTCTTGATCTGGGCACGCTCCATATCGATCCAGTCCCCAGGTAAAAGACTGACTGCCGAATCCCCGTCAAATACCGCTGCCTGACTGATTCCTTCCTGTCCTGCGATTTCAATCCTGATTTTGTCTTCTGCAGATAGCACAATACTTCTGGCATTGAGGGCATGGGAACAGATGGGTGTAAGCACCAGCATCTTGGAATCAGGCACAATAATCGGCCCCCCTGCCGATAAATTATAGGCAGTAGAGCCTGTGGGCGTAGCTGCTATCAGCCCGTCCGCTCTGTACTCCGTTAAGAATTCCCCGTTTACATATACTTTAAACTGAAGCATCTTCAGGTATTCGCCCCGTGTTATGACGATTTCATTTAAAGCGATATCCCGGTAAATCTCTTTTCCGTCCCTGAATGCACTTCCGCTTAGCATCATACGCTCTTCCAGCTTATAGTCATCGTAAAACAGGGCTGACAGCGCAGATTCAATGTCTTCTGTTCTGGAAACCTGGGTTAGATACCCCAGAGTCCCTCTGTTAATTCCAAGAATGGGTAAATTGCGTCCCGATAAATCTCTGGCTGCCTGAATTAATGTGCCGTCTCCCCCCAGAGTAATCACGCATTCCGTTTCCTTTGGTACCATGGCTGAGTCAGTGTAATGCTTTCCTGCCTGCCATTCTACCTTTTCTCCTCTGCCGATCAGGCAGACTGCTCCCCTGGCAGTGAGAAATTCCCGGATCTGCTCCGCGGTTTCACGGGCTCCTTTTTTATCCGGATTCATGATTACGTAAAAATGTTTCATTTCAGACTCCTTATTTGCCTTCGCTTAAGTCTTTGTGAGCTTCTTCCACAACTTTTCCCGGATTAACACTGTAATCAGGAAAGCTCTCCCCAGCGGGATGATTTTTTAAATGAAGCAGATATTCTATATTCCCTTCCGGACCCTTAATAGGAGAAAACTCCAGGTGCAGAATTTCAAATCCAATGCTGATTCCATAAGAGATTACTGACTGGATTACTTCCAGATGAACAGATTTTTCTCTTACCACGCCCTTTTTGCCCACCTTTTCACGGCCTGCTTCAAACTGTGGCTTAATCAGGCAAACGATCTCTCCGTCTTCTGACAAAAGGTTTTTAACCGGCAAAAGAACTTTTGTAAGGGATATAAATGATACATCAATGGATGAAAATTCAATCCTGTCCATAATATCCTCTGACGTTACATAACGGATGTTGGTCTTTTCCATACAGACCACCCGTTCATCGTTGCGAAGCTTCCACGCAAGCTGCCCATGCCCCACGTCAACCGCATAGACTTTAACCGCACCGTTTTGAAGCATGCAGTCCGTAAAACCTCCGGTTGAAGAGCCTACATCCATGCAGACCTTCCCCTCCAGCGTAACGTCAAAATGGGTCATGGCTTTTTCAAGCTTCAATCCGCCCCGGCTTACATATTTTAAAGTGCTGCCTCTTACCTCAATAAGTGCAGTCTCTTCAAATGTGGAACCTGCTTTGTCTTCTTTGTCACCGTCCACGTATACGATTCCGGACATGATGATGGCTTTCGCCTTTTCCCTGGACTCAGCATGTCCCTGTTTTACTAATAGCACATCCAACCGTTCTTTCATTTTACTTCATCTTATCCTTCCATTCCCTGTTCTGCCGCTCCATATCCAGGTATTCCTTTTTCATGCGCCAGATTATGGAATCGCTGTCAATTCCAAGTCCTTTTCGAAGCAGAGAAACGTTGCCGTGCTCCACGTATGCATCCGGCAGGGCAATGTTTAGTACCTTTACTTTTGGATAGTGTTCATGTATATAACCATTGATCAGGCTTCCATATCCGCCCTGAAGAACATTCTCTTCCATGGTCACAATCAGCCAGTGATTTTTTGCCAGGTGATCAATAAGTTTCTTATCAAAAGGCTTGATAAAGCGCCCGTTAGCAAGAGTACAGTTCCAGCCTTCCGCTTTCAATTTCTGCCTTACATGCTCTCCTGTACTTACCATGCTGCCTACTGCCAGAAGGGCGATGTCCGTTTCTTCATAAATGATTTCGCCTTTCCCGTATTCAATGGGTGCTTTAAATTCTTCCAGCCCCTGATAGGCTTCCCCTCTGGGATAACGTACCGCAATGGGACTGTCAAGAGAAAAAGCAAACTCCAGCCCATTAGCCAGCTCCCAGTCATTTTTCGGTGCAAAAATGCTCATATTGGGTATGGCACTTAAAAAGGACAGATCAAAAATTCCCTGATGGGTCTCTCCATCGCTGCCTACCAGTCCTGCCCGGTCAACTGCAAATACAACAGGAAGATTCTGAATACACACATCATGAAGCACCTGATCAAACCCTCTCTGCAAAAAAGAGGAATAAACAGCCACTACCGGTTTCAAACCGCCTGCTGCCATTCCTGCCGCTGAAGTCACTGCATGCTCTTCTGCAATCCCCACATCAAAAAAGCGATCCGGATACAGGTTTGAGAACCGTTTCAATCCGGTTCCATCCGGCATCGCAGCGGTTACCGCCACAATCTTTTTATCATCTTTTGCCAGACGGCAGATTGTTTTAGAAAACACATCTGTATAGCTTAAATTCTTCTTTTCTTTTTTAGGCTTGCCAGTCAGAATATCAAAGGGATCCACACCGTGAAACTTGGACGGATTTTTTTCTGCCGGAGCATATCCTTTTCCCTTTTTGGTAATTACATGAACCAGTACGGTGTGATCAAGCTTCTTGGCCTCTTTCAGGGTTCTTGTCAGAGCCTTTAAATTATGGCCGTCAACCGGTCCTAAATAGGTAATACCCATATTCTCAAACAGCATTCCCGGAATTAAAAGCTGCTTAATGCCATTTTTAGTCCGGCTGATCTTCTCAATCAGAGGTTCTCCGATAACCGGAATCCTTGAAAGCGTATTGGTAACATGTTTCTTTAAATCCAGATATCCATTCCCAGTCCGTATACTGTTTAGATAGGAGGACATGCCGCCTACATTTTCGGATATGGACATATTATTGTCATTGAGAATAATAACGAAATTTTTCTTCATCTGGGCTGCATTATTCAGTGCTTCATATGCCATGCCTCCCGTCAGGGAACCGTCACCGATGACCGAAACTACAAAATGACCTTCCCCCAGCACATCTCTTGCCTGGGCAAGTCCCAGTCCGGCAGAAATAGAAGTAGAACTGTGCCCGGTATCAAAGGCATCACAGGGGCTTTCCTTTCTCTTTGGAAAACCGCTCATGCCGCCGTACTGGCGCAGTTCATCAAATTCCATTCTTCTTCCGCTTAAGATCTTATGGGTATAGGACTGATGCCCTACATCCCAGACAATTTTGTCCATTGGCAGATCAAAAGCAAGATAAATTGCCATGGTCAGCTCCACCACTCCTAAATTGGAGGCCAGATGACCGCCTGTGGTACTTATCTTTTCTATTAAAAAATCACGGATTTCCTGGCTTAATATATCAAGCTCCTGTTTGGAGAATTTCTTTATATCGTCAGGTCCGTTAATCAGTTCCAGCATCATAATTTTTTAATCCTTTATTTTTCCCGGTTAACCAGCATCCGGATCAGTTCTTCCAGAAAGCGGTTCTCTCCCGGCAGCTTTTGAAGGCAGGCAACTGCTTCTGCGGAAATTCTCTCCACAGCCATCTTCGCCTGTTCCATTCCCTCCAATGTTACATAGGTGGTTTTATTGTTCTTTTCATCGCTGAATACGGGTTTCCCTAAAATCTCTGCATTGCTGGTCACATCAAGAATATCATCCTGGATCTGAAAAGCAAGTCCGATTTTTGATGCCATCTCTTCCACTGCCTTTAACTCGTCTTCACTGGCTCCGCCAAGGAGCGCTCCGATCATCATGGACGCCTCTAAAAGAGCTCCGGTCTTTAACCGGTAGATAAAGTCAAGCTTATCGCCTGGAATCGGCTTTCCAGCCAGCTCCACGTCTACCGTCTGGCCGCCTATCATCCCGAATATACCCGTCTTTTGCGCAAGAATCCCCATAGCTCTGGCGACCCGGTCCGGCCTGTCCGAAAATTCAAGTGCCTTCGCTGCCGTCTCCATGGAATAAATTAAAAGACCGTCACCTGCCAGCACAGCCATATCATATCCAAATTTCACCCAGGCAGTGGGAAGTCCTCTGCGAAGGGTATCATTATCCATACAGGGAAGATCATCGTGAATCAGAGAAGAGGTATGAATCATCTCTATGGCTGCCATAAATGGTTCTATCTCTTTTCCCATACCTCCAAAAAGGCAGTATGTCTCCCTCATCAGCATAGGACGCAGCCGCTTTCCGCCTGCCCGCATACTGTAATCCATTGCCTCAAGAACAGTGCTCTGATGTCCCTCTACAACCGGAAGGAAACTTTCCACAATCTCCCACACATCTTTGGTCCGTTTCAGCAACTCATCCTCAAAGTTCATGTTCTTCACCGTTTTCCTCCAGTACAATTATCTTTTTTTCCACTTTATCTATTTTATCATTGCAGGACTTAACAAGTTTCATACCTGTTTCGTAGTATTCAAAGGATTCCTCTAAGGAGCTCTCTCCGCTTTCCAGCTTTTTGATCAGCTCCTCCAAGTCCTTTAAGGTCTCTTCAATGGTTCTTTCTTTTTTTACTGCCATAAGCCTGTTTCTCCTTATTTTTCTGCCTCCGGCACTGTTAGTGGCTCCACTCCTGATACCAGAGTATGGATAGTTCCATCCCGTAATTTAAGACGAAGAGTATCTCCGGCCTTTACCTGCATGACAGAATCAATCCTGTGATTCCCTGAATCAGTGATAAAACCGTAGCCGCCGCCTATTTTAGCCAGCGGGGAACAGGCATGAAGGCGTCCGGCAAGAAGTTCCAGCCTGTGCCTGTCTCTTAAAGTCTGCTTCTCAATCAGCTGACTCATCTTAACAGCGGATTCGTCAAGCTGCCTGCGCTCTGTCTCAATCTGCTTTAAAAGCAGGCTTTTCAGCTTCTCTTCCAGATCATGAAGACGCTGGCGCTGTTCACGAATACTTCGCTTTGGATCAAAGTACTTCAGCTTTAATCCATATTGGTTCACAGAGAAACGATACCGCTCCAGCTTTCGCTCCATCATGGTTTTTAATGTATACCGGATGCTCTCTGTCTGTTCTTTAAACTGTTTATAATCAAATACTGCCAGCTCCGCAGCTGCCGAAGGAGTAGGTGCCCTCATGTCCGCAACATAATCCGCAATGGTCACATCGGTTTCATGACCGACTGCAGAAATTACCGGTACCGAACAGTTAAATATTGCTCTGGCAACCGCTTCTTCATTAAAAGCCCATAAGTCTTCAATGGAGCCGCCCCCTCTTCCCACAATGAGAACATCAAGTCCCATCTGGTCTAAGGTCTCAATTCCTTTTACAATACTTTCTGCAGCACCGCTTCCCTGCACAAGAGCGGGGTAAAGATAGAGCTGCACAAAGGGGTTCCGCCTGGCGGATATATTCATAATATCCCGGATCGCAGCGCCTGTGGGGGCAGTTACCACACCCACACGACTTGCATATCCTGGAATTTCTTTCTTGTATTCAGGGGAAAACATTCCCATTTCTTCCAGTTCATTACGAAGCTTTAAAAAACGTTCGAATAAATCTCCCATTCCCTCTTTCGTAATTTCCTGGGCGTAAAGCTGATATCTTCCGTCTCTTTCATAAACTTCAACGCTTCCCTTTGCAACGATCTGCTGTCCTTCTTCCAGATGAAAGGAAAGACCTTTTCTGGATCCGGCAAACATCACTGCCGAAATAGAAGAGGCTTTGTCTTTTAAGGTAAAATAGATATGACCGGAAGTATGATATTTGCAGTTGGACACTTCCCCTTTGATGGAAATCCGGTTCAGTGCAAAATCCTGGGCAAACATGTTTTTAATATAAGCATTGATCTGGGTTACGGAATAGATTCCTGCCATACTTACACCAGCTTTGCAAGAACTCCGTTAATGAAAGCCGGAGCTTCGTTTCCGCCGTATTTTTTACCCAGTTCTACCGCTTCGTTGATGGCTACCTTTTCCGGCACCTCATCATCGAATAAGATCTCATAAAGAGCAAGGCGGAGAATAGTTAATTCCGCTCTTCCCATACGTTTTGTCTTCCACCCTTCTGCCACTTCATTGATTTTTTCATCCAGTTCGGGAATTTTATTCATAATTGCTTCTGTCTTTTCTTTTAAGAAAGCAGAATTCTCTTCACTCATATCCACATCATGAACGATCTCTTCCACACCTTCCGTATTGAGATCATCCTCTTTTGGTTCCTCAAAATATTGATTAATCTGCCAAAGCTTCTCCTCTGCGGGGTGAAAATCAGCGCAGAAAAGCATCTTAAAGCAGTGTTCACGCATTTTACTTCTGGTCATTTACCATGGTCCTCCTATTGGTGATTTAACTGGACGTTTGGAATCATTATACCTTAACAGGGTTTTTTATACAATAGAAACTTTTGCGTGCCTGTATGGAATGTTAATTGGTAACAGCGTACTGGTTTTTTCCTTTTCCCTTCGCTTCGTATAATGCCTGATCTGCCCTTTTTAAGATGGCATCGTATTCTGTTTCATTCTCTCCAATCAAAGTAATTCCGATACTGGCATGTACTTTTCCTGAAACATGAAATGCATTAATAATACGCTGGGCAATTGCTTCGGGCTGTTTCCTTCCTCTCATTCCGTAAAGCCAGATACAGAATTCATCTCCTCCGAACCGGACAATTACATCCTCCTGTCTGGTGCAGGCACTTAATATCTGTCCCGCCTGAACCAGAACCAGATCCCCTTTATGGTGACCAAAGGTATCGTTTATTTTCTTAAAATCATCGATGTCAAGGAACATACATGCATAAAAGCGGTTTTTTCCGCCGGCTTTTAATCCATGCTCCACCAGTTTTCTTGCCGTTTCTCTGGTATAAACTCCTGTTAAATAATCCTTCTGCAGTCTCTTTTCTTCTTTTTTTCTGGTGTGAACAATTAAAAGGGTCAGGATCACTCCACAAAGCAGAAGGAAGGTTGATCCTTCTATAAATTTTGCAGAAAGGGATTTGATCTTATGAAACGTATTCTCATATCCTTCCGTCTCCACAAGGGTAGCCATATACCAGTCATTGATCCCCATGGGCTGGTAATAAAGAAGGCGGCGGTAATCATTTTCATAATAAGTAATATAACCGGACAGACCCTGGCTGATTTCGGCTTCCATCTCCGAAAAAGTCTCACCCGGTCCAAATTCCCTGGTTTTAAGCATCTCAAACAGAGAAATCTGATTTTCACACGCCGTACAGGAAATCAAAATCTCTCCATCTTTTTGGAATATCATGTTGGCACCGTAGCGGCTTAAATCCGTATCGCTTAAATACTGCTTCAGCTTATCAGAAGACAACTCCAGACACGCCGCACCCTTAACAACGCCGTCTCTGATAATGGGGACGGTTAAAACGATACTGTCCTGGCCCTTAAAGCTTTCTTTCAGCAATCCGGATATATTCTTTTCACCGTCTAACGCTTTTTTATAATAGTCACGGGAAGAAATATCCTGGGTTTCACGATTACCATAATAAAGAATACCTGACCTATCTGCAACACCAAACCGGGAATCTTCTTTTTCGTAATCCTGCACCTGCTGCCACCACTGTTCGTTGCCTGAGCCATCCGGCAGATCACAGTAAAATGCAAACAATTCCAGCCATTCGAATTTGGTCTGTATCATGGATTCTATATAATTCAGTGCTTTATCATTCTTCTGCTTTAAATCTCTGTGGGTCTGCTGAAACAGACTCTGTTCCACTTCATGAAAATAATAGAAGTTTAAAACGCAGATTCCGATAATCACAGATATCACAAGACTTGCCAGGATCAGCAACCCCGGCGGATAGTGCCCCCCGTTTCTACGATTCATCATATTTAAAAACACCTGTCCTTAAGAATCTTTCGATTCACAATATCGTCCATTATAAATCCTGTCCTATATCATTACAAGGATAATTTCATCTTTTCGGTAAAAAAAACAGCGGGAATGAACCGAATGACCGGTTATTCCCGCTGTAAATTATAATTTTATTTGTTCTCATCCAGTGCAACACCGGCAATCCGGATGTTCACATCAAGAACGGAAAGACCAGTCATGTTCTCAATGGCATTCTGCACCTTTTCCTGAACTTTTTCACTGACGGTTGGGATACTGTAACCATATTTTATGTTTAAGGACAAATCTACGGAAACATGTTCCTCTGTCAGTTCCACTTTGACACCTTTGGATAAGTTTTTCATGCCCAGCTTCGCCACCAGTTCGTTGGTGATGTTGCCTGCCATGGAATCCACACCATCTACTTCCGTCGCAGCAAGACCTGCGATGATCGCGACTACATCATCTGCGATCTGAACTTCGCCGATTTTATCTTTTTCATATACTTTATGAGTATTTCTGTTTTCCAATTCTGCCACTTCGATTCCCTCCTGTTTAGTATTTCTGGGTTCTGAAATCATTATAGCAAAATTGTCAACTGTTTGCAAAGGCTTTTTACTCTTCCAGTTTCATGAGAGTAATAACAATGCTCTCTGCTCCCACTTCGGTTTTTCTCTTTACGATATCTTCAATCTGGGCACGCTGGGGATCTGTAATGCTGGCGGCATTGATGACAACATCAACTTTTCCATTTGAAATGCTGACAACCGGATCTGCAAATCCTTTTGCAAGAAGAAGGGTTTCTGCTGCATTCTCCTTCTCGGCAATGGCTGTCATATCAACCATCTGCTGAATGGCCTGCTGTTTGGCAGCCTCTTCAATGTTTGGATTGTTGATTAAGTTCATCAGAGTTTCTTTATTTCTGGCCCTTACCTGTTCTCTGTTTAACTGCACGCTTGATATGTAATCTGCTACGTTCATGCCGCTGGTTAAAACAGCCTCTCCAGGATTGTCAAGACCGGTATCAGCTGCCTTTGTTTCACCTTCTGCAAGGCTGGCTGCTGCCTGGGTCTCACCTGCTGCAAGACTTTGAGCTGTTTCGTTCCCGGCTGCTACCTGGGTACTTCCGGCCGCTGTCTTATCTGCGCTGCCCGCAGAATCGGCTGCTGCCAGTTTGTCAATATCTGCGGCATCCTGATCCAGACTGGCGATATCCTTGCTGGAATCACTGCCATTTAATGCCTGGTTCTCTGCTAAAATGTCTTCTTCGGATATGTCAGTCATTCCGGCTTCATACACATCGGTTCCGGAGGCTGCATCCTGCTTTCCGGCATAATTTAAATATCCGGCGGCAGCAATCATGACTGCCAGAGTTGTAATGATAATCTGGTTTCTTCGAAACAGTTTCTTCATATCCATTTTCTTTGGGGTTTTCGGGACATTGGGTTCATTGCTTGTTTTCCAACTTTTCATACCTGACACTCCTTTTTATTCCACCCTCTTTAATACTTTTATTTTATGTGGGGGCAGGTTAAATAATGCTTCCATGGCACTGGAAATTTCAGCTTTTACCGTAGGACTGCCTCCGCCCTGGGCACTGATAATAATTCCTTCTATTTCAGGACGTATTTCTTTCTCCACAATGGGAGCTGTATTTTCTCCCTGACCGGTAAGAATGGTACTCTCTTTTAATTCTGCGCTTGTAATCTTTCTCGATCCTCCCGATGTGTCATTTTCTTCGGTTGAGGAATTTGAGTTATCTTTATCCACTCTCAGTACCTTTTCCCCTGAAGATTTTACTACAATGAGCACATCAACCTGACCGACTCCATCCACGGTTTTTAATATTTTTTTCACCCTGGCTTCCAGTTCTTCTTCATAAGTGCGGTCAGCGGAAACGGAAGCGGCCGCATCTCCGTCTGCAGGCTGTGTTACAATTCCCTGCTGTAAAGTGGATTGCTTATTATTTTCTTTCTGCGCAGTCTTTTCCACTTTCTTTGCAATTCCGGGACCAGAAGGAAATGTAAGGATCAGGATCATCATTCCAACCGCCAGCAGGATTAACAATTTATCCTTACCCATCTTCCATTTGAATTTCAATATCCTGTTCCTCCAATCCATAATATTCCGCAATCCTCCTTCTAAGACCAGATAGACTGGAATTTTCTTTCTGCTCTTCTTTTTTTCCGTCTTCCGGCTTTATTTCAGCACTTTGATCCGATTCTTTCCCAGTTATTTTAATATTTTTTATTTCCTCAACCTTCTTAACAGGATTCATTTTACTGCCAACAGAAGCTGCTTCCTCTGCCTGCATTTCCTCTTTTCCAGAGGTGAGCACAAGGGAAACCTTTACCACATGACCGAACCGGTCACTGGACTGATCACTGTTAATTTCTGCACTGGTTTCTTTGCAGGAAAAACCTGCTGTCTGCGCCATGGTCTCCAAATCAGTTCCCACTGCTTTTTCGTAACCGGAAATCATTCGTTTCAGTCTGGTTTCCTCCATTTTTGAAACTTTTCCGGTTAACTCGCCTGCTTCCTTTTTAAGGCTTATTGCTTCAAATGAATAGGCCAGTTTATCATCCAGTCTTAATCCGCCTGTAACGGGCTTTAACACAAGAAGAATCAGCACCATACCGGCAAAGAATTTGACGTATTTTTCATACTTTTTATTCTGCAGAAGATTTTCTACCACAGTTATAAAGATCAGGTAATAAGTTATATTTCTGATCCATTCATATAATTGATCCATGCCACTCACCCGGTATAATAGGTTACATTGGTAGAAGCACACACAAGTGCTATGGTAACGATAAATAAAATCATGCAGGATACAGCAACGGACAAAAGCATTTTATGTCCCTTTGCCATATCGGAAATGCAGGATATAATCCGTTTATCACAGACCGGCTGCAAAAGAGCTGCCACACATTGATAAAATAACATTAAGATAACAAGCTTTAGGATGGGAACGATGGTAAGAATAATAAGAATCAGGATACCGGCTGCTCCAATGGTATTCTTAATCAGTACACCAGAGCCTAATACCATCTGGGCCACAGAGCTGACCCCCTGTCCAATACCTGGAATCGCGCCCACCAGTTTCTGAAGCGCTCCCGTCTTTAAGGAATCCACATAAGGAAGCACCATGGACTGGATCATCTGGAATCCCAGTACCAGTCCGACTAAAGTCTTTAAGCTCCAGGAAACCACCTGCTCTAACAGTTCAGTGAGCTTTGATAACATGTCTTCTTTTGCAATATGGCCAGCCATAACCAGAAGAGCGTATACACGGATCAGTGACAGCAGTACCGTTCCTAAAAGCCACTGGGAGGCGGATAAGATAACCAGGGTAAACTCATAAGATGCCACTGCGGTGGCACTGCTTCCCGCAAATGCCGCCGCCAGAAAATACGCAGGCATCAGCACTCTCATAAATCCCAGTATCTGGTTAACCACGCCGCTTACAATGGAAATGCTGGTAAAAAAGCTGGCTGCCAGATAGGTGAACAGTAATAAATAAGTAACAAAAAAACCTGTTTCGGAGATCTGACTTCCTGTAAATACACTGGAAAAATTAGAAAAGACAGCCCCGATAATGCCAAGTACAAGAATCTGGCCCATCATATGCCCGCTGCTTTCGATTTCGCCCATCAGCATTTTTTTAAGCGCTTTTCCAGTCTGGCTGAGTACATCATTTAACTTCCCATCCATAAGACTTTTCATTAAATCCTGAAAGGAAAGATTAAGCCCCTGATTATCATTTCTCTGATCCAGAAATTTCTGAATGTCAGTCAGATCATACTGATCCAGATCAAGCCCCTGGGTGACCTCTGTTTCCTGCTCTTTTGGCGGAGCCTCCGCTCCCCAGGAAATACTGCCGGGAAAAAGAAAACACAGAAGACACAGAAGAAATAAAAACCTTCTTTTCATGTTCCTTCCTCCTGTCATGATAAAAATACCTGAAGTGTTTCAATCAGCGCCAGAAGAATCGGCATACTGACTGCCAGCACGGAAAGCTTTCCAAATATCTCAATCTGCGTTCCTACTGCACCGTAGCCTGCATCTTTACAGATTCCTGATGCAAACTCTGCAATGTAGGTAATTCCTATCATCTTTACCAGGGTGGACAGATAGACGCTGTTGATTTTTATGTAGGACTGGATTTCTTTCATGGTATCAAGAATTGTGCTAAGCTTTCCTACCCCATAAAAAAAGATAAAAAACCCTGCTGCAAGGACCAGAAAGGTTCCGTATTCCCCCTTCATTCCTTTTAGGGAAACTGCCAGAAGCACTGCCACAATCCCCACAACAGCTATGGAAACAACCGTCATATTCTCACCTACAATGCAAACAGATTTTTAATGGATTCAAACAGCTGATAAATGTAAGGTACCAGCCAGAACAGCACAAGAATGAGCCCTGCCAGGCTTGTTAAGAATGCCTGCTCTTCCCGTCCGCTGTGTTTTAATACCTGGCAGATGACGGAAACCAGAATTCCCACTGCTGCAATTTTAAATATCAAATTGACTCCCATGCTATCCTCCTTAATACATTACAATGGTCAGGAATAAACCTCCCATGATGCCAAGGCTTGTATAAAGCCGGCTCTTTTCCTGTTTATGATTTCTTAGATAATCAATTGACAGATCCAGCTGTTCCAGATAAAGAAGGATTGTCCTTTCCTGCATTCCGGTATCTAAATATCCCAGATGTTCCCCAAGCCCCTTTAAATTCTGCTTATCCTCACTGGATAGACACACCTCTTTTGGAAGACCGTCAATTTCTTCCTGCCAGATGCCATAAAAGCTTTCCCCTCTTTGCCCCATCAATCGTTCTGACACCTTTAAAAACAAATCTCCCATCTGCCCTCCTGCTTTCCTGCCTGTCCGTTCAAAGGCTTCTGCCAGGGGAGAGTTGGCATAGACGATTTCCCCTTTTAAAAGGAAAATCATTTTCCTTAAATGTTCTACTGTTTTTAGATGCTCATTCCACTGGGATGCCATATAAAAACCAAGGCCGGAACAGGATACGATTACAAGGGCTGCCCCTGCCAGTCTCAACCATGTATTACCCATAAGCCCTGCTCTCCTGCCTGTCCGGCCGGACCCCGGTTCCAAATATATTTGACTGATACAACTGGGTTCCTCTGGAATCAAAGATCTGATCAATGTTTCCGATTCTGCCTAAGTTGTTTAAGACAATATACCGTTCAAAAATCCGTTCCTCCAAAAGGGTTCTAAACACCGGCTTCTGACTTAAATCTTCTATGGAGCTGCCGTGTACCGTTGCGATGAGTTTGCATCCACAGTTCATTACGTATTCAATGGCATCCAGGTCTTCCCTGCTTCCCACCTCATCAACTGCAATCACTCTGGGAGACATGGTGCGGATTAACATCATCATCCCCTTTGCCTTTGGACAGCAGTCTAAAATATCAGTGCGGATCCCCAGATCATTTTGCGGCGCACCCTGGTAACAGGCTCCGATCTCAGAACGCTCATCTACTACTCCCACGTTCATACCTTCAAACTCTCTGGAACCATCTGATATCTGCCGGATCAAATCCCGGAGCAGTGTGGTCTTTCCGCATCTGGGCGGGGAAATAATCAGGGTATGGCAGACCTCTCTTTGATTTTTATAGACAAAAGGCAGTATGGGAGAAGCACAGCCCTTTACCTGATGGGAAAGGCGGATATTAATAAAAGATATGTATTTCATGGTTTTTATCCCGGACTCATCAAGGATTGTCTTGCCTGCAATCCCGATTCTGTGCCCCCCTTGTACAGTAAGGAAGCCCTGCTTTAATTCTTCTTCAAACGCATACAGGGAGTAGTTACTCATATACTCCATGGTTTCCTTCAATTCGTTTTTTGTAATGTGATAGGCTTCTTCCAGTTTTTTGCTGATATTTCCTGATCCGGTTAAATAATACTCTTCGTTTCTGTACACCAGCATAAGAGGGGCAGCCACGCGGAGCCTTATTTCCTGGACTTCGTCGAAATTTAAGGCTACCTTGTTTAAGATTTCTCTTACATTTCTAGAAAACAGATTGATCAGCTCGTCTTTTCTCTCCACTCTCATCCCTCCTCTTACCTCAATATATGAAAAGTGGGACAAATTATGACTTAAAAAAAGTACTGTCTTTGACAGTTGCCAGTGTCGTGACAGTACTTTTTCCTAATTTACCTTTTATGGTGCAGAATGGATAATAATTTTATATCTATTTATCTCTCAGTTTAAAAGTCTCCACTTCCTGTTTCAGTGCCTGAGCCAGGGAATCCAGTTCTTCACTGGAAGCAGAGCTTTCCTCGGCTGTTGCAGCATTATTTTGTACCACTGTGGATACCTGGGACAATCCCTGGTTAATCTCATCCATCGCCTGAACCTGTGCTTCGGAAGCCATGGCAATCTCATGAATAATGTCATCAACCAGACCTGCTTTTTCTTCCACTGTTTTTAAAATTCCTGCAGACTGGTCAGCCAGTTTTCCTCCTTCTGAAATTGTAGCTACGGAATAACCGATTAAATCTGCGGTCTGCTTGGCTGCTTCTGCAGATTTTGCTGCTAAATTACGTACTTCATCCGCCACCACTGCAAAACCCTTTCCAGCTTCTCCGGCACGGGCCGATTCCACGGCAGCGTTTAAAGCCAGAATATTGGTTTGAAATGCTATATCCTCTATTACCTTTGTAATGTTTTTAATCTTTTCGGAAGCTGCGCCGATTTCTTTCATGGAGCGGTCCAGCTGATCCATGCATTCATTGCCTTCCCTGACTCCTGTCACAGCTTCCTTTACAAATCTGGTGGCATTTTCTACCCGTTTGGCATTTTCCTCTGCCTGGCTGGATACATTGGAGATGGCAGCATTTAACTCTTCCACAGTGGCAGCCTGCTGGGTTGCTCCCGTCGCAAGAGACTGGGAAGCGCTGGATATCTGCCTTGAACCTTCTGCTACCTGATCAGAGGATACACGGATGTTTCCTAAAACCGAATTGAGATTCAAAATAATTCCTCTTAAGGAATCCTTAATCTGTACGAAATCTCCTTTATAATCCTGGTTTACACTGACGGTACAGTCTCCTTTTTCCAGACTGGTGAGTATAACTGAAATTTCATTGATATAACTGTTTAAGGTAGCAATTGTAGTGGTAAATGATTTTGAAAGGGTTTCCAGTTCATTACCCGTATTAATCTGGGGAACAGGAGAATGAAGATCTCCATCTTCTAAAAGGCGAATCCGGTTAACCAAGTTTAAAATAGGTTCAACAATTGGTTTTGCAATCCTGAATGCAATTACAAATGACAGAATGATCATAAACAGAGTGATCATCATAGTGGTGAAGAGGGATGTACGAAAGCTTGACATCATCTCCGATTCCTTTGTAACTACACCAATTGACCAGCCGTCTGTTCCCTTTATGGGAGTATAACCAGTGGTCATATTCACCCCTTTGAAATTAACCGTCTGTATTCCTGTCTTACCCGCTATCATGTCCTTCATCTCATCGGATGTACCCTGATAGTTTTTATCTGTTTTTGCCATTTCAATATAATTAGTCTGATCTTTTACCCGATCCCTGTTTTTGTGGGCAATAATCTTGCCCTCTTTATCAATAATAAATCCATAGCCCGATTGACCAACCTCCACTCCATCAATCATCGTGCTGAAGGTATCTGAATCCAGTGTTGCAATGACAATTCCATTATAATGATCGCTTTTTACCTTTGCGGATACAATTAATACAGTTTTACCCGTTACTTTGCTTACAATGGTAGAGGATATGTAAGTGTTCCCCGCAATGGACTGTTTAAAATACTCCCGTTCGCTGGCATCCCCTCCATCGCTGGTTTTTCCATCCGCACCTGCAATGGAGAGTGTTGCAAATCCGTTGTCTTTTGCAATTTCAGCCAGTAACTGGGTCCTTCGATCCTTACTTAAAGATGGATCTGTAATCTCTGGATTCTGTGCAATAAATTCAATTCTCGCTCTGTAAAGGTCAATGGAATTCTCCACAGACTGGCTGTAGGCAGTGGCACATTCCGTCAGACGAAGCTCAATATTTTTCTTTGCATCCCGGTAAAACATCATGCCATTAATCAACCCGTAGATGGCTGATATGGAAACTGCCATACCAATGATTCCATAGAGAAGCCTCTTTTTTATAGACTTATTTTCCATTTTCTCCATAATTGTTCTACCTGTTGAATTCTTTTGTTTCAATGCTTTCTTATTTCCTTTTTCCATCATATTGCCCCTTCTTATTTTTATTCTTTTTCATAAACGCCATCCCGCCAGCCAATTACTACATTGAGGACAGTTGGAATGATGAGTGTAAATAAATTAATATAGGATACCAGCGTAAGTCCTTTGGAAACAAGGCTGGTAAGCCCCACCTGTGAGACACCCCAGGTAAAAATAATATAGAACAAAGTGAGCAAAGCTCCTCTTTTGTTTCTTTTTGCTTCTGCTGTCTGGGCACTCTCGCCTGTTTTTTTCTGATACCAGTTGAGCACGCGGTCATTAAATCCCTGAGCATAGTTAATTGCTGTGGAAATGGTGGCAAAAAAGATGGAAATAGTAATAAGGGTAAGTAAAACTGCTTTCACCTGCTCTCCTCCGAATCCGTTTTGCACCACCAAAATGGTATACACCGCTTTTCCCGCTTTCCAGCCTTCTAAAACCTCAGAATAATTGGCGGCTAAATTGACCACGGTGACCTCAAGGAAAATCCAGTTTAAAATAACAGACAGAACCACGGACCAGCGCAAAGTACTTTTATTTTTAAACAGCTGCGCGTGATTTACATAAGCTCCGAATCCGCCAAGATTCTGACCGGAAAATATATAGGCCCAGCATAAAGCTGTCAGAAGGTAACTTAAAAAGCTTCCTGCTCCCGATGCAATTCCCTGATTTATGGATTCTCCCATTACTCCCAGTTCTTTTGTCAGCCTGCCGCAGGTGATATTATAAATAAGATTGGGGACGTGAATTGCCAGTAAAGTGACAAAGATCACTGCACTCATGAAAACTGCATTTTTCCTTACAAGACCTGCTCCTTTCATGCAAAGTAAAAACATGATGATGCCAACTGCAAAGGTGGTAATCAGGTAAGGCATTCCGGAAAGCTCCGCTAACGCTGATCCGGAAGAAGAGTAGGCGAGGGCCATACATACGATTAAGAGCCAGTTAAAGTTAAGTTCGTATACAACCTGCATTGGTTTAGCAAACTTACCTCCCAGAAAACGGGAACCATATTTCTTTAAAAAATCACCATAGTCAAAGGTTTTAAAATCCATTGCAAACTTCATAAAAAAATAGATAATAAAACAGTTGATTGCCCCTACCACAAGGGGCATAAACAGGCAGAAATAAGGCTGTGTTACTTTAGGCAGCATCCCGTAAAATCCCGTATTCATAAAAAAATAGGACCAGGGTGTAGAACCGGCGGCAAATCCGCCCCCGCACTGGGAACTAAATGCAATGGAAACAAATACGACTACAGTTTTCCAGTCTACTCCACTGGTTTGATTTCTGTTACCTGCAATTCCGGTGCTCATAATACCATCCTCCTTTATGACGACCCAGTACCCCTCTCCCCGTGAAAGTCGAACTATGTCGTTTTTTTAACAATATAGTCATATTATAAGACATGTACGAAATAACATCCAATCGATCCCTCCTATGTGAAAACGCGGATCAATAGTTTTTGACCATATATTTATTTACCGCTTGTACGCCGGCAAAAAAGTATGATATATTGCAGAAAGTACGAAAATTCTTTTAATAAAGAAGAGGAGGAAGACCAAATGCGTGAAGAAATTATGGAAGGAATCCGGCGTCACATCCTCCCTTTAAGCGGTGTGGAGAAAGCCGAACTTTTGGAGGTATGGCCGGGACATTCAAAAATCACTTTAGAAATTACAGAAGGTGCCTTAAATCTATACGGAAATCTCCATGGGGGCTTTATCTTTACCCTATGTGACATTACATCGGGTATGGCTGCCTATGCTTACGAGTACGCCAATGTCACACAGCATGGAAACATTGATTTTATAAAAGGAATCAGCTCCGGCCAGATCTTTGTGGAAGCAAACGCCATTCATAAAGGAAGCCGGTCTGTGGTAAACAGAGTGGAAGTTACATCTTCCGATGGAATACTTCTGGCTGCCGGTTCCTTTACCATGTATCTGCTTTCAGCACTTTAAAGACAGCTGGTGGACAAATACAAAGATAGCATCATAACTGATTTTTCAGAGGTGATTGATACCTATGTTTCGTTTTATAATGACTGGATTAACACTTATGATAAATACTCCAATGGACTGGCATCAAAGGTGATGGGCAATGTATATCAGTGATTGGGATGAATCGATTGGATTTGGAAAATGCCCTTATTGAAATGGTTACCATAAATAAAGATACGGAATTTACGGGACAGACTTTAAAAATTAATGACTCTTTTAAATAATGATGGAAGCAGAAGCCGCAGGATATTAATCCTGCGGCTTCTTTTAGCCAATGGGTGTGTTTCCCCCTCTGTTTTCTTTCTATTGATTTAGGATTCTCCTCACCGACTGAATAGGCTGAAAATCTACATTGGATATCTTAATTCCATCCTCGGGGCCGCTGGCGTGAATCAGCTGGCCATTGCCTGCATAAATCCCGATATGGCCTATGTATGAGATAAGATCTCCCGGTCTGGCATTTCCAATACCGCCTGCATCCACTCCTGCAGCCGCCTGATCCTGGGAGGTTCTTGGCAGATTGATTCCAAAATTTTTATATACACTCTGCACAAAACCGGAACAGTCTGCACCCTCTGTCAGGCTTGTCCCTCCATACCGGTAAGGGTTACCTAAAAATTGTCTTGCAAAGGACACCACCTGATCTCCTGCTGCTGACTGGTTTGGTGCAGAGGGTCCGTTTATTCTGGCACCCGGTCCATTTACAGTATTTATGATAAGGGGTTCTATCAGCGGTATGGGTTCGTTTGCTGAAACAGTATCAGCCTTTGCTGGGAAGCTGACTGATCCCGCAATTAAGATCCCTGTAAATAAGACTGCAATTAATGTTTTCTTATGCATGGTTTCTCCTCCTGTGAATTTTAGAATCCCATATCTTTCACGTCTTCTGACAGAAATCTGTGGTATGTCCCATGATTATCATGAAATTTAATGAAATAACGGTATGAATCCCTGGAGGGATCCTCGAAATATAAAATGAAATCGCATTCTTCCCCGTCGCAGCTTTCGCAGATATATCTGCCGTCTGAATATCTGGAAAATACATTTTTAATATCTTCCAGCTGTACACCAGGCTTTTCAATAATTTCAATAAATTCTTTTAAAAAACCACTCTTCTCTTCCTGTTCCCAGACATAGCGTGCCCCTTCCGGGGGAATGAGAAAGCAGAACCGGTCCTGGCTTTTCGTGATTTTTATTTCACCCAGCCGGTCTTTTACATAAGCTTTGAATTCTTTCAGTGCTGTTTTTATTTCATCATCCGAATCCCCTGCTTTCAGGATATTAAGCAATGCTTTTTCAGGATAATAAAACCGGATTACTTCGTTTTCATATCCCAGTTTCATCTGTACTTCCATGATTGAATTAATGAGCATACGCTCCAGAGCAGCAACCTGCATGTCCGCTCTCCTTTCCATTCTTGCCGGCACATTATTCATGAAGCCGCCGTATGATTTTAAAAATAATACCCCCCTCAGTAACGAATGGCTGGGAATGGGAAAAGAATACGATTCCTTCCGTAGGCGCAAGAATCTGGCTTATAATCTCACCTTCATAAGGATCCAGGATATCGGCCAGAATCTCTCCCCTGCTTACTTCCTCACCTGGCTTTACGTGGGGGCGGTAAATACCGGCACAGTCTGTCCTGACACTGGATAAATCGCTTTCATGAAGAACGGTTGCAATATAGCCGCTGTGGCTGGTGTAACGCACCATTCCCATACGGGTTAAAAACCGCAGCACAGAAGCCACTGCCATACGGGCAGAGGGTTCGTCAATCTGATCCGTTCCGCTGGTATAGATGGAGAATGCGCTGGTATTCTTTAACTGCCAGTTATAATTCAGTGTTGCCTTATCAAATGGCTTGGCATCCCGGACCACCACATAGGGAAGCCCAAAGAGATTTGCAAGACTAGGGTTTTGAAATCCGGTATCCATCATACGTACATGTGGCACGAAATTACCGGGTATATAGAAACTGGTAAACTGAATTCCATAGCTGTATTCTTTCACTGCATCGAAGATACCTGCTGCAATCCGTTTCGTCGTTTCACCGCTTCCATCTCCCGGATACATACGGTTAATGTCCGAATCATCGGTAGGCCAGAACCGTTTGCCAACATTCAGTGAGGCTGTATTCACTGTGGGAATCACCATAATCTCATTGCCTTTAATGATGGCTCCCCTCTCTTCTAACTCTTTCAGCTGTCTGATTAACTGGGAACAGATATAAAGCTGCTGCACCTCGTTGCCTCTGCAGGCGCCTACAATACAGGCCGACTTTTCCCCTTTGCCGAAATGATAGCCATACAGATTCATATCGTCCCTGTAAAGATTCTTCAGTGTATAAATGGTTTCTTTTCTCATGCCTGTTCCCCTCCTAACACCCGCGCCAGCAAAGATCCTGCCGATACCACCGGATATTCCCTGAGGGTGAATACCAGACCGTCTATGGGAGAAACCACTTCCTCCAGAATTGTTCCGGTTAAAGGATTTAAGATCTGCCCTATGGGCTGGTTTTCTCTCACCGTACCAAGATGTTCCACCAGGGGCATAAATATTCCCGGACTTTCCGCATGCAAAAGGCCAAGCTTCCGATTATAGGAAATCATGGGTTCTTTGGGTATTACGGTTTCTCCTGTCCATATTCCCAGCTCCTTCATCAGGCAGAGGATTCCTTCTGTCAGCTGCTTTCCATAGGTTTTAGTAATCCGCATTCCCACTCCCATCTCAACGACAAAAGTAGGAACTCCAATGCTGTTTAAACCGTGGGACAGAGTGGAATCCAGTACTACGGCATTTTCATAAACCCAGACCAGATCCACATTCATCAGCTTTGCGTATCCGATCAGCCTGTCTGCATAGGCTTCGCTCATACGGATCTGGGGAATCTCTCTTAAAAAGATATTACTGGCATGTAAATCCACACAGAAATCAGAACCGGAGATGTCTGCCATGATCTCAGAAGCAATATGTTCCGATACAGCTCCCTCCTCATCACCTGGAAAAATCCGGTTCATATCAATGTCATACCCGGGCAGGCCTCTGGTAATGGAATCGATTCCAAGTGGGTTAAGTGCCGGATATATATCAACAATTCCTTTTAAATAATCCTTATTTTCTCTGATAATACGGTTAATTTCATAACATACAAACTGGCCTTCCAGCTCGTCCCCATGAACGCCGGTGACAATACTGATCCGCTTTTCTTTACCGGTTACCGTCTCTGGTTCCAATCGGTTTTTATATATATTCCAGCTTTCTCCTACAGGCAAACCTACGGATGCAACTGTTTTTATCATATTTCTCATCACCCTTGTTCTTATACTTTATTACATTATAAGAATAAATCAGCATGATTCAAACGTCAAGCAATTCCTGCCCGATGGCTTCCTCCTTTTTTATCTGTATTAACATTCCATCCATAACTCTTGCTCCCGGCATAAGAACCTCCTGACCTGATGTTACCAGCCCGTCATCAAACCATTTTTTAATCCTACTTCTGGAAACTTCAAGCTCACCTGCAAGCAGAACATCTGCCCTGAGTTTCAGCGCAGACGGATTTTTTATCTGTATTTCCAGAGAATATTCTTTGTTTCCTGGTGTGATAGTAAGGGTCTCCAGGATATGATACCCAGATTTTACTTCCACGATTTCCGCTTTGTTTTTTATAAACAGTTCTCTGTTACTTCCATAACTGGCAGCCAGCTGTGGGCTGTTGCTTAAAAAGCCTTTATATTCATCTTCATCTATATTCTCAGGGTTTGCCCGCTCAATAATGGTCATATTCCAGGAAGTGTCACAATGACTGCAGCGATAGATTAACCATACATCAAGCAGCTTTCCATTGGCATTTACCCTGAATTTCCCGCTGTTTTGAAATTCTGTTTTTTCTTTACATTTTGGACACCTTCTTATGACAGTGGGCAGCTGATCGGGAACAATCAGCCATAGTTTCCGTAAATTACGATTCATATCTTCCTCCATATTGTCGTCTTTACGGATAACTCTACTATGAACGAAGCCGCCTTCCCACCTCACTCTCGTTTATGAAATAAAAAAAAGGCAGTGTATCATCGTTTTAATGACACACTGCCTGTATCTACTTTCTTTTCCTGGAGTACGATCCTTTGAATGCTCTTCTCTGACAGATAATAGCGTTCCGCCAGAACCTTTACACAAAAACCGGATACGTAATCTTGATAGATGGAACGATCCCTGCGTTTCCGTTCTTCTCTCGCTCCGGTTCCTTCTCCCCAGGTCCTTTTGTTTTCCTGTTTTCTGGGGATATAGACATACTCCCCGTCAATATAATTCTGAATCAGCTCCACCAGCTCTTCTGGCAGAATTTCATTGGCTCTCTGATAGCGCATCGCTGCCTCCTAAACAATTTTCTGTCCGGATTAGCAAAGGCTATACAATTACTTATCAGTTCACTGCATAACCCGTGCTATGCAGTCTTTGAGGGTTCCATCATAAATAACCCGCCTCCTTTTCATCACTCATTCACCCGCTGTATCGTCAATATTTTACCACAAAATTATGAGAAATAACACCTTATACTTAATATAGAATTAAAAATGATCATTCCTTAGCTTTTTACAACCACCCCTAAGTACTTTGCCAGCTCTGCCGCCTGATACAAATCCACCACTGCCCCTTTTAATTCCCGGCACTCATCAGACAGAACAAGACCGTGTATGGTACAGGCGGTAAAATCCATCCCTTTCAACATCGTCTTAAAAAAGCTGGCATTATCTAAGTTAACCTGATTCCATGACAGATCCTTCATGCGGCACTGGGTAAGAAATCCTCCCTCTAACTGGGAGCCGGTAAGGTAAATATGTTCCATCTTGGAACTGTCAAAATTGGCATAGCGGAAATTACAGTCTGTTATTCTTGTATGGAGTATGGTACTGCCGCAAAACCTGGTACCCACTCCTTTGGAAGAAATAAATTCTGTCCGGTTAAAATAGCAGTCTTCCAGACCGCAGTTGGAAAAATCACAGGAACGGAAAACAACATCAGTAAATTCCCCTTTTTCAAAAGAACAGTCCTGAAACAGGCAGTTTTCAAAAATCGAAGCGGAAAACTGCATGCGGGAAATATCCTTCCCACTTATACGGACGTTTCGTATTATGACATCCCGTATTTCTTCTTCCCTCTCTATTTTTCTATCTAATTCCTCTTCTTCTATGAGGATCAGTTCCTCTTCCCCTGAAAGAATCGGCGCAAGCAGCTTGTCTTTCATCCTTTCCATACTCCTTTTAACTCTTATTGCTTTTATTATGCCACACAGCTTCCGTCTGGACAATCATTAAAAAATAAAGTTCAAAATCCATGCATAGGCACCGGCTATCAATGATTGAAAAAAGGCCGAACAGAGCCGATTGGATTTTTGTAGATACAACGCTTATAATAAAAACAGCAAGATTGTTAAAAAAATAATTATTTATAACCAGGAGGAAGGAACTATGAGTAAATTATCCAAAGAAGAATTTCAATCCTATTTAATGCAAATCCGAGAGCTGGCGGAAGGACCGTTGGAAGAGATCCAGAAGGAAGTCGAGGTTACCAATAAATTTCCAAAAGAATTCTACGATCTTTCAATCAAAAATGATTTATACCGCTGCGCTCTGCCGGTTGAATACGGCGGCTATGGTCTGTCCGAGCTTGAGATCTTACAGGTACAGGAAGAATTCTCCAGAGGACCAGGCGGAATGAGAATGCATCTTCACTATGCAATGGATTTAAACTGGAGAATCCTTGATGATTACGGCAGCAAGGAACTGAAAGATGAATACATGAACAAGTTCCAGGATAAATCAGTATTCACCTGCTTCGCTCTCACAGAAGCAACCGGCGGTACCGGAGCTGATTTACATACCATGGCAGTAAAAGATGGCGATTCCTACGTATTAAACGGAGAAAAAACATTAATCTCCCATACGGACTGCTGTGAATTTGCTTATGTAATTGCAGTTACCAATCCTGAATCAAAGAAAGACGACAGACTTTCCGCATTCTTTGTTCCAATGGATGCTCCCGGATTTGAAGTTATCAACATGCCTCATATGATGGGCTGCCGCGGAGCCGGACACGGAGAACTGAAATTTACAGACTGTAAGATCGACAAGAAGTATTTATTAGGAAAAGAAGGTCAGGGTCTTGAAATTGCCATGCATTCCTTATCTGTATCCCGTGCCCATATCGCAGCAAGTAACTTAGGTATGGCTCAGAGAATGCTGGAACTTTCCTTACAGTATGCAAATGACCGTGTAACATTTGGAAAACCAATCGGAACCCGTCAGGCAATCCGCTGCAAGATCGCTGATATGTCCATGATGGTTCATGCACTGCGCTGCATGGTTTACGATTTTGCTAAATCCTATGAAGAGAATCCTACCGGCGAGTACATTGAAGAGAAAGCAGCTATGTGCAAGCTGTACAGCATTGATACCACAAGAAAAGTCAGTGATGAGATGTTAGAGATCTTCGGCGGAGTGGGATACTTTGAAGACTGCAAATACGGTCCTGTAGAACGTCTCTACCGTGACTGCCGCGCAATGTGGCTGGAAGAAGGCGCTCCTACGGTTCAGCGCATCACCATTTCCAGAAATACCATTAAGCATGGAGCAAAAATGGAATACATCATCTAACAGGAATTCACCTTGGGGTCATCCGGTTCCGTATGGGCCTGATGACCCCAGGTTTTTGTAAAGGAGGAGGATCCGTATGAAACCTTTAGAGGGAGTAAAAGTAGTAGATTTAACCACATATCTTGCAGCCCCTACCACAGTCCGCGTTCTCGGGGAATGGGGCGCTGACTGCATTAAAATCGAGTCCGCCAAGGGTGATCCTGCAAGAACACAGGGCGCAGTATTTAATATGCCCTATGAAGATGATGAAAACCTGGCATTTGATGTTGCCAACATGAACAAACGCTTTATTACCCTGGATTTGAAATCCCAGAAGGGTCTGGAAATCGCATACAAACTCATTGGAGAAGCAGATGTCTTTGTAACTAATACCAGAACAAAATCTTTGACAAAACTGGGGCTTGACTATGAAACATTAAGCGAACGTTTCCCAAAGCTGGTTTTTGCCCAGGTCTTAGGTTATGGAGAGAACGGCCCGGAGAAAGATTCTGCCGGATTTGACGTTACCTGCTACATGGCCAGAGGAGGCGTGTTCGGAACTACCGTAAACAAAGGGGATGCTCCCATGATCCCAACCAACGGCTTTGGTGATTTCCAGGTTTCCTTAGGTCTTGCCTCTGGAATCTGTGCTGCTCTTTATGCACGGGAGAAATCAGGAAAAGGCGATAAGATCACGGTTTCCCTCCATCACGCTGCAGTTTACGCCCTGAGCACAGGAGTGATTTCTGCCCAGTACGGCAATCAGTATCCAAAAAGCAGGAAAGAAGTTCCCAACCCATTTAATAACGTATACCGCACCAGCGACCAGAAATGGGTGGTCATCTGCTGTCCGGAGTATGACCGTGACTATGAAAAGATCATGACACTGTTAGGAAGACCGGATATGGTTGGAAACCCTCGTTACATGAGATGTGCAGACGTAAATGCAGGTCATTTAAACCATGAGGTCATTGATGTTCTTGATGACGCCATTGGCAAACTCACAAGAAAAGAATTAATGAGCATGTTTAAAGCCAACGACTTAGCCTGCGAAGCTGCCTATGAACCTCTTGATATGTACGAGGATGAACAGGTCTGGGCCAATCACATTATTGCAAAAATCCCCTACCCTTCCGGTGAACGCTACCTTCCTACAAACCCGGTAAACTTTGGTTCTGTTGGAGAACCGGAGTATCGGATCGGCGGCTCCCAGGGTGCTCATACAGTTGAGATCCTGAATCATCTGGGATACAGCCAGGGTGAAATCGGTGAGATTCTTGCCTCCGGCGCAGCCACAGGGGAAACAAAGCTGAAAAAATAACCACGATAGAATGGAAAGGTGAGATGACATGAGTTTACTATACACCGAAGAACAAAAAGAGCTTCTTGCTCTCGTAAGAGAGATGGCTGAAAACGAAATCAAGCCTTACGTAAAAGAAGCAGATGAGAAGGGTGAATGTCCCAGAGAACTCTTTAAATGGGGGTTTGATATGGGACTTCACATGCTGGAAATTCCCGAGGAATACGGCGGAACCGGCTTAAGCTATGAAACCACTGCCATGATATTTGAAGAGCTGGCAAAAGTAGATGCAGGCTATGCCATCACATTTGTAACCACCTTTGTTGCCTTAAGAAATGTAATTCTTGCAGGAACCAGGGAGCAGGGACAGTATTTTGCTGACAAAATCAGGCCGGGAGCATTTGCAGGATTTGCCTTAACCGAGCCCAATGCAGGCTCAGATCCGGCCGCCATGCGTTCCACCGCAGTCTTAGATGGGGATGAATACATCTTAAACGGAACAAAAACCTTTATTACAAACGGAGCTCTCTCTGATGTATTTGTAGGATTTTTCAAAACCAGCCCGGCTGCCGGACACAAGGGAATTTCCGCCTTTATTATCGATGCGGATGCACCTGGCGTTACCGTCGGCGCTCATGAGAACAAGATGGGACTTCGTCTTTCCAATACCACTGACTTAATCTTTGAAAATGTGCGGGTAAAAGCTTCTGCCATGGTTGGACCGGAAGGCTCCGGTTTTAAGCTGGCTTTAAATGCACTGAACTTATCCCGTGCATTCGTAGCAACCCTGGCTGTGGGAATTATGCAGAGAGCCCTTGATGAATCCGTAAAATACGCCAAAGAACGCAAACAGTTCGGGACTCCCATCATTAAGTTCCAGATGGTTCAGGCACTGCTTGCAGATATGGCAATCAAGGTTGAGGCCTCCCGGTGTCTGGTTAATAACACCATGCGCATGATGGACCAGGGAATCATGGTTCAGAAGGAAGGCTCCATCTGCAAAACCTTTGTCTCCGACTGTGCACAGGAGGTTACCTCCAATGCAGTACAGATCTTCGGCGGATACGGATACAGCAAAGAATATCCCGTAGAAAAACTGATGAGAGACTGCAAAGTGTTCCAGATTTTTGAAGGCGCCAACCAGATCCAGCGTATGACCATTGCAAATGTGCTGGATAAGGAATACAGATAGGAGGACATAACAGGATGAATATCGTTGTTTGCATCAAGCAGGTTCCGGATACAACAGAGATTAAAATCGATCCGGTAAAAAACACCCTGATCCGTACAGGTGTACCAAGCATCATGAATCCATTTGATAAAAATGCCTTAGAAACAGGGCTTTCCTTAAAGGACCGCTACGGCGGAAAAGTGACTGTGATCTCCATGGGGCCTCCTCAGGCAAAGGCTGTATTAAGAGAAGCTCTTTCCATGGGAGCTGATGAGGCTTATCTGGTAACAGACCGTGCATTTGGCGGTTCCGATACCTATGCCACCAGCTATATTCTGTCACAGGCCATTAAAAAACTTGGTCACTTCGATGTGATTCTGGGCGGAAAGCAGGCCATTGACGGGGATACCGGACAGACTGCCCCCAGTATTGCTGAACACCTTGGCGCTGCAAGGCTTACTTATATTCTGGATTTAGAGGCAGACGGGGATAAGGTAATTGCCAGACGGCAGGTGGAGGAAGGAATCGAAGTAATCGAGGCCCGCTTCCCCATTCTTTGTACTGCAACAAAGGAAAGTAACAAACCCAGATATGCTACCATAAAGAGAAAAATCGCCTCTTTAAAAGCAGAGATACCGGAAATCACCCTGGCTGATTTACCAGATGGGGATGTGTCTAAAATGGGACTCAAAGGCTCTCCCACCAAGGTTAAAGCTACTTTCACACCAAAACGGACCGCCTGCGGCGTGACCATAGAGGGAAATACTCCCGGTGAAATTGCTAACGCACTGATCGGCAAGCTGGCCGACGGGAAAATACTGTAAAAGGAGGCCGAAGAAAATGAGTTTTGAAGCATGGAAGGATGTTTGGGTATTTGTTGAATGTTTTAAAGACCAGCCAAAAAGCGTGGGACTGGAACTTTTAGGCCAGGGCAGAAAGCTGGCAGAAGGTTTAAAACAGGATCTTTGTGCAGTGGTAATCGGAAAAGATACCAAGGAGGCAGTAAAAGCCGCCGGGGAATATGGTGCGGATAAAATTTATGTGGTTGAGGGAGGGGAATACGAAGATTACACTGCCGATGCCTATGGAAATGTATTTTTAAAACTGTGTGAAAAGTATCAGCCCAATACGATCTTAGTTGGTGCAACCGTAAACGGCAGAGACCTGGGATCCAAAATCGCGGTAAGCCTGCGCACCGGTCTGACTGCAGACTGTACTGCCCTCAGCGTTGATGAGGAAACCGGCAATGTTGTCTGGGAACGTCCCGCTTTTGGAGGCAATTTATATGCTCAGATCCTTTGCAGTGAAACCAGACCTCAGATGGGTACCTGCAGACCGGGAGCATTTAAAAAACCGGAAAAGAATCCGGACAATAAACCGGTTGTGATCCGGGAAGAGATCTCCACTCCGGCTCAGGAGATCCGGACTAAGGTAATTGACTTTATCAAAGCCTGTGAAGACAATGACTTGCGGCTTGATGAGGCTGAAATTATCGTTTCCGGCGGCCGGGGCATGAAATCTGCCGAGAACTTTTCTGTATTAAAGGAATTGGCTGATGTACTTTGCGGTACCGTAGGCTGTTCCCGCGCTGCTGTTGATGCAGGCTGGATGCCTCAGAGCAAGCAGGTTGGGCAGACGGGCGCTACTGTTTCCCCTAAAATATATTTTGCCTGCGGTATTTCAGGAGCAGTGCAGCATGTAGCCGGGATGAGCGAGTCAGGAACCATCATTGCCATTAACAAGGATGAAACCGCTCCTATTTTCGAGGTTGCGGACTATTGCATCGTTGGCGATTTATTTGAAGTGGTTCCTGCTCTTGTCAAAGAGCTGAAGGCGAGGCAGCAGGGATAACCTTATCATACCTCTGCTCTTCATTTCCAAGGAGAAGGGTTATGCTTGAAGAAATAAAAATAAATCCTGATTTAAAACTTCAGTATTTGAAGAATGGATTCTGGTCGGACCGGACACTTGCTGACTGCTTTCATGAGTCAGTCAGGAAATATCCGGACCGGGAATATGTAGTTGATGACAGAGGATGCCGATATACATACAGGCAGATGGATGAGGCCGCTTCCAAAGTGGCGGCCTTTCTCCGTTCCCAGGGAATCGGCCCCGGTGATGTGGTTTCCTATCAGATTCCCATCTGGAGTGAATTCGCAGTAATTACCATTGCCTGCTTTAAGGCGGGTGCTGCTGCCCACCCGATTGCCATGTCATACGAGGAAAAAGAACTGGTCCGCTGCTTAAATCTAACCCAGGCGAAAGCTTACTTTGCTCCCACTTGCTTTCACAAGACCGATTATGAGGAAATGATTCAATCAGCACTTCCTCACATTAACAGCCTTCGTGCAGTGGTTTTGCTGGATCAGACCAGGGAGATAAAAAGCAGCTGTTATGCCTGGAAGAATATTCTCCATGATTACAGGCCATTAAGGAGTGAGGAGTGTGCCCGGCAGACTGGACAGGATATTGCCGTCATTCTCGGGACCTCAGGCACTACCTGCGGCTCAAAGGGTGTAATTTTAACTCATGATAACATCCGTTACAGCGAGGAGACCTTTAACCGGGAGCTGGGAATCTCAATGGACGATATCATGTTTATGCCTGCTCCTCTCAACCATGCAACCGGTTTTCACCATGGGATTATTGCTCCCATGCTCACAGGAGCTAAGGTGGTATTACAGCAGAAATACTGCTGTCGGGAAGCCATTGATTTAATGAATCTTGAGGCATGTACTTATTCCATGGGCGCCACTCCTTTTATCTATGATATTTTAAGGGATTTAGAGACCAACGGAGGTGCTATCCCCTCTCTGAAATTCTATTTATGCGGCGGCGCACCTGTTCCGGGCTATATGGTACAAAAAGCCTGGGATTATGGGATACTTCTATGTGAGGTGTATGGTTCCACGGAGAGTGTTCCCCATGTTTTTGTCAGACCCTGTGACGCATTAAGGCTGAATGGAACTACTTCTGGAAAACCGCTGGAGGGAGTCGAGATTCGTGTAGTGGATGAAAACGGTGCAGATGTTCCTTTTGGAACTGCAGGAGAAGAATTGTCAAGAGGTCCCAATGTATTTGTGGGATATTTAAAAAACCGGGGGATTACCGATGAAGTTCTTGACGATGACGGCTGGTATCACAGCGGAGATCTCTGCGTTATGGATGAAGATGGAAATATACGGATTATCGGAAGAAAGAAAGATATGATTGTCCGTGGCGGTGAAAATTTAAATTCCAATGAAATTAATGATAATTTAGAAGGCTGTCCCGGAATTCTTGACCATACCGTCATTGGTATGCCTGACGAACGTCTGGGGGAACGGATCTGTGCTTTTGTGGTTGTTGCAAAAGGGTTTGAAAACCTGTCCCTGACAGATGTAATAGACTATTTAAAAGAGCACCGCATATCCAAACGCTTCTGGCCGGAACGTCTGGAAATTATTAAACGAATTCCCCACACAGGCAGCGGAAAAGTAAAAAAATATCTGCTGCGGGAAGAGCTGTTAAAACGGATGAAGGGGTGACAGGCTATGACTCAACAAACATTCGGACCAAGAAGATGCCGTGATACAAGAAAACCTCCGGCTAACCAGTGTCCGGAAGTATCCTTTTACCGATGTGAAACATGCGGCGGACTGTTTCCCGCCATTTCTGTTTCTACCCCTGGTGAGACGGAAATTTTATGCTGCGGTTCAAAAGCGGTTCATTTAATACCGGAATCACCAGACCTGGTAAACGATAAGATTCACTTAAACTATCGAATCACCGGCGGCTACAATGACAACGCCGTGGAAGTATTCTGGGAAACATTAAAGCCGGAATATATGCCGGAGTGGATGTATTTAAAAACGTTTACCGGGGGGTACTTAAAATATTTACCTGAGACAAAGCGTCCTCCTCTTGTTTTTTCCCTGGCAGATACCGATGCCTTTGCCTATTGCGATGAAGACCCATGCCTGGAATGCGTCTTCCGCTGTAAACGTGGATTTGTAATCTATTCCTATTCCAGGGAAACAGGGCTGACTGCGATTCCGCTAGATAAAATGACGGCTCAGTGGCAGTCCGGTGCAAATGAGAAAGCTTAATGAAGAGTTTTCCTGACTGACAGACTATATAAATATTGGAGGGAACATTATGTTAGCTACAATTGGTCTTATTATTGCCATTGCACTTTTAGTTGTAATGATTATCAAGGGCATCGATATGATAACAGCGACGGTGATCACGGCAGCCATTATTCTGGTCACAAGCGGACTGGATCTTAAGGAAGGGTTTCTGACCACATTTTCCGGCGGTGCCGGCGGCTTTGTAGCCTCCTGGTTTTTAATCCTGGGGCTTGGCGGAGTCTTTGGCCAGCTTGTTTTAGAAACAGGTCTGGCAACAAAAATCGCCCAGACACTGACAAAGAAGCTGGGAACGAAAATGGTAGGTCTGGTCATCCTGATCTGTACATTTTTCATCACTCTGCTTGGTATCAACGGTTATATTATGGTTTTTGTCCTTTACCCCATTGCCGATAACCTTTTATATGAAAATAAAATGGACCGGCGGGTGCTTCCCTTCCTTCTTTTGGGCGGCGGTGCTTCTGCCAATGGTTTTGCCTATTCCTTAGATATCTGCAATGTACTGCCAAGTAAATATTTAAATACCTCCCTTGGATCAGCGCCTCTTCTTTCCTTTGTATTTACCGCGATCCTAGCTGTTTCTTACTTCCTGTATTTTAATTATGCACAAAAGCAGAGTCTGAAAAAAAACACACCGGAACAGCTTCTTGCCATGTATAAGACACAGCAGACAGCCGTTTCGGAAGAGGAACTTCCCGGGATTTTCATGTCCGTTCTTCCTTTTGTCCTTGTTTTAGGCTGTGTAGTTGCAACCTCCAGCTGGGGAACTTCCCCAAGCATTATGTTCTCTCTGGTAATTGGTATCCTGTTAATTATCTGCACCCAGTTAAAACGGATTAAGAACATGAAAACTTCCATTAAAACCGGAAGCAGCTCCGGCTTAAGCTCCATGCTTACGGTTGCTGCAGTTATGGGACTTTCCAAAGTTTTAGGCGCTTCTCCTGCATTCCAGCAGCTGCAGCAGGCAGTGCTTGCCATGAATATGCCCGCATATCTGAAAGCATTTTTCGGCACAACGGTGCTGACCGGACTGACCGGTTCCGCAATTTCAGGTGAAACCATCTTCATGGAGAGCTTTGGAAAAGCATTTGTTGATATGGGAGTCAATGTTGCTGCTCTCCACCGCATTGTAACAGAATCTGCCCTGATCTTAAATAAACTGCCTAACTCCTCCGTTGCAATCCTCACCATGTCCATCTGCGGATGCAGCTTAAAGGAAAGCTATAAACATATTATTTTAGGAACCATGATCCCGGCTTTTATTGGTGGACTGGTAATTGCACTTATGGCGACAGTGGGTATTGTATAATCTGGTTGAGATGAATCGTCTATGATAAAGAAACAGCGGTATGCCCTTGTGGCAGCATACCGCTGTTTTCTTATATGTTTAATTCTTTTTGTTAGTATTTAAAAACGTCTGAAAAAACTCCAGAAACCCATCTACTACGGCAACTGTATCAAGTTCTTCATCATCTGTCAAAGTTTTTCCATTTACGTCCAGACAACCGTTTCTGCATTGCTGATAATTTAGCTGGATTTCCAGTTCCATATATTATTCTCATATTCTGCTCCATCCTGTCTGTCCGATTACGGCAGATTCATCTCGTGCGCCACAATGAAATCCGCAAATGCTTCCACAGAGGAGGAAACGAAATTCTTTCTGCTGAATGTCATATAAATCAGGCGGGTATCCTTTGGTACATCTGACAGAGGAATCAGTACCAGGTTATCAAATTGTTTTAAAAAGGGAGTGCGGGCAACGATAGCTGCCAGATTTGACTCTGATATCACACCTCCGATGGAAATTTCGTCATCATAAGAAAACGTTGCCTCCACCTCATGCTGCTGCAAAAGATTACGGACCACCTTTCCGATAGGTATGCAATCACGATATGTAGTAAGATTATAATTCTTTAATTCGCTTAAACATAATTCTTTTCTTTCTGCAAGGGGATGGGCGTCGTTAACGATCAAAACCAGCTCCTGTGCCATAATGGGAACAAATAAAAGATCAGGTTCCTCTTCCACCATGGAACAAAAACCCAGGTCATATTTTCCAGCTGCTACCCCATGAGCGACCTCAATAGACATCCCCTGGAATATGTTAAATTTTGCCTGAGGATTCTTTCTCATGTAATTTTGAATTGCTGTCGGAAGAAAATCACCTAATAAAGTGGGGATACAGCCTACATCAATGGTACCTCCCAGCTGACCAGAATGCATCTTCATGGTGGCTATTCCCCGTTCCAGTTCGTTTAACGCCTGGGATACATGGATATAAAATTCTTCTCCGTATTTTGTCAGTGTTACATTTCGTCCTTTTTTCTGAAACAAGGATATTCCAAGTTCACTTTCCAGTGAAGCGATCGAGTCACTTAACGAGGGCTGAGCGATGTAAAGTTCTTTTGCGGCTTTCGTATAATGCTGTAATTCTGCTAATTTTATGAAATAATATAACTGCGGCAAATTCATGCAGATCCCCCCTATATTTTGTTTAAAACACAACAGCTTTATCTATGTATATTATACAAAAAACGACAAGATTTGACAACTGTTTGTGTGAATTATATTCAGTATTTTTGCACTTATTAAATAATAAATCAGGCCCTATTCTTGCTATAATAAAATATAACCAGCCCGTTAAAAATAGTAGTGCAGAATCAAATGACTCTTATAAGCAAGATGGAGTACAAAGTTGTTATATAACCACTTTATAAAACGTATAACATATGAAATAATATAAAGTGATATGAAATGAAGTTTACAACATGATTCATTACTTATTTATTAATTAAACAAACGTTAAGAAAAAGGAGTGTAAACTATGACCCCAAAAAAATTATTGTTCGTTTTTATCATTATTTTGTTGTTATTAACTGGATGCAGCAATGAAAAAAAGGAAAAATACTTTAAAGGAATTGTTTCAGAGGTCACTGATACTTACTTTATAGTAATTCCAAATGAAGGTGAAACCATAAAAGACATGGGCGATAAAGTCTGGGTCCCTAAAAAAATAGTATCTGCAGATGGAGTCCCAGATATTTCTGTTGACGATAGAATACAGGTGCTATATAAAGATGCAGAGAAATCTGACGATGGAATAAAACTGGATGTAGTTTTTGCAATTTATAAAGAGTCCGAGATTGAGTAATTATTACATAGCCAATAGGAGTTTCATAGATATCGACACCACCAACGAGCCGATGTAGATACTCAGATCCCTTTGTCATGAGTACTTTATGAATTCCCCTGGAATAAAAAAACGCTCACTGCAATCCCCTTTCGTATGAAATGAGCAAGTGAGCGTATCTTATATCTGTTACATCTATTTATGATAAGGTTCCCCATTAATAATCCGATAACTCCGGTAAATCTGTTCCAGCAAAATCACCCGCATCAACTGGTGGGGGAACGTCATATTAGAAAAGCTCAGCTTATAATCAGCCCGCTTTAACACAGCGTCAGCCAGCCCAAGGGAACCGCCGATAATAAATACAATCTGGCTTACTCCGCCCACTCCAAGAGCCGCTATTTTTTCTGACAGCTTTACAGAATCCGGGGTATCTCCGTCAATGGCCAGAGCGATCACATAGGCGCCTTCCTTGATGGAAAGAAGGATTCTCTCGCCTTCCTTCTCCTTAATCTGCCGTTCCACCGTCTCACTGGCATGATCAGGTGTCTTCTCATCTGCCACCTGGATCACCTCAAGCTTGCAGTAGCGGCTCAGTCTCTTGCTGTATTCGGCTATGGCGTCAGTATAAAACTTTTCTTTTATCTTCCCCACAGTTACCAATGTGATCTTCATTCGTATCTCCTCTATCCATTCAATTCTTTCTTCATCATGGCAATTAAAAAGCCGGTGATATCTCTCGCAGACCGTTTTTGCCCTGTCTTCACTTTCCGGACAACTTTTCCTTCCGGTTTTACATTAATATGATATACAACCCGTAAGAATTCTTCCGCTTCCTCCCAGGCTTCCCGGCTTTCCGGGATTAGATCCAGCCCCATCTGGAATACATGAAACATCCCTTCAAAGACGGATATCCGGCATTTCACCCCAGCTTTTTTTAACTTTTGACCAACCATCAGGGTGTCACTTAACAGTACCTCGTAATTTCCCACCTGCATCAGTACGGGAGAAAACCCGCTAAAATCTCCGAACAGCGGCGAGATATACGGTTCCATGGGATCTGCCTCTCCAATATACGTAGAATCGTAAAGCATGTTATGGGTGGAATTACCAAAAAGGGGATCCAGCTCATAATTAGCCTGATAACTTTCCCCGCTGTTTGTTAAATCCGTCCAGGCAGACATGGTGAGAAAGCCTCCCGGAAGAGGCAGGTGATTGTCCTTTAAATAAAGACCCAATGCAAGGCCTAAACCACCGCCGGCCGAATCTCCTGCTATTACAATGTTTTCAGGGGCATACCCCTTCTCCTGCAATAGCCACTGGTAAGCCGAAACGGCATCCTGCAAAGCAGCCGGATAGGGATCTTCCGGAGCTACCCGGTAATCCGGAGTCAGAACATCTCCACCATAACTGATCTTGGAATACCGGACTGCAAATTTCCGGTATATATTCTTCATTGGGCCGATATAGCCGCCACCATGAAGTTGAAGAATCACCCGCCCTGTAACCACTCCAACAGGTCTTAAATATTCCATCTTTAAATCACATTTTTCTATAATTTCATATTCATATCCAGCCGGACATACCCAGGCCGGCTCCACCGGATTTTTTCTCAGTTCGCCGCTCTGGAATGGCTGCTTAAACGAAGTTTCCATCACATTCTGCATCATATCTCTCACCAGGTTTCCCATCACACTCACTTTTTTTCTTCTCAAATGTCTACCTCCTTTCCAGAAAGCACGTTCTATATATGAAATCGTCTGATCAGCTCATTCTTTACTCTCCGGTCTCCCAAAACAATGGTGACTGCAAGAATTATCACGGTCACTGCCACTGTCACAATGGACAGAAGCGGTCTGGTAATCAGCCCTGCCGCCCATAGAATCAACGGAATAAAGCTGAAAACAGTAACTGCAATCTGGTACATGAAATAGCTTTGCCAGTTCATTCGGTTAACAAGAATTAAAAATACCACCGCCAGGTCAGCAAATAATATGGTACTTGGTATCCCATAGTTCACAGACCAGCCGCTGTACCCTGTCACATGATCAATCGCAACCCATACGATCTCTGCTGCTATGGTCTGCATGACTACTTTCCCTGCCAGATTGGAATGTCGCATAAAGGAATACCGGACTGTCATGACGGAATAGGCCATTAAGGCAATTGCGATCACTGACCATATGGAACCAGAATAGGTAGCCAGGTTAATGATTCCAAGAATCACCGCGGCAAAAATCATAATGCCGTAAAAGATATTGGCAATCTTTTTCATCCGCTCCTTGTCATACCGGATCTGGGGATACTGTCCCTTATCATCTCTGTGATCCGGCACCCCATTGCTTTCCAGTTCAACCGGAATCCCTTCATTCCTTAGAAAACCAAAAAACGTGTCCGCAAGCCTTGTATCCTGAAAAACAGAACTGAAGGTAACAATCACCTCATCAGCATAGGAACAAACTCCACATTTCATGGGCTGTCTGCGTGAAACTCCGATCATCATGGTAAAGCGTTCAATCTCATTTGCATATTCTTCATCCATCTCAATGGGACCGATGTTTGACAATGTCATGGTATATGCCCCATTGTTCCTCCAGAATATCAGATTTAAAGCAAGCCATTTTATAACAAGAGGAGTAATGCGCAGATACCACTTCTTCTCACTGGAAACATTATAGGAAATGGTCTCCTCCATCTTCTCTTTTGTAATCTTTTCATCCATCTGGGTACAGACCACATGTAATATTTCCTCAAACGTATGATTCTCTCCGGAAGAAAGAAATTCCACTAAAGTCACAGCAAAAAAATTCGCCATTGTCTCAGAACCGAAAAAATTCCTTAGATTAATGGGAATGCTGATTCCTATGGATTGTTCAGACGGCTTCTTTTTTAAATACTCCTGATAAATAGACCAGATCAGTGCAGCAGTTAAGAAGCGGGTAATACTGACGCCATACCCCTTGCTTACAGCCTTTATTTCTTTTAAACCGATATAACCGTGAAGAATATTCTCCTCATCCAGTGAGAGCAGCTCCCCGGTAATATGATAGGCTTTTGCAGAACTGTATTTCTGTTTCCGGATCTTTCTATAGTTACGGACGTAACTGTCCTCCACATTCATGGAAACTTCGGAAGAAATCTTCTGGGGGGCTCTGTGACCGGTTCTTGAATCCTTTATCAGATCCAGATAGCGGTAAACCAGTGCCTTTAAAAAATTAACAGCACCCAGTCCATCTGTGACAGCATGAAATACCTCCAGATTGATCCGGCTGCCAAAATAAGTGACCCGGAATAAAAAAAGCTGGTTGCTGTGAGGGTCAATATACTTACAGGGATAGGTTGTCTCCCGTTCAATGACCGGCATCCGGCTGTTGTGTTCAAAATAATACCAGAAAAAGCCTCTCCTCAGTTTCACAGAAAATCCTTCAAACTGAGGCAGAACTTCCTCTAACGCTCTCTGTAAGGTTCCAGGTACCACTTCACTTTTTAGCTGGGCACTGATTCGGAACACATTGCTTAAATTTTCATCGGCTATGACAGGAAAAATCTTTGCCGTATTGTCAAGCCTTCTCCATCGTTCCCCCTGCGGGCTTTTCTTCATCGTTTCGGCACTCCTTAATTTAAGAAAAGGCGGATCTCTCCGGTCTCCCGGCAGAAATCCTCCTTTTTTCACTAGACGCGGAAATAATATCCTACGCCCCATTTCGTATGCACATATTTGGGATCGCTGGGGCTGGGCTCAATTTTCTCCCTCAGGCGCCTTACATGAACATCTACAGTACGGACATCACCAGTGTCCATCGCCTTGTTTCCCCAAACATAAGTAAGCAGCTGTTCTCTGCTGTAAACTTTGCTGGGATTGCAGGTTAAAAGCTCCAGAAGATCGAATTCCTTCGCTGTTAAATTGATCTCCTTCTCTGCAATAAAGACCCTTCTGGCATCCCGGTCCAGTTTTAAATCACCGGCTGTCACCAGATGGCTGTCTTCCTTTTTATCCCGTCTGCCCTTCTTGGCGTTTCTACGCATAATTGCCTTAATTCTTGCTTTTACTTCCAGAATGTTAAAGGGCTTTGTAATGTAATCATCCGCTCCGTACTCAAGCCCCAGGATCTTATCCATATCGTTGCCCTTGGCTGTCAGCATAATGATGGGCATCTCGGAAAATTCCCGGATCGCCTGACAAACCTCATATCCATCAAACTTTGGAAGCATGACATCCAAAAGCACTACATCGTATTCCTTCTGTTTTGCCAGATTAATGGCTTCCTCACCGTCGTAGGCACAGTCCACTTCCATACCGTCCTGCTCCAGACTGAATCTCATTCCCTTTACAATCAGTTTTTCGTCATCTACTACTAAAACACTTGCCATTTTGCACCTCTGTCTTCTATTTAAACCGTGATATCGTCTTTTATCTTCTGAAAGGCTGCCTCCTTAATTCCTGATATCTTCATAATGTCTTCAATCTTCTGAAATCCACCGTGACTCTCCCGGTAACGAATGATGTCATCTGCCTTCGCCTCTCCCACTCCTCTTAAGGTCATGAGCTGGCTCTTGTCAGCCGTGTTAAGATTCACTTTACGTCTGCCTTCTGATGAACCTGTTCCGGAAGATAATGCCTGATCCAAAAGCACTTTGGCTTCTTCCTTGTCCGGTACCTGAATCTTCATCCCGTCTTTGACTGGTTCCGCCATGTTTAGCGAATCAGCTGCTGCATTCTCCGTAAAACCTCCGGCTGCTGCTACAGCCTGAAAGATACGGCTTCCCTCCTCCAGCTCATAGACGCCTGGAGAAGCCACCTCTCCGCATATATGTACACAGCAAATACGTAACGGTTCTTTTGATGTTTCTTTTAAATCCCCGGCTAAAGTTTCCTCTTGTGACGATACAGGCGTCTCCTGAATGGAAACAAACCCTTCTTCCCGGTATTTATGATTTCTGTTTAAGCCATAGCAAATACTGCATATGATTACGCAGAAAGCTATGGCTGCGATCTTAATCCTATGATAGTTCATGGAATCCTCCCTTTACAAAATTTTGCAAAAAAGGATCCCATCCTCAGCCCTTGTACCTATTCTACCTAAAGAAATAAGTAAATACAAGCACTATTTCCAAATTAGTTAAAGATTATAATGCCGATGATGGCTACAACTGCCCCAATCAGTTTTTTCCACTCAAACCCAACTTTTTCCACGCCAAATAATCCAAATACCTCCACTGCATATGCCACCACGATCTGGGACAATACTATCACCAGTGCTGCTTTTGCCGGACCCAGCGTCCCCATACTCTTTACAACTGTGTAAGTAATAAATGCGCCGATAATGCCTCCGATCAGCATGTATTTGGGGTGAACCGAAAGAAGGGCTGAAATATTGTCCCTCCCTGAAAAATACCATAAAATGAGGCAGGTTAAAAAAGCGGTCAGCTGAACCCAGCCTGTGGATACCCACATGCTTGTCTGTTTGGACACTCCCGTATTTAATACCCCCTGTATGCTCATTAGCGCACCTGATATCAGAGCAATGATAAAGCCTGTCATAAATACAACCTCCGCATCTGTATTTTTATTTTAAAAAATGCAATGATGCACTGCTGTACTAGGTTGTGCTTAATTTACTTTTTTATACTAATTTTACAGGTTTAAATATCTTGACATTCCCTTTTATTTCAGTTATACTCACACCGAAATGAAAAAATTATGACACGCTGGGGGAGCCTTGGGCTGAGAATGGTATTTACCTGACCCTTACTACTTGAACCGGATAATGCCGGCGGAAGGAAGCAATAGTAGTAGTCCCCTCCTGTGCATACGAAGGAGGTTTTTTTATGTCATTTTTTCTAACCTATTCTCAGGAATCCGGAGAATACTTTTTAAAACCAGCCGGTTACGGACTGGTGATTGCCGCACTTTTCATTATTTTACTGGGGATTCATCTGCTTACCGGCAAAACACTGCCCACCAGACAGCTGAAAACCCGGCAGATGGTAACCTGCGCAGGTGCGATGGCACTGGCTATGGTGGCTTCTTTCATCAAATTTGCCTCACTTCCGTTCGGAGGTTCCATCACACTGTTTTCCATGCTGTTTATCTGTCTGATCGGATATATCTACGGCGTGAAAGCCGGAATTATGACAGGAGTGGCATACGGAATTCTTCAGTTTATCATGGGGCCATATATTTACGCTCCCGTTCAGGTTCTCCTGGACTATCCAATTGCATTTGGGTGCCTGGGACTTTCCGGTTTGTTTCATAACAGAAAATACGGATTGATTCCAGGATATATTACAGGTGTTTTAGGCAGATATTTATGCCATGTTATTTCCGGTTACATATTCTTTGCTTCCTATGCACCGGAAGGCATGAACCCGCTTTTATATACCTTTGGATATAACGCTACCTATATTGTTCCTGAAATGGTTGTAACTATTGTGATCTTATATCTGCCACCGGTCATCGAAGCCATTACCCAGATGAAACGCCAGGCAGTAAACGGTTAAAACAGATAGTAGTCCAGCGTAGAGATCGATTCTATCTGGGCTGCTATTTTATTTGTCTGAGTGAGCTTCAAGTGCACTTATTTGGAATTTCACAAAAGAATCATCACGAAGCCGTTTATTTTCCATATTTGGTCTGGAATAATCAGCTTTAATATCTGTATTCATCGCTCTATCCACTCTATTCATGAAAGCATTCCATTTTTTTTCAGACATATTATTATTGCCTTCCCGGTCATTTTCTAAATCCTCATTAATCTTCTTCTTGATTTTTTCCTCCCAATTCAATACTTCCTTTCTAAATATCTCAGCCATATTTATATCGGTGCCGCCATTATATTTTGTTCCCGCACTTTTTGATGCTGCGTCAGTATGGCAGTATTGATTTAACCCGGTTATTTCCATAACAATTTCCTCCTTACATTGTTAACGGTAACAGATTGTTTTTCTATTTTTATTATCGGCTGATATTAAGTAAATATAAATTGCAACCTGTTCCAGAACAGAACATATTTCAACCAGAGTTCCTGCCACGCCGGGCGCAATGCAAGCAAAAAACACCGCCCCCGGGGACGGTATTTTTCATAATCGGACTTATTTCTTTTTATGCTTTAACAGTTTGGTAATTTCTACAATCGGAATGATGGAAACGGAAATTAATACTGCCACAAGATATTCCACCAATGAAATATGCTCAAAGGAAAACGCTTCCCGTAAAAACGGAACATAAATGACAGCAGTTGTCAGAACGAAGGATACTGCTAATGAAGCAGTCAAAAAGTTATTCCGTGATTTTAAATGAAAGATGGAATCCTTTCTGGAACGCATATTAAAGGAATGAAACATCTCAAGCAGGGACAGTGCTAAAAATGCCATTGTCATACCATCGGAACTCTCCGCAATTTCCCATACTCCGCTTTCCATATAATGTCCGATCAAGTAAGCAGCCAGGGTGAGGATGGCAATTACCATACCCTGAAATGCTGTTTCGGCTCCGATTCCATCGGAAAACACACCATCTTTGGGGCTTCTCGGATCGCGTTTCATAATATCCCCTTCTTCTGCTTCCATACCAAGCCCGATGGCTGGGAAACAGTCTGTAATCAGGTTGATCCACAACAAATGTACCGGTTTTAAAATAGTAAACCCGAAAAGACTGGCGACAAATACAGCTATAACCTCTGCAAGATTTGAGGAAAGCAAAAACTGGATAGCCTTACGGATATTGTCGTAAATACGGCGTCCTTCTGCAACTGCAGCGACGATGGTTGCAAAATTATCATCAGCAAGCACCATATCTGCAACATCCTTAGTCACATCTGTACCGGTAATTCCCATTCCCACACCGATATCTGCCTCTTTAATAGAGGGCGCATCGTTTACTCCGTCTCCTGTCATGGCTGTTACTTTGGAAAGCTTCTTCCAGGTCTTAACTATACGTACTTTATGCTCCGGCTGAACTCTTGCATAAACGGAATAATTGTGAATGGTTCTTTCCAGCTCTTCATCGGAAATCTTCTGAAGCTGGGCACCAGTAATTGCCATACTTTCGTTTTCAAGAATTCCAAGCTCTTTTGCAATGGCAACTGCGGTATCCTTATGGTCTCCAGTGATCATAATGGGCCGGATACCGGCTTCCTGACATTCTATAATGGCTGCTTTTACTTCCGGTCGTACCGGATCGATCATTCCGGACAATCCTAAATACACCAGATCTTTTTCCAGAATATCCGGCTCCATAGCAGCAGGGGCGCTGTCCCACTCTCTCATGGAACCGCATAAAACCCTGAGTGCCTTATCCGCCATGCTTTTATTTGTTTTCAGAATGGCTTTGCGCATCTCTTCTGTCATCTCTGCAATTCCATCACCAGTATAAACTCTGGTGCATCGCTTTAAAACCTCATCCGGAGCACCTTTTGTAAACTGTATCACAGTACCGTCTGCTTTTTTATGAACCGTTGACATCATCTTTCTGACGGAATCAAAGGGTGCTTCACCGATTCTTACATATTCTTTTGCCAGCACCGGTTTTGATAATCCGTTCTTACATGCATCGTTAACCAGGGCACATTCGGTGGGTTCTCCCACTGCCTGTAAACTGTCCGCATCCAGTTGTGCATCACAGCACAGCGACATGGCAGTCATCAGAAGAGCTTCATCAGATGCAGAGTGCTCTACAACCGTCATTTTATTCTGCGTTAAGGTTCCTGTCTTATCTGAACAGATAATCTGTGTACAGCCCAGGGTTTCCACTGCTGTCAGTCTTCTGATAATGGCGTGTTTCTTTGACATCTTAGTCACACCAATGGAAAGCAGAATGGTAACAACGGCTGCCAGACCCTCCGGAATTGCAGCAACTGCCAGGGAAACGGCAATCATAAAGGTATCAATAATCTGCTCTAAGTGAATCCCGCTTCCAGATATACCGATTCTTATTAAATCTATGGCAAACATAAGAGCACAGATTCCAAGAACCATAATGGACAGTACTTTGGAAAGCTGGTCTAATTTAATCTGCAGCGGAGTTTCTTCCTCCCTGGCTGTGTTGAGAGCATCGGCAATATGGCCGATTTCAGTATCCATACCGGTATCACATACCACAGCCTTTCCTCTTCCATAAACAATGGTAGAACCGGTATAGACCATGTTCTTTCTGTCTGCCAGCGCAACCTCTCCTGATCCGCCTGAAACAACTTCCATAATCTTGGATACGGATACAGATTCTCCGGTCAGCGCGGCTTCCTCCACCTTTAAGCTGGCTGATTCCAAAATCCTGGAATCTGCAGGTACGGAGTCCCCTGCTTCCAAAAGAATAATGTCACCAGGAACCAGTTCCTCGGAACGGACAATAAGAAGCTTGTCATTTCGGATTACCTTTGATGTGGCTGCCGCCATCTCCTGTAGGGATTCAATCGCTGATTCTGCTTTCGATTGCTGATAAACACCGAGAACGGCATTGATAATAACCACAGAAATAATGATAAGGGTATCAATCATGCTTTCCCCTGCATAAATCGAAGTTACTCCTGAGATAACCGCTGCAATAATCAGTACAATTGTCATAAAGTTAGCAAGTTCTTTTAAAAATTTTTCGATCAGGCCTGGCTTTTTTCCTTCCTTCAGTTTGTTCAGCCCATACTTTAACCTTCTCTCTTCCACTGAAGCGTCAGAAAGTCCCTGAAGCGATGTGTCCAACTGGCTTAAAACATCTGTTGTTTCCATTAAGTATTCTTTTCGCATAGCTCTTCTCCCGTAAATAATATGAATATCATGTCCTTGCTGCTCCAAACTGTTCATATTTGGAACATTATGTTTATACTTTATTATACCATATTTTACTTTTCTTTGAAAGCAATAAAAATATTTTGTGTATTTTATACAAAAACCCATACCACGTTTCTATGATGTGTTTCATAAATGAACTAAAATAGCCTTTTAATTGGTTGGTGAACTTATTTCCGTATGGTATCATGTTTTTATGATAAAAGGGCGTTTTGAAGAACCTGATAAAAACAGATGGAAAAGGTAATTACATGATTAAATTATTAATTATATCAGATGATTTTACGGGCGCATTGGATACCAGTGTCCAGTTATCAGTAAGTGGTGCAACTGCGTATGTAACTTTGGATTTTGATTTTAATACGTCAGATTTCAGCCCGGAAACTGATGTCCTGGTGGTTGATGCCGAAACCCGTCACTTAAACCGCAAAGACGCCTATGAAGCTGTGTTTTCTATAACAGAGCACGCACGAAAAGCTGGAATTCCTTATATTTATAAAAAAACGGATTCCGTTCTTCGTGGAAATATCGGAGCAGAGCTTTCTGCCGTACTAAAGGCCAGCGGACAGAGGCGGATCCATTTTATTCCGGCTTATCCACAAATGGACCGCACAACCAGAAAGGGAATCCACTACGCAGATAATATTCCCATTGATAAAAGCATTTTTGGAAAAGATCCCTTTGAACCTGTTTTATACTCTGACATTACACAGATTATCCGGTCCCAGACAGATGTGACAACTTCTATTATAGAAGATCCCGTACAGGACTGGAGCCAGTATGAAGGAATTCTGATTCATGATTCACAGTCCGTAGACGATCTGGAATTGATTGCACAGAAGCTGAAAGAGAAAGGTGAAATACATCTGCTGGCTGGCTGTGCAGGATTTGCGGCACTGCTCCCCGCGCTGACAGGACTTTGGGGGAACAAGCCTCAAATACCGGAAATATCCTCTCATCTGCTCATTGCCTGCGGCAGCATTCATCCCGTATCTCTGGCCCAGTGCAGCTATGCTGCAAGAAGAGGAGCTCCTCATTACCACCTGACTCCGGAAGAGAAACTGAATCCTTTCTGGACAAATGGAGAGGAGGCGTGCAGCCTGGTGTCTCAGGTATTTCAATCCTGTGAGAAATCGCCTGTGGTTATTTTAAATGCCAACGGACCGGATGAGCCTGGTAAGACCTACGCATATGCAAAAGAAAAAGGGATTGACCTTTTACAGATCCGGGAAAATGTGGTTACAGTTATGGCGCAGCTCATCGAAGGTCTGATTGACCGTGGAGTAAACGCTACGGTTTTTCTCATGGGTGGAGATCTTCTTTACCAGTTTGTAAAACAGACGGGAATAAACGTTATTTCACCTGTCTGCGAGGTTGAACATGGTGTTGTACTCTCAGAAGTCCTCTACAAGGGAGAAAGAGTCAATATCTTATCAAAATCCGGTGGTTTCGGCAGGGAAACACTTTTTATGGATCTGTCAGATGGGTTTCAAAGAAATCTGTGTATCCGGCAATGATATATATGCCTAAAAAAATATAAAAATCAGGAGGATAAAACATGCAATACGCGAAATTACCTGGCCTGACCTGGGATGGAACAATTTACCAAAATGGCGATATGGGAGTTCTGGAAGCACTCCTTCCTACCGGTGGATATCCCACCGCCCATGCTCCGGCAATGCTTGAACTGCCTGAGGGCGATCTGCTGTGCTGCTGGTTTGCAGGCACCTACGAGGGCAGCGCCGATATCCATATTATCTGCTCTCTTCTTCCAAAAGACGCAGCCGCATGGCTTCCGCCTGTGGATATCTCCGGTGACCCCGACCGCAGTGAGCAGAACCCCTCCTTATTCTATGGTCCTGATCATGCTGTATGGGCGATGTACACGGCACAGCTGGATCGTCAGGAGGGGAAAGACAACATGCAGTATACAGCCGTAGTACGGTGCCAGAAAAGTACCGATGGGGGCAGGACATGGGGTCCCTATGAGACAGTTTTCCCCGAAGAAGGAACCTTTTGCCGCCAGCCGATTCAGATACTTTCAAATGGACGGTGGATCTATGCGTGATAGGTAAGGCTTTGATGTTGTCTCCACCTTTTCCCCCACCTCACACCGTACGTGAGAGTTTCCTGCTCATACGGCGTTCCAACGAATCATTACTTTGTTAAATTGGTAAATTTTCCATTAATAACCTTAAAGAATTAAGTCTTTTTAATGCCTTGTTATCCAGTTCCACACCTACTAAATCGTTTTTGAAAACTTCTACTTTCGCAATTAATTCCTTTTCTTTTGCTGTAATCCATATAAGGTTGCTATAGTCATCACTTCCACCTTTGTTCTTTGGTAATTGTCTGCAACATCTCATGTTATCAATATCTAATTGCACACCAGTGATATAGCTTTTTCCATTTTGTCCTGCTAATTTTGAAATTCGATTATCGTTGAATTTTATCGTTTCATTTTCATCCCGGTTCTTCAACAAGTATTTCATAAGCATTTGCAGGTTGTCATTCAGCTTATTGTGGATTAGATTTCTTCCCTCTTTTGTGTAGTTACAGATTTCTTGCTTAAAACTAAGCGTTTTCTTTAACACCACACCGTATAAAGGAAATACGTCTATTCCTGCAATATTATAAATATTTTTAGTGTAGTTTCCATACAGCTTTAGATAAATCGCATTAGTAGGGTGTCCCCTTGTGTAATTCTTTTTCAGTCTGTTCATGGTTGGTTTAACTAAGAAATATACTCTGTGAAAATCAATGTTACACATGGTAGCCATTGAATAGTAATTATGCACTCCAAGAATTATGGAGTTTAGCTTAACTACCTCATTTTCCACAGTATGACGCTGTATTGTTATGATTTGTTTCTTAATATTTTCAGCAGCTTTTTCAATGTTTTTATCTGTTATATGGCTTCGGACAACAAACTTTCGACCTTTTGGAACTGCCTTGAATTTGACTCCTAGAAACTCACTTGAGTTTTTCTTCAAGTAGGTTATTTTAGTCTTTTCCTCGCTTACTTCCAGTCCAAGTCTTTCCTTTAGCCACATTTTAGTTGCCATTAATACTGCTTCTGCTGTTTTGGGATTACTGCAAAATATCTTGAAGTCATCTGCATATCTAACGATATGCATTTCCTTTAACCTTGTTTTTCGTATGGCTTTGTATTTGTGGTTCGTGCCTTTGTAATTGTATCTTGTTGGTAAGTTCTCCCATTGTCCTGCAATCCACCAGTCCAGTTCATTTAGAACTACATTTGCAAGTAGTGGACTTATAATTCCGCCTTGTGGGACACCTTTGGTTGCAATACCGATGCCTTCTATTTCTGATTTGAGTATCTTTCCTATTACACTAAGGAGACATTTATCTCTAATCCCTAATGCCCACAATTGCTTCATTAACTTTGCATGATTTACATTATCGAAGAACCCTTTTATATCAACATCTACCACATAATACATTCGCATAATATTCACAAGATACGAATACCTTGCCACTGCATGTCTCGTCGACCTATTTGGTCTGAATCCATAGCTGTGTTTATAAAATTTTGCTTCGCATATTGGTTCAAGTACCTGTTTCAAACATTGTTGGATAATTCTATCTTCCATACATGGAATACCTAGTGGTCTTTTCTTACCATTGGGTTTTGGTATTTCTACCCGTCTGACACTGTTTGGATTATAATTCCTCATTTTGGCTTGAAAGTATAAAATCATTTCTTCTTCATTCATACTTTCATAGTCCTTTATGGTTTTTCCATCAGTTCCCTTTGTATTTGAACCATTATTATTTTTGATATTCCTATATGCTAACTTTATGTTTTCAGCACTCATAACCAGCTTTATTAAATGCGTAAAATTTGCATTATCCCTAGCATTTTCATACAGTTGGTCATAAACCACCTGCATATCATAATACTCATTGTTTCTTAGTTGTTTTCTCTTTAAAGTTTTCGTGTCCAAGTCTGCTAACCTTCCTTTCAGAATTTTAACATCTCTTAGTCGTACCCGAACCTTGAACTAATCTACCTCTTCTTTCTTTGTAACTTTCCGTCTAGTGGCTGTTGCTCCATCTCCATTACAGAAATTTCATCGCTTAGTGCCACCACTTTCACCTAGATTAAGGTAAGTTATAACGACTGTTTTTCCTTACCAAGATTTCATAGAAGATAATTTCTCCGTCTTCTAGGCTTCCCTTGTTCCATTATTGCTATCTTTACATACATATCCTTAGGTCGTGAGTATGAACCTGCAACCTTGATAGTGCCTATAACACTATATGGTATTTCATATCGAAAATTTTTACTCTACCACAATTGCCACACCTACGTGTCCATCTACGCATTTCTACGCAGTCCAATTTTAGATTCGTACATTCCCCACTTTGTCAGCTAATTTAATAGCATACTAACCATAGATATTTTATAGACTCTAGCCCTATATCGCTCGACTACCTCTAGTTCGGTTTTCCTCAACATTAATTGTTAGGGCGAATACTGGACATCTTAACGCACTTCATACAATCAAAGTATTATCTCTTCTTTTGCATGGCGTTTCTTTGAGAAGGCGTTTCAGGGCGTTACCCCGTCATTCCACCTATTGCAATAACAGTTATGGATTCTTTAGAATCCACGCTAGTTTTGTTTGCAATGTCTACACATTGCTTTTGTCTAGCAACAAGTCGTACTTCCAAACTGGCTGTGCACAGATTCGAAAGACGGGCTGTCCGGAGATCCCACCGCTTTCCGCCTCTCAGATGACGAAGGAAAGACGTGGCGGATGGTGATGATGCCTAAGAGCAACGGTCATGTTCATGCCAATGTCATAGAGCTGGAAAACGGACATCTGGTTGCTTTTATGCGTAACCGTGAAGCTTACCGAATTCACCGCAGTGAGTCCTTTGACTGGGGGGAGACCTGGAGTGAGCCAGCTCCCACTCCTCTTCCAAACAACAACTCCAGCATCAGTGCAGTGAAGCTGAAAAGCGGCCGTATCGCCATTGCCTACAACCCCACCTGTACACCCGATCCCCAGCCCGGCAAGGCTGCATGGCCTGGTCTTCGCTGTCCGGTTGCGGTTGCCCTGACCGAGGATGACGGTCTCACCTTCCCCATCATCCGCTATATGGAACGGGGCGAAGGCTTTATGGGAGAAGAAAACAGAACCAATAACCGGCAGTACGAATATCCCTATTTGATGCAGTCAAATGATGGGGCGCTTCATCTGGCCTATGCCTCCCACACCCGTGCAGGAGTGAAATACGTACGCTTTACCGAACAGGATGTTCTGGGACATAAGAGAGAGCGGGTTGGACTCTATAATCCAACTGCTGCCCAGAGCCATTAATAACACAGAGAGGATTTAAAAATGCTGAAAACCTATAACATTAAAATGCCCCACGCTGTATTTGGCGGAGAAAACGCCATGGAAAGCATCACCACTATCTTAAAAAGCCGAAAGGTGAAGCGGGTTGCCATGTTTACAGATAAGGGAATCGAGGAAAGCGGCCTGTTTACTCTTCCTGTGGAAGCAGTAAAAGCGGCAGGAGCCGATTACTATGTCTTAGATGAACTTCCCCCGGAGCCGGCTTATACCGCAGTTCAAAAGCTGGTAGATCAGTTTAAAGCCAGCAAAGCGGATATGATTGTGGCCTGCGGCGGTGGCAGCGTTATGGATGCAGCCAAGCTGGCAAGCATTCTAGTTACTGACGAGTACGGTGTGAAGGAACTGTTAGACAATCCAGGCCGGGCGCAAAAATGCGTTCCCATCATTCTGATTCCCACCACTGCAGGTACCGGAGCGGAGGTTACCCCCAACGCCATTGTTGCCGTTCCGGAAAAGGAATTAAAGGTGGGAATTGTCAATGAGAATATGATTGCTGACTATGTGATACTGGATGCCAGAATGATTAAGAACGTGCCCCGCAAGATTGCAGCAGCTACGGGGGTAGATGCCCTGGCTCACTGCATTGAATGCTTCACCAGCAACAAAGCCAATCCATTCAGCGATTTGTATGCTCTTGAGGGTCTGGATCTGATACTTAACAACATCATGGATGCATGTAAGAACCCCGAGGCAATGGAAGCAAAAAACAAGATGCAGATTGCGGCTTATTACGGCGGACTGGCTATCACTGCCTCCGGCACGACTGCCGTTCACGCATTAAGCTATCCCCTTGGCGGTAAATACCATATCCCACACGGCGTATCCAACGCAATGCTGCTGGCTCCAGTCATGGGATTTAATGAACCGGTATGCCGCGAAAAATTTGCCGCTGCCTACGACCGGTGTGTTCACACCCATCGAAACTGCCAGACAGCGGAAGAAAAAAGTGCTTATCTGCTTGCATGGATGGAGAAAATCGTAAAAGACCTGGAAATCCCCGCCAGCTTAAAAGAGTTTGGAGTACCCGCCGAAGACTTAGACGGACTGGTAGAAGCCGGTATGCAGGTAACACGCCTTTTGTTAAACAATATGCGGGAAGTTAAACCTGCTGATGCCAGGTCACTGTATAAGAAAATTATTTAATCAGAGGAGATTATTATCATGAAGAACGTCGAATTAAAAGGCATTATCCCACCAATTTTAACCCCTATGAATGCCGATGAATCCCTTAATCTGGAGGAGCTGCGTAACCAGATTGAGCGAATGCTGGAGGGCGGTGTACACGGTATATTCCCATTTGGAACCAACGGAGAAGGTTATATCTTAAGCGAAAAAGAAAAAATTGAAGTGCTTGAGGCTGCCATCGATCAGGTAAAGCATCGTGTTCCGGTATATGCAGGTACAGGCTGCATTTCCACGTCTGATACCATTCGTGTCAGCCGGAAAGCCCAGGAACTGGGCGCTGATGTGCTGTCCATTATCACACCCAGCTTTGCTCTTGCTTCCCAAAAAGAGCTTTACGATCATTACGTGGAAATTGCGAAACATGTAGACATTCCTATCGTGCTGTACAACATCCCGGCACGTACAGGCAATAAACTGCTTCCTGAGACCGTTGCAAAGCTGGCAAAAGATGTAGACCTTATTATGGGTGCCAAAGATTCCAGCGGTGACTGGGATAACTTACTCGCATACATCAATCTTACAAAAGATTTAGACAAAGATTTCCGTGTATTATCCGGAAACGATTCCCTTATCCTTCCCTGCCTTGAAGCAGGCGGTGCAGGCGGTATTGCCGGATGTGCCAACGTATATCCACATGTTCTTGCATCTATTTTTGAACTGTTTCAGGCTGGCAAACTGGAGGAGGCCAAGGCTGCTCAGGACTCCATTGCCTCATTCCGTGCTGTGTTCAAATATGGAAACCCCAACACTGTTGTTAAAAAGGCTGTTTCTCTGCTTGGATATCCGGTCGGCGACTGCCGCCGTCCATTTAACTATCTATGCGAGGAAGGGATTGACGCACTAAAACAGGTTTTAAAGGAAAATACCGACAGAGGGATGTGCTGATATGAATAATCAAATGAGACCTATTATTGGAATTTCCATGGGTGATCCCTTTGGAAATGGCCCGGAGATTACGGTTCGGGCATTGGCAGATGAAAAACTCTATGAGCGCTGTAAGCCTTTGATAGTAGGGGATGAAACTTCCATAAGTTACGCTTTAAAGGTGGCTGAAAAAGTTCATGGCATCCATTTGAAACTGAATGTTATCTCTTCTCCCGCTGAAGGCAGATACACCTATGGTACCATTGATCTGATGGATCTGAAACTGATTCCTGCCGATGCAATTCCGGATACCTCAGGTCTGAGTGTGCCAAAACCCTTTGGCACAGGTGCCTGTGCACTGGGTGGTGAGGCAGCCTTCCAGTATGTAGTAAAAGTGATTCAGCTGGCTATGGAGGGTCAGATTGACGCTACCGTTACCAACGCCCTGAGTAAAGAAGCCATAAACATGGCTGGTCATCACTATTCCGGTCATACCGAGATTTATGCTGATTATACGGATACACCAAAGTACACCATGATGCTGGCTCACGGCGGCCTGCGGGTAGTCCATGTTTCCACTCACGTGTCGTTGCGGGAAGCCTGTGATCGTGTTAAAAAGGACCGCGTTCTGGATTGCATTCGCATTGCTAACGAAGGCTGCAAGGCCCTGGGAATCAAAGAACCTAAAATCGGAGTAGCAGGGTTAAATCCCCACTGTGGTGAGAATGGCATGTTTGGATGGGAGGAAGTCGAAGAAATTCAGCCTGCCATTGATGCAGCAATCGCTGAGGGAATTATTATCCCGGAAAAGAAGCCCACCCCTCCCGATACCATATTTTCCAAAGCACTGGGAGGCTGGTATGATATTGTTGTTGCCATGTACCATGATCAGGGTCATATTCCCCTAAAGGTTAAAGGGTTTGTTTATAACCGTGAAGAAAAGCACTGGGAAGCGGTTGAAGGTGTTAACGTAACTCTCGGACTGCCAATTATACGTGCCAGCGTAGACCATGGCACAGGCATCGATCTTGCAGGCAGCGGCCGCTCCAGTGAGCTGAGTCTGGTCAATGCAATTGATTACGCCATCCTTATGGTTCATGCCAGAAAAGAATCCTGAAAATAATAAATAGTACCCTACTGCCAATTAATATAGCTTTATAAAAGAGAGGAGTCCAAACAAATGACTATCCCAATGATTATTGCTCTTGCTATTACTATTCTCATGATTGTTTTAATCATGACAGACAAACTTCCATTCGGTGCACCTCCCATACTCGCCTGTCTTCTCATGGTTCTTTTTGGCATAACCGATATCAAGACTGCTTTCGGCGGCTTTTCTAACGCTACCATTATTATGCTTGCATCTTTTATGGCAATCGTGGCCGCACTTCAAAAAACAAGCCTGATTGGTGCTTTCAGAAAAACAATTATGAATATGGCAAACAAAGGCGGATACAAAGCATATATCATGTTATTTATTATCGTCATGCTGGCCAGCAGTATCTTTGGAACAGGTTCCACTGCATTCTATGTACTTACTTTAGGTATTTTATCTACAATACAGTATTCTGACAAGCTACCACGCGGCAAGGTGATTGCTGCAGCTGGTTTTGCAGCGAACCACCCGCTGATACCGGTTAATGTTACATTACAATATGGTATTGTTATCGCTGTATTGGCGGCTGCCAAATCCGGTATTACCAGCGTCTCCTTAGCAAAATTCTCTATTGTAAATCTGATACTTTCCCTGGCTTATGTGGCATGGGCTTTAATTGGTTATAAAATACTGCCCGGCAAAAATGTGGAAGATACAGAAACCGGCACAGATAAATCCAAAGATACCGTTTACAATTTACCAAAATGGAAAGAAAATGCAACCTATGCGGCCTTTATCGCAGCTGTTATTGGTATGATTCTTCAAAGTAAAGTAGGCGATGCCGGATATATGATTCCAGGTTTATCTGCAGGTCTGGTTTTAGTGATCGGTGTTCTGAATTTTGATGAAATTCGTAATAACATTGGGGCTCCAATTATTTTAATGTCAGCTGGCGTTATTGGTGTTGCTGATGCTCTTGGCAGTACAGGATTAACTGCTTTAGTTGGAGAAACTGTAGCTAATATGCTTGGAACAAATATCAATCCTTTCGTTCTGATTTTTGTATTCTGTATGTTAACAAGCGTGCTTGCAACCCTTACCGGATCCACAATCGGTACTGTGTATGTATTTGCTCCTATGGCGATTGCTACCTGTATGAGTCTTGGACTGAACCCGACAGCTGCAGCCGCAGCAATTGTTGTTTCAGGCTGGAATGGCCATTTCTTACCAATTGACGGTATGCCTGCTATGGTAATGGGTATTGGTAAATATAAACTGACAGAGTTTTGGAAATACACGATTCCGATGTATTTTATCCGACTGCTTGCTTTAACTGCCGGTGCTTTGCTATTGTTCCCAATGTGAGATACTAATTATTTAAATGAGAAAGAGGTATGGTTATGAATAATAAATATGAACTGGAGCATATTGGCATAAACACTCCAAATGCGGAAGAAGCAGAAAAACTGGCACAGCTTCTGAGTATGATGTTTAACCTGGAGCCTCGTCACGGGCAAAAGTCTGAGTTTGGAGGTCCTTATTTTGAATGCATGAAAGCTCCTTTCCTGGGTTCAAACGGTCACATTGCCATGCGTACACCGGATTTAACCTCCGCCGTTTTAGAATTGAAAGAGAAAGGCTTTTCCTTTAACATGGATACTGCGGCATATTTTGAAGATGGAGCACTGAAAAATGTCTATTTAGACGGTGAGTTTGGAGGCTTTGCCATTCACATTATGCAAAAATAACGGCAAAAACAGCTGATCCATTGGCGAATCAACATCGCATCCGGATCAGCTGTTTTCTATTGATCAGAGAAGCTCATGAATGTCTTTTGTTTCATGATCCTCATATTTGACTACGTTGCCTTCCCAGGTTCTGAATTTTACATAACCCGGACCTCTTGAAATAATATAATTGGGGAATATGGGAGTTTTGCCCTGTCCCTTCGGCGCATTGACAATAAATGTGGGAATTGCCATACCAGAGGTGTATCCTCTTAAATATTCCATAATCTCAATGCCATCTTCAATGGATGTATTGAAATGGGTGGTTCCCTGAACGTGCTTTGCATGAAAAATATAATAAGGACGTACCCTGCACTTTAACAATTCATGATTGAGAACACGCATTACAAATTTGTCATTGTTAATACCATTTAACAAAACTGCCTGATTTCCCAGAACGATTCCTGCATCCGCAAGCCTTTCACAGGCTGCTTTTGATTCTTCAGTAATCTCCATGGGGTGATTAAAATGAGTGTTTAAATAGATGGGGTGGTATTTCTTCAACATATCGCAAAGCTCTTTGGTGATTCTCTGTGGCATGGTTACAGGAATTCTGCTGCCAAGCCTTATGTAGTCCACATGAGGAATCTCCTTTAACTGGCTGATAATCCATTCCAGCTGCTGATCTGACAGTGTCAGAGCATCTCCCCCTGTGATAAGAACATCCCTGATTTCTTCATTCTCTCTGATGTAATGAATGGATTCTGCAATCTTGTCACGGGAATTGTGGACATCCTGTTCCCCAATGTTGCGCCGTCTCTGGCAATGCCTGCAGTACATGGCACATTCATTGGTCACATTGATAATCAGACGGTCCGGATACCGTCTGGTAATGCATCCGGCTGGATTGGTATACTCTTCTGCCATAGGATCTAAATCCGTACAGCTGTCTTCCAGCTCCTTATAGTTTGGGACACTCATCAGACGTATGGGATCAAAGCTGTCGTCAGGATCTGCAAGACTTAAGTAATACGGGGAAACTGCCCACCGAAACTTTTCCCCCACTTTCCGGATCAGCTGCTTTTCTTTTTCGCTGACAGAAAGAATCCGGCTTAGGCTCTCCACATCTGTAATTCTGTTTTTCAATTGCCATCTGTAATCATTCCAGTCCTCTTCCGTTGCCGAATAAATATGAAGTATTCTGTTTTTCCGTTCCTTCAGTACATCTTCTTTGCTGATACCAGTGGAAATTGATTTCCTTGCTTCAAGAAAATCTTCAATCCTCCCCTTCAGTTCTTCTGCCCGCTGTAGTGATATTTGACGTTTTTTTTCTTTTTCCATATATTATTCTCCTTTTGCTCCAAAAGAAACAACTTCATTATAACAAATAAGTTGTTACTACGTCAATATAATTTATTCTGGCAAGAGAAAAAAAGAAGCCCGCTTTTTATAAGCTGACCTCTTTACTTACACTAACAGATTCTTGGAAGGCCTTCTCCATATAAAAGATCAATGGTCCGAAGACCATTAAGCCTGGTTTTCATTCTGACTCCGTTTCCTTCAAGAATTGTTCCTATAATTCTGGCATTTGTTCCATATTTACTGTTCTGCACTGCTTTTAACGCCTTTTCGGCCTGATTTCCCGGGACTACGGCTATCATCTTTCCCTCATTGGCCATATAGAGAGGATCCAGCCCCAGTATACCGCAAAAACCTTTCACCTCAGGACTGACAGGAAGAGCCTCCTCCCAGATCTCCACACTGCATGCCGACTGCTCTGCTGCTTCATTTAATACGGTGGCAAGACCGCCTCTGGTCACATCCCGCATACAGTGAACCCTGATCTGGCTGTCCAATAAGTTCTTGACTATGGAATTAAGGGGCGCACAATCGCTGGCTATCTGATTCTCTATTCCCATGCGGTGGGAAAGAATCGCCGCATGATGCTCTCCTAAGTTTCCGGATAAAATAATGGCATCACCTGGTTTACAGTGGGAAATACTGATACCACCTTTCATCACTTCCCCAATTCCTGACGTATTAATAAAAACCCCGCCGTTTCCATCCACTACCTTGGTATCGCCTGCTACAATCCGGACTCCTGCTTCTTTTGCAGTCAAAGCCATGGTGCGGGCGATTTCCTCTATGGTTTCCAGCTCTGTCCCTTCTTCTATAATAAAGCCTGCGGTGAGATATTTGGGAACAGCTCCCATCATGGATAAATCGTTGACGGTCCCGCATACTGCCAGCTTACCAATATTTCCTCCTCTAAAAAACAGAGGGGTAACAACAAAGGAATCTGTTGTGTAGGCAATCTTCCCCTCAACAGACAGCACTGCCGCATCCTCCAGTCTGTTTAACGTCTTATTATTGAAATGTTTTAAAAAAACCTGATTAATCAGATCACCGGTCTGCTTGCCACCGCTGCCGTAAGACATATCAATTTTCATAGCTTCTGTCCTGCTCCTTTCGTCTGCTATTGTGAAATGGGTTTGTCAGGAATTCTGATACCAGATCCCGCAGGCTCCTTCCGATGACACCATACAGGGACCAATTGCGTGAAGCGGCGTACAGGCAGTCTTAAACAGCGGACATTCTGCCGGATTCTTACGGCCCAGAATAACGTCTGTACATTTGCACCCTTTGGGCATTTCTTCATTGATGCCCTCAATACGGCTGCCCCCGTCAAATATCTCATATTTCTTCTTCAGCCTTAAAGCAGAATTTTCAATGATACCGATTCCCCGCCAGAAATCATCTCCCTGCTCAAAATACTTTGAAAGCAGGGCACGGGCTTTTTCATTGCCTTTTTCCTTTACTGCAGCTGCGTACATATTTTTCACTTCATATCGCCCTGCTTTTAACTGGCTCATGATTTCATAGACTGCTGCCAGAATATGCTCTCCCTCAAAGCCTGCAATTACAAAAGGCTTCTGGTATTTTTCTGCCAGTTCCCGGTAGCTGTCAGCCCCCGTAATTACGCTAACGTGGCCAGGGCTTAAGAATGCATCAATATTTTTTTCCTTCTCACAGATATAGGAAAGAGCCGGTATGATTGTTTTTACAGAAGTTAACAGTTTCAGATTGGTAATGTTTTTTTGCTGCATTTCCTCCATCATAAGAGCATAGACAGGGGCAGTCGTCTCAAAACCCACAGCTGCAAACAGGTACTGGATATTTTTATGCTCTCTGGCCTCTGTTAAAGCCATTAAAGGTGAATAGAGAATTTTTACTTTTCCTCCTGCTGCCTTTGCTTCTGTTAAGGACATGCTGCTGCCTTTTACTTTCATCATATCGCCAAAGGTCAGAACACAGTGATCCTCTTTTAAGGAAAATTCTGTCAGACGGTCGATATAAGCAGCTGAGGTAACACAAACCGGACAACCGGGGCCGGAAATCAGTTTAATTTTAGGAGAAATCATACTTCTGATTCCGTTTTTAAATATGCTGGAAGTATGGGTTCCGCACACCTCCATGATCTTCACCGGTTCTCCGTCATAAGATTTCAGTTTATCAATCACTTCCTGGATCTTCATACCTGTCCTCCTGAAGTTCTGAAAAAAGGCTTAAGATATCCTCAGCCATTTCCCCGCTTATTACTTCTATGGCACAGCCTGCGTGGATCAGAACATAATCTCCGATTCCGGCATCTACAAGCTTTATATTCACATCGGTGATATTATCCATTACATTCACGCTTGCATAATCGCCCCGTATCTCTATGACTTTTCCTGGTATTGCAACGCACATGAGATTTTCTCCTTTCTTCCAGTTACGTGTTGCCTTCCTTTCAATGTTCTCTGCCTAAGTAGATCTGTCCAAGGCTCAGTCCCCCATCTCCAGGAGGCACAAGGCGGTTTACGTATACACGAAAGCCTCTTTCCCTTAAAAGGGTCAGCGTTAGCTCTGTAAGTATCTTATTCTGAAATACGCCTCCGCTCAGTGCCACCTCACTGGTACGATAATGGCTTCTCAGTTTTTCACAGATTTCTGCAATTCCCTGTGCTGCAGCATGATGAAAACCAAGAGCCAGCGCACCGGTTTTCTCTCTGTCTTTGCAGTTTACTGCTTCTTCAAAAAATGGTCTGGGGTCCAGATTTAAAACACCCTCCTCTTTTGTGATCAGAAATGGCAGGGACGGAGGTTTTATATGTTCTCTTCTGGCAATTTCAGCCTCCTGTTCAAGCAGTATGGCGCATTCTCCCTCATACCTGTTCTCATGGGCAATCTGAAGGACAGAGGCCGCCGCATCGAAGAGCCTTCCCATACTGGAAGTCAAAACCGTATTAATTTTTTGATCCAGTGCAGCCGTTATCAGATGTTTTCTTTCATCTGGAAAGGAACTGGCAAGACCTGCATGATGGAGATAGCAGACTGCAGTCTTTTTCCCATCCCGCATGGACTGATCACCTCCAAGAACCGGGAACGGGCTCAAATGAGCAGCCCTCACAAATTCCTTCCCTTTACAGATCAGGAATTCTCCTCCCCATATGCTCCCATCAGTTCCATAGCCGGTTCCGTCAAATGCAACGCCTATGACAGGGCCATCCAGCCCATGCTCCGCCATAACAGATGCAATATGGGCATGATGATGCTGAACTTTTAACATAGGGAGCATCAGACTCCGGGCAAAACGGGAAGAGTAATAATTGGGGTGCAGGTCACAAACAGCCAGCTTGGGAGTGATGTTTAACAGGCGTGTTAAATCTTTGTAGGATCTTTTATATTCCTCCATAACACTGCATTCTTCCAAATCACCGAAATACTGGGATACAACTGCTTTTGACCCGCGGCTGAGACAAAAAGCCGCTTTCAAATCTCCTCCCGCAGCAAAAACCTCTGCTTCCCCGGCTATTTCTTTTTGCAGAAAAACCGGATACGGAACATATCCCCGGCTCCTTCTGATAAGCTGAGGACTGCCTGCCACGATCTTCGCTACAGAATCATCTACAGATCTTACAATTCTTCTTTTATGATACAATACTCCGTCTAGAAATGGATCCGAAAGAGAACACATACAATCATCTTCACGGATAATTGGCTGCCCTGATACATTGGCGCTTGTCATAATCAGGGGACCAAGTTCTTCCGTCAGAAGATGCTGGAGGGGAGTATAGGGCAGAAACGCGCCGCAGTACAGGCTTTTCTTGTTGGTGGACGGAGCCATGAGGTCTTCCTGAATAGGTAACAGTACAATGGGTCTTGCTTTGGATGTAAGCAGTATTTCCTCTTCTTCTGAAACATCACAGTACTTCTTAATTTGAGAAACTGAATGAAACATAACAGCAAAAGGCTTTTCTTCCCGTCCTTTGCATTGGCGCAAACGGACTACCGATGTCTCGAGAAAAGGCGAACACACCAGGTGATACCCTCCAACTCCCTTTACTGCCACAATTCCGCCATCTGCCAGTACCTTTATGGCTTTTTTTAAGGCCTCCCGGCCGTTAAGTTCTCCTGCCTCCCGCTGCCTGTTATCCTGGTATAAAAGATAGGGTCCGCAGTCATTACAGGAAATTGTCTGCGCATGAAACCGTCTGCTTTCGGGAGAGGTGTATTCCTTATTGCAGGCACTGCACATGGGGAAATCCTTCATGACAGTGTTGTCTCTGTCATACGGCATTTCTTCTATTATGGTGTATCTGGGACCGCAGGCCATACAGCTGATAAATGGATTATCATATCTTCTGTCCGATGGATCAGCAAGCTCTTTCAAGCATTCCGGGCAGACCGGCAAATCTGCAGGTATCATGGAAACTTCTTTTGCTTCACCGCTTGGTATAATAACAAAATTATCTAGAGCAGAGACTGGCAGCTCTTCCATCTCCATATTTAAAATCTCATATCTTTGATCTTTATTTTCTTTTAAGTCTGATAAGAACCGGTTCAGTGCTGTTTTTGATGCCTGTGCCATAATTTCCACATCACCGCCAACGTTTCGTACCCAGCCTTTCAGCCCCAGTTCCCTGGCTGCACGATAAACAAGGGGCCGGAATCCAACCCCCTGTACAATACCGCAGACTTTAATTTTTACTGCTGTTTCTTTCTTTTTTCCATTATCCATTCTGCTGCCTTTTCATAACCTTCTCCGGTCTTCCCTGAGACCCTGATCACCGGAGCTGTTTTATTTAATGCCCGTACTCCCTTCATGAAAAAGTCCTCATCGAAGTCTACATAGGGCAAAAGATCACATTTGTTTAACAGAATTAAATCTGCCTTTTCAAATGCCAGAGGATATTTATAAGGCTTGTCACTTCCCTCTGTTACAGTGGATATGAGCATTTTTGCATGCTCACCAATCATAAATTCGGCAGGACAAACCAGATTTCCGATATTTTCAATAAACAGTACTCCATCACTGATATGTAGCTCCTCTACCGCCTGTCCGATTAACGGAGAATCCAGATGACAGGCTCCGCCGGTGTTGATCTGAATCGCTTTTACACCAAGAGATTGTAAGGTTTTTGTATCAAAATCCGCCTCAATATCACCCTCAATTACATAAGCAGTTACTTCTTCCAGACGTTTGATCAGCTGAATCAGAGTGGTGGTTTTTCCCGCTCCGGGCGCTCCCATTACATTGACGGCAAAAATACCGCTCTCTGTCAGGGAAGCCTGGATCTTAGCTGCAACCTTGTCATTTTTATCATAGACAGACTGCATGATTTCAATTTCTTTATTTTCTGACATGACAACCTTCCTGCCTTTCGTAAAACAAGCCTCTTTACGGCTCATTTAAATCCTGAACTTCAATGGATTTTATATAAAATTCCTGTCCTATTTCAGTGGGTGCTCCTTCTCCCTTACAAAGGGGGCATTCAAAGGTAAAGGGCTTTCTGACAAACAGCTGGCCGCAGCCTGTGCACCGCAGTTTTGGAACCACTCTCTCGATATGAAGCTTTGCGTGCTCACATGGAGTTCCTTCCGCAATCAGCTCAAAATACAGCTCAATGGAGCTGGCCACATAACCGCAATAATCTCCCACAACCAGATTAATCACCTTTACCTCAGATGCACCATTGTCCTTTGCATATTCTCCGGCGATTTCTATGATTCGCCTGGTGATTGGATATTCGTGCATTTTACGTATTCATCCCTTACGTTCCCATATGATGGTGCTGTGTACTGATTTTCCATGGTAAGACATTTTTTCGGGCAGACCTCACTGCAGTAACCGCACTGGATGCATTTTAGCCGTTCAATGCTCCATGAGGTCTTTGCCTTATCTGTCTGAATCGCCCCGGTAGGACATCTTCTTTCACACATACCGCAGAAGATACAGTCATCAATGGAAATTCCAATTTTTCCTCTGGTCCGTTCATAGGTTTCTTTCTTCTTTACCGGGTATGGAACGGTATAGGGACCATGGAATATATTTTTTAACAGTGTCTTTGACATCTTAAATACAGACATAATACCCTCGTTTCTGTGCTTATGGCAGCATTTACATGTTATCCTGTTACCTGGTTCCCTGTACCTCTGTAACGTTACCGCTCGGTACAGCTGATACAGGGATCTATGGTAAGTATCAATATGGGTACGTCTGCCAGCGAGCAGTTCTTTAGTGTTTCAAGCAATGCAGGTAAATTAGCAAAGGTAGGAGTCCTTACTCTTACCCTGTCTAAAAATTTGGTTCCGTTTGCTTTAGTATAATAAACAACCTCACCGCGGGGCTGCTCCAGCCGGATAAACTGTTCTCCGTTTGGAGTCCCTTTTACTTTCACATTGATATCACCGCCAGGAATTATATCAGTACACTGTCTGATTAAATCGATTGACTGGAACATTTCCTTGATTCTCACCCTGGTTCTGGCATAACAGTCCCCGCCATCATTGGTAATTGGCTGAAAGTCCAGCTTGCCGTATGCACTGTATCCCTGTGTTCTCATATCCATTTCGATTCCGCTTGCCCTGGCCATTGGTCCTACTGCGCCTAAATCAAATGCCATTTGTTTTGTCAGCATTCCCACGCCTTTGGTGCGCAGCTTCACTGTGGTATCGTTGATAAAGACACTGGTTGTCTCTTTTAATTCCTTTTCCATCTCAGTTAAAACTGTTCTGATCTTAATTAAAGTCTCGGAACTGATGTCTTTTCTGACTCCTCCGATATCACATACGGAAAAAATGACACGGCCGCCTGTGGTCTCTTCAAAAATATCCAGAACCTGTTCCCTTAACTTCCAGGACTGCATAAACAGACTTTCAAATCCAAAGGCATCAGCCAGAAGTCCAAGCCAGAGCAGATGGCTGTGAAGCCTTGACAGCTCTGCCCATATAGTGCGTAAAAACTCGGCCCGCTCCGGTACCTCTACATCCATAATACGCTCAATGGACATACAATATCCCATTCCATGCATAAACGAGCAGATTCCACAGATTCGTTCTGCCACGTAACAATACTGCTGATAATCTCTTTTTTCCACCAGCTTTTCCAAGCCTCTGTGAATGTATCCAATTCTAGGAATTGCTTCTACAACCGTTTCATCCTCCAGCACCAGATCCAGGTGGATCGGCTCCGGAAGAACCGGGTGCTGGGGACCAAACGGAACAATTGTCCTATTTCCCATAAATAACCTCCATACTGATACAGGCTGCCACAGCCAGCTATTTATTCACGCCAAACGGTGTCTTCACCGGAATCTTATAAAGATTATCATTGAAATCCGGCATGATGCCTGTTATTTTTACTCCGAACAATTCCTTTATCTCATTTTCATAGAGAAACGAATAGGGATAAAGAATGCTGATACTTGGCAGTTCAGTTTCCGTATCTGTGGTCAGCCGGAGATTCAGCAATTCGTAATCCTTATCAAAGGAATAGGTTAATTCCATTCCATTTTTATTGGTGCAGGTAATGGCTACCAGCCGGTAACCATCATTTTTTATTTTCATAATCTCCGTCAGCAGATCATTGGGGGAGATTTCTTTTAATATCTGTTCTTTCATTTTTCTCCAATCCGCTTTTTCGGCATCGCTTTTTTCTTCTCAGCCAGAATATCAAGGGCTTTCACTACGCCATCAATAATGGATTCCGGCCGTGCTGCACATCCAGGCACATATACATCTACAGGAATTACCTTATCAACTCCACCAGCTACGTTATAGCATTCTGCAAAAATACCACCGGAGGTTGCACAGATTCCAACAGCTACCACTGCTTTGGGTTCCGGCATCTGTTCATAAAGCTGCTTCACAACCGGAATATTCTGTTCATTGACGCTGCCGGTGATAAGTAAGATATCCGCATGCTTGGGATTTCCGGTATTGATAATCCCAAAACGTTCCACGTCATATAATGGTGTCAGACACGCCAGCACCTCGATATCACAGCCATTGCAGCTTGTGCCGTCATAATGCAGAATCCAGGGTGATTTCTTAACCACATTCAAGTTCATACGCACTCTCCTTAATTTTCCCGGGATTTCATTTCATAAAAAATGAAAGGATCACCAGATTCACCGTACCCATTACTCCCGTAACAATCCACGCAGAATTAAGCGCATGCTGCCATTTCAGCCTTGCTGCACAGTTATCCACAATTATCTCAAACAGATACACACAGAGACACACAATTGCTGCAACCAATCGGCTGACGGGTGCAGAGGTGGCAAAAAATACATAAACAAGAGATAACGATATGATCACCTCATACCAGTGGGTTACCTCAATCACAGCCAGATCCTTACCGGAATACTCGGTAGTAATCCCCTTAACGATCTCCTGATGTCCATGATGGGACATGCTTAAATCAAAGGGTGATTTTCTCAGTTTAAATGTCAGGACAAAGACCAGTCCGATGAAAACTCCGGGCAGATAAAGAACGGATGGCTTGTCAGTCATGACAATATCTTTGATAAAGAAGCTTTTTTCCGCATAATAAAGGCCGATGCAGGTAAGAAGCACCATTGGCTCATAAGCCATAATCTGTAAAAGCTCCCGCTCCGATCCGATGGTGTTATATGGAGAATTTGACGCGTAACCTCCCAGAACAAAGAATACAGATCCAAGTGTCAGTGCAAAGATTGCCAATAAAATATCGCCGCCTGAAAGCATGATGACTGTGGTAAATACAGCAAATACCATTGATACATACACGAAAAAACGGTGCATGGAATTGACTTCAATGGATTCCTTCTGCATCAGCTTCAGCACATCGTAAAATGGCTGTAAAACAGGGGGACCCTGCCTGCCCTGCATACGGGCAGTAATAACACGGTCGATACCGGTCAGCAGACCGCCTACCACAGGTGCGAGAATTATTATCCCCATAATTTTTAGAACACTTATCATGATGCAATCCCTCCGATCAGCAGTATCACTCCCCAGATGAGAATGACAAAAGATAAAATATCACTAAAGAAGGATAACCTCTTTGCTCCAAAATAGCTGTCCATATACCAGTTATGAAGTTCCACCTGCCGCTTCGTCCCGCAGGCACCGTAAAAGGTCTCATTATCTCCCGTATTTTCTCCTGCCATATAAATGGGAACTCTTCTTCGTTTATCATTTTTATAAACCGGTATAAAGCTGATTGGCAGAATAATAAGCATACTTAACATGTAAAGCATCAGCTTGATATCTCCCTCTCCGATGGGCATCAAAGCCCGACGTATAAAAACTTCGTTTAAATAGGGAATCAGGGCATATTTGGATACGATGGGAAACGTGAAGCAGGATATTACCACCAGACCAGCAAGGATTGTAATGGGAATCTCCTCATCTAAGTGAAATTCGTTTTCACTTTGCTGCCTCATATTAACTTTTGAAACCAGCTTGCCCATCCACTTGGTCCAGTAAAACAGAGTCGCTGCGCTGCCATAAGCCAGGATAATTACTATCAGAATATTATTAGAGTCAATAAATGCTTTCATTGCCACCCATTTGGAAATCAGCATACCAAAGGGAGCAAGGAACATGCCTGCAATACCAATCATCATACACAGTGCCAGCTTACTTGAAATCCCAAGAAGGAGATCCATGTTTTCTACATTCCTGTTTCCGATCTGATGTTCCGCAGAACCAACGGATATAAAAAGCAGGGATTTTGATACTGCATGAAAGATAATTAAAAGAATTGCTGCCCAGATGGACTCTTCCGTTCCAACGCTGGCGCAGATAACAATAAGTCCCAGGTTTGCCAGTGTGGAATATGCCAGAACCTTCTTGGCGTCGTTTTGGGAAATCGCCATAAAGGAGCATGCCAAAAATGTGACTCCGCCTACAAGTGTGACTGTTTTACCCACTGGCGAAGCACCAAGAAGGGGAGCCAGTCTTATAATCAAATACACGCCTGCCTTAACCATGGTAGCCGAATGGAGCAGAGCCGATGTGGGGGTAGGTGCAACCATGGCGCCAAGCAGCCAGGAAGAAAACGGCAGCTGTGCCGATTTGGTAAGTGCTGCCAGAGACAGCAGAAATACAGGAATCATAAGGTATGTATCTGGCTTTTGTGCTGTAAATACAGATAGTTCCAGTGTATGTCTGCCCATGCCGATGATAATGATGCCGGCAGCAAATGCTGCTCCTCCTAAGAGGTTAATGAAAAGTGCACGAAACGAATTGTTTCTTGCTTCTTTCGTTTTAGTGTACCCGATCAGTAAATAGGAGCAGAATGTAGTCAGCTCCCAGCAAAAATACATCCAGGTAAGTTGATTACTTAATACAATACCAAACATTGCGGAAAGGAATAGAAATAAAACTGCAAAGAAGAAACCCTTACGATCCTCATATTCAGAATGGTGTATATGATATGTTTTCATATAGCCCACAGCATAAATACAGATCAGGCTGCCTACCACTCCCACGATTACTACCATGATTGCAGTAAGTTTATCAAAGACAATCCCATTTTCCACTTCAATCTGCCTCTTTGCGGTCAGTTCAAAGCAGAGTATGGCAGCAGTCTGCAGAAAGGAAAGAACAGAAATAGCATAATTTTTATAACGGATACCAATTGTAATAATATAAGCGGCAAGTACCACTTCCACCACTGCCATAACTAAATCGATTACAGTTTCCCAGCGGTAGGAATAAGCAATTCCCTTATGGAAAAACAAACAGACAACAATCATCGTCAAAGCAGCTGTTATGCCTGCACTCACCCTGACAATTTTGTTTCTTACTTCGTCCTCTTTCACCAATAGCACAGCAAGCGCTGCCAGAAGAGGAAATAATACCAATACCGTAATCGCACCCATACATTCATCACCTTACTTTTTATAACTCAAACTTCGCAC
>JAAOXG010000030.1 GCA_013036995.1 Lacrimispora defluvii
GTGTTTAGTGCATAATAGAAATACCAAAAGTTGCAGACAGAATTCCCAAAGTTGCATCGGGAATTTCCCTATAATTGCATAAGGTCTCAGATGTACCTCTATGGAACGGGCAGCATTCAAAGAAAGCACCCAAGTTGGAGTATTCTGAGTATTCAAAAATCCATTGCAGACATACACAATAACCGTTAACCTTGTTTTTGTTGTAGCAATCAATAAAGACAAGGAGAAAAGGAGTATGCTGACAATGGATCAGATACATCATATCAGACAGCTCTATTATGAGCAAGATAAAAACATATCCGAAATTGTACAGGAAACCGGCCGTGATCGGAAAACTGTACAAAAATACCTCGACATGACAGATTTCAATCTGCCACAGCCTGAACCAGCATCAGAAAGGCAGTTCTGCCCGAAGTTGGAGCCGTACAAGGCAATCATAGACCAATGGCTGACTGAGGATCGAAAGGCACCACGTAAGCAGCGACACACTGCCAAACGTGTATTTCACCGATTAAAGAATGAGGTGGCTGGATTTGACTGTTCCTACAGACTTGTTGCGGCGTATGTCGCAAACCGGAAAGAAGAATTAAACCTCAAACGCAAAGAAGGATATATTCCATTGATTCATCATGCCGGGGAGGCACAAGCTGATTTTGGTTCTGCTGATTTCCATGAAAGCAGTAAACATCACAGTGGCAAATACTTTGTTATGTCATTCCCTTATAGCAATGGAAATTATCTCCAGCTTCATTATGGAGAAAACATGGAATGCCTTTTAGAATCAATGGAAGCAATTTTTGAACATATCGGTGGTGTACCACCTGAGATCTGGTTTGATAACACGAAGACCATTGTTACAAATATCATAAAAGGCGGTGGGCGTGAGATCACAGAAAGATTCGCCCGCTTTCAGGAACACTATGGATTCAAATCCATTTTTATGAATCAGGCATCTGGCTGGGAAAAAGGCAGTGTCGAAAATAAGGTCGGCTATGACAGAAGGAACATGCTGGTTCCTGTTCCAAGGTTTCTTACATTATCCGATTTTAACAAGCAGCTTTTAGCCGAATGTGAAAAGGACTCTGACAGGGAACACTATCTCTATTCGGATCAAACAATCCGTGAGCGTTTTGATGAAGACCAGAAAGTGCTGCTTGCGCTACCTGAAATCCCATTTGAAACCGCTGGATATCAAACAGCAAGGACGAACAAATGGGGGAAATTTACAATCAATAATGGTCTTTATGAATACTCTGTTTCTCCAGGATATCCGGAAACAATTGTCCGTTTAAAACTGACCTCAGCCAAGGTGATTGTAATGGATCACAATAATCAGGTGATTGTTACTCATAACCGCCTTTATGGTGGTGAAGGACAAAAGCTGCAAAGCATGGAATGGCTCCCATATTTAAGGTATATCGCATTAAAGCCACGTTCACTCCGCAACAGTGGAATTTATGAGATGATGCCAGAGCAGCTAAAACTGTATCTGGATACCTGCCCCAATACAGAACGGGGTAAGATACTACGTGTCCTTTCGGAACTGACAGACAGAACCGGCTTTGATAGTGCCTTACAGACCGTCCATCAGGCCGTTGTATATGAAGCTACCAATGCTGACAGCCTGAAAAACCTATACCGCAGGCTCTACTCAGATATTCCTGAGTTGCCACCATTACAGCCGCAGAATGGAATACCAGGTATTTCACAGCTTCCTGTGAATCTGTCTGATTATGACAGACTTTTGGAAGGGGGTACTGCAAATGGCTGACTATAGCAATGAAATAGCAAGGTGCTGCAAAGAACTGAGGCTTTCATCCAATCTTGCAGAAATGGCTCTTCATCAGAGTGGAGATACCAATCAGGAGTATTTATACCGCCTGTTGGCCTCTGAAATTGAATACAGACACGATGTGCGCATTTCAAAATTGCTCAATACTGCAGGATTTCCGCAACGGTATGACTTCAGTCAATTCCAGGCAAGGGAAGTCCAGTTTCCATCTTCTATAACGTTGGAAAATCTGAAAGAGATGGCTTTCTATGAGGAAGGGAAAAATATCGTTATGTATGGTTCAACAGGAACCGGTAAAACGATGCTTTCCATTTGCATAGGCATAGAAGCCTGTAACAGAGGAATTCCAGTGAAATTCTTCAGGACTGCCTCACTGGTAAATCAGCTGTCTGAAAATAAAGCGGCAGGAAGACTAAGTGCATTTATAAAAAAGCTCAATAAAACCTCCATTATCATACTGGATGAGTTTGGTTACGTTCCATACGACAGAACTGGTTCGCAGTTACTTTTTGACTATCTTTCAGAGATTCACGAGCAAAAAACCGTCATTCTGAATACGAATCTCGAATTTTCCCGATGGGTAAATATCCTGTATGACGAACAGATGACAGCAGCTTTAGTAGGTAGGCTTATGCACCATTGCCATCTGCTCCTGTTCCCAGGTCAGAATAATCGTCTCAGGGAATCCAGTATGAATGAAGTATATACAAAAATCGCTAACGATAATGGAAAGGGGGCTGAATTATAATGACCGACCTTGAACTGGACTATCAGATAGCTGAGGCTGCACTTGAGGAAGCTGATGAAGCCATCACAAAGCTCCGAGAAGATTATCATGCATTACAGGATCACGCTGATGAGCTTAAAGCAATCTTGCGAAATCATGGAATTGAATATCCAGATTTCTGTGGCTGGTAAAAATCTATACAATCAATAACAATAAACTATGTCTGCATTGTCAGATTTGGTGCCCAACGGCATCAAATCAGGCATTTGCAACTTTGAGGAATTTCCCAATGCAACTTCGGGAAAAAGCTCTGCAACTTTTTCCAAAAAGCACTTGCAAAAAACA
>JAAOXG010000031.1 GCA_013036995.1 Lacrimispora defluvii
TTACAGCGTGGAGCTGGTCAGTCCCATCTGCCAGTACCAGGATATCGAAACTGTGCAGGAATTGATTCGCAAGCTCCGGGAAGCCGGAGCATTTGTGAATTCCTCCTGCGGTATCCATATCCACATCAATGCCGCCCCCTTTGATGCTTCGAAACTCCGCAATCTGGTCAATATCATGGCAGCAAAGGAGGATATGATTTATAAGGCATTAAAGGTTTCCAGGGGCAGGGAAAACAGCTACTGCCAAAAGATTGACCCTGCCTTTTTAGAGCGGATTAACCGGCAGAAACCCACTACCCTCGACCAACTGAAGCGCATCTGGTACAACGGCAGCGATGGCAGCCGGGAGCATTACCACCACAGCCGCTACCACTGCCTGAATCTGCACAGCGTGTTCCAGAAAGGCACGGTGGAATTCCGTGCTTTCAACGGGGACCTCCATGCAGGAAAAATCAAAGCATATGTGCAGTTCTGCCTCTCCATGACCGCACAGGCACTCAACCAGCGGTCAGCAAGCCCGACAAAAACGCAATCCACCAATGAAAAATATACCTTTCGAGTGTGGCTTTTGCGCCTCGGTATGATTGGGGATGAATTTAAAACGGCCCGCAAGCATCTGCTGGATCACTTAGAGGGCTGCATCGCATGGAAAGACCCGGCACAGGCCCAAAGGCAAAAAGAACGGCTGCGGCAAAAGCGTGAAACGGAGCGGTTACAGGAGCAGACACCACCGGAAGAAGCTGTGCCGGAAACTGTAATGGAAGCGGAGGATGAACAGTCCTCCGCTTTTACTATGTCAATGTAAAGGAGATCGTATGAAAAACAAACTGTATATTGCCTATGGCAGCAACCTCAATCTGCCGCAGATGGCGCAAAGATGCCCCACCGCCAAGGTGGTTGGGGCTTCCGAGATCAAGGATTATGCCCTTGTGTTTCGGGGCGGTAGGCACGGTGCGGTGGCTACCATTGAACCTTGTGAGGGTTCTTCTGTTCCTGTTTTGCTGTGGAAGATCACCCCGAAAGATGAGGCGGCTCTCGACATTTATGAAGGATTCCCCCGATTTTACGACAAAGAAACCATAGAACTCCCGCTGGACGGAAAGACTGTTTCAGCCATGGTCTATGTCATGACTCCGGGACACCGGCTGGGCTATCCCTCCGATTATTATTATAATACCATCCATGACGGCTACAAAACCGCAGGGTTTGATACCGCTGTTTTGGAGCAGGCAATCGATTATACCGAGCAGCTCATGGAAGGCGAGCCGGAACCGGAACAGCAAAATCTGTTCGGCTTTGGCGGCTTGAAATGGTGGTGATGGCATGGCAGATCCCGCTACCATTACAGCTATTGCAAAAGCCGCCGCTGCCGTACTCTCGGATGAACGAATCCGAAAAACCATCGGCTGGATCATTGCCGCCGTCCTGTCGCCGCTCATTTTAATTATCGTGCTGGTCTGCTCTCTGCTCTCCGGCACCACAAACCACAACAACACAGCCGTAGAGCTGTGTTTCCATGGCGGTGTAATTCCAGGGAGTATGCCTGCGGATTACAGGGAGTACATCGGGGATATGCGGCAGAGCTTTACCCTCATAGACGGAGCCATCGCCACAGTGAACGCAGAGATGGAGGACGGCCACAGCCTTGACGATTACCGGGTCAAGGCTATTTTTTATTCTCTGTTTTTCGGCGCGGAGTCCCCTTCCCGGCTGGAACACCGGCGATATGTGGACTGCTTCGTCACTTACGAGGAACGCACCCGCACCGTAGAAAATGATGACGGAACAACCTCGGAGGAAACTTATACCGTGGCTGTTCCCATTACCTCACTGCCTGCCATCTACAACAACATCAGGACACTGTTCGGCAGGGCCATCACTTATGAGGATCAAGCCAATGCCAACGAAATCTATTACCGTGCTTTATACGGCATCGGTGCGCCCGCCGAGGATGACGATTCCACCATGTGGGAGGATTGGACTCCGGACCAGCTTGACGGTTTCTTTTCTGACTTGCCTGTCGGTGAGGTGGGCGCTGAAGCTGTCCGCCTCGGTCTTTCCCGCCTTGGAGATCCCTACTCCCAAGAGCTGCGCGGACAAGGAAACTACACCGACTGCAGCTATCTTGTGCAGTGGGTGTACAAAAAACTGGGGGTAAACCTCCCCGGTACGGCTGCGGCGCAGGGCAAATATTGTGTGGACAATGGGCTGACCATTCCTAAATCAAGCCTTGCTCCCGGTGATTTGGTGTTCTGGAGCCACAAGCCCAACGGACGTTTTATGAATATCACCCATGTGGGAATCTATGCCGGGGACGGCAAGGTGGTGGACGCTTCGTCCTCCAGAGGACAGGTCGTCTACCGGGATTTATTCGATTCCGGCAAGCAAGTTCTGTACGGCAGGCCCTACGTGGATGCACAGAAATCCTCTGCCGACGGCTTTATTTCTCCCCTCGGTAACGGCTGGCGTTCCATGGTGACCTCCGAATTCGGCGGCAGGACAGACCCCCTCACAGGGGAATGGGCAGGACATACCGGCCTTGACCTTGGCGCCTCCAAAGGAACTGCCATCCGCTCGGCAAAGGTGGGAACTGTGAAAACCGTAGTCTATGGAAGCACAGGCTACGGCTACTATCTGACCATTGACCACGGAAATGGAATGGTCACCTTATACGGACACTGCTCCCAAATCCTCGTCCGTGAGGGACAGACGGTCAAGGCCGGGGAAACCATTGCAAAGGTGGGTTCCACCGGGCGAAGCACCGGAAACCATCTGCACTTCGAGGTGAGAGTGGGCGGTGTGCAGAAGAATCCGAGGAACTATTTGCCGTAAACAGGCTGATTTTTTCTTTCTGTTTTGCGGCGCTAACACCTATAAAAAATCAAAGGGAGGACACTCAATATGAAAAAAGAAGCCGTCACCATACAAATGGATGCGGAAAAACTCCGTGCGGTAAAACGCTACATGGAGAAGAAAGACGCGGACTTGGAACAGGAGCTTTGCGATTCTTTGCAAAAGCTCTATGAAAAATACGTTCCCGCTTCCGTCCGGGAATACATTGACGAGGGATGTGATGATACCCCTGCTGCTACAACTTCACTTAAAAAACAGAAAGAGAAAAACAAGGCATCAACCGCTGCCGATAGCAGTTCGGTAAATGCAACACCTTAAGGCTCGCACCCGTCCCCCAGCGTTGCCCCCTGTCCGCCCCTGTGTGGGCTTTTGCAGGGCTGGGTGACAGGTTTACCCACAGCACCGACTAAAACCGATTATGAGGGCTTTGTGCGGAGGTGTCAGGAAACCGGCTCTCAGCCAAAGTATACAGAAATCTCATGCCCCCTCTGCGGTCGAAAAAAGAGCAGGATAAAGGCGGGTGGTCGCAAGCGCCCTCCCGCCGCCCACTTCGCCCAGCAGTGCTGGGCGTTTTTCGCACTTTCCCATGAGGTGGTCGGATTCCGGATTTGTCACGGTCAGGGTGGTCGGGATTTTAGAAAAGGCAAGGAAATAAAGGATTTTACACGGCCACCTCACAGGTGGACACCCATGAAAGGTCGGATTTCACATGAAAAATAATAAGGAACGGACAGCGGTCTGGCTGTACCCCGAAACCATGGAACGGCTGGACGGCTGGCTGCCAAAGGACAACTGCAAGAGCCGCAGCGAGTTTATTGAAAAGGCACTCAGCTTTTACATGGGCTACCTTGGAACGGAGGACATCTCCTCCTATCTTTCCAAGGCTTTGCTTGCATCCATCCAAGGCACATTGCAAAAGACCGAAAACCGGGTGGCAAACAATCTGTTTCGGCTTTCTGTGGAAATCAGCATGATGATGCATCTCTTAGCAACTACGCTGGAGATTACGGATGAGGAACTGCACCGGCTCCGCGGTCGGTGCGTTGCCGAAGTAAAACGGACCAGAGGAAAAATCCGTCTGGACGATGCGGTGGATTTCCAGAGCAGCCCTGAGGCGGAAGAATAATGGCCCGCATCATTCTCAAGTGCCCCTACCTCAAAGGTGGGAAAAAGACTGCCGCTCATCTGAACAACCTCGTCAAATATATTGCCACCCGCGACGGCGTAGAAAAAATGGAAAGCGGTCATAAGCTCTGGCACTCCACCAAAAAACAAAAGGATTTGATTGCACAGATACTCCGGGAATTTCCTGATGCCCGGGATTTATTTGAATATGAGGATTACCTCAAAAACCCCAACCGGGCAAATGCCTCCGAATTCATCACCATTGCATTGGAACAGAACCTTGATAAAATAAGCGGCAGGGAAAAATACCTGGACTACATTGCAAACCGTCCCCGTGTCGAAAAGTTTGACAGCCACGGCTTGTTCACGGCCGGGGATGTGCCGCTGGTCTTATCACAGGTTGCTGATGAAGTATCCGGCCACACCGGAAATGTGTGGACGCCGATTATTTCCCTCCGCCGTGAGGATGCCGCACGGCTGGGTTATGACAATGCTTCTGCGTGGAAGGCTCTGCTTTCCGAAAAAGCCGTGGAGCTTGCCGAGAACTTAAAAATCCACCCTGACCATCTGAAATGGTACGCCGCCTTTCACAACGAGTCCCATCACCCCCATATCCACATGGTCTGCTACAGCACCGATCCAAGAGAGGGCTATCTCACGAAACAGGGCATCAAAAAAATGAAGTCCTCACTGGCGAATGAGATTTTCCGTCAGGAGCTCATTCCGCTCTATGGTGAAAAGACACAGCGGCGGGATGACTTGAAGGAACAGGCGGCCGAATCCATGCGTGAGCTGATCCGTCAGATGAAGGGCGGCGTTTTACAAAGTGACCGCATGGAGCAGCTCCTCACACATCTTGCCGAGCGTCTGCAAATGGTCAACGGCAAAAAACAGTATGGCTACCTCAAGGCAGACCTGAAAAATATCGTGGACGAAATTGTGGATGAGCTGGCACAGGACAGCCGTATCGCAGAAGCCTACCGTCTGTGGTGGGAAACCAGGAGCAGGATCGAATCCATCTACACGGAAACCCCATCCAAGCCGCCGCCCCTTTCCCGCTGTGATGATTTCAAGCCCATCCGCAACATGGTCATTCAGGAAGCCCTGCTGATTGGGAGCATGACCTTTGAGGAACCGGCATCTGTGGAAACAGCCCTGCCGGAGCCGGAGGATGATCAGGAGATGCCCTCCTCTGACATGGCGGATGAAAAATATCAGGAACCGGCAGATGATTCCGGGGAACGGCCCTCCAGCGATGAAGCCTCTGCCGGTAAGGAATCCTCCGACTCATGGTGGACAGAGAATTACAAACAGGCAAAGCAATATTTGTACGGCGATGAAGATGCCGGGATTTTGCAGGATTTAGAAAAAGCCCATGAACTCTTCCTCACGGAAGCGGAGGCAGATAACCCTCTCGCCCTGTGTGACCTTGGTCGAATGTCTGCGGATGGTCTTGGCTGCGAAGCGAACGCCGATGAAGCATACCGCTGGTACGAAAAGGCCCTTGCTGTTTTCCATGCTGCCGAGGAAGAAAAGCCTTGGAAGTACACCGAGTACCGCATCGGCAAAATGTATGCCGCAGGGCTTGGCACGGAGCAGGACTATCTGCAGGCGGCGGATTGGCTCACCCTGTCTGCGGATGAGAATTACAAGTACGCACAGTATTCCCTTGGCGGCCTGTATTACCATGGCAAAGGTGTGGATCAGGATCATGAATCTGCCTTTGCCCTCTATACCCGCTCGGCGGATCAGAGCTTTCCCTATGCCAGCTTCGAACTTGGAAAAATGCTGCGGGACGGAATCGGCTGTGTGAAAAATCAGCAGAATTCTGACCGCCGCTTCAAGGAAGCCTTTCTCGGCTTTGTGTCCATGGAGGAACAGGGCCATGACGATAAGCTCCAGTACCGTTTGGGCTGGATGCTTCTGAATGGCATTGGTACAGACAAGAATGAAGCCAGGGCAAAGGAATACTTTGAAAAGGCGGCATCCGTAGGAAACCCCTTTGCCTGCTACCAGCTTGCCAAGCTCATCCTATCCGATGAAAAGGCACAGCCGCAGGAGGTGGAGAAAGCCCTCGGCTATCTCAGGAAAGCGGTGGATGCTGAGAATCCCTATGCTGCATATTTTCTCGGCAAGCTCTATGAAAAGGGACAGCACGTTCCGCAGAATACTGCCGAGGCGGTACGGCTCTATACCATGTCGGCAGAACAGGACAATGACTTTGCCGCATACCGGCTCGGCAAGCTGTACCTCGGCGGTGAAGGCGTGCTGAAGGATGTGGAGTCTGCCATTCGCTGGCTGACCTTTGCCGCCGACAGAAAGAATCAATTTGCTGAATATGCCCTCGGCGTCCTCTACTTCAAGGGGGAGGATGTTCCGAAGGATGTCCCCAAAGCTCTGGAATACCTGAAACGGTCTGCCGGTCAGGGTAATCAGTTTGCACAGTACCGGCTGGGCAAGATTTATCTCATGGGTGAGGATATGCCAAAGGATATTCAGACTGCCCTGCAATTTCTGACAGCTGCCGCTGAACAGGGAAATCAGTATGCGCAATACACCCTCGGCAAGCTGTATCTGATGGGAAAGGATGTTCCGAAGGACAAGGAAACTGCTGTCCGCTGGTTTACCTTATCGGCAGAGCAGGGCAACATTTACGCTCAGTTTTTCCTCGACCATATGGACGATTTCAAAGACCCCTCCGTCCTGCTGGCGGGAACACGGCTCCTGCATCACATGAGCCGTGTTTTTGCAGACAACGCTCCGCCGCTGAAACCGCCCGGTCAGCGAACCGACCGCAAGCTCCTCCGCAAGCTTCGTGAGAAAAAGCAGGCGCAGGGCCATGCGGGGGATGACCATGAGCAGACCATGTCATTATAACGATTGGAGGATAACCGTGAAGAAACAGAAAAAGAAAATCAAGCAGCCACCCATCAAGGAAAAATTGCTCCAAAGTCATTGCCGTCCTATAAAAAGGGCGGCTTTTTTTCATAGAATCGGCAATCGCCACAAATAGGAGGTGGACCATGGGTGTATATGTGCATTTTACAGATGACCAGAAATACCGTGCCAACAATGTGGACCTTGTGGACTTTCTCCAGCGACAGGGTGAGAAGCTGATCCCCAGCGGCCGTGATAAGCGGCTGGAGGCCGACCGTAGCATCACCGTCCGTGGGAACGAGTGGTACGATCACTCCGCAGAGAGCGGCGGGTATGCCATTGACTTCGTGCGGAACTTCTACGGTCTCACATTCCCCGAAGCCGTGACCATGCTGCTGGGCGGTGAGCAGGGCGAAATCTACCGGCCCACTTCGCAAAAGAAGCAGGAATCGAAACAGCCCTTTGCCCTCCCAAATCCCCACAGCGATATGCGCCGCGTCTATGCTTACTTGGTGAAAACCCGGCTCATCGACCGTGAAGTGGTCAGTTACTTTGCCAAGGCAAAGCTCCTGTATGAGAGTTGCGAAAAATCCAAGGACGGTATGAAGGAATACCATAACGCCGTTTTTGTAGGATACGATGAGAACGGCGTTCCCCGCCATGCCCTCAAGCGAGGACTCTATACCGAGGGAACCGGCTTCAAGGGAAATGTAGATAGCTGCGATCCGGCATACAGCTTCCACCACATCGGCACAAGCAACCGCCTCTATGTGTTTGAGGCTCCCATCGACTTACTGTCCTATATCACCCTTCATCCCCAGGATTGGCAGGAACACAGCTATGTGGCTCTCTGCGGTGTTTCTGAATACGCCATGCTGAAGATGCTGGAGCTGCATCCGCACCTGGACCATGTGATTCTATGTCTGGATCATGACGAGGCGGGAATCGAAGCCTCGGAGAAATATCAAGACCTGTTGTCTGAAAAAGGGATTCCATGCGAAAGGGAGCTGTCCATACACAAGGACTGGAACGAGGATATCAAAGCCAATCATGGCTTACCGACTATCCCTGCGGAAGAACATCCCCAGCATTTAATCCGGGATGAAATCTGCAAGCAGCTTACCGAATCGATAATGACTGTGAAATCCAACTGCTCTGCGGATACCCTGTCAGCCCTGCTCACAAAAGCCCGTTCCCATCTGCATTGGGGACAATTCTCCGAAACAGATGATTGCATGCGGGAGATGTGCCGCCTCTCTGTGGCGGCCGCTGCGAGGGAGTACCGGCAGAAAGGTCACAGCCGTGACCTTTCTGCTGTACAAAGCCGTCTGCATGATGGTTTCAGGACTTATGAAAACCGCGGGCATCTGAAAACCCGGCTGGATTTACTGGAATCCGATATCATGTCCCTGCGGGGCTTTGAGCGTGTGGTGACCGCCAGCGAAAAAGAAAAGCTGGCAGAGTGCTATGAACACATTGCCGCCCAGGGCCTCAAGGGGGCAATTCTGCTGGAGAAACACCGGCAAAAGATGGAGCAAAACCAGGGAATGAAATTGTCTATGTAATATCCGGCAAATAACACTTCACCTCCGCTTCTGACAATCCAAATCAATTCAGAAGGAGGACACTATCATGCCATCTCAAGTCTATATTTTAATTACAGCGGCCGCCGTGATGTTTTGTGTCATCGGCGGCCTTTCTCTTTTGGCTCACTATTATACCCTAAACGGAATCAAGTCCCGCACGGTGGGTGACGGCCAGCATGGTACAGCGCGGTTCGCATCAAAGCAGGAAATCAAAAATACCTATCAGCACATCCCCTTTCAGCCGGAGCTGTGGAGGCAGGGACAATGTCTCCCCACTGAAGCCGGACAGGGAATCATTCTCGGAAGCATAGGAGCAAAGAATAAAATAACGGCATTGGTAGACACTGACGATGTTCACGCGCTCATGATCGGCGCCTCCGGCGTCGGGAAAACCGCATACTTTTTATACCCCAACCTGGAATACGCCTGTGCCTCCGGGATGAGTTTTTTGTCGACCGACACCAAGGGCGACCTGTATAGAAACTATGGAACCATCGCCCGCGACCACTACGGCTACCATGTGGCGGTCATCGACCTCAGAAACCCTACCCGCTCGGACGGAAACAATATGCTCCATCTGGTCAACACCTACATGGACCAATACCTTGCCGATGAAAATAATCTTGTAGCAAAGGCAAAGGCAGAGAAATATGCCAAAATTATTTCCAAGACCATCATCAACGCCAGCGGTGAGAATTACGGACAAAATCAGTTTTTTTATGACGCCGCTGAAGGACTCCTGTCCTCGGTGATTCTGCTGATTGCCGAGTATCTTCCTCCCACTAAGGTAGATGGGAAAAAGGTAGACTGCCGTCATATCATCAGTGTGTTCAAATTGGTACAGGATTTATTGGCGCCCAGCAAGGTAAAGGGGAAAAGTCAGTTCCAGCTCCTCATGGATAAGCTCCCGTCCGACCACAAGGCCCGCTGGTTTGCGGGAGCCGCTCTCAACTCTGCGGAGCAGGCCATGGCATCGGTGCTCTCCACCGTGCTGTCCCGTCTGAATGCTTTTCTCGACTCCGAAATGGAGCAGATACTCTGCTTTGAAACAGCCATTGATGCGGAGAAATTCTGTAATGAAAAATCCGCACTGTTTATCGTGCTCCCCGAAGAAGATTTGACCAAGTATTTTATGGTCAGCCTTATGATTCAGCAGCTCTACCGGGAGATCCTCGCAGTTGCGGATGAAAACGGCGGCAAGCTGAAAAACCGCGTGATGTTTTACTGCGATGAGCTCGGAACGCTTCCAGCCATTGAATCGCTCGAATTAATTTTTAGTGCCTCACGCTCACGACGGCTTTCTATGGTGCCGATCATACAATCATTCGGTCAGCTCCAAAAGAATTACGGTAAAGAGGGTTCAGAAATCATCGTAGACAACTGCCAGGACACTATCTTCGGCGGCTTCGCGCCGAACAGTCAGACGGCAGAGGTGCTGAGTAAGGCATTGGGCAGCCGCACCGTCATGAGCGGCAGCGTAAGCCGGGGAAAGAATGATCCCAGCCAGTCCTTGCAGATGATGGAGCGTCCACTCATGACGCCTGACGAACTCAAATCCATTCCCAAGGGTAACTTTGTTGTGATGAAAACCGGCACCCATCCCATGAGGACAAAACTGCGACTGTTCCTTGATTGGGGCATCCGTTTCGGAGATCCCTATACCGTGGAGGAAAAGGCGCACCGAAAAGTGGTCTATGCCGATAAGCAGACATTGGAGGAAAACATCGTCCGCAAGCACATGGCCTGCATGATGGTGGACGAAGAGACCGGAGAAATATTGGAGCCGCCAGCAGGAACAGGAACCCTTCATACGCCGGTAGCAGAACCATCTGAAAATACCATGCGCCGCCGTAATGTACTCAAAACGTAAAGGAGGTTCCCATGAGTTACTTCAACCACATTTATACCGCCTCGCCTGATGAGCTTCCCCATCGGGCGAGGACTGTTTATATATATCTTTGTGACCGGGCAGGCAAAGGAGCTGACTGCTGGCCCGCGGTAAAAACTATTGCCTCCGACTTGCAGCTCTCCCGCAGTACCGTCAAGCGCGCCCTGCATGATCTGGTCAAGGCGGGGCTTATTGAAAAGGAACCACGCTATCGGGAGAATGGGAGCAATACATCCAACCGCTTTATTTTAAGAAAATAGCAGGCTGCGCAAAGCGAAAAGACGGATTTCCCGCCAAGGAGATACTCCGTTTTTTTGATGGACCGAGGTGCGGTTCGTTGTGAACCCCCAAGAACCTCTCACTCTAAAAATTTTTTATCACAGAGAAAGAACATGAAGCATATGAGGTTTTGATATTGGAACCCGACTGTTTTTGCTTTTTGCCACGAAAATGGAGTGAACGGCGAAACTGATCCGCAAAAAAGCCGAGGTGCCCGTTTCTTTTTCTGGTGATTCGGTTCTGCCTGCCGAAAAGGTCTGGACATCTCAAGAGCGGCGGTCATCTCTGTCAACAGGACGGCCGCCTCTCTTTTTGCTACTGGATTTTCTTATGTTTCGTCGTCTGTGTCCTCCGGCACTTTGGGGTTAAACATCACAATATCGGGCTCCGGCGAATCTATGTACATTTGCTCGGTCTTCTGCTGCGCCTTTTGCAAGAGCTCAATCGCATCCGTCTGAGCGTTAAAAAGCTGGCGATACATCGCTTGATAATCTGGCATTAGGAAAACCTCCTTTACTTTCTTGTCAAAGCCTATAAAAATACATTCACATCGTTACGGAGTGTCGGGCAGACTGTCCAGCAGAAGCTGGAACATCTGTCTGCTGGTTTCTTGGTCACGGGTGGTGAGTCTGCAGAGCAGGTCATCGGTAAGCCCCTGTGCAAATACCGCTGCCAGCGGTGCAATTAGAAACCGCTGTTTGAGCCGTCGATTGAGTTCCTCCATCATCGACTCGCCAGCAAGATGGGAAATCTGGTTGTAGAGTTGCCGCAGGTGGATTTCATCAACCATACCGTTCAGAGCCATTTCCTGCTCCTCCACAAACCCGGTGGTAGCGTATGCCATCAGTTCGTCAGCCAGCGGGAAAAAGAGCAGGCATAGCCGTGTGTAACGCTCTTGGAAAAGAAGCTCTCCCTCCAGTTTTGCATGAGTCTCTTTCACCCTCTGGCAAAGCGTATGTTCCTTTTCCGGCTCAGTACCATCCAGTGCATGAAAGCAAAGGTTCTGAAACTCGCCGCCAGATTGATAGCCTGCGTCGGCGGCCTCGTAAGCCAGCGCATTCGAAACCCCCTCAAAAAAGAGAGAGAGGTAGCAATCCAGCAGATATCCCTGCTTGCCCATCCGCTGCCGGATCTGCTTTGCAAACTGAAAAAGCGGCAGTAGAGAACCGCCTGTGACCTCGCCGTCGAGTCTGCCAAAAAAGCTGTCCCTGTGTTCAAAGATGTTCATTCGATCCCGACCTTTCTGAAAATAGTCGGGAATTTCCCTTATCATTAAAAGCGCATGCAAAGGCAGGGGCTGTCACTCCAAAACCCATGCACGCGCCAATTACAAGCAAGGCGGCACCAATGTATCCGGAGGCCAGAAGCAGCGACTGTGTATTGCGCGGGCGCTGCTGAAAAAGCCCAAAATCCTGATTCTGGACGACTCTACCAGCGCGGTTGACACCAAAACCGACAAATTGATCCGTCAGGCGTTTCGAAAAGACATCCCGGACACGACGAAAATTATCATCGCGCAGCGCGTTTCCTCCGTTCAGGACGCCGACAAGATTATCGTGCTGAACGACGGAAAAATTCATGCGGTCGGCACGCACGATCAACTGCTCCAAACCTGTGATATTTATAGAGAAGTCTACGAATCTCAGAACAAAGGGGGTGTTCTCCATGAGTAAAATGCCGTTAAAGGAAAATGCAGGAGCGCATGGCAAGCCGTCGATACAGCGTTTCAAGCCTGGTACGATCAAAAGGCTGTTTTCCTACATGACCGAATACAGAATTCAGCTCATTTTCGTCGTCGTCTGTATCCTGTTAAGCGCGGTTGCGGCCGCGGCAACCTCTGTGTTCCTCCAGATACTGATCGACGAGTGCATTGTTCCTTTGCTTGGGCAGACGCATCCCGTATTTACGGAGTTGATCAAGGCGACCTGCGTTATGGGCCTGATCTATGTCGTCGGCGTGCTTTCCACCTTGTTTTACAACCGGGCAATGGTCGTCATCGCACAGGGCACACTTAAAAAGATCCGCGACAAAATGTTTGCGCATATGCAGACCCTGCCGATCCGATATTTCGATACGCACACGCACGGCGACGTTATGAGCCGCTATACCAACGATACCGATACGCTGCGCCAGGCCATTACTCAGAGTTTGCCGCAGATGTTCTCCTCCATCGTCTCGGTGGCGGCGTCATTTGTAGCCATGCTTTATCTCAGCGTCGGGTTGACCGCTTTTGTCGCGGTATTTTCTTTTATTTTGCTGAAGGTCATCAAGGCCCTGGTCGGCAGGAGCGGGACTTTCTTCATGAAGCAGCAGCAATCCCTGGGCGACGTCAACGGCTATATCGAAGAAATGGTCAACGGCCAGAAGGTCATAAAAGTCTTCTGCCATGAGAAAAAGGCTGAAGAAGGATTTGACAAAAAGAATGACGAGCTCTGCTACTGCGCGACCGAGGCGAACACATACGGCAATGTCACGATGCCGGTTGTCGGGAATATGGGTTATCTGCTCTATGTACTTGTCGCCGTTATCGGAGGCGCGGCCGGTATAGCGAGCCTTCCCAACCTGAGTCTTACCGGTATCCATGCGCTGACAATCGGTACGATCATATCCTTTCTTACACTATCCCGCGCTTTTATTAATCCGATTGGCCAAGTCTCCATGCAGTTCAATATGGTGGTCATGGCGCTTGCCGGCGCGTCCAGAATTTTTGAACTGATGGATGAGGATAGCGAACAGGACAACGGGTACGTCACGCTCGTCAATGCAAAAATAGAAAACGGCGAAGTCAAGGAGTGTGAAGAAAGAACGGATACATGGGCATGGAAGCATCCGCACAGCGACGGGACGCTAACCTATACGCCGCTCCAGGGGGACATCCGCTTTTTAGACGTAGACTTCGGCTACGAAGAAAACAAAACCGTTCTGCACAACATTACGCTATACGCTAAGCCCGGCCAAAAGGTTGCATTTGTCGGAGCGACCGGCGCAGGAAAAACGACGATCACTAATCTGATCAACCGTTTTTACGATATTGCCGATGGAAAAATCCGGTATGACGGAATCAACATCAACAAGATAAAAAAGGCCGATCTTCGCCGTTCGCTCGGTATGGTTTTACAGGACGTGAACCTGTTTACGGGGACGGTTATGGACAATATCCGCTACGGCGAGCTGGACGCGACGGATGAAGAGTGTATCGCAGCCGCCAAGCTCGCCAACGCCGATGGTTTTATCCGTATGCTTCCGCAGGGGTATCACACCGTGCTGGAAGGCGACGGCAGTGGTCTTTCCCAAGGGCAGCGGCAGCTCATTTCCATTGCCCGCGCTGCTGTGGCCGATCCGCCCGTCATGATTTTGGACGAAGCCACTTCCTCGATTGATACCCGAACCGAGGCTATCGTCCAAAAGGGCATGGACGCCCTGATGAAAGGCAGGACGGTTTTTGTGATCGCCCATCGCCTGTCAACCGTTCAGAATGCCAACGTCATTATGGTATTGGAGGATGGCCGCATCACCGAGCGGGGCACCCACGAACAGCTTATTAAGGAAAGAGGAAAATACTATCAGTTGTATACGGGCGCATTTGAACTTGAATAATAAAGCGAATAATGCATTGGAGCTTTGTCGTTCTCGCTCTCCGCAGAGTATTGTCCTCATAATAGAACAAGATTAGAGTAGTGATTTGCATTTATATGGGCAATAAAAAAGACTGTATCAAAGCGATATCTAAACTCGCTTAGATACAGTCTCTGCATATTCACTATGTAAAAATAAAGTATATAATTACAATAGCACCAAGAATAATCCGATACCATCCAAACACCTTAAAGTCATGCTTTTTAATGTAGTTCATCAAGAATTTTATCACAAGCACAGATACGACAAATGCAACAATCATACCAGTGGCCAATATAAGCAACTCTGTGCCTGTAAAAATAAAGCCGAATTTCAGTATTTTGACCGCGCTTAACCCTATCATAACTGGTACGGCAAGGAAAAATGTAAACTCTGCCGCTGCCACCCTGGACACACCAATCAATAATGCCCCCACAATGGTCGCACCCGAACGTGATGTGCCCGGTATGATGGATAACACCTGAAACAAGCCGATCACAAAGGCAGTCTGATAGGTAATATCGGTCAGCTCCCGGATGCGGGGTGCTCGCTTTTTGTTCCAATTTTCAATCAGGATAAATGCGATGCCGTAAACAATCAATGCTGCTGCAATTACAATGGGAGTATGCAAATGCGCCTCGATATAATTGTCAAAGAGAAGCGTCACAATAGCGCCGGGTATGCAGGCAATGACAACCTTAAACCATAGGGAGAAAGTATCTCTTTTTATGATGAGCTGTGATTTATCCCTGAACTGGAACGGGAACATCTTATTCCAGAACATTACGATAACAGAAAGGATAGCGCCAAGCTGTATCACGACAAAGAACATTGCTTTGAATGCTTCACTCATATTCAACGTCAAAAACTGATCCAGGAGAAGCATATGCCCTGTGCTGCTGATCGGCAGCCACTCCGTAACACCTTCCACAACACCTAAAATAATAGCCTTAAAAAATTCAATGATTTCCATTTGCGGCAACCACCCTCCACGTAATTACACCTGTGCTCTTTCCTTTTTCGCGCACCCTGTACGCTGCGGCTTGATGGGACTTGCCCTCCAGCCGTCTGCATATCACCGCTTCATATCGGTTCAGACGCTCCATGTAATCCGTTGTTTCAAGCTCTGCCTGAACCTTGATATTGGCTTTTGCCGAGGCGCTGGCCTTCACATGAGCGGAATCGGTCAGAATATCTTTTCGTCCACCAATCCCCTTTATTGGGATTATGTTATTTGCAAATTTCTTAAACAAACTTGATAGTTTTTATAGAACAACGGGGCTTTCACTTTTAGTTGCTGACCACAATCATAGACGCTTTTGCAGACGTAAATGAGGTCATCAACATTACTGTGAAGCTGCATGATTTTTCGAGTAAGTTCATTGTTGGCAAACATTTTTTTCATAGCTAACCCGGCTATCTTAGATGGGATTTTGTACGGCAGGAGTTCACTTTTATATTTTTTTAGGTCTACGCCTCTTGTTTCCACAATCTTTATGGTTTCACGTATCGCAAGAACGGCCTCTGACAATGCGCTTGCGCTGCTCATAAGAGATTCGGCGGCTTTCTCTGAATTGCTATAACCGGCATATTTTGCCGCCGTTGAGATTACCGCCGCGTTGATTGCCATATGAATCCATATCCACTCAAGCGTACTGTCGGGGCATTCTGTTTTTATATTTGCGGTATTGAATGCCTGAATAAGCGTAGCGTAATTTGAAATAGCTGCGTTTTCCTGTCTCTCAAGCATAATATGGTCGAATAAAACGCAATCCAAAAAATCTTTGGTAATTGTACCGCCTGCAACCGGATAACCTAAGATGTACGAATAACTCCCCGCTATTTTATTGACAGTCTCCTTGTCTTCCCATATGCCGCACATTAAAATGAGCGTTCCTTTTATATTGTTTTCAGACAAAGTTTGAATTGCCGGTTCCAATTTCCCCATTGAGACGCTTACAATAATAAAGTCATAGATGCTATCGGGATGTGCGAGTTTTATTGAATAGGAATCCGTTTTTTTAACGCCCTTTGAATTTTCTCGCCCATCAAGAAGTTTTATATTTATTGTTGAACCTACTTTACCATTTTTGCTTTCTCTAACAAAATGCTCAACGTTATGACCCGCTTTTTGTAAGGCGTAAGCATATGTCATGCCGATAACCCCTAAACCTAAAACTAAAATATCCATAATTCAACCTCTTAAATTACCTCAAATTCTTAATGATCATGTCTAACTGCTCATCTATTAATTCAGGCGACATTTGTTTGCTTAAAGCCAATATATTTAATCCCTCTAATAAAATAATAATGTGATTTGCATATTTCACGACATCGTCGGAAGTTAATTTGGGAATTTCGTTTCTGGAAATCCCATAGTGGAGCGTTTGAGAAATAATAGCTACTGTTTCCGCATAGTATCGCTTGAACATGTCATCCAGAACATTGTTTTTATGAGATAAAAAAAACTCGTATACAGCTATTCTAATCGTGTTTTCAATATTCAGCAATTCGCTTCTTTGCTGTTGTAAAAAGTCGGCAAGTATTTTAACGGCATTTACTCCATTCTCCATGCCCTTCGTAAAAATAAAATAATCGTTTTCTTTTCCAGCGAATAAAATATCTTCAAATATTTCTTTGGTTGAAGAATAATATTTGTATAGCCCGCCTCGACTTATATCACACTCTTCCACAATATCTTTCATTGTTACAGAGGTGTAGCCCGCTCTTATAAAAACGGCGGCAGCTTTCCCCAATATATACTTTTTTTTCTCAATACCTTTTGCAGTCAGTGCCATATAAATACTCCTCACTAAAGACTCGCCAAATAAAGGTGACACGCGTGTCGTTAACAAAATTATATGACACGCGTGTCACCTTGTCAAGCCACAGCGAAAAAATATTGTAGACTTGTAGACCGAAATGAGCTTTCTGCTAAACAGGTCGCTTAAAAGCCCGCAACTTCCGGCCAAGTATGAGGTGCTGACAAAGCCACGCTTTCTATGTATCCGGTGAACAGGATGCCGGGCAGGGCCTTTTATGTTTCGGTTGGCGGGGAAACATTTTCAGCTGTTCTATTGACAGCGAAGCTACTCTGCATTATTATATAGAGGTACTAAACATTACTATGTACCACTACGTATATAAATACTGCTTTGTGGAGGTGTGCAGTGGAAAACCTGAGCGAAATGCTCAAAGGGGTGTTAGAGGGGGTCGTGCTGGAAATTATTGCTCGGGATGAGATTTACGGCTATGAGATTGTGAAAAGGTTGAATGAACTCGGTTTTGAGGGCATTGCCGAAGGTACAGTCTACTCCCTGCTGGTGCGGCTGGAAAGGAACCGATTGGTTCACATTGTCAAAAAACCTTCCGAAATCGGCCCGCCGCGGAAGTTCTACACACTCAATGAGCGCGGACGGGCTGAATTGATGTCTTTTTGGGCACGATGGGACTTTTTGAGCGGACGTATTGAAATTTTAAGAAAGAAATAAAAGAAGGAAAGAATTATGAGCTTTAGCCATGAAAAAACAGGACGGAAATAAATCGCAAAGGAAAAGCAAGAAATTGGCGGCTCGGATTATGATAAAATAATATATATTTACTCATTTGATTAGGAGGTATCACTTTGAATAAAGCATCCCTATTAAACAACCGTATGAAAAAATACGCTCATAGTGATACGGCCGCTCTGTATAACGATTTGGGTATCACGCGAAACGGGCTTCGACTGGAGCAGGTCGAGGTCATGAAGAAAAAATATGGGGACAACAATATTGTCGCCAGAAAATCGGATACCATAGGATTTCGGCTCCGCCGAGCCTTTATTAACCCGTTTACCGTAATTCTGTTCGTGCTGGCCATTGTATCCCTTGTAACGGATGTATGGTATACGGACGATCTCCATAAGACCGCCACAACGGTTATCATTATCAGCGTGATGATTCTCGTCAGCGGTGTTGTTCGTTTTATCCAGGAACTTCGGTCGAAACATGCCTACGATCAATTGGACCGGCTGGTGCATACCCATATCAATGTAAAAAGAGACGGTGTCATTATAAAAATACCTGCCGAAGATCTGGCGGTGGGTGATTGTGTCTATTTATCTGCAGGTGATCGCGTACCGGCGGACATACGCCTTACAAATACAATGGATCTGTTTGTTTCGCAATCCGCTATCACGGGGGAGAGCGGCATCCTGGAAAAAAACAGCGGGAAGTATGACTATACGGAGCAAATGGCCTTTTCACAGTACGAAAACCTTGTCTTTATGGGAACGACCGTGATCAGCGGAAAAGGCGAAGGTGTTGTCCTTGCCGTTGGAAAAGAAACGCTGTACGGCAATTTTATTCAGCCCAATGCCCTTACTTCCAACACTTTTGTAAAAGGTGCGAACTCGATTGCCTGGATTTTGCTCCGGTTCATGGTTATTTTAGTTCCCATTGTCTTTGTTGTTTCCGGCATTACAAAAGGAAACTGGGTGGAATCCTTCCTTTTTGCATTGTCCGTAGCGGTTGGCCTGACCCCGGAAATGCTTCCTATGGTCATCACGGCTTGTCTGGCAAAGGGCAGTATTTCCATGTCGAAGAAACAAACAATTATCAAGGATATCAATGCTATGCAGGGTTTCGGAAGCATGGATGTTCTATGTATGGACAAAACCGGAACACTCACCAATGTAAATATAATATTAGAATACTATATGGACATTCTTGGAAACGAAAGTGAAGAAGCGCTCCGCCTTGCCTATTTGAACAGCCTATACCACTCCGGTGTGAAAAACCCCATTGATACTGCGATTCTGGAATGCCGAAATATGCCGGGGAAAAATGAATACTATGAGGCTTTAGCCGGACAGTACCACAAAGCGGATGAAATCCCTTTTGATTATTCTCGTAAATATGTCAGTACGCTCATCGCAGACGATCACGGAAACCATCAGCTCGTCATGAAGGGCGATGTGGAGGCCGTATTCTCCCGATGTGCCTTTGTGGAGTATCAAGGAACCGTCAAGCCCATTTCAGAAGATGGAAGAAGCAGCGTTGCCGCGGTGGTAGATGAAATGCTGGAAGATGGCATGAAGGTGATTGCTGTCGCCAGAAAAGACTTAGGCAATCAAAATATGGCATCTCTTTCAGACGAATCCGGCATGACTTTGGTGGGGTATCTTGCCTTCTTTGACGCTCCTAAAAAATCGGTGGCACAGTCCATTGCCAAGCTCAAGAGCCTGCAGGTAAAGGCGAAAATCCTTACGGGCGATCATCAGCAGATTGCCCTCTCTATTTGCAGCAGAATCGGCATTGCCTCCGAAAATATGCTGACCGGAGCAGACTTAAACCACTTATCCGATTTGGAATTGCGGCTCGTGGTGGAAAAAACGGATGTATTTGCCGAACTAACCCCCAGCCAAAAGGTTCGTATTGTAACGGCTTTGCAGGAAAACGGTCATACCGTGGGATTTCTTGGTGACGGCATGAACGATATTCCCGCGATCTGTGAAGCGGATGTGGGAATATCCGTGGATACCGCCGTTGATGCCGCAAAGGACATGGCCGGTGTCATTCTGCTGCAGAAGGACTTGAATGTGCTGGAGGAAGGCATTTTAGAGGGCAGAAAGACCTTTGCGAACATGTCCAAGTATATCAAAATAACCGCAAGCTCCAACTTTGGCAATATTCTTTCCATTGTTTGCGCCAGTGCTTTCCTGCCTTTTTTACCGCTGGCGGCCGTACAGCTCCTGCTCTTGAACCTGCTTTATGATATCCTTTGTATCGTGCTGCCGTGGGATCATGTTGATCAGGAGGTGTTTTCTTCCCCCAGGGAATGGTCCGGTAAAACCCTTGGACGTTTTATGCGGTTTTTCGGCCCCATCAGCTCTATTTTTGATGGGATCACTTTTCTGTTTTTATACTTTGTCCTATGCCCCGCACTTACCGGAGGGCTGCTCTATACCCAGCTCACCGACCCGGTCATGCAGTTTCGATATATCGCACTCTTCCAGACCGGATGGTTTCTGGAATCCATGTGGACGCAGGTTTTGATTCTGCACATGCTGCGCACTCAAAAAATACCTTTCCTGCAAAGCAGGCCATCGGCCTCGGTTATGCTGATTACGGTTATCGGCATCCTGCTGTTCACAGGACTTACCTTTACCCCTATGGTCAATGTCCTGGGTCTGACGGTGCTCCCCCTGTGGTATTTTGGGTTCCTGCTTGTTGTCGTCGCCAGTTACATGCTGTTAACCACCGTATTGAAGCGAATCTACATTGCCAAATACGGTGAGCTGATTTAGAAAGGGGGAATCGCATTGAAGAAAAACGCAAGCTTTATCATGATGGATTCCGCCCTTGCTAAATCCCTGTATGATACCCTGAAAACTTTAGAGCCTAAATCCAGGTATTCCGATGAGCTTCTGCAGGGATTAAAGGATTTGATGGAAGGCGAGGTGGCTACCCTCATGCTGGGGATGACCGGTAATGGGGAACCCTTCATCAATGGCGCAGACGATGGCATTTATGTCGGCGCACTTGAAATCCATCCCAAGAACCATAAAGTGTTATGTGATGGAGCAGAGGTCAGTTTAACCCCAAAGGAATTTGACATTCTATATTTTCTTGCAAAGAACAAGGGGGAGATTTTCACCAAGGAACAGATTTACCAGGCAGTTTGGGCAGAGGATTATCTTATGGCAGACAGCAATATCATGGCCTTTATCCGAAAGCTCCGAAAAAAGATTGAACCAAACCCGGATGTGCCGGAATACATCCTTACCATATGGGGAATCGGTTATAAGTTTACGGACCGAATATAGAAAAACGGATTGGCTCCCGCTGCGCAGCGGATGAGATCAATCCGTTTTTTCTTGCCGTTTCGCAAGAAAATCGCAAGAATTTAGCCATATGATTTCTTTTCGATTATGGTTATAATAATAAAGTGCTGTTGAGCGCCATATTGAAAAAACAATGGAAGGAGATGAGATTTCGTGGACAGTTACAGTTGTAGGGGACAAAACAAAACGGTCAGACAAATAGATATTCGTGGATGTTATATCAGGTTCTTTACCACTGGAACTGATATACTGCTATGGGAATAGCACGGAAATCTCTATCCATTCATCCATAGATAGATTGTCCATCGTTTATGTATTCCTCTATAGGCTGCGTTTCCGTAACTGCGAAGAAGTTTTGCAGAAAACAAATTACGGGTTATGCGCTGAAGAAGCATAATAGCGATGGTTTTTTTATGCCCTTTTCAGCCGTTCCACAGGAAACTACACAATAAAGGAGAGTGAAACGTATGAACTTAAATTGCATTGTTTTTGGACTTATCTTCCTGGTGGTTGGTATCGTCTTTTTCATCGGAGTGGGTCCAAACTGGATCAAAGCTTGGCGTGACATGCCAAAAGAAGAAAAAAACAAAATACACATGGATGAACTCAGCAAGAATATCGGGTGTGTATTTTTGGTTGCCAGCGGCATTTTTCTGATATCCGGTTTTAATCCCGGATTTAAGAACGCTGCATTTGTATGGTGCATGATCGCCTGGTTTGTGTTGACAGGCATTGATGTAGCTTTCATTACAAAGTCAAACAGGTATAAAGCTGATGCTGCAAAATGACTGCCGTAAGGCATTGACATAGATACTTTAAAAAGAAAGGGGCGAAACAGATGGAATCCGATACTGGAAGTGGGTTAGGCCCTCAAGACATACAACCTCCGGGGCGAAGAAGATACCAGCAAAACTTTCGCATAGCGAAAAACCTGCTGTCTGTTTTGCTAAAAACTTTCTAAGTCCATACAGGCTGATGTCTTGCTTCCGATTTCACTAAATACAATTTAGGAGGTATAGACTCATGAACAAGAAAAAAAACAAAGTGGCTGTGAAAAAAATTTCAGAGAGCTATGTCCGCAGAGACAGAGCCAACGAAGTGATTACTTTCGCCGCAACCAATAAAATCAAGACTGTTTTAAGGAAATTCAACACCTCCCCCGACGGTCTTTCAGAAAAAGAGGTCGTTGCAAGCCGCAATGCCTATGGCAGCAATAGGGTGACCCACGAAAAGAAAAAAACGCTGCCGCAAAGATTGGCAGGCGCGTTCATCAACCCTTTTACGGCAATTCTCGTTTGCCTTGCCATTGTATCTACGATTACGGATGTTATCCTTCCGATTATGCAAAACACACCGGAGGATATTAACCTGCGTACAGTCATCATCATCATGGCCATGGTCGTTATTTCCGGCACGTTACGCTTTGTGCAGGAATCGCGCTCCGGCAATGCCGCTGAAAAACTCCTGGGCATGATTACTACAACCTGCACCGTTGACCGGGAGGAGGGCAAAAGGCAGGAAATTCCCCTTGCCGATGCGGTGGTTGGTGATATCATCCATCTTTCTGCCGGTGATATGATTCCTGCGGATGCCAGAGTGCTCCAAGCGAAGGATTTGTTTATCAGTCAGGCGGCCCTGACGGGCGAAAGCGCACCTGTGGAAAAATTTGCAGAAGTCGGCAATGATAAGGTGGATACTGTTACAGAGTATTCCAATATTGCATTCATGGGAAGTAACGTAATCAGCGGCAGCGCCGTCGCAGTGATCATCTCTGTCGGCGATGATACTCTGTTTGGCTCCATGGCTTCTTCGGTTGCGGGCGAGGCTGTTGAAACCAGCTTTACCAAAGGCGTCAACGCCGTGTCCTGGGTGCTCATCCGGTTTATGTTCGTCATGGTGCCTGTCGTATTTGTCATAAACGGGCTTACCAAGGGCGACTGGCTGGAAGCGTTCCTGTTCGGTATTTCCGTCGCGGTAGGACTGACCCCCGAAATGCTGCCGATGATTGTTACCAGCTGCCTTGCAAAAGGCGCTGTATCCATGTCTAAAAAGAAAACTATCGTAAAGAACCTGAATTCCATCCAGAATTTTGGCGCCATTGATATTCTCTGCACTGACAAAACCGGCACCTTGACACAGGAGCGCGTGGTACTGGAGTATCACCTGGATGTTATGGGCAATGAAGACACCCGTGTGCTTCGCCACGCCTACCTGAACAGTTATTTTCAGACAGGCTATAAAAATCTGATGGATCGGGCCATTATTCGCAAGACAGAGGAAGCGGAGGCCTCCGATCCAAGACTCATCGATTTGTCTGAAACCTATACAAAAGTGGATGAGATCCCCTTTGATTTCACCCGCCGCCGTCTTTCCACGGTAGTCAGTGACAAAAGCGGCAAGACGCAGATGGTCACCAAAGGGGCCGTAGAGGAAATGCTCTCCATCTGCTCCTTTGCTGAGTATCAGGGTAAGGTGGAACCTCTTACGGAGGAATTAAAAGTAAATATCCTTCGGACGGTAGATACCCTTAATGAAGACGGAATGCGGGTTATTGCTGTTGCACAGAAAACTAATCCGTCTCCGGTTGGCGCATTTGGCGTGAAAGATGAATGCGATATGGTGCTGATCGGTTATCTGGCGTTTTTAGACCCGCCGAAGGAATCGGTACATGAAGCAATCAAAGCCCTCAAGGAGTATGGCGTTACAACCAAAATTCTGACTGGCGACAACGACAAGGTAACCCGCTTTATCTGCAAAAGGGTAGGCCTGAAGGTCAACAACCTGCTGCTGGGCTCCGATATTGACAAGATGGACGACGACGCTCTGGCAAAAGCGGCGGAGCATACTGACGTATTTGCAAAGCTCTCGCCGGCTCAGAAGGCCCGCATCGTCACTGTCCTTCGCAATAACGGCCATACCGTTGGCTTCATGGGTGATGGTATCAATGACGCTGCGGCAATGAAGTCCGCCGACATTGGCATTTCTGTGGATAACGCAGTCGATATCGCGAAGGAATCGGCAGACATTATTCTTTTGGAAAAAGACCTGATGATTTTGGAAGAAGGCATTATCGAAGGCCGCAAGACCTATGCCAATATGAACAAATATATCAAGATGACGGCGTCTTCCAACTTCGGCAATATGTTCTCGGTGCTGGCTGCCTCCGCCCTGCTTCCTTTCCTGCCCATGATGGGCGCACAATTGATCTTCCTCAACCTGATCTACGACCTGTCCTGCACTTCCATACCCTGGGATAACGTAGATGAGGAATTCCTGAAGAAACCCCGCAAGTGGGACGCGTCCTCGGTTGGAAGCTTCATGCTGTGGATCGGGCCTACAAGCTCCATCTTTGACTGGACCACCTATGCGATTATGTACTTTGTTTTCTGCCCGCTGTTTGTGTCCAATGGAATACTGTTCAACGATCTGGCAAACCACTTTTCCGGTGCCGAACTGCTGCGGATGCAGGCAAACTATACGGCGCTGTTCCAAGCCGGATGGTTTGTAGAATCCATGTGGAGCCAAACCCTGGTAATTCATATGATCCGCACGCCGAAGATCCCGTTCATCCAGAGCCGCGCTTCCGCCCCGCTTACGCTGCTCACCTTTGTCGGTGTTGCAGTCGTAACAGTCATTCCGTTTACCGGTTTTGGAAGGGATCTCGGATTTCTTCCGCTTCCATCCGCATACTTTGTCTACCTGATTCCGTGCATTATCTTGTACATGGCGCTGGCCACCAGTATCAAGAAAGCATATGTACGGCATTACGGTGATCTTCTCTAAAAGAAAGGAGCATGACAATGAACTTGAATCATATTTGGATGAATCTTTTTGGCACAACACAGTGGTTTGGCATTGACATAGGATTTTGGGTTTCTATGTTCGTAATAGCAATAGTTGTGGTTGTGATGAATGTTGTCTTTTGGGGAATGAAACCCAAAAGGAAAGCTGTTGAGGCAGCAATAGATAAGCAAGGAGAAAAACGCTGACAAAACGCTTCTGCAGGCGCTTGTTTTAAGGGAAAACCGCTCTAAGGGGCAATGTTTGGAGGAAGGGGGTGTCCGTATGACGATCTATGATTTTACATTACGCTTGGGTGTCGCACTTGTGCTTGGCTTCATTATCGGCTTGGAGCGTCAGTTTACCGGGCACCCTGCCGGAATCCGGACGAATATTCTGATCTGCCTGGGAACCTGTCTGTTTTTGCAGCTTCCCATGGTGATTGGGCTGGGTGCTGAAATCGCCCGTATTGAGAGCTATATTATATCCGGTGTCGGCTTTTTATGCAGCGGTGTCATCTTTAAGGAGAGTGGAACCGTAAAGGGTCTTAATACAGCCGCAACGCTTTGGTGCAGTGCGGCTGTGGGGTGCTTTGCGGCAACGGGAAAAATCCTTTTCGCTGTACTTGCCGCACTCATTTTAATTGCCGCTAACGTACTTTCCCGCCCCATCGCAAACCAGATTTACCCCTTGATCAACTTCTCAGAGTCGGATAGACGCTATGCGATCTCTGTCGTATGTGATGAGCAGTATGAAGGCCGACTGCGCGCTTACTTAATCAACGCAGTAAAGGATAAAAAAATGTATTTGGTCAGTTTGGACAGCAATGACCTGCCCAATGATCAGATTGAGATAACGGCAGAATATACCTGCTTTTATCGGAATTGTATCCCTATCATTGAGCAGATCATAGCAAACTGCTTAAGGAACGAGGACAAGATTTCCGCCAAATGGGAACAAATTTAATAGTGAGGTGATCCGAATGAAAAACGAACGGTTTAAGGTTATTTACTCGCAAGATAATCAGGTCTATACGATCTGTATCTTAGAGGACACAGAAACCGGAAAACAATATCTACTAATTTCGGAAGGGTCCAATACGGCAGTATGCCCCCTGTAGACGCAACATTCGGTTTCGTATGACAACTTTTTCAAAAAATCGTAGGGATTTTTCTTTCTTATACTTTATTAATAGATACAATTTTCTGATCTTTTCTAAAAACAAAGATAGGATAGAAAAAGCACAAATAAATAATAGCTAAGGGCAAACCTGCCAAAAGGTGGGGACGCAAAGCCATAGGGTCTAAGGTGTATTACTGCACTATGATAGCCTGGTTGCCAAAAACTATGCGGAGCCTGCCCTCATTCCAGAGGGCAGGCTCTTATTATGTCTGTCGGTTTTTGACGGATAAACAGGATATCGGGATACCGGCTTTCGCTATGCTCCGGCGAGAGGGGTATTCTATGGGATTTTATACTTATAAGAGGTGGAACTAAAGGCGGCGCAATCCGTACATATCGCCCTCCACTCGTACAATTTCATAAGCCTATTCTAAAAAAGTCAGTATTTTGCCAAGGGCAGCATACTGACTTTTTTCTTTCGACAAAAAAACTAATACAACGACTGGATTTTCCAAAAAAAGGGGATTTGGGAGTTGTTTTATATATAAGCGTGTCGAGCCCGCGCTGCCGTTCTCCTCCGCTTCTGACATTTTGACTCACCATCAAAATCTCAGAAAACGGAGGACAAGCCATATGGCAGAAAAGAAGGAATATCGAATCAAGGTGCAGGGGCAGCTCGTCCCTGTCACCGAGGAAATCTATCTAACCTATTACCGCATGAAACGCCGTGAACTGCATCTGGAGGAAAAGGACGCAAGGCATGGTGTGTTTTTCTATAGCGGGCTGGATACCGGAGAAACCAACGGAGAGGATGCAATCCCTGATTTGCTTTCGCCCCATGTGGAGGATATGGTAGTGGACAAGCTCATGTCACAGCGGCTCCATCAGTGTATTGGGCAGCTTACCAGCCAGGAACAGGAATTGATTTTTACTCTGTTTTTTCAGAATAAAAGCGAGCATCAACTGGCAGCGGAAACTGGTATCCCGCGCATGACAATCCACGACCGAAAGGTTAAAATTTTGAGTACTTTAAAAAAACTTATGGAAAAGTAAAAATTTTTCCGTCCAACCCCCTCATGAAACCGGATTAGTAGTGAGGGGGTTTTTCTCATTCCCTCCATGGTTCCTTGAAAATTTCATATCCGATGACCTGAACACGTTAGCTGACGGACCCCAAAAAGAAAAGCGACCCCGGAGGATGCGCCAAGACCACCTGTAGGCAGGCAGCAAGAAAAGTGAAATCACTTGTTTTCTGTTCGCTCGTTTCTTCCTGCTCCTATCAAAGACGGCCAAATAAGGTGCAGAGCGGTACCCATCCGACCGGAAAACAGGCTGTGGCAGCCTGTCTCGCAATGACCCCGTCAGCCTATAATGATACTTCTGCCCAGTCACAGCCCCCTTGAAAGGGGATCACGCAATGAGGGCAGCCGGCAGAGATCCTGGCGGGGGTGAAATTCCCATGATGCGGTGAAGCCAGCCGTAGTTCAGACCGTTGCCTTTGTTGTGCAAGACTCATACGCTTTGCACAGTGCGCTTGGGGAGTAGTGTCGAATTAAGCGCCTTGATTACAGAAAAAAGACTTAATGTCAGAAGCGATGGGGATCGCTCTGTTTATACAGCAGAGCGGTTCCTATATTTGTGCCATTAAGAAAAAACAGAGAATCTCGAATCAAGGAGGTGTAAAGTTTGGACACGATGAAGCAAGGCATCAGCCGCGGCGATATTTACTACGCCGATTTAAACCCCGTTGTGGGCTGTGAACAAGGGGGCATCCGTCCCGTGCTTATCCTGCAAAATGACATAGGTAACCACCACAGCCCCACCACAATCGTCTGCGCCATCACCGGCAAGCCGAAAAAGCCCCTACCCACCCATACGGCTATTGCCGGGGCGGGCAGATTGTCCAGAGAGTCCTTTGCACTTCTGGAGCAGATACGCACCATTGACCGGACCCGGCTTCGGGGTTGGATCGGCAAATTGGATGAACAGAAGATGGAAGAAATCAACCAGGCACTTTCTATCAGCGTCGGACTTAGTCCGGCGCTTTTTTATGAAGGGGGGAATTTTTATGAGCAACAAAACAATCATGTTTGAAAAATACCCCGATGTAGTCGAGGTAAATCAATTACGGGAAATGCTCGGAGGCATCAGCCGGAAACTGGCTTATAAACTGCTTTCGGAAAAAGAGATACATAGTGTTCGCATTGGGCGGACCTATAAGATTCCCAAGGCATGCGTAATTGAATATTTACTGAGTGAAGAAATGTGCCATATCAAGCTTGTCTGATATGGTTTTTTGCTTATTATTGACCCAAAACCGTAGAAAAATCCATTGGATTGTTTCCGCGTAAATCAGTAGCTATCCTATGCTTTCTATGGTATTGTGATGTTGTCAATGGTAGGCAAATACGCTGTTATTTCAAAGGAGGATAACAATGATAACAGGCTGCCTACAAGAAAAAAACAATACTTATTACGCCGTTTTATACATTAAGGTGGACGGCAAAAGAAAAACCAAATGGATTCCCACCGGATTGCCGGTAGCGGGAACCAGCGACAGGAAAGCGAAGAAAGCCTTTGACCAGATCCGGTTGGAATACGAACAGGAGCAGGAAGAAAAGGAGCGTCGGGAAGCTGAGGAACGTGCCAGAGAACTGATCGAGGGCAAACGGAATCCCCAAGCGGAGGTACTGTTTACTGACTACCTTCAAAAATGGCTGATACAAGCAAAACCCACGATAGCTAAAACAACATTCAAAGGCTATCAAACCATGCTGGATGGGCGAATCAGCCGGTACTTTACCGAACTGAACATCACCTTGGCAGAGGTTACTCCACAGCATATTCAAGACTTCCATCAATCAATTTTTGATGAGGGCCACACACCGAATACGGTTATCCATTATCACGCAGTCCTCCGCAGAGCACTACAGAATGCGGTGAAAAAGGAGATCATCGGCAGTAACCCTGCTGATCGGGTAGACAGACCAAAAAAGAATGTATATCAAGCTCAGTTTTATTCTGCAGAGGAAATGATGGCACTGTTTGATGCGATATCAGATGATCCCTTGGAGATTTGTGTGAAGCTGGCAGCTTACTATGGCTTACGCCGAAGTGAAGTCCTGGGATTAAAGTGGGATGCGATTAACCTCGAGCACAAGACCATCTCCATCAAGCACAAGGTGATTGAGGATACGGTAGATGGCAAATCGATAGCGGTCGGTGAGGATGTACTTAAAACCAAGTCCAGCTTCCGCACTCTTCCGTTACTGCCATCGGTGGAAAAACTACTGCTTGCAGAAAAGGAAAAGCAGGAAATGTACCGAAAGCTATTCAAACGCTCTTACTGCCGAGATTACCTCGACTACATCTGCCTCGACCAAACAGGAAAGCTCATGCGCCCTAATTATGTGACGGATCACTTTAGCTGGGTGCTTGAAAAAGCCGACCTCAAAAAAATCCGTTTCCACGATTTAAGACATTCCTGCGCCAGCTTACTGCTTGCAAATGGGATATCAATGAAACAAATCCAGATATGGCTGGGGCACAGCACTTTTTCGACCACAGCAGACATTTACTCTCATCTGGACTTCCACGCACAGATCGAATCTGGCTTGGTTATGGATGGGATGTTTGAAAGAAACCGAGTGGCGGAACCTACTGGACTTGCAGCGGCCAACTGATTTTCTACGGACTGCTTTATGGGAATACAGCAAAGCCTTATAAAACAAGGGTTCAGGCATATCCGTTTTCTATAAAAGCAGAAAAAACGCCCTCAAAAGAGAGCGTAGAAAAGACCAAAAAAGGAAGAGCCTGTTGCGGACATTGACCGCAAACAGGCTCATGTGGACACCGTGGAAAAAAGATTTCTTATCTTTCTCCAAAGAGAGCGCCAAATTCTCAAAATAAATCAGATTCTCCGCAGGCAATGACCAATTTTATGATGCCATAAATCCTCAGACTCTTCATGGCCGTGTTCAAATAATTATGCGGCTGTTTTCGGTCGATGTACTTGCCATTGATAATTCCTGCCCTGTTTTCTGATAAAAGGCGGCGGGAGCTTCTTCGGTTGAACCATATCGGGCGGCGGCTTTAAATGGATGATTTGTTTCTGCGCCAATGTTTTTGATGAAACGGGACGTTTCGGAAACGAATAATCCTGCCAGCATGAAATGAACTGTTTTCGCATATTTTTCATTCTTCTGACTGTTGGAAGCATTGCGAGGATTTTGCTATAGCCGCTATCATTGTTTCGGTGCAGAGCATCCCCTTGGCGGGGAGGCTCACACGCTGTCACAAACGGCTCACACACCGTTTCAGCGGTTTCGGTGGTGTCTACGGCTTCATCTGGACAGCTATCGCTTACAGGGGCAAAGCTGGGTTCCATGCGCTCAGCGTAATCCTCCGCATGGATGGCATCGGCAAAGGCATGCTCCTGAATGGCTTTCATGAGCGCCAGTTTGGAAAGGTTCCGTTCCACGGCAAGGCCAATATAAAAAGAACGCTGCGCATCGGTTTCGCAGTACTCCAGTATCACGGCGTTCTGTGTCCAGCCAAGATACTGTGCCCTTTCCATAAGAATCGGGTTGTTTTCATAAGTGCGGTAAAAGTCACGCATCCTGCGGAGATTGCGAAGAGAGAAGCCCTTCAGCGATGGAAACCGGTCGGCGAGCATTTCAGCCAAGTGCGGGATAAACGCTTTTTCTCCCTGACGGCAGATACATTGACCGATCCGTGTATAAAGCTCCAGCAATGCCCGATTGCAGGGCTTCTCATCTTTTTCATAGCATTCAGCTACCGCAGAGGCAATCTGTTCCAGATACAGGGCACTGTTCTTTTTCAACGCTTTCATAGACTTCTCCTTTCCGGCTCCGTGGGAGCCTGTTTTTTTATGTACCCGGCAGAGCAAGCTCCGCCGGTGAAATGCTTGGAATTGTTAGTAGCTTTGTTTCATTTCAAGGCCGCCGCCCTGTTGTGCAGTTGCTTCATCCATATGAACGCCCAGCCGGTTGGGAAGATAATCACTCAGCCAAGTGCCGCCGAAAGCACTGTGTGACTGCAAACGCCATATGGCGAGCTTTCCCATATGCAAATCCACATTTTCCATAGAAAACAGCAGATTGGTGCAGCCGTCATGCTCAAAAGCGAAAACATCCTTGAAGGTATCGCCGTTTTGCAGGATGCCTTCCTGCGTCAGCAGTTCGTTGATGCCGTTTACCCATTCTGAAAGCTCTCCGCCGCAGCCTTGAATGATCAGTCCCTCACGGTCTGTCATGGTGCGAAGTTCATCTGTCGTAATCCGTTTCACGGTGCATCCTCCTTTCATTCCATCCTCATGCCGAACTGCGGAGTGGGACTTTCCTCCGGCTCAGACGGTGCTGGACGCGAGAGCACCGAGAAGCTGTCCTCTCCGGGAACGACACCGAGGGTGCGCCCATTGTCAAAGGTGCAGTGAAGCGTGCCGATGTCATCCACAAAATCTACCGTCCCTTCCGTACCCGGCGCAATGGGGGCGTAGGGATCGTCCATACTGTCGAGGCGGATACGGGTTCCGCTGGGATACCGCTCTTTCATCCGCTGTGCTTTTTGGTAATCGAATAACATTTTCATTCCTCCTGATTAAAATTTGCATTCAGCTACTTATGGGATATAGAAAATCAGGCGCAGGATATTTCCCCGCACCTGATTGCCGTTGCCCTTATATGATCTGCTCAATCTCCGTTCCGTCCTTGAAACGGATGAGCAGTTTTTCTTCGCTGAGTACCGTAATGGCGCTGATCAGCTGCCGCACCGTGACCTCGTCAAAGGTGGCGATGCCGGTGTCCATCGATTCCAGCTCGGCGGCAAGCTGTTCCACGCGCTCGTCCGCCTGTTCGGTATCCTGCTTATTTTTCTCCAGCTCACTCCGTTTTGCCACCAGTGCGGAAAATTCCATGCTGACCTTTTTCAGTTCCTCATCGTATTGGGTGGAATCCGCTCCCACAGCGGCGGCAAGCTGAAGGAGCCTGTACTGCTGTTCCCGCAGTTGGGAGAGTCTGCTGTCAATGGCTGCGAGGCTGGTTTCACCGCCCTTTGGTGTGAGTGTGGTGCGGATGCTGTCCTGTAGAATCGCTTTCATGCTCTTTAGGCTGAACATTTCGTTCATGGCGCTGACCACCGCTGTGTGAATCCGGCTTTCCTCCAGCGTAGGTGCGTCCTTGCAGAACTTTTTGCCGTTCTCCAGACGGTTGATGCACCGCCAGACAATTTTTTTACCCTCCGGTCTGGTCCATGTCACCCTGCGGTAAGGGCTGCCGCAGTTCCCGCAGGATAACAGCTCGGTCAGCACATATTTGCCGCTGTATTTGGCAAGCTCGGTTTTGGCTGCGGCACTGACTTTTTTCAGGCTGGAGCGCCGTGCCATTTCCTCCTGCACCCGCTGAAAGGTCAGCCGGTCGATGATGGCGGGATGGCTGTTTTCCACATAGTATTGGGGGAGCTCGCCTGTGTTTTTCTTGGTCTGGCGGGTGAAAAGGTCTGCGATGTAGGTTTTCTGGAGAAGAGCATCCCCCATGTATTTTTCGTTTCGAAGCATCCCCCGTATCACGCCGTCATTCCACTTTTTATGCCCCCGCGCCGTTTTGATGCCGTCCGCCTCAAGGTCTGCGATGATTTTGGCTACGCTGTGCCCAATCAGATACCGTGAAAAAATCCTGCGGACGATTTCCGCTTCCCCCGGGTCGATTTCAGGCAGATTGTTCTCGCCCCTGCGATAGCCTAAAAATCCGGCATAGTGAAAATAAACCTTGCCGTCCTTGAAATTTTTGCGGTGTCCCCAGCGGATGTTGCCGCTCATGGACTCGCTCTCGGCCTGTGCCTGGCTCATCATAAAGGTGAGAATCATTTCGTTGTCCATGTAGAGGGTGTTGACATTTTCCTTTTCAAAGAAGACGCCCACGCCCATCCGCTTGAGCCTGCGAACATAATCCAGACCGTCCAGCGTATTCCGGCAGAACCGGGACACCGATTTGGTGATAATCAAATCCACCTTGCCCTTTTCGCAGGCTTTAATCATCCGCAGGAAATCCTTGCGCTTTTTGGTAGAGGTTGCGGTTTTGCCCTCGTCCGCAAACATATCCACCATGGTCCACTCCTGCTGGGCGGCGATTTTTTCGGTGTAATATTCAATCTGCGCCTGATAGCTGTCGAGCTGTTCCTCGGAGCTGGTGGAAACGCGGCAGTAAGGCGCTACCCGCAGGCGCTGTTTGCGGATATCCTTTTGGTTGTGTTTGGGATCGGCGGGAATCACCGTGACTTTTCTCACTGCGCTTTCGGGCACTTTGCATCCTCCTTTCCATCTGCTTCAAGGGATTTTCCGTTGATGAGCCGCAAGCGGAGACCGCCGTGGGCGGTAAATTGGATTTCCTGTACTGCGGTTGTGAAAAGCTCTCTGAGGAGTTCCGCATTGATAGATTGTGTGAGGATTTTTTCCTTCAGTCTCTGCATCTGATAATAAGGCATAGAATCAGGCAGTCCGCTGTATTGCTCGGCGGCACAGGCCAGTATCAGCATTTTGGTGTACTCCGGTCCCGGCTCCGCTTTGTTCAGCTCCCGGATGACCTCGTTCTGGATGCGTACCGCCTCCAGCGTCGGCTCATTTGTATTTTGCGGCAGGGACCATTCTAAGAGGTTCGGGGTCTGCGCCAGCACCTCCAGCCTTTCGGATAGGGCTGTGCGGATGTCCTCATCCTCTATGTAACGGCGGTTGGTACAGTCCTCCTTTTCGCAGTACCAGCGGGGCTTTCCCCCAGCTCTGGTATCGCGGAGCATCCTGCCGCCGCACACGCCGCAGACCGCTTTTTCACGGATGGGTCCGATGTAGTCCGGGCAGGGTGTATAGGTATTCTTTTCTCCTCTGACAAGCTGGGCCTGCAGAAAGGCTTCCGGCTCAAGGATGGGGGGATATTCCTTTTCCCCAAGATAGCGTTCGTTTTCAAGGATGCGTTTAACCATGTGCTTGTTCCATTCAGTCGTGTGGCTGTGGTAACGAAGCCCCTGGCGCATCATTTCAGCGGCAATTTTGCTGTAGGCCATGCCGTCCGCATAAAGCCTGAAAATCTCTTTGACCGCCGCCGATTCTGTGGGGCTGCATTGTATCTCTCCCTTTTTCATGGTGTACCCGAAGGGGATTTTTCTCTGCCATGCCATATTACCGCACCGTCCTTTCCATGGTTTCTTTCAGCGTCAGACCGTTGTAAAGGCTTATACTCATCGCCGTTTCCGAAGAGATGGTGATGCTCTCCACCAGCGTTTCAAACACTTCCTCCGTGAGTTCCTCCAGATATTCGGGGCTGTCCTCCAGATAATCCAGCATGGCTTGGGTGGCTTTGATTTGGCTGTCCTCACCGTTGGCCTCCATGATGCGGCGGCGTTGACGGCGCAGCTCCCGGAGCTTAAAGTCAATTTCGCCGGTTTGGGATAAATAAAGAGCAGAATCTACGTATCCCTTCGACTTGAGTCGAACAAGAACGAGATTCTGCTCGGTGAGCTGGGCGATTTCTTTGTCGATATCATTGATTCTGCGGTTGGAGCGAAGCTCCTTTTCCCGAAGCTCGGTCAGCTGAGATAAGACCGGGGACAGGATTTGCGCGCGATGCCGTTTCAGCTTGTGGTACATGCGGAGGATTGCCGTGACAATCTGTTCCTCCGGTATCTGTGAGGTGGGGCAAAGGTCTTTGTCACGGTCATGCCTCCGGCAAGTCCAGTAGATCTTTTCATTGACGATTTTTCTGCGGAACAGGGTTCCGCAGCCTTCACAGCGGATTTTCTTTGCCAGCAGTGCGGAGGAAACCGTTCCGTTTATCTGCCTCCGTCGGCTTTCCATCAGCGCCTGCACCCGCTGAAAGTCCTCCTTGGAAATAATCGCCTCATGGCAGTTCTCTACAAAATATTTTGGCTTTTCACCCTTGTTGCGCACCTGCCGGAAGGGGATTTCGTTGGTGACGAAGCTCTTTTGCCAGAGCATATCTCCGGTGTAGGCGATGTTGGTGAGGATGTATGCCACTGTGCTTGGGTGCCAGACGGTTCGCCCCTTGGTGCGGGGGACGTCTGCCTTGTTCAGATCGTCTGCGATGTCACTCTTTCCCTGACCGCTGAGATAAGCGGCATAAATGCGGCGCACCACCTCGGCCTGTTCGGGGATAATCATCAGGGTGCGCCCCTCCAGTCGGTAGCCGTAAGGCTCGGACGGCGAGAGGTAGTCGCCCTTTTCCATACGGATGCGGACGCTGATCCGCATATTGTTTGAGTGGTTCTGTGACTCCATCTGTGAAAAAGCGCCGTAGATGGTGGCGATCTGCTCCGACGTCATCTTGCCTGTGTCGATGTTTTCTTTCTCAAAGTGGATGGAGATGCCCAGCCGAAGAAGCTCCCGCACATACTGGATATATTCCTTGGTGTTTCTCGCAAAGCGGGATGAATTCAACCGCATGATTCAAGACTGCCGCGACGGAAAGATTGACCGCGTCCTCGTCAAATCCATATCCCGCTTTGCGAGAAACACCAAGGAATATATCCAGTATGTGCGGGAGCTTCTTCGGCTGGGCATCTCCATCCACTTTGAGAAAGAAAACATCGACACAGGCAAGATGACGTCGGAGCAGATCGCCACCATCTACGGCGCTTTTT
>JAAOXG010000032.1 GCA_013036995.1 Lacrimispora defluvii
GTCCGGTTGTTTTTGTCAACCATTTTTTTCATTTTCTTCAAAACTTTTCTCATCGTTCATCGATGTGTTTTGGAAGAAGTTTGCCGCCGTTTTCAGCGGCGAGGTATATCATACCAAAGCTTTCGACAAAAGTCAACACTTATTATGAAAATTTTGTCGATAACTTTTTGCGGTTTCAAACCATCTTTTTTGCCGTTAAAGTAACCAAAATATACCATAGTGTGTTATATTATTGTTACAAACTGCCGATATAGATATATAATTCATAACTATTTAGAAAAGGAGGTGTTCCATAAAGCCTGTTTGTTATGGTTAAATCCAAATACAAACGAAACTACGGGTATCTATTTACAGGCGTCTGTAAGGTGAAACAAAAGGATTGCAGCTTTATATAGAATTGCTTTCCTTATAATAGCGCATTTATGGGGACTATATTTTACTCTATTTGCCGACACCGGATATGATATATCCGGTAGTCCATATGTTAGGGGAGAAAAAAATGAAAGATAAGAACAGAAAAGGATTCTTTGGACTCTTTCAAAATGTAAAACGCACTTCAGAGTCTTTGGAAGAAAACGAAACACCACATCATGAACCGGTTGAGGCATCAGTAAGTGACGACAGCGTGGAGGACACCACATTAACAAATGACAATTTGTCTCCAGACCCTGTTTCGGAAGCTGAACCGGATATGAAAGAAAATGCTGCCCCCTCATTAATATGGGAACCTTCCGATGATCCTTTGATTCTCCGGGTCAACGAAGATCTTCTTGAGGTGGAACGCAGACAATTTGCTATGAAGATGAAAGCTCTTTCTAATATTTATAAGAAGAATCAGGTAACTGCTTCTGAATCAACAGATGAACCAGAACCAAAAGCTGCCCAGCCCAATATACTGATCTCAACTGACAGAATGGCTGCATGGATCTATGTTTTTTCCCCTTTAAACGGTGGTTCGGATATCAAAGAAGAAGATCTGCGTTCTTTTCTTGCCCAGGAACATGTAAAAACCGGAATATTGGAAGATACTTTAAAATCAATTGCAAACGAGCAAATTTATGATCAGGTATTGTTAATTGCAAAAGGGATACTTGCCAGAAACGGAATTGATGGTTCTATAAAAGATCACTTTGACCGGGTCATACAACTGGAGTTTGAAGAGGACGAGAACGGTTCTGTAGACTACAAGAATCTAAATAATATACAGGCCGTTAAAGAAGGGGAAGTTATTTGTGAGATTACTCCTGCTATTCCAGGAGAAAACGGGACGACCATAGAAGGTCAGGTATATCCCTGTGAGGTAAAAGGAACTCCCATAGCGATTCCTGCCGGACGTAATATGCAGCTGACTGAAGATGGTACACTTATTATAGCTCAAAAAACAGGACATGTTACCTTTTCTAATGGTAAATTTAATATTGATCCACTGTTGAAGATTAATGGAAATATTGATAATAGCACCGGAAATTTGGATTATGACGGAGATATTTTCATTTCTGGAGATGTAAGAAATGGATTCTCTGTAAAGGCCACTGGATCCATCGATATCCGTGGATCCGTGGAAGGAGCTGAAATCATTGCCCGGGGTCCAATTACAATTGCCAGCGGTATGTCTGGAAATGGGCGGGGAACGCTCACGTCTGAATCATTTATCAAATGCCGTTATCTGGAACATTGTACCGTAAAAGCAGAGGGAAATGTTTATGCAGAAAGTATTATCAACTCTAAGGTACAAAGCGGGGAAGACATCATAGTGACCTCAGGGATAGGAGTTATTATTGGAGGATCACTGCTTGCAGCCTGTAATATTAACGCCAACATTATCGGTTCAAAAGTTCGCCGTCTTATTACAGAATTAATCATAGCTAACGTTCCCAAGAACGTAGAAGAATCCTCCCGGCTTACAAGGGAATTAGAACAGCTGCATCACAACCTGTCAGAAATCAGGAAAAATATTGTTTACCTTGAAACTGTACAAAGACCAGATAAGCAGCAGCTACTGGATAGTTTAAAACAGGCTTCCGATTATTTAAATATAAGGGAACAGGAAATAACAAATCGATTAACTGAAATTGCCTCTACTGATTCGGAGCAGATTGGTCTTATTAAATGCAGACAGTTATTGCCGGTAGTCCGTGTCCGAATAGGTTCATCCAGCCTTTTAATTCAGGAAGAATGCTCCAGCAGTGTTCTGTACAAAAACAGCGAAGGTGAGATTACCATAGGAACTAATTAGTTCTTCGAAAGGGGAAGATTATGAAAAAGACAATTATGATTGTTGACGACTCCATATTAATAAGAAATGAAATTGGAAAACTTCTTGAGGGAACGGATTACGAAGTAGTATGTCAATGCCGCAGCGGGGAAGAAGCTTTGGAAACATATGAGAAAATACTTCCTGATATTGTAACCATGGATATTATATTACCAGGAATCGATGGACTGGAAACTTCCAAGCAGCTTTTAAACAAGCACCCGAAGGCAGGCATTGTTATTATCAGCTCCCTTGTATATGATAGAACCATGCAGATTGTTCAGGAACTGGGTCCTGCAATTCCTTTTGTTTTTAAGCCCATTAATAAATCATTCTTTATTGAATCACTTAATAAGGTGAGCAATGATATAGATACATCTTTATAAATACATAATACAAAAAAGACGGTTTTAATTCAGATTCGTTTCATACCGTTCAAAAAATACGCCATCAATTGAGCATATACAATTGATGGCGTATTTAGATTAAATATTATAATAAGCTGACCTTACTGGAATCATTTACATCAAACTGATCCGATACCCCGTTTGAAGCCATCTGCATTCTAAGCTTCATAAGCTCAATCAGATATAAGGAATTTGTCTTTTGGGTTGTCAGATCCACATCAGTGCCTTCTGCTTTCCCAGCTATTGATTTTAAAATATCCAGCCACTGAGATCCATAACCGTTAAGGGAGTCCTGATCTGAGAAATAATCGGACAGGTCAGAAACCGAATTCCCGGAATAACCAGAAGCATATACGGCGTTATCATCCTTACCGCCTGACACTTCCATATCTCGCATTATCTTCTTCACATATTCCTGTGTTTCTTTAAACGGAGGGATTCCTCCATATTTTTTCACATTATTGCTTCCTGCATTATAAGCAGCAAGGGCAAGAGATACATCACCATTATAATGATCCAGTTTTTCTTTTAGATACTTGGCTCCGCCCAATATATTGCTGCGCGCATCATATGGATCAGAAACGCCCAGTGATCTGGCTGTAGCAGGCATTAACTGCATCACACCCGCTGCACCTTTGGGAGAAGTGGCTGCCGGGTTATAATTGGACTCAGCCTTAGCAACTGCTTTCAGAAGTTTTTTTGATACTCCATAAGTCCTGGAAGCTTCTGTAAAAAAGGATTCCAAATCTTTAGGTACTTCCATCACTGATTTTAGGACCCTTTTAAAATTTCCAGCCGGAGCTTTTGTGGTTTGTCCTTTCTCCAATGACTGATTATTCCCTAACGCCATCATCCGCAACTGATCTATCGTCGCCACTTATTCATCCTCCTGTTGGTATTATCTACTGTATCCATTTTCCGTCAGCACCAATCTGATATCCGCCTATATTTGTGTTACTGGCCATACTTCCATCTGAATTCATGTAGTACCAGATCCCCGGTTGCGTCTGAACCCAGCCAGTTAACATCTCTCCGCCTGTTGGATTTAAGTAGTACCATTTTCCATTAACAAACTGCCATCCTGTAAGAAGCTTGCCATCTGCCGGATTCATATAATACCATCTGATCCCTGTTTGAACCCAACCGGTACGGCGCACTCCGTTGGCATCAAAATAATACCAGTCATTTAAAATCTGCTTCCAGCTGTTTCTCGGAGTGCCACCATCTTCCTCTACATAGGTGTTGCCCTTCCATGCTCCGGTGGTACTTCCTTCATACTCCATGGTAATATCCTGAGAGGTTATATTGTCTCCCTCTTTTAAGTACTTTCGGTCATCTGCTGTAAAGCCAATGGCACGGACTTCATAATAATAAACGGCATTCTTATCCATCAGATCTGATAAATCAACTGTATTGGTTTGTACGGTAAGTGCCTTTTTTAATTTATCATCTGCATAAAGAGATACTTTATATCCTGTAGCAAACTCTACCTTGTCCCAGACTGCTTTCGTTTTTTTGCTGTCAGCCCAGCCAGCCCTGGCTGTATTCCCCAGCTTAACTACCGGAATATAATCAACCTTTACCTCCAGTGTATTATTATCCAGCGCTTTTGCAGAGACAAATCTTGCACCAGTAATTTTACATTCCGAGCGGTTATAGGTTTCTGCAAAGATTGTATTGGAAGAAGTTAAAATAACACTGACTCTTTCTGCCTTTGCCGCCTTCCATTTGCTGATGTCACGCTTCCATACAAGATCCTGTACGGATACACCTGTAGTGGTTGTTGATACCTGAGGCATTAAAATTTCCTGATCGCCAAACTGGCTGTCAAATTTCAGATTCAGACTTCTTATTACAACCGATTCGCCTGCATAGATCTTTAATGGTGCCACTCCTACGAGTACTGCAGTTGTTACTAAAGCCATTACGATACTAAATATAATACTTCTTTTCATTTGAATCATTGTTTCCATACTCCATCCTCATCTAACTGATAGCCGTCAATTACCGTGCTGACAGCCATGACTCCATCCTGCTGGTTAAAATACCGCCATATCCCGTCCACCTTTTGCCAGCCGGTGAGCATAACGCCATCTTCTCCAGTATAATAAGTCTTGCCATCACGGGTAAACAGCCCCTTTAACATAGCCCCCTCTAAGTTACCTGGTACTGTATTCAAATAATACCATCTTCCGGCCTGGTTAATCCAGCCCTTTTGCATCGCACCCTGGTTATTAAAATAACGGTAGTAACCGTCAACCACCTGCCAGCCAGTTGCTGCAGCCCCCATAGGAGCTTCATAGCCATTATCCGGATAAAAATAATACCAGTTGTTATCTATTTTATTCCATCCGGTTACCATGGCTCCATTGGATGCCATATAATAAATATCGGATTGAGTAAGAAACCATCCGGTAACCATCTTTCCATTTTCGTCAAAGCGATAGTATATATTATCCAGCATAAGCCAGGAGTTTGCCTGGAGACTTCCGTCTGCATAGCGGTAATGCCATACACCTGACTGCTCTTCCCAACCCGACTTTTTTTCCGGATTGGCTGTTCCATTTATCGTATCCGATTCTTTTCCCGTACCATCAGAAACATCTCTGTCCCTGATAACCAGTTCATCGGATTCAACCCAACCGCTTTTCTTTCCATTCTTCAGCTCATCTGCTTTAAACGGAACAGAGCGGATCTTAAAGGAATATGTGCCTTCTTCCGTCATATATGGATAGAAATTGTAGGTAGTTGCTTTTACCTGCTCTTTCTTAAAAATCACCTTTTTACCTAAATAAAGCCAGACTTCATATGCCCCTGAGGTATTATCCCCCTTAGACCATACAGCCTGTCCCAGTCTCGTATCTTTCCAGCCGATATCTTCCGGCTCCGCATACAGTCCTTTAATCGCCTTAGCCCTTAAAGTAACAATCAGATCACTGCCGTTTCGCTTGGCACTTACATAGGTGCCTCCGCTTATCTTAATTTTAGATGCCTCATAGTTCGATTTAAAGTAAGCGTCATATTCATCGGAAGGTGTCAGTGTAACATTCATCTTAGGTTCTTCTCCGATTGTCATATCCTTTGAAGTTGAAGTGACCCATTCGGCTTCCCTGATTGTGTATTTTTTATCACCGGAAGTTACATAACATTCTCCATCCGTCTTATTAATCTTTATGTCGGGCAGTCTGTCTCCCGCTTCGATATTTAATGAGACCTTGACACTGACTGAGTTTATGGATTCTGTTGCTGTTACCTTCTGGGCAGTAAGACACAGACAAAGTGCGCTTATAATGCCCACTGCCAAAGCTTTCCTCTGTTGTTTCATTCTTTCGCTCCTTTCCTTATAACTTTAAAATACAATAAAGCCTGTAAGTTATGTATCGGCATAATGAGCTCAAATCATAAGCAATTACTGGATTTTTCTCCTTTTCAGCTGTTCCTGGAACGTAAATTTACGAACCATGGACTCCTGATAAGTGGACAATCCAAAATAACGGCTGCCATATCGGTAGAAAGGTTCTTCCCCTTTTTCCGCCACTTCTCTGACCCATAAAACAGATGCCTTTAACCGGGTGTTTCCTGCATCTGTGTCAAACTCAAAAGAGAAAATCTGATTCTCCTTTAGCTTTATTATGGATTCAAATCCGATTCCACCGGCACTGATGTCTTTTAGCTTTGCCGGTATATGGGTCACTTTTCCCAGTTCATCAGCAGTTTCCAGCACAATGGGAATTGACACACGAACCTTTAAGTCTATTCTTCTTTGTTCCACGCCGATCAATTCATCTATTCTGCAGGGCACCTTGTATATGGCTCTCCCTAAGTCTCCCATCTCATCTCCTACCACCTTGACTCTTGCGGACAAACTGCATTTACACGTTACAAGTCCCTGTATGCCGTCGTAGAATACGATCACTGATTCTGTATTTACCTTATCCATGTCTTCTTCTTCAAAAATCAGAGCCATGCTCTCCTTCTCGGAATCAACCACTTTTACCTCTGCAAGAAAAACTCCATCAAACGAATAGATACAAGCCTTTTCACATTCCTTTAACATAAATTATTCCACCGTTTCTTCTTTTATTGTTTCCTCTTCCTCAGTCTCTTCCAAACTTTGTTTCATTATGCTGTTTTGTTTTCCTGGTACATAATCCAGAAAATAAAGGTAGATGTCTACAATAGCCTGATACAATTCTTCCGGGATCTGGCTCCCCAGTTCAAGCTGCGTGAGTATGGTAGCCAGGGAATTGTCCTCATAGACAGGGATCCCGCTCTCATTGGCCAGCTCTACAATCTTTTCTGCTGTGTACCCCATTCCTGATGCAACGATAACAGGAGAAGTATTTTTTGATTCATCGTATTTTAAAGCAACTGCTTTTTTGTTAAGTGTACTTTTAAATTCTGACATCGACTGTATTCTTCCTTTCCTGTATTTTAGGAAAAACAGATACAAGAGAAGAAGGTCCCTCTCCTGCCTGCAGGATGATCCGATCTGACCGCAGGTGGTTTTTTTCCAGAATACTCTTAATTCCCTTCTGGATACTGGTTTCTGATTTCTTAAGCTTCTCCGGATAATAAAGCTGGAGAGATGATGTATTATCCCCATAAAGCATTAAAAGCTTAAAAGGTCCAAGCTCTGCAATTTCAAATTTAATAAAAATTCTTGCAATCCGCTGGGCACCTGCCTGCGTACTGCTGCCCTCTTCATCCGGATCAATCCACATCTCTGAGAATAATTTCTTTCCATTAATTTCCATTGGAAATGCCAGATGAAGGATGGGCATATAAACGCTTTCATTGACCACAAGTGACTGGATTATATTCAGAAACGTCTGTCTGTTTTCAAGTCCGGCGCCTCCGCTTACTCCTGTTCTTAAAAATTCAATAAATTTATCTGACCACTGGTTTTTTCCTGCTGCCTGCTCCATGTCAACCTGACCAAGCAGTTCTCCAAACTCTTCAGCAGTCGTTGAACCAAAATGCCTGCGGAATCCCTGATATCCCGTAAGTTTTGCAAACGCCTGCAGGACATCCTCTCTGTTTCCATTTTCATATCTTGCCATAAGAACGCTTAAAAGGGAAATCTTATCACGTACAGTACCCATGTCATGGTTTGTGGCAATATAACGGCCCATAAAAGGAAGAATTTTCTCTTTCAAAAGAGCACTGTTTGACTGGGTGTCCCCCTCTTTTGCAGATAAATCCAGTTCTTTTAACATTTCTTCCAGTTGGGAAGCTGTTTGCTTGAATACATAACCTTCCATATCTTTTACTGTATTAAATATATCATGAAGAATATGCTTTCCGGAAGACATATCATTAAACTTTTTTATAAAATTTAAAATATCAGCTTTTAAATCAACAGAACCGGTTTCAGCCATGACCTGTCTTAACTGATCAAAGATTCCTCCGTTGAAGCGGACGGAAGACTCTGCCTGTTCTTTTAAAAATCCAAGGACATCTTCCTCTTTCATCTGGCTGGCCTTAAAAAAAGAAGCAATTTGTCTGGCTGCTTCTTCTCCCATCACACCTCCAGTTAACATCTCTTCTCCCTGAAAAAATACATCAGAAAAAATCCGGGTAATATCCGGTGAATTCTTGATCAGATTGAGAAATGTACCGAAGTTGGAACGATACTGGAATGCCAGCTGCTGTTCCTGATTTCCTCCTGAATCAGTCCGGTTATCCCCACGCATCACTTTCGACGGATCCACAGGGTTTTGTATCTGAGGTCCCTGGCCTGCCTGGGGGTTATTTTTAATTGTAGAATTATCATAGCCGGACATTGGAGTAGTTACTTTCAGAATATCTGCCATATTATGCCTCCATACAAGTGGTGTTTCATATATTTTTTCAAAAGGTTGTTTGATTTACTATTATTTTTTTTTCAGCCATACCGATAAATAATTATATACTATACTAGACAAGGCGGTGTAAATATTATGGATAACGGCATGGATAATATGCTTGATATGTATCTCTTTGAAACCAATTCTCTACTGGAGCAATTGGACGAACTCCTGATCGAAGCCGAAAAAGCAGGAGATTTTACGGTGGATGATGTGAATGAAATTTTTCGTATCATGCATACCGTTAAGGGTTCTTCTGCAATGATGGAGTTTAATTCTTTGATGCAGATCGCTCATCACATTGAAGATTTATTCTTTTTTATCCGTGAGAACGGTTTGGATTCGCTTGAAAGTTCTCACAAAAGCACCCTTTTTGATTTAATGTTCCGCTCTACTGATTTGCTTCGTGCCGAAGTTTCAAAGGTTCAAAACAATGAGCCACTTAGTGATAATGTCGACAGTCTGACCGAGGAAATTAATAGTTTCCTGAAAAAAATCAGTAAGGATAATAAAGATACTGCACCAGAAAACAAGAAGACGGCTAAGCCGGCTGCAAAAGAAAGCGTAAAGCCAACTGCTGCTCCCGTTGCAGTAGTTGATCTGGATGAGGTTCGTATGGATCTTGCAGAATGTCCGGATGATAATGCTGCTTATTTCCTCCGTATCTTTTTTGATGAGGGCTGCGGAATGGAGAATCTCCGCGCATTTATGCTCATCAGCTCTTTAAAGGAATCCGGTCTGGAATTTAATTTTTACCCCAGCGATGTGGAAACCAACAGCCAGAGCAGTGTTTCTATTATTGAAAAAGGATTTTATCTTGCTCTTGACTCCCGCGAGACAGCAGATGCAGCAATCTCACAGATCAATAATATGAATAACCTCCGCTCTTATGAACTGATTCAGAACGTAAGGGCCAAAAGTGCCGTTGAAGAAAAGGCTGTAGAGACAGCTTCCGCTCCCGTTAACCAGGAAAACGCCGCACCTGCTAACACACCTGCTGCCAGCACAGGACATCAGATGCCCAGTAAGCAGAATCTGATCAGTGTTAATTTAGCAAAACTTGATAACCTGGTTGCAATTGTAGGTGAGATTGTAATAACGGAATCCATGGTTACATCTTCTCCTGAAATCCAGAATATGAAAAATCTGGATAGCTTCTTAAAGGCAACCAGACAGCTTCGTAAGCTGACTGATGATCTGCAGGATATCGTTATGTCTCTTCGCATGGTTCCCGTTTCCGGTGTGTTCCAGAAAATGAACCGTATTGTCAGAGATATGAAGCAGAAACTGAAAAAGGACGTCCGGCTGACAATCGTTGGTGAGAACACGGAAGTTGATAAATCCATTGTAGACAGTATCGGCGATCCAATCATGCATATTGTACGTAACTCTATGGATCATGGAATCGAAGAGACTGCTGAGGATCGTATCAGAGCCGGCAAAAATCCTCAGGGTGAAATTATTCTTTCTGCCAGCCATACTACCAATGAAGTCATTATCTCCATTCGTGATGACGGACGTGGTGTAAATCCTGCCGGTGTCCTTGCAAAGGCAAAGAGAAACGGAATCCTTACCAAGCCGGAAAGCGAGTATACCCAGAAAGAGATTCTTTCTCTTTTATTAGCTCCTGGCTTTTCCACCAATGAAACAGTTACTGAGTTTTCAGGCCGTGGTGTTGGAATGGATGTTGTTAAGAAGAATGTGGAAGCTATCGGCGGAACCATTACTATTACAAGTGAGCTTGGAAAGGGAATGTGCACCACATTAAAAATCCCGCTTACCATGGCGATTGTTGACGGTATGGAGATCTCCGTAGGTAAATCCGTATTTACCATTCCGATTGCCAATATCCGTCAGTCCTTTAAGGTGAAAAACGACGAAGTAATTTATGATACAGAAGGAAACGAAATTATCAGATGTATGAATCAGTTCTATCCAATTATCCGGATTCACAGACTTTACAATATTGAAACAGAAGTGACCAATATTGAAGACGGTATTCTGGTATGGGTTGAATCCGGGGATAAATCCTACTGTCTCTTTGTAGATGATCTTCTGGGTGAACAGCAGGTTGTAGTGAAGCCTCTTCCGGTATACTTAAACAGCTTTAATATTAAAGATTCCGGTATCAGCGGATGTACCATTCTTGGTGACGGAAATATCAGCATCATATTAGACGTTTTAAATCTGTATGCTGCAGCTCATAATTAAACTTAATTGGAAACGGAGGAATACAAATGTCAGCAGAAAGTACTAGAACAGCTATGGATGGTGCAGATAATTTAACAGATTTTAACTCTGACTCAACAGAAGCCATGGAGCGTTATCTCACCTTTCGCACCGACAATTTAATTTTTGGTGTAAGTACAAACTATATTATTGAAATCATTACCAATCATGTTATTACTGCTATGCCCATGATGCCAAACTATGTAAAGGGTATTATCAATTTAAGAGGACAGATCGTTCCGATTATTGATATACGGCTCAGACTGGGAAAGCCTGCAATTGAATACACCAGCACTACCTGTGTCATTGTTTTAAATGTTGATTCTGTTTTTATCGGCATCATTGTAGATGCAGTGGAACAGGTTCTGGATATTGATTATTCCAGAATATCCTCAGTTCCAGCAAGCAACCGGGAAGAACTTGTCAGCGGCATGATTTCCATGCCGGACAACAAAGTGGTTCTGCTTCTGGATTGCGAAACATTAGTTAATAACTCATAAAGGACGGCTATCTATGTTAACACTCTCACAGCAAGACTTCACACGGCTGGTTCAGTTCGTGAAAAAAAATTACGGGATCGATCTTTCTAAAAAGATGCAATTGATTATGGGGCGGTTATCCAATACCATTATATCAATGGGGTATACCTCATTTACCGATTATATAGATCAGATTACCTCGTCAAGAAACCCAGCCGACCTTGAAGTAATGCTGAATAAGCTTACAACAAATTATACTTATTTTATGAGGGAAGAGGCCCATTTTAATTTCTTTCGCGATACCATTCTCCCATATTTGTTAGCCACCAAGAAAAACAAGGTTTTAAGTATATGGAGTGCAGGCTGTTCTTCTGGTGAGGAGCCTTATACAATATCAATGATAATAAAGGAAACCCTGGGGGCGCAAGCCGCCCTCTGGGATACCCGGGTTCTTGCTACCGACATATCACAGAACGCTTTGCGGGCAGCGAAGGAGGCAGTATACGACGAGGACTCCCTTAAAAATTTGTCACCTGCATGGGTATCAAAATACTTCGTCAAAACAGCAGAAAAAGGTATTTATACTGTGGCACCTTCCATTAAATCCAATGTTATTTTCCAGACATTTAACTTAATGGATCCCATACGATTCCGATTAAAATTTGACGTCATTTTCTGCAGAAACGTAATGATTTATTTTGACCAGAGCACCAAGGACGCTTTAATACAGCGCTTCTATGACGCGACTGCTCCAGGAGGCTATCTGCTGATTGGCCATTCGGAGACTATTAACAAAGAAAAAACACCTTATAAATATCTCATGCCAGCTACATACCGAAAAGAATAATCTGCCTAATATAAAATCTATTTACCAGCATAAAAGCCGGTAAATGGATTTTATATTACACAGATTTATCCATATAATATGGATGACTTTAATACATTTTCTGACTGTATAAACTCAGCAACAGAGAACGGAGTATATTATGAATGAAAAAATAAAAGTTTTTATAGTAGATGATTCCATGCTTTTCCGCAAGGTTTTAATTGATAATTTATCACAGAATCCAAATATAGAAGTAGTTGGATATGCAATTGATGCATTTGATGCAGAAAGAAAAATACCGTTAGTGAAGCCTGAGGTAGTGACGGTAGACGTGGAAATGCCGCGGCTAAACGGGATTGATTTTGTAAAAAAGCTTCTTCCAATTTATCCGGTTCCGGTCATTTTGGTTTCTTCCCTCAATTTAAATGTATTTGAAGCGCTTTCCGCCGGTGCAGTTGACTTTGTAAGAAAACCAGATATGTCCATGAGCATTAATACCAATACATTTTTAAATACATTAATGAGCAAGATATTCATAGCCTCACGGGCTAAAATCAAAGTGCCTGCAAAGGCTGCTCCTGCTGCCGTTCCTATGGCTGCATTAGGAGGGAATAAGCCTTTTGGTCTGAATGCATATAATACAGTTATTGCAATTGGTGCGTCAACCGGAGGAACAGAAGCCACGCTCCAGGTTTTAAAAGACCTTCCCGCAGATACGCCTGGCATCGTGGTTACCCAGCACATGCCAGAAGGATTTACCAAGATGTACGCTGACCGCTTAAACCGTCTTTGCCATATGAAAGTGAAGGAAGCCCAAAGTGGTGACCCGATTGAGCGTGGGCAGGTACTGATTGCTCCTGGCGATTTTCAAATGAAAGTAGTCCGTGTAGGAAACCGTTACAGCGTAAACTGCTATTCCGGTGAAAAGGTGAGCGGACACCGCCCTTCCGTAGATGTACTGTTTCAGTCTGTTGCAGACGCCGCCGGGGCTTCCTCCGTTGGTATCATTATGACTGGTATGGGACGTGACGGAGCGGACGGACTTTTAAGCATGAAGAAGAAAGGTGCCTTTACCATCGGACAGGATGCGGAGAGCTGCGTGGTGTACGGAATGCCTATGGTTGCCTATAATATCGGGGCTGTTGTTACTCAGGTTTCCTGTTCTAACATCTCCAATGTGCTGTTAAAGCATTTATACTCACTTAAATAAAGAAAATCCAAGATAAAAAGTTAATATTTCTTATTAAATGACGATAATATAACTGTGATATAAAAAGTTAAGTTTTTGAAGCTCTCAGAAAGGAGTAATTTCATGCGTATCTCATCGAATTATCTTAATACGCTGTATAATACATCCATGATACGACAAAATCAGGACTCAACCAGCAGCCCGGCTTATGAATCAGCAAAAACCAATTACGATGAAATCACCATACGTTCCGCTTCCCTGGAAGATATGGATTCAAAATTTGCTGCAACGCTAAAGAACATGCTCATGAATGAAATCAAGAATCCAGCGTCTGACGAAAAGCTGAGTCAGTTAAAGGAAAGAATGGAAAATGGTACCTATCAGGTAGATGCCAATAAGATCGCAGAGAAGATCCTCTGGTACAAAGGAGCAGAAAGTAATGAATGAGTTTACAGCCATCGTTGAAGATCTGGTTGAGCTCTTCAAAGAGCTGACTGAGATCGAACAGATAAAAATAGAAGCAGTAAAGAAGAACATGGTCACTTACGTGGAAGACTGCATGAATAAGGAACAGGCTGCAGTTTTAAAGTTGAGAGGCCTGGATAAAAAGCGGGAAGCCTGCCAGAAGAACATGGGCTTTGAGGGATATACCTTTCAGCAGATACTGGAGAACACCACAGGGGAAGAGCAAAGCCGGCTTCGGCAGCTGTTTGACACACTCTCCTATCATGTCAGTCTTTTTCAGGACACCAATGAAAGTGCCCGGGCTATGCTTGAAATAAGCCTGCATAACATTAACAAGGCCATACAACGCACCCGCAGGGACAGCACAAAAGATAAAAAGAATTGGGAGGGTCTCATATGACACGATCTACATTTTCCGGTTTTACGATTGCTCAGCTTGCCATGACCGCCAGTCAGCGAGCCCTTGATGTTACCGGACAGAATATCGCCAACATTAATACAAAAGGTTATACAAGACAGCAGGTGGATCTTGTAAGCCTTAATTTAAGGGGTGCTGACCCCACCAGCAGCGGCAAGGGTTCAAAGATTGGCTATGGTGTTGAGGTCACAGGAATCTCCCAGATTAGGGATCCATTTCTCGATGTACAGTATCGTAATCAGATTGCAAAGGTAGGTACTGCGGATGCCCGCCAGGCAGGACTGGACCAGCTGGCAGATATCTTTGACGAAACAGACAGAGATGCGTTAAAAAAAGCGCTTAGTGATTTAAGCAGCAGTTTAGATCAGCTGTCCTCCAATGCAAACAACAGTGAATTTGATAGCATTGTACGTTCCAGGTCTCAGGTTCTGTTAAACTATATTCATCAAAAAGCTACGGATTTGAAGACTACCCGTGAAGAAACCATGTACGGACTGGAGAATACAGATATAAAGACTGTCAACAGCCTTCTCTCTGATATTGGTGAATTAAATGATACTATTTGGAAGGGTCAGATATTAGGTAACCCATCTCTTGAACTGATGGATCAGAGAAATAACAAGCTGGACGAGCTGGCTGGTTATCTGCCTATCAGCGTAAGTTACAAAGAGGTTACTATCGGCTCCAGTGAGAAGTACAGTTATCCAGTGGTGACGTTAAATGGCTCCAATGGAATGAGCTATGAGCTGACAGCAGGGGAGCATGGAGAAAATACTGCATCCTTTTCCATGGAGGAACATAAAGACTCAGATGGAAACCCAGATGGAACCGTCCGTATATCTGTTATACCTGCCACTAATTATCCCAAGGGTGTGGATGTCTCTGCTCTAAAGACAGATATTACTAATTATCTAAAAGATGGATCTATAAAAGGTACTGTGGACTTACTTAATAAATCCGGAGAACTGGATAATCCTGCTACGGATTTCAGAGGTTTTGGATATTATGAGAAGACACTGGACTCCATTGTTCAGACCTTTGCCAAGACTTTCAATAATTTAAACGGAAATATGCAGCCTTATACAGGAGCCAATGTAATGCCGTCTTCCGGGACTGCCAATGCTATGACTACGACTGGATCAGAGAATGCAGAATTTTCTTTCGGTTTTTCTAATACAACTGGCAATTTCTTAAGTGGTGAAACCATCAACTTTAATGGTACCGTGTATACCTTTGGCGACGGTTCAGGAACTACCATTAAAATTGGCGATACATTGGATGACAGTCTGGGAAATCTGGCCACCAGATTATCTACGGATTTTGCCAAATTAAATGTAAACGGTTCACCCGTTGATGGTAAGTGGAGCTATAACAGCAGCAGTAAAAAACTGACGTGGACCAGCGATTCGCCTTTAAGTTCCGGTACAGAAATCACCAGTTCCAGCATAAAATTTACAAATACAAATACAATAAGCTTTTTATACAAAGCTTATCCTAGTAATATTAAAAACTTTGATCTATTTAAGACATCTGACGGCAGTAAGGATTTCACTGCCTCAAATATTAAGATTAATGATGATTGGATGAATAACTCAATTCATATCATTGCCTCTCATGATCCGGATGCAGGCTCGACAGCCAATGATAATATTTTAAAAATGTTAAAATCCCTAACTGACAGCAGGGAGTTCAAATATGAATATACTACTACGGATAGCAGCGGCAATAAAACATCAAAATCTATATCATTTTATACCGGAAATTTCTCTGAATGCTATTCCACTCTGGAGAATAATCAGGGTATTGACAGTTCATCAAACAAAGCAATATTGAATAATCATGTTTCAGTAGTGCAGCAGACAGCCGACAATAAGGATTCTGTATCCGGTGTCTCTTTGGATGATGAAGGAATCAATCTACTGCATTTCCAAAAATCATTCAGTGCGGCTGCCCGTTTTATGACGACCCTGGATCAGGCTCTTGATGTTCTAATTAACAGTACCGGAGTAGTCGGCAGATAAAAGGAGGTAAATAAATGAGAATCACTACTAATGCATTAATCAGAAATTACAAAAGCAATCTCTCTACTTCAATCAATAACTTAAATATTTCACGTACTCATGTTATGACACAACGGAGTTTTAATACAGCTGCCGAAGATCCCGCTTCTGCTGCCAGGGCCTCCCAGCTTCACCGGAAATATTATAAAAACCAGGATAATTTAAAAATGCTTGATGAAGTACAATCCAGACAGGATGGTCAGGAAGATGCGCTGCGTCAGGTTTCAGATATGGTCAAGACTATAAGTAAAAACTATAATATACAGGCATTGAATGGAACCAACCAGACAAAGGAGGTACGCCAGAGCTACGCATCTGCAATCCGCCAGTTCCAACAATCCATGGTGCTCAGTCTTAATTCTACCTACGAGGATAAGTTTCTTTTTGCCGGTTCCGATGGGAAGAATCCTCCATTTGAATTAAGTTCAAATGGAACTCTCAGCTATCGCGGAATTGATGTTAATGCAAGCAAAGGTTCCGCTGACTACCAAAAACTTAAGACTATGTCAAATGAAAATCTGTATGTAGATCTTGGAATGGGACTTTCTATGGATGATTATGACCAGGTTGTATCTTCTAGTGCTTTCAATATGTCTCTTCCAGGGATTAATGCAGTTGGTTATGGGAATGATGAAAACGGAATGAGCAACAATATAATAGTGATGGCTGGTAAACTTGCGGACGCTTTAGAGGCAGATACATTTGATGCAGACCAGTTCCGGAATCTTATGAATAAATTTGATACATTAGGGACAAATTTAACAAATCAGATCACTGAATTAGGGGTTAAATCCGAATTTTTGACCACTACAAAAGACAGGCTGGATAATGCTGAAATTTCGATACAGGAACAAATGTCAAGTGTGGAAGGTGTTGATATGGCGGAAGCGATTACCAATTACTCGTGGGATCAGTACGCTTATAATGCTGCATTAAAAGTTGGAACCAGCATTTTATCCTCGTCTTTCATCGATTTCATGCGCTAAGATTTACAGGAGGGATTTTATATGGAACCGTTGCTTCAGATAAAAACCATACCAATAAAATATGAGATGAAAATACAGAGGGCTGAACTTAGATATTCACAATCTAAGACTGATGTATTAATCAATAATGAAAGCGGTGGCCTGGATATTAACAGCAAGCCGATTAAGCTGTACATTGATACTTACGATGCCCGCAGTTCAATTAGCCCAACCACCATGGAAAGCGTCCGCCAGGCCGCTGCTTCCGGATTGGAGGCTGCATCAGAAGCTACCGCTACCTATACAGAGGAGGCTGCACTATTGTTAGACGCTAAAGTTTCAAATCCCCTTGATCAGATTTTCCGGCAACGTGCTCAGATGCCTACAGGTGATTTTGGTTTAGCTTTTATCCCAACTACTGGTCCTGATCTTGAATGGTCGGCCCCTGATTTAAATATTAAGTATCAAATGGATAAGATGAGTTTTGATATCAGAGCTGCAAAGGGTGACTTTGAATTTATACCTGGCAGTATTGAAATCTCAATCACTCAAATGCCTGATGTGGAAATTGAGTATATAGGCAAACCAATGTACGTCCCTCCAAGTGCTGCTAAATACTTTGATCATGAACCTATAGATGTCCTGGCATAAATTAATATTTGGAGGTACACATGGAAATAAAAACGCAATATTTTGGTTCAATTTCATGTTCTGATGAGGAACTGATTCATTTTTCTGACGGATTGTTTGGATTCTCCGAGTTGAAAGATTATGTACCTCTTGCATTTCAGGATAGTAGTGACGCTTTGATATCTCTTCAGTCTATCGATGATTTTAGAGTATCTTTTGTTATCATGAATCCGTTTCAATTGTATAATGAATACGCTCCAGCTTTATCTGCCGAAGATAGCAATTTGTTAAATGCTTCCTATGACGAAAAAAATATATCCTATTATGTTATCTGTGTTATACATGATCATATGGAAGAGAGCACCATTAATCTTAAAGCACCTATTGCGGTCAATACAGATACAAGAGAAGCAAAACAGATAATATTAGATAACCCTCTTTATAAATTCCGTCATCCAATTAAAGATTTTATGAAAAGGGGGAAATAAAATGCTGATACTTCAGAGAAAGAAGGAACAGTCTCTAAACATTGGCGATAATATTTCTATTACTGTACTGGAGATTGGAAATGACTGGGTGAAGCTGGCAATCGATGCACCCAGAGATATATCTATTTTAAGATCTGAGTTAGTAGAAGCAGCTTCTGCTAATCAGGAGGCAGTTTCTCTACCTCTGAATGCAGGGTCAATTTCTAAAATCAAAGAATTTTTTTCAGAAAATCAGAAAAACAGTGAAAATACCTAATTTTACTTGGGTATTTCCACTGTTTCTTTTGATTCTTCATCTGTGCTCTCCGAATTAGCTTTTCTACTAATAGAAGGCAATCTTTTTACTGTCCTTTGTAACACACTTTTTAATTTGGGGCATATTTTATAACGTAGAGGCTTTGTACATATTCTGATTAAATATCTCCATAACCTTAATAACCAGAATACCGGTAAAAATAATTTAACCTTTCCCAACAACGGGTATATCGTTTCCATATATCTTTGATCAGGGAAAAGCCAAATAACCATCTTTTTTATTTCTTCTAATCTGCGATTTCTTGCATAACAATCAGCAACTGTATTTATTAACGGCAGAAGCTTAGAACTAACCTCTCTTCCATCTGTTCCTTTTGAAAGAATATATGATTCCATGGTTTCATAGATCTCTACATTTTCAATTACTGCGCCAGTTCCAAACCATCTAAGAATCAAATGCTCAAGGCGCTCTGCAAAATCAGCTATTTTTAATTTTTTAAGTCTGCCATATATATAAGGCCAATTGAAGTTTTCACCATAAGTCTTATAAAAAATCCAAAAATCCATAATCTGACTTAAACTGATATATCCTCTTGCATAACTATCAGTTAGTCTGCACATTAAAAACAAATATCTGTCATCAAGAGGCAGTTCACGAATACTCTTGTTTTCATTCATAAGTGGAGATTTTTTAAGCAGTTTCTTATAGAATCTTCGCATGGATGAACTAAAAAATAGTGTATAATCAAAATTTAACACTCGTATTCCAGGTATACGATAAAACAACCTGCCTGTCTCATCAATTTTACGAACTTCAAAATCCACTTTTTTTAGTATTTCCCATATTATGCGGGTACTTTTTTTACCGGATCCGATCTCAATAGACTCACGGCAACACATTTCTTCAATAGGATAATTTTTTACTATATCTGCATAACTAATATAAAAGCAGTTAATCTTTTCACGCTGCAGCAGTGCGACCAGCTGCATTTCACTCTTTTGTAAACGTTCTACCCTATAAACTGATTCTAGATATTTATCAAAAAACTGCTGACGCACAGCTTGAGGGATGTCCTGATCAAGCCCTAAAATTCCATAGTGTACCGCATGTGCAACACCATGGTAATCAGATAACCGAAACATCTTTTCCCAATCAAGTGAACGTATTGGCTCTGGTGTAGGTTTTTGATTCATCACTGCAGATAGTACAATTAATAAGTACCGCTCTTCATAACCTTTAATCATTCATTTTTCCATCCTTAATTAAGTCACATGTGCCACACACCACCTGTATTAGCATACAATCTCTATAATATATATCGGATTTTTCATCTTGATCTTAACTTTATACAGTGTTTATCCGATAAATTACATATAACAATAAAGAAAAGGTGAGCCGTATGAACAGATTCTTTAAATCACTATTCAAAACCCTGTTCGTAATCGTCATCCCGTTTGCGATTTTTTCTTCTAACTATCAAATTAATGGATCAGCCGCTGATGTTTCCCAAAGTTCAAACATTATACTTCCCGAGACAGTTGAAGCAGATATCCCTCAGGAGGGCAAATACGATTTGATGCTGGACAGCGTATCCGGTCCACTCACTTATTATAATCAGACAGACGCAAGGTGGGGAAATTATCTTTGGGGTGGAAGAGACCCTCTGTTAACATACGGGTGTGGACCTACTGTTATGGCTATGATCATAACCAGCCTGACTGGAAATCAGGTTCTCCCGACAGATATAGCCAACTGGGCAGCGGCCAATAACAGCTGGTGTCCCGGCGAGGGCTCGTATCATCGCATCATACCTGACAGTGCTTCAGCATATGGTCTTTCAGTTTCGCCAATAAAAAACCGGACCGTAGAAGGTATTAGAAATGCTCTGGATTCTGGACAGTTAGTTGTTGCTTTAATGAAAAAGGGGCATTTTACTCAACAGGGACATTTTATCATCATTATTAATTACACTGCTGACGGATCTTTTCGAATTGCAGATTCTAATAACTATGATAATACCAAATACAATTGGGATCCTAATGTGATAGTCGGTGAACTGAATTACCGGGCCTCCAACGGAGGTCCTCTTTGGGCTATTACTACACCAAGGTAAACTTATTTAATATAAAAGGAGTGGGTACCTGCAATCCGCGTATTGATATATTTATCAATTTCAATCGTGCGCTTTAGTATTTGCTGGATATTCTTTCCTTTTTCATTGACTTTTTCTGATATCTGACTGTTTGTTTCGTAATTTTCTTTCCCTATTATCCAACTTTCCGCTTTAAGAGCTTCCTCCGGAGTCAGCACAGATATTAAACATTTTATATTCCGGTCTATAACATCGGTTTTATCCATCTCATCCTGGCGCATTCCCAACAGCATCTGCACTGAAGTCTGGTCATTGCGGGAAAGGAACTCCCCCACTTCACCGGTTATCCTTTCTATTTCTGTCATACACTGATATTTTTTCTGCATTTCTTTTAAAATCTCCAAAAGTATAGAATCTTCCATATGCTTAACCTCCTATTTGCAGATTATTGTTAACAGGCTGGAGAGATGCTTCTCTCCAGCCTGTAGAAATCAACCGCCGATTCGTTGTGCCTCTCGAAAGGAGTCACGCAGATCCATAATCAAAGGTCTTATTTCTGCTATTACTGCAGCATTCCTTCCTGCCTTAATACGAGTTAGTTCGTAAAGGAAAAAATCATAAAGCCGCTTTAACTCATTACTAATCTCATATTGAAAATTAAGAGTATCTATTAAATAGGTAACTATATCCACAGACCGTTGTATCGATTGCTCAAAAACTTCATAATCCTTATTATTCAATGCCAATTCTGACCTGGTAAGCCGCTTTAATAATTCATCATATAAAAGATTAAGCATCTCACCCGGCGTCATCGTATTCACAGTCTGTTCCTTATAATGTTGATATCCATTAACTGCCATCTTTCACTCCATTTCTTAAGAACCAAGGGATGAACTCAGCCAACTACTTTGGGAGTTCATCTGAGAAATCAATGTTTCCAGATTTGTAAACTGCTTGACATAACGGTCTGTCTCTGTTTTTAACTGAGTGTTGAGCCGTTCAATCACATCATCAAGGCTGTCCATTGCGCTTTGCAAAGAATTCTTCAGAATACTGGTAGGTGCATATACAGAACCAGCTCTTTCGATTAAAATACCTTTTGTAGCACCAGTGGTACCAGCATATTTTTCAGTGATCTCAGTTAACCTTGCCATAACACCGCCCTTGTCACCTGTTGTTGAATCTGCCTGCCTTGTAAACAGTTTCTGAAGATCCGAAGAATTAGACGCCAAAGCTGCCCGGAACTTTGTCTCGTCAAGAACAAGCTTTCCATTATCACTGTAATTGGTGCTGGTGGATATGCCAAAAGACTCCAATGCGGCTTTATCTGAAGAACCACTATCAAAAATAAACCTCATATTATCAGAAAGACCTCTTAATTCTGAATCATTAAAAAGCATACCGGCTTTCGCTTTTTCTTCCCACTTTTTAATCTGATCATCTGTCATTTCATCTTTCTGTTCGTCGGTAAGGGGTTCATAGCTACGGTTGGGTTTGGTAGATACTTCTTTGTTTACCAGTTCAATTATCTCATTATAATCTTTAATCATACTGGTCACAGCCGATACAATACTGTCAGCATCTGTTGTTGCATTAAAAGTAATTGGTTCTGTACCTTCTGTCAGAGTATTTCCGCTATACCCAAACGTACCGTTTACAGTTATATTCAATCCATCAAGATTAAATGTATTATTTCCACGAATTAATTCAACCGGAGTATCCGATCCATCATATTTTACACTGACAATGGCATCCTGACCATCCTTTGTTGTATAATCATGAAATAGTACCCCGGAATCATCATTAGGGCCAAACTCAATCTTACCAGCGGAACCATCTCCTTTGGATACAATAGAAAATTTATCAGCATTCTGTAAATAGCTGATTGTTACACCCGCATCGGAAGAATTGATTTTGCTCATGATATCACTCATCGAACTGCCATAAGTAAGTCCTGTAATGGGTACATTATTTATTATTAATTTTAACTCTTTATCTGCCGACTTTCCATCAAAATCACTGTTCAGCCCTGAATTTATTAATGATGATGTTAAATTTAAACGATTGGATTCACCTGATTCTACTTTTAAAGCTCCATTCTTTCCAGTAATACCCACATCAGCTGATGAGATTGACAATACAGAAGAACTATCATTAGTATTATCTTTAGTAGTACCATTAGTACTGGTATTGGGTATCTTTGTCTCAAACTTCAGTGTATCTCCGTCAGGGGTAACAGCTATTCTCCCAGATCCAAATTTTTTTGCAAGTTCCGTCTGAAAGTAATTTGCTAAACCATTCAAATCGCTATATTCACTTTGTCTGGTCTTATCAAACTCAATCGTCTGTGTGGTTCCATTATAAGTAAAACTAACACCTTTCCCTGCTATTCTATCCAAAAAGGTTTTTGAGTCAAACAGTTTTTGAGTCCTGTTATTTAATTCTGAAGAAAAACCATCTGCTGTAATAGTTTTGTTTTCTTCACTGATGCTTTCAATGTCAGATATTCCTAAAGCACTTAAAGCCCCGCTTGTTCCGCCAGTTATTTGAATTGTGTTGCCTGCTGTATCTTTCGAAGTAAAGTTAACCTTAGCCAATGCAGTTGTGGGATCTGAAGAGGTAGCTCCAGTTGTCTGTACCCCGATTACATCTGCTAATGTTTTTCCATTACCAATGGAAACATTCTTTAAGGCTCGTGCAATAGATTTTTCTGCAGATTCTGCAGTACTGTAATCGTATGTAAATCCATCGGATGCCGTTCCGCTACTCAGCGATACAGAGTAAGTCTTAGTACCATATTTAAAATATAAAGACTGTCCTTCTAAAGTGCTTACGGATTCTGATCCAAAATTAATACTTCCTGTAGCAAGCTTACTGTCTGAAACATTTCCATTTGAAGTTATAGTTGCTTTAGTGGCAAGCTGCTTTACTCCCATTATGGACATACTATCCGAAAGGGAAGATCTTCCTGATACACTGACATAACTGCTGTTAGCACCCACTGTAGTCACATTGCTCCTTGCCCAAAAACTTGGACTTGACAAGTTAGTACTCTGATTGGTATAAGAGGTGTATTTTTTGGAGAACTCTACAAGTTTAGAGCTGACGGAACGATAAGCCTCCTGTGTCCATAAATAAGTCTGCTTTTTCTTCTGCTGTTTTGCAATTTTTGCTTTTGTGGAAGCTGTCATTCCCTCGATCAAGGTATCTCTGTCCAGACCACTTGCCAGACCACCGTAACCTTTTATAGATGATGCTGAACTGTTTTTAATGCTGGTCAATGCTGATGCCATACAAATAACTCCTTTCTTAACTATCTAAATAATCCAATTTTCGTCAAAAATCGGTTTTTTTTATGTTTTGGCTATACTTATTTATCGTCATATTGTATACTAAAGATAATAGTATTATCTTAATTTACGAATGGAGGAATACAATTTGTCAACTGTAATTACTATTACAAATCAAAAGGGCGGCGTAGGCAAAACCACCACTTCCTGTTCCCTTGCCTGCGGTCTTGCCATGAATCATAAAAGAGTGCTGGCTGTTGATTTAGACCCTCAGGGTAATCTTGGATTTAGTCTGGGGCTGGAGATTGAAAACTGTGCAACAATTTATGAGGTTTTCCAGGGAACTGCTACGCTTCAGGAGGCAATACGTCCATCAAAATATTGCGACGTAATTTCATCTAATATACTTTTAAGCGGTGCTGAGCTGGAATTTACCGGTAAGCAGAGAGAAAGTATGTTAAAGAACTTACTGTCCACAGTTGCCGGTTATTATGATTACATTATTATTGATACTCCTCCTGCTCTGAACATTTTAACAGTTAACGCATATGCAGCTGCAGATTATCTGATTATTCCCATGGTGCCGGAGATATTAAGCCTTCTTGGTGTATCTCAGATTAAAGATACCATTAACACAGTACGCGCTTCTGTTAATCCAAATCTGGTTGTGCTGGGAATACTGCTGAATAAGTATAATTCCAGAACACTTCTTTCCAGAGAAGTAAAGGAGATGGCTCAGAGTATTGCCTCCCAAATCGGAACACGGGTGTTTGAGACACATATCAGATCCAGTGTCAGTGTTGCCGAAGCACCCGCTCAGGGAGAGAGCCTGCTGGATTATGCACCCAGATCCAATCCTGCCCAGGATTACAAAGCATTGGTAACTGAAGTCCTTGAATTGATTAAAAAATCAAAATAATACAGACTTGAGAGGAGCACATAAACATGGCTAGGAAAAGCAGCAAAACAGCTCATGTAATGAATCTTCTGGCCGGAGGTGAGGCGGAATCTTCGAAATCAGAGGCTGCTAAGGAAAACCTTGCTGCCAGCCAGGCAGCTGAGTCAAAGGGGACAATTAAAGAATTGACGGTTCTGGCTCAGCAGGCATCCATACAAATGCAGGATAGTCCCTTGTCTCCCAGCCCAATTTCCATTATTGATCTATCCTCTTCGGTTCAGGATCCGGTTGCTGAATTAATTAAGCAACAACTGGAAGAAGATGAAAAAAAAGAACTGGGGAATGGATATTCTGAGAAAAATGAAGAAGAATCTCTGCCAGATTCTCTTCCTGAACCTGTTTCAGACAATATTATAAATAATGTGGAAGAATCAGCTTCAGCAGACAGTGAAGAAATGCACGTTACGGAGGATTTTACTGAGCCATCTGATTTAGCAGAAGAGACAGATGTGCAGGATTTAGATAATCAGAATGAATCCAGTATATCTGATGATAATGCGCAAGTTCAAATGGACATATTAAGTATCGGGGAAACCGATCAAGCCTGTATGCAAGACTCAGATGAATCGGAACAATCAGATATTGGGGGTTCTGAGGAATCGGCGCAATCTGATAATATAGTTCCTGATGAAACGGCTCAACCTAATGATTCCATCCCCGATGAATTAACGGAGCCGGATCAAATTTCCGATGAACTGACATGGCCTGATATTAAGGACTTCAATGAACCGATACAGCCATATATTCAGGATTCCATTGAGGCAATAGCTCCCCCCATACAAACTGAGGTCAATCCTCCAAATTCAGCCACTCCTGCCACTGATACTCCTGCCACTCCAAAAGCCTCTAATTTCAAGTATTTAAATGTAATGGAACATGTTGTGGAGAATATTGCCAAGGACTATATAGGGCGCCTTGGTGGCTGTACATGCGAACACTGCATTGCTGATGTTACTGCTTTGACACTTAACAAGCTTACTCCCAAATATGTGGTGGTGGAGCCTCCCGCAGCATCTCCTTTGCTGAATTTTTATTCCAGCCGTTTTGCTCCACAGGTTATTGTTGAATTAACGAAATCATGTTTTATAGTAAAAGAAAACCCACACCATTAAGTGTGGGTTTTCTTGCTTACGGGAATATCTGTTTCCTGATCTGCACTGACCGTTAAACCGTTCCATATCTCATTAACAGCTTCTACACAGTCCATATAAGTCTGTGCCAGCTGACCGGAAGGTATCTCCAGTTTATCGGATAACTGCTTCACTTTCTTCCATTCTGCATCTTCATAGCTAAGAATGAGTTCATATAATTCACCACAAACTCCTTCCTTGCGAATAAGAGCGTCTTTTATTTCCTGGGCAACCGGAACTTCTTCCAGAATTTCTTCCAAAGGTGCATTGATCATATACTGAAGTGTAGAGAACATACCCATCATATAAACTTCTGAACGAATGATTGGAAGATCTTTGATATGATCTGAAATCGCCATTGCAAAATTGGCTCTCAGGAATGACAGCTTCATCATTGCTTCTAAGGATTCTTCGTTATCAATGTCATTGTTGAAGCTTAATAAATATACCCATTGTTTCAACTGGCTGATTCCCATGGTAACCAAGGCCTGACGTATGGAGGAAACTCTTCGGCGCAAGGCAAAGTATGCGGAATTAACGATTTTTAGAAGTGCATAGCTTAATGCAGCATCTCTGTTTATAATCTCTTCAATCTTTTCTATATCCGGTTCATCTTTAGAGACCTCTACCACCAACTGGAAAAAGTTCCCCTCTAAAAATTCCATACGATTTACTTTCCCGGCCATCGCCTCCGCAACATAGCTTCCTTCTGCATAATCCGCGCCTACCTCGATTGCAAGCTCGTAATCAGCCATGGAACTGACACCTGTTACGATGCACTTCTTATCAAAGCCCTTCATCGTATTAATAAGGTTTTTTAAAGAACTGCGTTCTTTTCCATCCTGCTTGTTTCTGATGTCAATCTTTATGTAAGTAACATAATCCAGCATGGAGAAATATTTGGGAGAAAACTGGAAGTCATTGATGGCAAATACATACCCTTCTGCCCTATACTTTCTTATGATAGTCGGTGACAAAGGGTGAATCATAACATGATCTTCGATCTGAATCACCATCTTATCCTTATCAAAAATCTTCGGTGTATTCCGAAATAACAATGAAGGAGTAAATGTAACAAAAGTAAGCTTATCATGAAAAATGCTTTCTGTATTCTGCATCAGAAATCCTGCAATTGTGTCAGCCGCTGCCACATCGGAGCTGCTGTAAAGCGAATCATAATCCTTCTGAAACAATACTTCGTAGCCGATAATCCTGTCCTCCTTCAACGCCTTAATAGGCTGCCGGGTGACATACTTATCCATTCGTCTTCCTCCTCTGAAGCAAGTGATCAATTACTTCTACCAGATGGGCGATTTCCGGCTTGCTCAGCTGTTCATCTGCGCCCAACTGCTTTCCTTTTATCATCAGTTCCTGATTAATCATGGAAGAGAAAATAACCAAAGGAATATGCTTTAATTTTTTATCTTCTTTCACCAGCTTTGTAAGACGGTGTCCATCCATCTCAGGCATCTCAATGTCTGTGATAATCAGGCTTACCTTTTCATCTAAATCCGAATCATCTCTTATCTGGCTTAAATAATTCCATGCTTCCTGGCCATTATTTTTAAAAGTGAGGTTTTCATATCCTGCTTTTGTAAGAGCAGCTTCAATCATCTTGGTCAGAAGAATGGAATCCTCAGCGATGAGAATCGGATAGGAAACAGACGTTCTTTTTCCCAGCTTATTAATATCATCGATCTGGATTCCGGTCTCAGGAGCGATGTCAGCAACAATTTTCTCAAAGTCAAGGATCGTAACAAGATCAGTTCCGCACTGAGCGATTCCAGTAGCTACGCCTTCATCTCCGCGGCTTATGGTATCATCAGGTTTTTGAATATTCTTCCAGGATATACGGCTGATACCAACTACGCTGTGAACACGGAAAGCAATATGCAGCTTGTTGAAATTGGTGATAATAAACAGATCTTTGCCTTGTTTTTCACCTTTATTGCCAGTAAGGTAATAAGGGAGATCAATGACTGTAAGAAGAAGATCCCTTGGTTTAAAAATACCCTCTACAGCTGGGTGGGCATGAGGGATGGGTTTCACCTTATCTGACATCATAATCTCGCGTACTTTTGCAACGTTAATTCCATACAACTCACCATAAATGGTGAATTCCATTATTTCAATTTCATTCGTCCCTGATTCTAATAAAATCTCTGTTTCTGCCATACTTTTTCTCCTTTATCCCAATATAATCCAGCAAAAACAACTGCCTGTTAATTTATCGGCAACTTTCTGCCAGTTCATAATGTTTACAAAACAATTTCTGCTCTGCCGTAAGTTCTGATTTTAACCAGCCCCGTGCTTACATCCATGGACATGGTTCGTGCATAATTTTCTCCAACGTCCAAAGCAGCAAGCCGGATGCCCTCTGTTTGGAGAATCTGTTTTACGCTTATAATATTGCGGGCTCCGATATTGCCAAGAGTACTGTTTCCCTGCAATTCGAACATTTTTGCCCCCCCTGCAATCTTTGCAATCAATCTTGGTTTTCTTGCGCCCAGGATTTCTATCTTTCTAAATGTCTCAGCCAGTCCTGTATCTGCATACTTAAATATATTTCCGTCTCCTGATCCGTATACTTCCGGAAGCATGATATGTACAAGTGCCCCCAGCTTTATCATGGGATCATATAAACAGATTCCAATGCAGGACCCCAGTGCATAGGTGATCAGTGTCCCCTCCTGCCTGGCAAATTTCATGTCCGCAATTCCCACTGTTATCTGTTTATCCATTTACAATCCCCAGCTTTTCCATTAAAAAGTTCAATGACATAATATCCGGCATCATCAGTAAGTCACTGTGAAGGACTTTACCTCCTATTATAAACTGTCCGCTTATCATCATCATCTTATCTGTCTGATATCCAAATTCCACCATTGGAACACTTAAGATGCCTCCCAGCATGTTGACTGCAATGTCAGGTACGGAAAGATTAATTGTAACCTCACTCAGTGTTGACATGGCGTTTACATAAGATGAGATAATAATATTACCGATTTCTTCTAATGCGGAGGTCTCTAAAACATTTAGCTGGTAATAGTCTTCAATCTCCTGCTGCATTACACTGGATAAAACCTCATTAATGAAATCCATTTTTAAAATAAAGAGCATTAAACCGTTGATTTCTCCTGTCATCTTTACCAGGATCGCTGCCACAATTTCCTCTGGATCTCCCAGAAATTTAATAGCCTCATTGTATCCGAGTATCTGAACATCGGGTAGTGTCATACGAACGGTCTTGTTCAGCATAGAAGAAAGTGCGGTAGCCGCATTGCCTGTACCAATACTGCCTATCTCCCGTATCAGATCCAGCCCAAGCCCATTCATTTCGTCATAACGTGTTATTTTCATATGATCGCCCTCTTTCATGAAACTCTGCGATATTTACCGCAGAGAATTAATTGTCGATTCAACTTCATCGGAAGTCTGTACCATCTTAAGAGCATAGGAATACGCTCTCTGGGCCTCCATCATTTTTGTCATCTCCAATGCAAAATCGGTACCAGACTGCTCCAGAGATCCACTTATTACTTTTGCCTTCTCCAGGAGAATGGGAGTCCCATTGGCTGCCGTTGCAGAAAATACATTGTCCCCTATAGGTTTAAGGCTGCTGGTATTAGCAAAGGTATAGATTCCAATGGCATGGGGATCATGTTCTCCCTCCTGCAGTTCTTCCGTATCATCTTCCTCTTCCTCAGCTTCTTCAGAAGGGTAGGATGCCGGCTTCACATCATAGGAAATTTCCGCCTGATCCATATTAAGAACACGTTTCCCATCAACATTAACAAGATAAAATTTATCCGTTGTTTTTGCGAGTGAAAAGCGACCATCCCTTGTATATGTGATTTCACCGGATACAGGATCCTTGAGCATGAAATAGCCATCGCCTTGTACAGCGTAATCATGTTCCTGTCCAGTAGTCTGATATGGCATAGCCGTCATGTTTGTCTTTATCTGGTCAACTTTTGATCCGCTTCCGGTCTTTATGTTGGTATCATTAAGTGAATTTCGTGTCTGTGCATAGATCAGATCGGAAAATACACTGTATTCCGGCTTAAAACCAACTGTATTTACATTTGCAATATTATTCGATACAACATTAAGTTTTGTCTGCTGATTCATGGCACCCTGTGCGCCTATGTAAAAGGATTGATTCATCCGTTAGTCCTCCCCTATATTCTGCCAATGTCAGATACTATTTTTCCCATGAGCTGGTCGTACATCTTAAGCACCTGGGCTGCACTCTGGGTAGCTCTCTGACTGGTCATCATGGAGGTCATCTGTTCGATGGGATCAATATTGGACCGCTCCACTGATTTCCACATAACTCCACCGTCAACAGCTTTCCCTTCTGCCTGAGTAGTGAAAGTTCCATTATCTCCTTTTACCAGCTGGGCTGTTTCATCGAAGTTTACTACACCAAGTTTCCCAAGAAGTGTTGGTTGTTCGGCTTCTGTATCACCGCCATCTTCATCGGTTTTAAGACCTTTTAAGGGCTCTTCGTATATATTCCCGGATTTGTCCACTGTAATGTGATTAGAAGTCATTTCGATGGGATTTCCGTCTTCTCCAAGTACCCTTCCTAAATTAGATAAGCAAAGGTAACCATCCTTATCCACATCAAAAGAGCCATTTCTTGTATAAAGACGAGTCCCGTCAGCACCCTCGATTGTAAAAAATCCAGGCTTTGTTAAAGCAAAGTCCAGATTACCGCCTGTTTCCTCCACATTGCCCTGATCAAAACTGGTTTTCACACCTGCTACTGTTTTTAGCATGGAAGCAGTACCGATCGGAGTGTAACTGCTTTTATCCACATTCCCGCTCCTGTAGAGCATCTCTTCCTTAAATGTGGTGCTGGTCATACGGTCTGATTTAAACCCAGGAGTACTTACGTTTACCATATTGTTACTGATGGTATTTAAATTCCGGTTCTGATAAAGCATACCGGAAGCCAGATTATAAAATCCTTGAAACATCCCGCTATTCCCCTTTCCTATTTCCCATTTATAAAATTAGTCAGATTCAGTCTCAGTTTCTGTATGGCATTGGAGTGAATCTGTGAAATTCTTGGTTCACTGACATTCATGACCCTGGCAATCTCTTTCATATTTAATTCGTCCATATAATACAAAGAAATAACCTTTTGTTCATTTTCCTTTAAATTATTTATGGCAGATACCAGTATCTGTTTAAATTCTTCCTGAAGATAGTGAGATTCCGGCTGGTCATTTTCGCTGATGGAGGGCAGCTGGACTGTTTTTTTGTTGTCATTACTTCCCTCCAGCACCATATCAAGGGAAATGACACTGTAAACATTGGTCTTTCCTAATGCTTCCTGATATTTATCCAGCGATACATTTAAATACTCGGCCGTTTCTTTTGAGGATGGAAAACGTCCTAGACGGTTACACAATTCCATAACCGTATTGTCCAGTTCTTTGGCATTTTTTCTGACACTTCTTGGGATCCAGTCCTGTTTTCTTGCCATATCAATAATCATACCACGAATACGCTTGGAAATATACGTTTCAAACTTCACATTCATTTCAGGATCAAACTTTTCAATCCCATTCATGATCGTCAATACACCTTCATTAACGATATCCTCTATTTGAGCAAAGCTTAAATAGACATCACGCATTTGAATTGAAATGCTCTTCACCATATACATATAACGCATTACCAGCTCGTGCTTGATTTTAATATCCTTAGTACGCTTATATTTAATTAGTAAATCTTCATTGGTATATTGGCTTAACTCCTGCTCCATTCCGATTAACACTGCCTTTCTGACATTAACCCCTGTCAAACGGTAATATTTCCGACTGCCTGGATCTGAATATTATTTGCAATTTCATTAAATGAAAGAACATAGACATTGGGATAAAACTGTTCGATCAGACGGTAAAAATACAGCCTTACTACCTGACTTGTTAGAATCACAGGTTTTTGTTCCAGATCGTTAAATTTCTTAATCTGTTCACCCAGCTGTCCGATTACTGACTGCATCACCTCAGGGCTGAGAGCCAGATAAACGCCCTGCTCCCCTTTCGCCATGCTGCTGATAATATTTTTCTCCAGATCTGCATCCAGAGTCAGAACTTTCATCTGACCTCCATCACAGAACATTCTGGTAATGGTTCTCTTTAAAGCGATTCTTATATTCTCAGTAATAAGATCGATGTCTCTGGTTGTTGTAAGAGCATCCACAATGGTCTCCAAAATGGTTTCCATATCTTTGATCGGCACACCTTCTTTTAAAAGACTGTTGAGTATCTTTTGGAAGTTGCCGTAGGATAACTGACCAGGGAATAACTCCTCCACAAGTTCAGGTGAATGTTTTTTAACATTGTCTAACAGCTGCATAATTTCCTGTCTGCCAAGCATCTCATATGCATGCTGCTTAATGGTTTCTGATAAGTGGGTCAGCATAACTGACAACGGATCAATAACTGTATATCCATAGATTTCAGCCATTTCTTTGTTTTCAGGCCGGATCCATTTACTTGGGATTCCGTAAGCAGGCTCCACAGTTTCAATTCCATCCACCTCACCAGAAAGAACCGGCGGTTCCAGGGCAAGATAATAATCTACAAGGATTTCACCTTTGGCAACTTCTTCGCCCCTGATCTTAATCACATACTGGTTGGTATTCAGACTGGAACTGTCTCTCAGTCTGACTGACGGAATAACAAATCCCATGTCCTGCGCGTACTGTCTTCTGAAAATGACAATACGGTTAATTAACTTTCCACCACTGCCTTCGTCAATCAGTGGAATCAGACTGTAGCCAAATTCCAATTCAATAGGATCTACACTAATAAGGGAGTAAACATTGTTTACATCTCTGTAATAAGCTTCTTCATCAGAAGGGGTCTGCTGGCTTGTATCCTCCATAAACGGACCCTGATACTGCTCCACTTCTTTGAACGCGGCCTGCTTCACTTTACGTTCTAACTGATAGCCGGTTCCAATGAGTAAAACTGCCATAAGTCCAAGCTGGAATTTCGGCATCCCAGGAACAAGCATCAATACAACCATAACGAATCCCGTAAGCATTATGGCCCTTGGCTGAGCCAAAAACTGTGCAGATACATCTTCATTCAGGCTGCCGTCAGAAACGGCTCTTGTAACAACCATACCGGTAGCTACTGCGATCATAAGAGACGGAAGCTGGGATACCAGTCCATCACCTACCGTAGCAATACTATAAATGGTTAAAACCTGGGAGAAGGGCATATTGGACTGAACAATACCAATGATCGCACCACCAATAAAATTGATTGCGGTAATGATCAGTGAAACGATTGCATCGCCCTTTACGAATTTGGTGGCACCATCCATAGCGCCGTAAAAGTCTGCTTCCTTCTGGATTTTATAACGTCTCAGCTTGGCTTCCTGCTCATTGATCAGACCGGAACTTAAATCCGCATCAATGGCCATCTGCTTTCCTGGCATGGCATCCAGGGTAAATCTGGCCGCTACCTCAGATACTCGTTCCGTACCTTTTGTAATAACCAGAAAGTTTACTAAAACAATAATCAGGAATATGATAAAACCTACTACAACATTTCCCTGCAATACGAAATCACCAAAGGACTTAATAACAAGACCGGAAGATCCCATATTGGTTAAAATGTTACGGGTGGAAGAAACGTTAAGTCCAAGCCGTAACAGTGTGGTGATCAAAAGCAGCGATGGAAATATGGAAAATTCCAACGGCTCCCGAATGTTCATGGTTATCAGAAGGATAATCATGGAAAGGGAAATATTTATTATAATCATTACATCCATAAAAAATGGAGGCAATGGGATGATCAAAAGAAGCACAATTGTAATGACAAATACTACAACGGAATTTCTAAGTAAAGTCTTCATTCTTTTTACACCATTTCTTTCAAGTATCTATGCCGCATTTTCTACTCTATGATCTTGTTATTCATACGGTATATGTATACCAGAATCTCAGCGACCATACCATAATATTCCGGAGGGATTGGTTCCCCCACTTTGGTACTGGCAAAAATCCCCCTTGCAAGAGGCTTGTTCTCCAGCACATAGATTCCATGTTCCTCGCCTATGGCCACAATCCTTAAAGCAAGTTCATCCTGACCCTTGGCAAGCAGAACCGGTGCATTATCTTTTTCTATATCATAACGCAGCGCTACCGCATAGTGGGTCGGATTTCGAATAATTACATCTGCAGTAGGTACTGACTGCATCATCCTGCTACGGGCTCTTTCTCTTTGTATGTTCCGGATACGCCCTTTAATCTCCGGATTTCCTTCTGTCTGCTTATATTCCTCTTTCATCTCCTGCTTTGACATCTTAATCTGGCGTTCATAATCCCACCACTGATAGAAATAATCGAAGCCGGCGATTGCAAGGAATACAATTGATACTTTCATTACCATATCCATAATGGAATTTAATACATAAACTGCCGAATCCATTACATTCATATCAATAGTTCTGGACACTGCTCTTAAATCACCTTTTATGATCTGATAAAGAATCACTGAAAGTATAATAATTTTAATCAGATTTTTAATAAGTTCTACCAGACTCTTTAAAGAAAGAAGATTTTTAATCCCTTTAATGGGGTTCAGTCTTTCAAACTTAGGTGCCATATTACTTTTTGTAAATAGAAATCCTGTCTGTACGCCTGTTCCGATCACTGCCAATGTAGTGGAAACAAGAATAATCGGTATGGCTGCTTTGGTAATGGCAATTACCATATCCCAGAAAATACTGGTTGTATAATCTGACATGGTATCTGCTGCCGGAGCCAGACTGACATATTTGATCATATAATCCCGCATAGTCCGATACATGAGCGGAAATAACGCCTTCAACATCACGAAAGTTCCAAGAAGAGTGGCGATCATTACCACATCCTTACTAACAGCTACATGACCTTTTTTTCGTTCATCCTTCCGTTTTTTCGGCGTGGCCTTCTCGGTTTTTGAATCATCTGCCATTTCCGTTCATCACATCCTTTGCGCTATAAAATCCTGATCATATTCTCCACTGTCAGCAGCATCTGACTGATTATAAATCCAACGTAATCAGACATGGGGGAAAATAAGAATATAAGCATTAATAAACCAACCAAAACCTTCGCCTGAATGTTAACCACAAATACATTAATCTGGGGTATCACCTTCATCAGAATTCCCACCGCAATTTCCGTTATAAACTCAATTGCCATAATTGGAAAAGCAAATTTAACTGCCATAACTATGCACTGGGTAAATATTTCAAGCATCGCCCATGCAACTTTTGTACCGATGACAACTTGTCCATAAGGCACGATCTCCGACGACTGGATTAAAAGTTTAAACAGAGCCAGATGACCGTCTACTGCAAAGAATAATAATATAAAATACGCATGAAAGATACTTCCCGTCACCGCAACCTGTGCATTGCTCTGGGGATCAAATACGGTGGCCATGGAAAGTCCCATCTGAAAATCTATAATCGTTCCCGCATATGTAATGATCATGACAAACAGCTCCATAACAAAACCAATCACATACCCCATGGCAAATTCTTTGATCAGAAGCACTGCATATTCAACGGAAGTAACTGGTTCCGGTACCTGCGCGGAAGAAAACGAATACAGCAGAAGGGTAAATACCATAACCGTACCGCCCTTTACATAACCGGGTATATTCCGTCTTCCCAATATGGGATTCAGAAGGATAAAACCTGACATCCGCATGAATATCAGGGAGAAAAGCATCATCTGTCCTATATCCGGCATTTAAATCTTCCTTTCGTCTGTCTAACCTACCCCAGCATGGTATTAAATACATGTATGGTAAAGTCACTAAGCGTCTTCATCATATTACTGCCCATCATCAAAAGAATGAGACCCACAACAAGTAACTTGGGCACAAAGGTTATGGTCTGTTCATGTATCTGGGTCGCTGCCTGCAGTATGGATATCAGTATACCGATGATCATGCTGACCACCAGAACCGGGCCCGCCAGCTTAACGGCTGCTCCAAACATTTCGTACATCAGGCTGCTGATTGCTACGTCTGTCATAAAAATCCCTCCTGTCATTAATGAAAGCTTTTAACAAGGTTTGTAAATAATAATTCCCAGCCATTCACTGTAACAAATAACAGTAGCTTAAATGGAAGTGAAATCATGGCAGGTGGAAGCATTACCATACCCATTGACATCAGTGTACTGGAAACAACGATATCCACCAGCATAAATGGGAGGAAAATCATAAAACCAGCTGTGAACGCCCGTTTTAATTCTGAAGTCATAAATGATGGAATGACAACAGTCATTGGTAAATCTTCAATGTTTTCCGCTTTTTCTGTATGGGATAAGTCTACAAACAGATTCAGAGTACTGGTTTCAGTCTGTTTCAGCATAAAACGCTTCATGGGAACCTGAGCCCGTTTTAATGCTTCCGACTGGTTGATCTCTTCTTTTATGTAAGGCTGGTAAGCCTGGGTATTAATGTCTTTTATAACCGGATCCATGATAAACAAAGTTAAGAATAGCGCAATGCCTACCAAAACAATATTAGGGGGCGTTTGCTGTACACCAAGTGCATTCCTTGTAAAAGACAGGATAATGATGATTCTGGTAAAAGAAGTCATCATAACCAATATGGAAGGCAGCAGTGATATGATGGTCAGAATGAGGAAAAGTTCCAGGGTTGGCACCCTGCCTCCATTAATGTTAACTAAGGCATCTGTATTCATTCTGCTCCTCCTACAAGTCTTTCCGGTTTTTGTCCGTATATTTTTTCAGAATGCTGATAAAATCAGGGTATCCGCTTCCTGTTTGAGGATTCTGGATATCCAGGCTTTGTTGAATATCCTCCTCCGTCAGTTCTGCCAGAATGTTAATCTGTGAAGAAGCGATACCAATGAGAAAATAATGACTGCCTGCGCGAACAACCGCAATCGCCTTATCCTGCCCAAGGGGAAGCCTGTCTAACATCTGCATATAATTTCCCCCGCGTTTTAATCCCATCCCTTTTCCAATACTTTTTGTAAAAATATAGCTCAAATACAGAATGAGAATAGTGATAATAAGAACCGATAACAGACTGATCACACTGTTCATCTACAGGCACTTCCTCTCTAATCAACGTTCTTTTTGATAATTTTCGTAATACGGATACCAAAATTGTCATCAACGACTACTACATCGCCCTTCGCAATACATCTTCCATTTACGTACAGATCCACCTGCTCTCCTGCAAGCTTGTCTAAAATAACAAGAGATCCTTTCGTAAATTCGAGTATATCTTTTACCAGCTTTCTGGTTCTGCCGATTTCTACGGACACCTCCAACGGTACTCCCATGATCAGCTCACGGTTTTCCTCCTGCTCTTCATAGCTTACCGGTCCTTCTGTAAGGTTATTCTGGGGAACAGGCTTGACATTGATGGTTTTCGGCTCCGGAGCCTCTTTTTTGGGCGCGTTCATCTGTGAATTCTGCATCTGCAGTATCATCTGCTGCATCTGGTTAATCATCTGCTGCTGCATCTGCATCTGATTCATCATCTGCTGCACGGCAGAATTATCAATCCCTGCCGGCTGGCTTACCATTGCTGGCATGGAAACTGCAGGCTGAGGAGTCTGTGCTGGTGTTGGAACTGGAGCTGGTGTCGGAGTTGGCGTTGCCGGCACCGGTTCTGAGGCCTTGCTGCCATTTAACAGCATCTCTATTTCCTCCTGAGACAGGATACCGCCTGAAGATTCCTGCTTCGGAGGTTCCTGTGGCTGGGGCTCTGGAGCTGAACTTCCCGAAAGAAGTTTTTCAATTTCTTCCTGAGATAAAATGCCGCCAGATGAAGCCGGAGCGGAAGCAGGTTGTGAAACAGGCTCGGGCACCGGCGCTTCTTCCGGCTCACTGCCTCCCTGGGGAAAGAATCCCGCCACCAGTTCTTTTGCAAGTGCAGGTGGCATAACATTAATAAATTCACTGGCCATCTGATCTGCTATCTTCAAATTAAAACCAACCACAACCATTAAATCTTCATCGTGATAATATTTTTCTTTAAAATCTCCTACATCTTCAATTTCAAAAGAAGTTGGTGTTGAGATATTAACTGCTTTGCTTAAAAACTCGCTGAGAGCAGTCGCTGACGCCCCCATCATCTGATTCATTACTTCACAGATTGCACTAATATTTAATTCATTTAATTCAAAATCCTCTTCCGGGGTTTCCGTTCCCATCAGCATATCTACGATGACCTTAACATCATGCTTTTTCAGGAGCATAATATTGCTTCCGCTAAGACCTGCAATATAAGTAATCTCCACCCCCACTGCCGGTTCCAGGTTTGATATTTCAAACTCACTTTTTGTCAGTACCTTTACTACAGGTGTGGTGATATCAACTCTGGCATTGAGCATGGTAGATACTGCAGTGGCTGAGGCTCCCAGGCTTATGTTTAGTATTTCACCTATGGCATCAATCTCAAATGCGCTAAAATTCTTCGAATCCATACAACTTTTCTCCCTTTATACTCATTTAGCCCTCTATGCCATATTTTACCTTATTTACCGATCTCCAATGCCTTGGAAGCCATCATTTTTATGGCATTAAATGCGGTTATATTGGCTTCATAGGACCGGGTTGCAGACATGCTGTCCACTGTTTCCTTTATCAGATCCACATTGGGCATCTGTACATAGCCGTTCTCATCTGCATCCGGATGTTCCGGGTCGTAAACGGATTTTAAAGGGCTGGTATCTTCCACTACCTGTGATACCTTTACTCCCCCCGAGCTCTGCTGGCGGCTCTTACCTGCTGCATTCATTAAGGTTTTGCGGAAATTGCTTTCAGCCTGTGCTTCAAGAACCACCATTCTTCTGCGGTATGGGCCACCGGTAGCCGTTCTGGTGGTATCTATATTCGCGATATTTTGTGATGCAATATCAAGTCTGAGACGCTGTGCGGTCATAGCAGACGCACTGATATTCATCGAACTTAAAAACGACATTTGTACCCTCCTCAGTGAATCAGCTTAGCCGATAATTCCAGTAACTGTCTTTAAAATTCTATCCGGTTTAAATGGCTTAACAATAAAGTCCTTTGCTCCTGATTTAATCGCTTCAATAACCATGCTTTCCTGTCCCATTGCGGAGCACATAACAACCACTGCATTGGGGTCTTTTGCTTTAATCGCCTTTAATGCTTCCAGTCCATCCATATTGGGCATGGTAATGTCCATGATGATAAGATCAGGGCTGATTTCTGTAAACATCTGAACAGCCTGAGCTCCGTCAGCCGCTTCGTACAGATCGGTATATCCGTTCTTTGTCAGAGTGTCCTTAATCATCATTCTCATAAATGCTGCATCATCTACTAATAATATTTTTGCCATTTTCTACATCTCCTTTATTATCCTATAATTCTTTATGTAATCCCTGACTCAGCTTTTACTGGTCTGGTAATTTCCATTTTCAGCCTGATCATCAATTTGAGCGACTACATCATCGATTTTAACAGCAACGTTACGTTTATGAACACCCAGCTGGCCTTTGAACCATGGCTGTCCCTCAACATAAAGTTTGACATCAGAATCTTTTGGTGTATTTAAATTGATAACATCTCCAACATGTAGATTATATACATCATCAAGCGAAATTGAGGTATCACCCAACTGAGCTCTGACTAGCATATCTGAAGATTTAATACTCTGCATAATCTCTCTCTTATTATCCTGGCTATTCGCCTCTTCACCCATGGCACTGTGTTTGCGCTTGTCCATGATATCAAATATATTCATGAGAAGAGATCCTGGGATACAAATATTCAATCTTCCTGAGCACTCTTTCATATCTACATCTATTACAACAATAACAATGGTTTCATCCACACCAATTTCCTGAAACATACTTGGGTTCTCTTCCAGCCTTGCCAGTTGGAATTTCAGATTGATGTAGCTGGACCAGGAATCCTTTAAAGCACCGATTATATATTGAATTACTCTGTAATACAAAGCCATTTCAATTTCTGTATATATATAAGATGCATCTACATTAACATCAGTTCCCACGCCTCCCAACATACGGTCAATTAAATTGAGCATCAGCGTCATACTTGCGTTAATAAGAAGGGGAGGATTTTTACTGTTGTTAGGCAGTGTTACGTTAACTACGGTAAGAATATCATTATCACTAAGTGCATTGCCAAACTCATAATATCTTTGTTCCTCAACTGTAACTACGGACAATTCGCTGGAAGTCCGAAATATGCTGCTAATCTGGGAGCCTGCTATTCTGGAATAATTGTCGAATATACTTTTTAAAATTTTCAGTCTGTCTTTCGTAAATTTCTTCGGACTGTAAAAATCATATTTCCGGTATTTTACTTCATTTTCCTTTTTCTCTATCTCGTCAATGGGCTCATCATTTCCACTTAAGGAATTGAGTAGCGCATCAATCTGACTTTGGGATAATACTTCAGCCATTTGTTTCACTCCCGCTTTTTATTTAATTGCCCGCTTTGTTCTGAATATTGTGATATACCTGGTTGTAGTATTCCTCCAGGGACTTTTCAACCGTATCATTTTTAGTTATCAAAATCTCAACACGGCGGTTTTTTGCACGTCCATCTTCGGTATCAAACGGTGCGATAGGGCGAAACTGCCCAAAACTCATCCCTACCAGTTTTTCCGGTGAAACAGCGTTTTGGCTCTGCAGAAAGATAATAACCTCTGCGGAACGCTGTGCAGACAACATACGGTCATTACGAATGTTATTGGCTCTCTCTGGATTTCCCTGTGAGGTATGTCCCAATACCTGAACTTCCTTAATATTGTCATTGGCCTGTGCCATTGCAGCTGCAAACTCACTAAGGACATCTTTCCCTTCCTGTCTGAGAACAGAGCTGTCTCCATCAAAAAATACTTTATCACGAAATGAGATAAATGTGAAGCCGTCTCCACGCGTAATTTCGACAGAATCCTGCATATTCCGATCATCAACCACTTTTTTCAGCATTAGATACAATTCATCAAAATCTGTACTTTCTCCGCCTTCAGCAGGAGGGTTACCTTTTAAATCCCCCTCACCATCTTTCGCATTGGCATCCAATACAATCTGATCTGATGACTGGACAGCTTTTGGATTAAAACTCTGTACCAGAATCTTCCATTTTGTCTGGTCAACGGAGGACATTGAATACAAAAGAACAAAAAAGCACAGCAATAATGTAACCATGTCTCCATATGTATCCATCCAGCTTCCAAGCTCTTCCGGCTTTTTATTTCTTTTCATCACCAACCACCTGTTTCCCTGTTAGAATAAATGCTGTAAGTTTTACTGCCTTATCAGGAAGCATCACTGCTTGTACTGCCTGATCTCTTCTTTAAGATCTTATTCTGCTGAGCCTGAGAAAGATAAGACAAAAGTTTTTCCTCAAGGTATTTCGGATTGTCTCCAGCCTGTATTGACAAAACACCTTCTATGATAATCTGCTTGTACAATAACTCCTCATCATTTCTAAGACGAAGTTTTTTTGCCATTGGAACAAATACCAAATTTGATAATACACTGCCGTAGAAGGTCGTAATCAGAGCAACAGACATATCGGCTCCCAGACTGCTGGCTCCGCCTCCGTCCATATTCATACCTTTCAGCATATTTACCAATCCAACCAGAGTACCAATCATACCGAATGCAGGTGCCAGTGAGCTTCCTTTTTCATACACGCTGACGTCCTGATCATGACGCTCTGACATAGCTGAAACTTCGCTTTCCAGCATCTCTCTTATTTTTTCTGCGTCCATCGCATCTACAATCAGCATAATACTCTGTTTCAGGAATGGATCCTTAATGCCGTTAGCCTGTTCTTCCAAAACCAGTAATCCTTTTTTTCTGGCTGTCTTAGCCATGTCAACCATAGTATCAATTACTTTTTCAGCATCGTATCTCTTGGGATTGAGCATGATTGCAAAGTGCTTCGGAATCTGCGCTAACGTTTTAAATGGAAAGCTTGCTACCAGGGCTGCAATTGTGCCTCCTATTACAATAACCACACTGGGCATATCAACGAAATTTCCCAGCTTAGCCATACCAATTCCATTTACAATCAGAGCAAAACCAACTACCCAGCCTACAATCAACGATATGTCCATGAATAACCTCCAACTGTCCAGGCATCTCCCGGATTAATCTTTCATATTCTTCCCGCGTGCATAGATTCGGGCATTGTAATCGATCGCCCTGTCTATAATTTCTTCAACACTTTCCTTCACCACATAATGTTTCCCGCTTACCAGGATAACATTTGACTCCGGTATTGATTCCACCCGCTCAATCTGCGCGCAGTTTATTATGAATTCTTCATCATTCAGTCTTGTAAGACGAATCATATAATACCTCTCCTTAAGCCCGGAGAGGCGGAGTTAATGCCTCTCCGGATTGTTGTGGAATCAATTACCGTTTCATATTAACTAATTCTTCCAGCATCTGATCAGTTACAGTGATGATTTTGGAGTTCGCCTGGAAACCTCTCTGTGTGGTAATCATGTCTGTCATTTCTGTGGCGAGGTCAACTTTAGCCATTTCAAGGAAGTTGCTTCTTATAACACCATCTGTTCCTCCACCTTCAAATACACTTACATTTCCAGCACTTGCACCAACGGTATAATAATATCCGGAATCCTTTTCCAGACCGCCCATATTCTGGACACGTCCAAGAGCAATCTTACCAATTGTAACTGTCTCAGAATTAGCAGTTGTACCAACAATTGTCCCATCCTGCTGAATCTTGTAGCTAGCAAACTCTGCAAGAGCATCATCTGTAGATGTACCACTACTTGTGCTGCTGCTTGAAGATGCTGCCGTAGTCTGAGCTGTAGTCAAATTAGCCTGTGCCTTAGCTACAGCATTATAGGCTGCCTCAAGTTTTGTCTCTTCTGTACTTACAGTTATTTTAGCTGCATCGCGAACGCTTTGAAGAGAACCATCTTCCAATGTACTCAATTTGTTTTTAAAGTCAACTAATGCTTTTTTTGCATCTTCATAATCTTTCTTTATTCCTTCATAAGTTGTTAGTGTTTCATCAGCATCGCGAAAAGCCTCTAATTTGCTCTGATAGTTCGTAAAATACTCATCAGGAGACGGGATTGCTTTTGCCGCAGTAGGTGCTATAAGCTGAGCTTTCAGCTCAATTAATTCATAATCAGCCTGTTCATATTCCTTAAGCTTAGCGTAATATGCATCTCTTAATGTATTACCCGGGTCTGTTGTTGCATTCTTCCAATCATTATATGCAGTTTTCATTGCGGCTTCTTTAGCATCTACGTCTGCCTGTATATTACCAATACCTTTAATGGTACCTGCAGCATTTTCTATGGAATCATATTTCGCCTGATAATTAGATTGAGCTGTTACATATGCCTGTCTTGCTGCTGACACAATCGCATTCTGACTATTGTATGTAGCCTGCGCATCACTAAGAGCTTTCTTAGCAGCAGTTACCGCATCACTGTTATTATCATTTTTCAGCTTATTGATCACCGATTGAGTCGGCAGCTTTAATGGAACTAATGATCCTGTTGCATATTTTTTAGTATCCTGATCATAACTGAATCCATACACGTAGCTACCACTGTCATCTGTCAAATAACCATTGGGATCCACTTTAAATTTACCAACGCGTGATAAGTAAAGGCCACTTGACTTAACTGCATCATCTCCCTCTAAGGAAAGGGCCCCGCCGCTTAACATAGGACCAACAATGAAAAATCCAGTTCCATCGATCATACAATCCAGACCACTGGCAGAAGGTGACATACTTCCAGTTGAAAAATCGTAAGTAATTGCACCAGTTGTAACTCCATAACCGATTTGGTTGGCATTCACAGCACCGATTCCTCCGGTTTCGGTGTTACCACCAGATCCTGAACTGCTGTTCTGGTACATGGCATCCTTAAAAGACATACTTGCAGCTTTATATCCCCATGTGTTTACGTTTGCAATATTATTACCTATAACATCCATCTTTGACTGATGTGCTCTTAGACCTGCAACACCAGCGAACATTGATCTGACCATATTTTTTATCCTTTCTCTTTTGAAACTGCCGTTTCCCGATGTCAGTCAGACATACAGGATAAGCCCCCATAAATGGTCCGGCTATAGCAAAACGGCACTGTCAATATTGGTAAAAATGTTCTCTTTCATTTCATTTCCTGACATAGTTGTAACTACTGTGTTATTAGGAACATTCACGATAAACGCTCCCCTTTCACTGATAATAACAACATCTTTTGCCCCTTTTAAACGGGCTTTTTCTACAGCAGACTGAAGATCATCTAAAAACGAAGGGGTTACTTCGATTCCCCGCTGATTCACCCGTTCTGCCGCATGTTTAGAAAAGTGAAGTTTCTCTTCTTTTCCAATCCGGCTGTTTAGAACATCACTAAAGCTGCTGCATTCCGATGCTGCTGCCGCACTGCGAAGTTTCAGTTGCCGGACATCTTCAAATTGGTTTATTTTTCCTATCATTTTCAATCACCAACCATATCATTCTGGTCCAAACCACTGCCATACTATCAGTTATACTTACTTTTTATTTATCTGTTGTATCCTTGTCATCGGTACTGTTCGCAGCGTTATTCTCAGTATTCGTACTATTTGTAGTTTCATCCACCGGCTCATGTCCTTTTTCGTAAACAGACATAATACCAGACACTGGATATCCTGTTTTTGTGTCATCATCGAGATAAATGGTAGGTGTTCCATTATAAATGTCCACACGTGTAACTGTTCCCTTATGTTTTTCCACATTACCGTTTTTATCTAAAACGCCAATCAAAACCGACTTTCCCATCATTGAAGTACCATAATTGATTGTATTTACCTGGGCAAAATCGTCCATTGATGTGGAGAAATTATCCATTGCCTGCATCATAGCTATCTGTGTCATCTGTGTCATCATCTCAGAGTTATCCATGGGACTTGACATATCCTGGTTCTGAAGCTGTGCAGCTAAAAGTTTAAAAAAACCTTCTGTGGACAATTCACTGTTTTTTTTCGTACTCACATCGGAATCAGTGTTCGTTGTGGCAGCAGAGTTATATAACAAATTGCCTGTGCCTATTGAGTTAGTACTAGCCATCTTTTCTCCTTATCGTAAATCACTTACTGATTTCATCAGAATCCACGCCTGATATACCAAGTCTCAGCTTTTGGAGAAAATCATCTCCAAAATCTTCGGAATGGTTCTGCCTCTGTTCCTGCTGTTCTCTCCCATTGCCCTGATGTTCCTGGTTATTATTCAGGTAATCCGGCGATTGCTTGTCTACAATCACATGAATCGGACGTTCTAAGTTGTTTTCCAGGATAGTTCCTAATTCTCCAGCTGACTGGGACAGCATTTTTAAAGTTTTACTTTCTGTGCAGACAACAGATACACTCACCTGATCTTTCTCATAGGCAACTTTAATCAGTATCTTACCTAAATTGTGAGGTTCCAGCTGTACTTCCAGACTCTTTTTGCCCGTTTCAATCTGTGAAATGATTTTTTCTGACAGCTTTGCATTCAGTTCTTCCAGATTCTGGACTGGTAATGTAGTATTTACTGTTTCTGCTTTGTGAGTACTTAATTCTGACATTTGTCCCGATGGTATTAACTTCTCCTGAAACATTCCTGAGATCTTGTCCTGTGCGGTATCGTTGTCGTTCTCACTGTCCTTTTCATCTGTTTTCAATCGATATCCTGGTCCATCAGCCCGTACCAGTTTTTTTTCTGTCACACCAGGACCATACTCTGCAACAATCTTCTCTGACTTAGAGCTTACCTGTCCGCTCATTTTTAAAAGAGCCTCTCCAGGTCCATTTACTTCTTTTTTTCCATTTTTCAATGAAGCAATGTCTTCATCTTGTGCTGTCAACCCGATTTGGGAATCTGGTACCGTCTTTTTGGGCATCAGACTGTTTAATGCATTGAAGTCTTCCTTTTCCTGTATCAGGGCGCTATCATCCTCAGGATTCCAGTTATTAAGCCGAAATTCCTTAAGCAGCTGAAATGAATCCACGGATTTTGTGTCTCCTGATTCTTCTTTCGAATTCAGCGAATCAGGAAGCTGACTCTTTAAGGATTCCATACCCGCAATCAGCATCTCTTTTCCCTGTTGCTCCTGGGTGTCCGTTGCTTCGCTGTTTTTTCCGGCCTGTAGCGTCTGCTGTACGCCTGCATTAGAAACTGCTGTTTCCAGCTCCTTATTTAAATCCTTTTTGTCTTTGCTTCCAGTGTCTTTCTTTAGATCTTTTTCTCTCATCATTTTCTTAAAACCAGAAGAATCATTTACTGATTTCTCATCTGTTTTCTGAGATTTTGGCATTTGCCTGATCAAAACTTCCATACTGTTTGTTTTCATCTCCATTGTTCTCCCTCCTTTCTCTTCTCTGCCATCAGGCATTATTTTTTATGGTAACTGCCGGATTTTTAACCGACAGGACTACCTGCTGCTACGAACTGACATTGTATTGGAAACAAATTCTTCGATAAACAGTTCTTCGCTTTTCAGTACTTCTTTGTTGTACTGATCCAGTTTTTTTTCTTTTAACTTATCTATGGAAGCTTTTTCTTTTTTTGCCTCGATTACTTCAGCCCGCTTCTGTTCTTCTTTTTTCTTAAGTTTTAAGAGTACTCCCTGTTCTGCCACTATTCTTTGCTGGATAAATGTTATATAACGTTCATATTCCCTCATGATATTAACAGTAACGCCACACTGGGTATCTTCCCTGTAACGTACGGCAGCGCTTTGGCTCTTATCCATCAATTCCTCAATCCGTCTCTCCTGCTGTGCGATATCTGCAAGAATCTGCGCATGTTCCGTTTTGAGATTCTCAAGCACCTGGTCTTTATAATTTAAAACAGTATTAAGAGGAAAATTGAATTTTTTCATCTTTGGCCTTCTTTCACAGAGTTTACTTTAAAATCTCTTTCATCTTTTTCAAGATTTCTTCGTAGCTGTCGTTTTCATTAATACTCTGACACAAAAATTTGTTAATCTTTTCTATCTTTGCGATGGCAACATCCAATTTCGGGTTTGTCCCCGATTTGTAAGCACCAATTGAAATTAAATCTTCGTTTTTTTCATATAAGCTCAGAATGTCTCTTATTTCGGATGCCATCTTTCTGTGCTCTTCCGATACAATATTCGTCATAAGACGGGATATACTGGCGCTTACATCAATTGCCGGGAAATGATTGGCATTGGCCAGTTTTCTGCTTAGTACAATGTGACCATCGACAATACCTCGTACGGTATCTGCTATAGGCTCGTTGGTGTCATCACCTTCTACCAGAACTGTATATATTCCTGTAATGGAACCTTCTTTAAAATTACCGCTTCGTTCCAGAAGCTTCGGAAATTCTGCGTATATAGAAGGAGTGTACCCTCTGGCTACCGGAGGTTCGCCTATGGCAAGACCAATCTCTCTTTGCGCCATGGCAAAACGGGTCAGGGAGTCCATCATAAGGAGTACATCTTTTCCCTGGTTTTTAAAATATTCTGCAATGGTGGTGGCAACCAGCGGACATTTCATACGAAGCATAGCCGGCTGGTCCGAAGTCGCCACGATGAGAACTGAACGCTTCATTCCCTCCGGACCTAAGTCCTTTTCAATAAACTCTCTTACCTCTCGACCACGCTCTCCCACCAGTGCAACAACATTGATATCTGCTTTTACGTTTCTGGCGATCATACCAAGCAATGTACTTTTTCCAACACCACTTCCAGCAAAGATTCCGATACGCTGGCCTTTTCCAATGGTATTCATACCATCAATTGCTTTGACTCCGAATTCCAGCGGGTCTGTAATGGGAGGGCGTGTCATCGGATTGATATAAGGGTTCTCCACATAATAATACTTGGGATTTTCAAAAGGTCCTTTTCCATCCATAGGTTCTCCCTTGGCATCAATAATCCGGCCCCTTAAAAAATCTCCAACAGGTATCTTCAAACGCCTTCTTGTATTTCTTACAAAGCTTCCAGCTGCAATTCCGCTCATGTTTTCATAAGCCATAAGCTGAATCTTATCATCTTTAAAGCCAACCACTTCTACAGGAATCTGTTCTTTCCTGTCTTCATTGTAAATATAAGCAATATCTCCAATGCTGGCCTTTCCTCCGGAGGCTTCCATAGACATACCTACAATATTTTCAATTTTGCCAATATGATCTATGGTCTCTGTTTTCATGATTAAGTCCGTTAAATCTTTGAACATACGGATTCCTCCTGCTACAGTCTTGCGTTATTAAGAATTCCCTTAATGTTTTCAATCTGGGTGTTTACGCTGACATCAATAATTTCTTCCGGAAGTTCAATAATACATGTTCCTTCTTCTGAATGATCCATAGAAATTATTTTAATATTTCCGGATATATGAGAAAGTTCATTTAGTAATCCCACATCTCCCTGGATCATCATTCCGGCATCCTTTTGTGATACGTAGATCTTCACCCACTGAGTTTTTTTCAGTTTTCCTGCAGCAGCGACTATCATTCTTTTTATAATCTCACCGCTTGATTTCAAGCTGGTCTGAATCACCTTTTCGGCTATGGTCAGGGTAACCCGTTTTAAATCATCAATATAGGTCTCCAGAATCCTGTTTTTCTCTTCTGTAACACTTTCTATGGTAGATTTTATGGTTTCACGGAATTCTTTCATATGTAAATCAAGTTCTGCCTTATGCTCTTCGTATGCAGCTGCGTGTCCTTCCTGCAGACCGGCTTCATAGCCCTCCTGATATCCGGTCTCTCTGGCCTCTGCAAGAATTCTTTCAGCTTCTTTTCTTGCCTGATTTACAATTTCCTGTGCCCGATTCGAAGCTTTATCAAGAATCTCCGCAACCGGAGAATATTCATCTTCTTCATCTGGCTGAAACTGTTCTTCCTCCACGGATCTGGTTAAGTCCTTTTTCACAACAATATCTTCAAATTTCTGTTTAAAACCATATTCCAGAACCCGGCTTGCAGCCTCAGGACCCTTGATAATATTAGGCAATGATATCATCCTTTCCGCCCTTGCTGATGATCAGTTCGCCTTCTTCTTCCAGACGCCTGATAATAGCAACGATTCTCTGCTGTGCCTCTTCTACATCTTTCAGACGAACATTAACGGTAACTTCCATATCGGACTGAATGCTTTCTTTCATACGGGTTGACATATTGTTGAAAATAACATCTGTAATCTGCTTATTGGCATTCTTAAGCGCATAAACCATATCCTTCATATCGCATTCGCGGATAAAACGCTGAATGGATCTGTCGTCCATTGTAATGATATCTTCGAAAACGAACATCTTCTTTCGGATGGTATCTGCCAGTTCCGCATCTTTTCTTCCCAACTCGTCGAAGATAAGCTTTTCGTTTCCTCTGTCCATATGATTCATTACGTTTGCTATGTAATCGATACCGCCAACGGTTGTATAATCCGTTGTAAGAATACCGGAGAACTTCTTCTTAATCTCATTTTCCACGATCTTAATCGCTTCCGGAGATGCGCTTTCCATTCTGGCAATGGATTCCACAACCTGAAGGCGCTTCTCGGGAGGGAGCTCAGAGATCAGCTGCGCGGTCATCTCTTCATTGGTATAGGATAAAACAAGCGCAATGGTCTGAGCCCTCTCATGCTGGAGAATTGAGAAAAGATTTTTGGAATCACTCTTCCGGATAAAGCCAAAGGATCTGGATTTAAGGGACTGGGTAACTTTCTGGAGCAGGCTGTTGGCAGTGCTCTCTCCAAATGCCTTTTCCAAAACAGTTCTTGCATATTCCAGACCACCGTCTGTTACCACCTTCTGGGTTAAACATGTTTTATAAAACTCATCCAGAACGGCCTGTGTGGTTTCTGAAGGAACATGTCCCAGTTTCGCAACTTCGACTGTTAATTTCTCAATTTCCTCTTCACTCAGATACTTATATATTTTAGAAGCCTTATCCACGCCGAGTGAAACAATAACTGTTGCCGCTTTTTGCTCCGGCGTTAAATTAGTCGTCATTATTGTTTCCTCCATTTAACCAGGTCTTTAATAGCTGTGCAGAAATCTCAGGGTTCTGTTCTGCAAATTCCCGAACACTTTCACGTAGTTCAGCTCCTCTGTCCTCTTCCGGAGCAAGAATTTCTATCTCCTGATCTTCCTTAGAAGGCATCTGGGGAAGAATCGGTACATCTTCCTGACTATCTTCTTCCAGTTCATCAGCAAGAGCTCTCTTCTTTCTTCTGCGGCGTACAATAAGTACTATTATAAGTAAGAGAAGAAGTACTCCAGCCAGTGCCCCAATGAGAATCCACTGGTTAATCAGAATGCCATTGGTACTTGCCTCAGCGGGCTTATCCGATTCTTTTGGAACCTCAATGGTGTAGAATGGCGCTGCCACTGCTGTTATTTTTTCAGCACGGTCTGCCTGAGCAATTCCTGCGGCATTTCCTGCAAGATTACGGATATCATCGATAGAAAGCGATCCAAAGTCGCTGCCATTGACTACGACTGAAACAGTAAGGTTTTCTATACTACCCGGATTAACCTGTCCCTGTTCCTTAATCTGGTTTAATAAGTACTTTCTGTTTAAACTGTTGGATGCGTATGCACTATCTGTATTTTGTCCGCCTGCGTTATACTGTGGTATATCAGCATTGGCCTCTGAGCCGGCGACTCCTGATGCTGTCTGGGCATTACCGGAATATTCTTTGTTAATGGATTCCTCAGAAGTAAGACCGGTTTTATCCTTCTCATCAATCTTTTCCGGTGTATTGTAAACAATGCTTTCCCGGATCAGCTTTTCCATATTCACGGTACCTTTTACAGATACACGTACGTTGCCGTTTCCGTAAATAGGTCCCAGTACATTAATTACCTTAGCCGTGATCTGGTCTTCAATGAGCTTTGCTATCTCATCTGCAGCTTTTCCGGAATTTGTATCAGAATCACCGGCATTGGTTGATACCTGCCGGCCATTGCCGTCAAAGACAGATACATTATCTATTACCATTCCCGGAATACTTCTGGAGATTAAAAGCTGTATGGAATTCGCCTGTTCTTCCGTCGGCGATCCCCCGTCCTTCATAACGACAACAGCCTGGGCACTCGCTTCCTTCGCGCTATCTTCGGACAGTGCATATTTAGAAGTTTCTCCCAGGGCTATGGTAACGTATGCTTCTTTTACTCCATCAAAAATCTGAATCGTAGATCCAATTCTTGTTTCCAGATCATACAGCTTAAATGTCTGACGATCTGTATCTGTAGTCATAAGATTAACATTGTTTTTGAAAACGTCATATGTAAAACCGCTTTTGGGATATCCTTCTGATACCAGCTTGGCTCTTGTGGTGTCCATCTGCTCTGTAGGCACCTTAATATCACCATTATCATACTGATAATCTATCTTGTCTTCCTGCAGTTTCCCAATAATCTGTTTTGCTTCTTCACTACTCACCCCGGTAAACATAACTTCATACGGTTTCTGCCGCATGGACAATGCTGCAACGACAGCACCGCTTATAACCAGTACGCCAATCACTGACGCAATAATTATCTTTTTCGTCTTATCACTTAGTTTACCTAATAAATCTTTAATTTTTTCCATCGCGTACGTCCGCCCTGTTATCTGTTTTAAATACTAATACGAATAATTTCCGTATAAGCTTCCAATGCCTTATTCCTAAGCGCTGATAAAAGTTCTACGGATAACTGGGCCTTTGCCGCTGCAGCTGGCACGGTATGTGCATCATCAATCTGCCCGGTCGCCAAAAGGTACTGCTGTTTGTTTAAGTCTGCTTCCGTTGTTTTCACATTCTGAACTGCCTCTTTGAAAATATCTGAAAATGCAGAACCTCCGTCTTGTCCGGATACTGCCTTCTTAGCTGCTCCTATATCCCCAATGGAGTCCAATGAGCGAATGGGCGTTATGAACATCTGTTCCATCTTATATGCCTCCCGTTTTAACCTTTAATAATTGTACGTAGTCTGCTGATATCACTGTTTAAAGAATTCAGTTCGTACTGATACTGCAGGGTAGTCCTTGCAAGTTCCACGTTCTCTACATCCACATTGACATTGTTGCCGTCTAATCTTGCAGATTCCTCTTTTGTATTTCGTACAAAATATCTTGAGTTACTGATAACGTTCCCGATATCTGCCGAAGTACCTTTCCTCGCTGCCGCGAGCCGGTTGCGAAATTCATCTTCAAATTTCACATATTTGGCCTTATAGCCCGGAGTTTCCCCATTCGCGATATTATTAAGCGTGGTCGTCTGCTTCGCCCACAAATAATCCAGAGATTTTTCCGCCATGGAAATGCTGTTTCCAAAAATCGAATTCATCGGATCTGTTCCTCACTTTCATTTCTTCCGGCAATCTGCCATAATGACGTATTCGGACTGTTACAAAATGGAAAAAATAGTTAAATTTTAACAGTCAAATGCAAATTCTTACATTTTTTGTAATTTTCTTACTCCATTTTACATTTTATTACAAATATTGTCAAGAAAGTTCTTTTCAATCGACACTGGTTTTATCGGTAAAAAAATGGGCAAACGCAAAAAACCTCGTATTTACGAGGTTTCCAGGGTATTATAGAGCAAAATTTTACCATATTTTTTATTTAGGCTGGGTAAATATGGGTTAAATTTTTGGCAATTTTTGTGTATTTTTAACGTTTTTTAGTTACTAATTACTTTACAATAATATTGTTTATACATAATTTGTAACGTTTTTATTTAGTTATAACCTCTATTTTACCTGTATAATAAATCTTACAAATTAAATAAGGAAAAATGGAAATTATGAAAATAATGTAAAATAGATCTACCTATCTCTGTTTTTACAGAACTAGATTACTTTTAATTTAGTTTGGTAAATTATACTCTCTGACATGTTTAAAATAAAGTCTTATGCAGGACAATCATAACCAAACAATTTAATCACGCCAATCCAAAGAAAGCGTTTTTTATTCAAGTTCATAATAATCATTTTTATGTAACCACACAAATCAAGTGTTTCCCTATGATATTCAAATTCTTCTCCCGGTGTAAGCAAAACAGTATATCCTCTTAATACCTGGAAATTGCGAATTAATGATATCCTGCCATTCCAAGTAGCCTGGGCGCTTGATAAATACATTTATTAATATTAATACAGTGATAACTTTAATAACTGAAGAACACCCTTAGAAGTCTGATTTGCTTGAGCAAGCATAATCTGCGATCGTCTTAGCATCACCCTTTGTCCAGTCAATTGTCAATGTATGGCCATCGTTTGCGTTCTTGGAGGCTATCTCAAGACCTATGATCTTTGCTCTCACCTTCTAAGAAATAGCAAGACCAGCCGCGTCAACACCTGCGCAGTAGATTCTGTAACCGCTGTATGACAGGATGCTTTCTGGTTTTCCAGATAAGCGTTAAGATGTTTGAGACCTAAGCGGGGTACTAGCTGCCTAGCGGGTTTCGTAAAAACTTAACACTTGTGTCTGTAAGAAGCCTATAGCCATATAATAAATTGATACCCGCATACCTGGCAGCGTCTTTTAATCATCTTTCTACACCTAACGCTGCATTTCATTCTAAGAAGGAATCTATTATGACGCACAAATTTCTAACATTAGACACAGCTTCTGCCGACGACCCTTTAAATTTCTGGAAACGGGTGATTCAAAACCAGCGTTTCCTGCTGCATATAGCCACAAATCTCCTTCCGACTCTGCCCTATCAGAAAAACCGCCTCCTGATCAGCCAGCTAAAGATACTAAAATCCCTTACGACTGACTTGGAATCCGCATTAAGTAATCCTGCAGTACAAAATATCACAAATTCCTTCCAGTCCATGTATCACAACGTAGAAGAAACAATTGATAAACTCACATCGCTGATCTTAATCGACAACCGGGAAAAAGCAGCCGCATTAACCGAATATCAGTTAATTCCATTTCTACAGGAATGGCTGGAAGACACCTACTTCTGGACTCTCATCTATCCTGATAAAGAAAAAATGAAGGAATACTATGAAACTGAATTTGCAGAAAACCATAAAAACACCTACAGCAACAGGGGTGAAAAATATCTTATTTCCATTATGATTCCTGTTTACAACAAACTGGAATATACCAAAAGATGTCTGGATAGTCTCTTCCGCAACACAGATCTCGCCAAATACCCCTGTGAACTGATACTGCTTAATGACGGATCCACCGACGGGACAGAAGAATACTTTGAAAGTCTGGGTATAACAAAGGTCATAAATTTAAAGGAAAATGTTAAAACAATGATCTTTTCCCTGCTATACCGGGTTTGCGAAGGGAAATATGCAGCATTTGTGAATAACGACACCATTCTTACAGAACACTGGCTGGATAACCTGCTCACCTGCTTACAGCTTTACCCAAATGCAATCATGTCCGTCCCCAGCACGCCAAACACCAGCAACCGGCAGGGTATGTTGGCAGAATTCACCCCCGAAAATGCAGAAGCAGCGGCGAAAGCCCACAACCGTCCCTGCCCGTACCTCTGGGAAGAGCGGTGCAGGCTTATGCCTGTAATTGCATTATACGATGTGGATAAGGTGAATACCATTGGATTTGCAGACCGCTATTTTCATACCATGGAATTCTGGGATGATGATTTCAGTCTGCGGGCAAGAAGGGCGGGATTCCATCAGATTCTCTGCCTGGATACATGGTGTTACCATTATGGAAGCGTTTCCGGTAAAGAAGATCAGATAAAAAACAGAACCCTCTTTAATGGAAGATTGCTGTTTCAGTCAAAGTATGGGATTGATCCATGGGGAAATAACTATTGCTATGATTCCTTTCAGCTATCTAACATTGAACTTACCATTCCACAGCAATCTACAGAAGTATCCACACTTGTCATTGACCCCGGATTCGGAGCCGATGTGCTGCAATTTAAAACACAGCTTAAAAGAATGGAGAAAAAAAGTTCGTTTTCATTCCTTATCAATGACTCTGATCTGAAAGACGATCTCAATCCATTTAATAGCCCGGTCATTGTCTCTCCCTCTATTTTAGAGACGCATAAGCACATTCCAGAAGGTCTCTACAACTATATCAGTCTGGGCATGGATTTATCCGTTTATCCAGACTACAAGGATTTGATTACTGAATGTTCCACCCACTTAAAACCTGGTGGATTCCTATATTTTTATGTAGCAAATCCTTATGCCTACCATCTAAAACAGGAACTTTCTGAAGAGCGGATGCTAAGCGGGAAAGCTTCCCTGATGCTGATTAATATCCAGGAGCTTCTGTTATTAATCACCAATCTCAATCTAAAACCACAGCTAAAAGCCATTCCGGATGCTACTACACCCAAAGAACAAAAAGGCGGTTACACAGAACACCTGGACCGATATTTCTTAATGTGCGAAAAACAGGACTAACCACTCATTTTAGTATGACCAAAAAAAGTTAAGGAGTAAAACCAATGAATCGGTTTTCCTCCTTAACTTTTTACTCTTAGACTCTTACATCAACATACTGTCCTAAACCAGTTGCCTTAATCTGATTTGGAACTGCCGCGTCCATCATCTTTAAGAGATCGGCTGCCTGCACTTCCTGGTTATCCATTGCTTTTTTTGCAACGCTTAATCCGGCACTCTGTTGAATTTTAGAAGAGCTTAACTGCATACTCATTGCTGCAATATCCATATCTTTCTCCTTTCACATCACATGTTTTAAGAAATTATGGTTCAACACTTATTATATCGGCATTTTTTATGGATCTGATAAGTCATACTCCCTGTTCCTGATAACAATCCAGAGTAAACCAGAACTCCACACCGCCCTCTACGTTTCTTACACCGCAGGACTTCTTGTGAGAGTCGATTATAGCCTTTACAATGGACAAACCAATTCCGCTTCCCCCATACTCCCGGGTGTGGGCCTTATCCACTTTGAAAAATTTTGTCCAAAGCTTTGGTAGATCTTCTTCCGGAATACTCTGCCCCGTATTAAATACGGTTACAAGCGCCTCTTTCCCATTCTCTTCGGCAGTTATAACAATTTCCCGGTCTCCACCCAAATGATTGAGTGCATTATTTAAATAATTGGTGATCACTTCTTCTATTTTAAATTCATCCGCATAAACACGAATGGTATCAAAAGTCTCCAATTTCACTTTAGCTTCCTTTTGCTGGATTAAAATCCCGGCAGATCCAATGACTCCGCGTATTAGCTCCGTTAAATCAAAGCATTCCAATTGTAAATCATCGTTACCGAACTCCAGAGCAGTCAGATTCAACAGCTGACGAACCATTTTGTTCATCTTATTGGCCTCATCCATTATCACCTCACAGTAATAATCCCTGCTCTCCGGATCTTCTGCCATTCCCTCCGTTAAACCTTCCGCATATCCCTGAATAAGAGCAATGGGTGTTTTCAGCTCATGGGACACATTAGCGATAAATTCCTTCCGCATCTCATCAATCTTTACCTTTTCCGCAATATCATTCTGCAGTTCTTCATTGGCGCTGCGAAGCTGTCCGATTGTATCCTTAAGCCGGTCGGACAACTGATTCATGCTGTTACCCAGGACACCGATTTCATCTTTTTCATCACCAGTGTATTTTGCCTCAAAGTCAAGACCGGACATCTTTTCTGACAAATTCGCCAGTTGAAGAATGGGTGTTGTAATACGTTTGGTGGTGAAATAAATAAACAAACTACCTATAATCAATGCCATAGATCCTACATATGCCAGGAACCTGTTTGACAAAGCTACACTGTCCCTGATACTCGACAGCGGTATGGAGATTAGAAAAATAGTTTTATTATCCGAAAAATACCCCCAGCTCTCCAGGTAATAAGAATCCGAACGTTTATCATAAGTTTTTTGTATAATATAGTTATTATGTTTTCTTAATACTCTGGCCTGGGGCATATCTTTGCCAAAAATATAATCCTCTACCCTGTTTTTTAAGAACTGTGGGTCTCCACTTGTAGACATCATATATTCGTCTGATGTACTGTCGATTAAAATCATCATTAAATTATATTTTTCACCCATGGTCCGAAACATCTTCTGCACGGGTCCCTCATTTTTGAAATCAGGATCATAGGAATCATGGTAATAATTAATAATTCCTTTTCCGCTTTCATTGGCCTGGGCTACTACCTGATCAATCTCTGTATAGGCCATTTCCAGTATACGAACCTTGGCTCTGGTGTAAAATCCCTCTAAAAACCAGTTGTTCACACACCAGGTAGTCAGAAGAACAAATGCCATCAGGCAGACAAATATGATGGCAAAACGCGCCTTTATGGAATGCTTCATTCACTCACCTCTAACGATTATGTCACTTCAAATTTATAGCCCATTCCCCAGATAGTCCGGATGTAATCTCCCTTTTCTCCCATCTTGCTTCTTAATTTCTTTACATGAGTGTCAATGGTTCTTGCATCACCGAAATAATCATAGTTCCATACATTATTAAGAATTTTTTCTCTGGAGAGAGCTATTCCCTGATTTTCCAGGAAATATGCCAGAAGTTCAAATTCTTTATAGCTTAATTCAATGTCTTTTCCATCAATGGTAACCTGATGTGCCACCTTATCTATGCAGATACCGCCAATCTCAACCGAATCCGTATTCACAGCATTGCTGCGCCTTAATATAGCCTCCACACGGGCAACCAGGATCTTGGGGCTGAATGGCTTTGCAATGTATTCATCTACGCCTAAATCAAAGCCTTGTAATTCATCCCGTTCTTCTGTTCTGGCTGTCAGCATAATAATCGGAACCTGGGAATACTTACGGATGGTCTTGCAGGTCTCCCACCCATCCATCTTCGGCATCATCACATCCAGAATAATCAGCACGATATCTTTCTGCTCAAAAAATATGTCTACTGCTTCCTCACCGTTTGATGCTTCCACTACGGTAAATCCTTTTACACTGAGGAAATCCTTTACCAGCTTTCTCATTCTGGCTTCGTCATCTACCACTAATATTTTTAACTGTTCCATAAAAACCTCCCGAAATCAGATCTCAACTGTATTCCTGTATTTATGAAACATATTGTACCAAATTGATATCGGAATATCTACATTTTCACAGAGATTTCACACCATTTCACGATTAACTTCTGTAAATGTAAAAAAAGGCAGATGCCCCTGTAAAAAGCATCTGCCTGTCCAATCTAATCTTATCTTAATTCAGTTGTAGGAATGGTATCCATATCATCAAACGCCTGATTCTCGCCGCCCATTGCCCAAACGAAGGTATAATTGCTTGTACCTGCTCCGGAATGGATGCTCCAGGATGGGCTGATAACTGCCTGCTCATTCTGCATAACGATGTGTCTGGTCTCATTGCCTTCGCCCATCATGTGGAATACTACATTGTTCTCCGGAATCTCGAAGTACATATAGATTTCCATACGTCTCTCATGAGTATGGGAAGGCATGGTGTTCCATACACTGCCTGGATCTAAAACGGTCATTCCCATGGATAACTGGCAGGTCTCAAGTACATCCGGATGGATGAACTGGTTGATCACGCGCTTGTTGGAAGTTTCCATAGCACCCAGTGGCTTCTTGGCTGCCTTTTCGATGGGGATAAAGGTAGTCTTGCATGCCTTGTGAGCGGGAGCACTTACCATATAAAATTTAGCTGGGTTTGATGCATCATCACTGGAGAATAATACTTCTTTGGTTCCCTTTGTGATGTATAAGCAGTCTTTATAGCCCATGCTGAATTCTTCTCCGTCTGCTTTGATCTTTCCTGATCCGCCGATGTTGAAGATACCGATTTCACGTCTTTCAAGGAAAAAGCTTGTACCAAAGTTTTTCCAGATATCAATTCCCTTGTCAATGGAAACGGTTTCTGTTGTTGGCATGCAGCCCAGTGTTACCATACGGTCAACATGGGAGTAAACAGCTACCACTTCATTGGCAACGTATAAGTTCTCAATTAAAAATTCGTTTCTGGTTTCTTCTGTTGTGTAACGCTTAAAATCTTTCTGATTAGCAGAGTAACGAATATCCATTTATTAAAAGCCTCCTTATTTGTATTTGAAATAACTGACCATCTACATGGTATCATAAGGCAGTTTTTAATTCAACATCTTATTGGATTATTTTAAATTTATCCACTTCTTTCTGGAGAAGTGCGGCCTGGGCTGACAATTCTTCACTGGAAGCGGAACTTTCTTCTGCCGTCGCCGCATTGCTCTGGACTACGTAAGAGATTTCATTGATTCCGTTGCTGACACTAACCATAGCAACGGCCTGCTCTCTTGCAGACTGCTCCACTGATTCCATAAGCCCTTTGGCATGATTTGCCTGCTCCATAACCTCTGCCAGAATCTGGGCATTTTCTTTAGCTGTACCCATACCCTCCGTCACGGCCCGGGCTGCATTTTCCACAAGCAGCGCAGTGCGTTTGGCAGCTTCTGCGGATTTTGCTGCAAGGCTGCGGACTTCGTCTGCAACTACTGCAAATCCCTGACCTGCTTCTCCTGCACGGGCTGCTTCTACCGCAGCATTCAGCGCCAGAAGATTTGTCTGAGAGGCAATTGCATCTACATCCTTTGTAATCTTTGCGATTTCATCGGAAGTGTTTTTTATTTCATCCATTGCCAGAAGCATCTGTTTCATTTTCTTATTGCTTTCTTCAACCCGCGCCAATGTCTGTTCTGCATAACCGGCAGCCTGCCCGATATGAGCAGAACTTTGTTCCGCCTTCTCTGTAATCTCTGTTATGGCAGAAGAAAGCTGGTCAATAGTACCTGCCTGTTCCGTCGCTCCTGCTGCCAGAGCTGATGCTGCATCTGCCACCTGAGAGGAGCCTGAATTTACCTGTTGGGCCGACTCACTTATTAAGCCTAATGTCCGGTTTAACTGCTCATAAATCAGAATCAGAGAATCATGGATGGTAGAAAAATCTCCGGCATACTCCCTGGTTACCGGTAGTGTCATATCTCCAGCCGCCATATTTTTTAAGTGAAGGGTAATATCGCCCACCACTTCTTTCATCTGCCCGATCAGTTCATCGGTTGCCTGGGAGAGCACCTCCATCTCATCGCCGGTTTTCACAACTGCAACGGGAGGGGTATGAACATCTCCGTCGGATAGCAGTTTAAGTCTTTCTGATATGGGACTTAATGGAGCTGTAATCTTGTGCAGGAACCTGACAAGTATGATTAAACCTGTGAAGCAGATCACTAAGGCTACAACTGCCAGCAGTACGATATTTAGTATTTTTTCCCTATGATACCCTGCAACAGCACTGTCAATGTCATCTATGTAGTTTCCTGTACTGATGTACCAGTCATATGGCTCAAATTTTATGGTATAAGCCCGTTTAGCAAACGTGCCTTCCTGGCCTGGTTTTGTAAAGTAGAAATTGGTGAAACCACCTCCGGGCTGGGATCCGTTCTTAATAAATTCACGGATATAGTATTCTCCCTTCAGATCTTTCTCATCGTAGCGCTCTTTCCCTTCATATTCCGGATTCATATGAACTGCGCAGAGACCAGTTGAGGTATCGGCCCAGAAATATCCGTTTCCATTGTCATAACGGGTATTGCGGACAATGGCTTCGGCATTATCTAGTGCCTCTTTTTCTGTAATTTCACCGGATTTATAACGGTCATAATTAACCTGTAACACACTAACCAGACTTTCAGTTGCTGTTTTAATATTTAAATCATAACTTTCGTAACTGGAATCGATCCAGTTCTGGTAAACCCGGTCCAGGCTGATATAAAATATTGTCGTCAGAGCGGATATAATTAACATTACCATTACACTGACGAATACAACCAGCTTTCCTGTTACCTGCAATCTCTTACTCTTTTGTGTCTTCATGTAATAACCCCTTTCTGATTGCAATTTCATTCAACATGGATTAGCATACACGGTATTTATAAAATCTGCAACTGACGTTTACTGAAAGTTTATTAAATTTTTGTAAAATATTTGTCAAATTTTAAACAATTAAAAAAATTCCAGAAAAAAGGCACAAATATGGCGTTTTGAAACCTGTGTCTTTCTTCTGGAATTTATTTTTATTCTTTTATGGCTGCCTGAATTAATTTTAAATTACTTTTCAGACGCTCATTGTCGGGGGCAAAAAGAAGAGCTGCTTTTGCATGATCCCGGGATTCAGAATACAATCCCAGTCGGTAAGCGGCAATGGCGCAAAGGTCATCCGGAGTATAATCCCAGGAATACCCCATATTTACAAAGGTCCTTGACTTTTCTTTTATCTTCAGCGCTTCCAGGGTCAGATAATAAGCCATGGGCCAGTCGCTCTGCTCATAGCAGATCTTGGCAAACTCCACATAAGGATCCCGCATGCCAGGAACTTCTGCAATGGCTTTAAAATACCACTGGTATGCTTCTTTTATCTTACCCAGCCGATAATATGACCTGGCAATCCAGCGCATGGCTGCACACCGTTCATCACACCAGGTTGCAGTGGGAAGCAGCAAATACTCCTTTAAGGTTTTAATGCTTTCCAGCCATTTGCTCTTATACATATACTCTCTGCCAAGATAGTACCGCATCCGCTCATCCCCCGGTGTTTCCGCAACTGCCAGCTCTAAAAGAGGCAGATAGGAACCCCTGGATTTGGTAGGATCGGGATAATGGCTTAACACCATACCATCAATATAGATTGTCTCCAGAGGTAATTTTCCACAGTACTGGACAAACTCATGTACCGGGCATTTCCACCGGAAGTCCTTACGCTGATGCACTTTAAAATAATAAAACTGTATATCCGGTGTTCCATCTTCCTTTAAACTCCAGTTGTAAAGATAGCGGCCGGTCTTTGCGACAGCTCCCTTGTTAACAGGCTTATGGTTCACCCACGCTTCTTCCAGCCGTTTTCTCCACCCTGGTTCAAACCGTTCATCAAGATCGGTGCAGACACAGATATCCACATCTTCCGGTACGTGATCCAGAGAGATATTCCTTGCCACATCAAACCTCCATGGCTTTACAATATCTACATAGACTATGGCTCCCCGCTCTTTTAGCTTTTCTACCGTGTCATCTTCTGATCCGGTGTCTGTGACAACAATAAGATCCGCCTCACTCATGGAATCCATCCAGCTGTCTACAAATGATGATTCATTTTTACAGATTGCATAAACACAGATTTTCAGACTGCTCATCAGGATTCCTCCTTAGCTGCCGTTTTTCTGCTCTTTTGCTGAATCAGCAGAAGATTGCTTTGAAGCCTTTTATTTTCCGGGTCCGTTTTTAAAGCCTGATCAGCATACTCTTCGGCTGTTTCATACATACCCAGCCGGTAAGCACTGATTGCAGCATAATCGTATAATGCATATCCCCAGCTTGCCGGGTCTACCAGATAACTTCCCGTGCTCTCCTTAATGGTCAGCCCTTTTTGAGCCATGGCAAAGCTTAAGGCCCAGTTGGATTCCATATATCCGAATTTGGCTAAGGCAAGATAAGGTTCTCTCACCTCCGGACATTCCGCAAGAGCCCGGTAGAGCCAGACCAGTTCTTCTCTTTTATTGCCTTTTTCTGCATAGGAATTGGCAATAAAGCGCATAGAGGCACTACGTTCCTCCAGCCATCTGGCAGTGGGCATGGAGAGATGTTTATTAAGTGTCTGTATGGCCTTGTCATAATCTCCATGGTATACATATTCTCTGCCAAGCCAGAACATGGCCCTGTCATCAAAGGGATTTTCTTTTACGGATAACTCCAGAAGGGGCAGATACTGGGTTCTTGGTTTTGAATTATCAGGGTAATGATTTAATACAAGTCCCGTCACCCAACCTGATTTTTCCGGCTCTGATCCACGATACTCCAATATTTCATGAACCGGATGAATCCAGCGGTATCCATGGCGTTTATGGATCTTTTCCATGGGATACTGCTTCTTTGGTGTTCCGTCTGGATTCAGCGAAAATGTGAATAAATATCTGGCACGGGTCTGATCCGGTTTCCAGGCAGACTCTAAGATTTTTCTCCAGCCCGGAATAAATACTTCGTCTAAATCATTGGATACGCAGATATCTGCATCTTCAGGCACATGATCAAGAGCAATGTTTCGTGCTGTGTCAAATCTCCATGGGGAAATGGTTTCCTCATATACAGTCGCCCCCCTGGCTCTGAGCTTTTCAACAGTGCCATCAGTAGAGCCTGTATCGGTCACAATCACTTCATCGGCTTCAGAAACCGCATCCATCCAACGGTCTACAAACTGCTCTTCATTCTTGCTGATTGCATAAACGTATATCTTATATCGGTTCAATCAAACCAACTCCTTTTAGAATATTCTGATTGCTAGATACAATATATGCAAAAACAGTTTGTCCTGTGATAAAAATAAGACAATCAGGTTTCTTTATGAAAGATTGACTCCGTACACAATTTCATAAATCTCTTTCTTATAAGGCATAAATTCCTCCTCAGTAAATGGCTTTCCATAACTAGTCACCCATAGCTGCATTGGACTGTCCTGTGGTTTTAAAGGCATCTGTTCATAGTAAAAATGATTCACATAAAATCCCAACCGTTCATAAAATACTGCCCTTTTTCCTGTTGCAGGATTTTCCTCCGTTACAGGCTCAATTTCCAAAAATACAGGTTTTTTTATTTCTTTCACTGCTTCTTCGATCAGAAGTCTGCCATAGCCCTTTCCTCTTGAAATCTTTGCAGTTGCCAAATGCTCAAAAAAAGCACAACCAGGCAGATCCCAGTATCCCAGAAACGCCATGATTCTCCCATCTTCCTCCACCGCCAGGGTATGATAGGCGGGGTTGTTAAACACAAGTTTCTGGCTTTCCTTTGTACGTCTTTCCTGATCTATAAATGACTCCTCATAAATGGCATATATTTCTTCAAAGCGGTTCTGTGGTTCTCTGATTAACATTTTTTATCTCCTGTGGTTCTTGTTGTATTATTTGTATCTATTGTATCATAAATTTCTTATATTTGCAGACAAATGCGCCCTGTCCGGATCTCTCCTGTTGATCTGGCAGGAGAAACCACGGGCAGGGCGCATGGTTATATTACTTTAAGTTTATCTGTTTACTGAATCGTGATTCTTCCCTGTCCCGCCGGATTTGCATAATCAGCGCCTACATTTCCGCCTAAGTTATTGCGGATGAAAGCAGAGAGAATATCCACATCTGTCATTACATCGTCACGGATCACTTTGCTGTTTTTAAACATTGTCATACCATCACCAGCCATCTTTAACATGTAATTGTGAGAAGCTACGGTATAAACCTTGGACGTATCAAGAGGAGAATCTCCAATCATGATATCTGCTACCCGGTATGCTCCTGCCACTTTTACAAAGTTGCCTTTTTCATCTACCTGAACGCTGGATGGAACTGAGGTTTTAATGGTATATTTTAAACCGGATACCTGTAAAAAGCCACCGCTTTCCTTGGGATAATTGCGGGAAGCCATCTCCAGGGCATCCTTAATCTGCTGTCCGGTAACTTCTGCCACACAGCCCATATTGCCAAAAGGATGTACAGTAAGTGTATCGTTATATGTGATATTTCCTGGTTTAATTCCTGCACGGACACCGCCGCCGTTTACAATACCGATATCTGCTCCAAGTACCTGGCGGTATGCATCTGCACAGAGATCACCTAAGTTGGTTTCTCCGCTTCTGACTGCCCGTTCCCCTGTAGAAGGATTGTTGATGGTCAGTTCCACGTCAGTATGTCCCAATACGACTTTTAAGGATTCATTATACTGGGCCTGAATGTGCTTAATAAACTGGTCTGTATCATAATCCAGGGCTTTTCCGTCCTTTGATACTGCTGTTTTACCCGGAACCACCAGCTGGCTTCCCAGAGTAAGAACGTTTGGATCTTTAATCTTATCCCTGTTTGCATTGTAAATTTCTCTCCAACGGTCAAAAGAGCCTAATTCTCTCTTTGCAATGCGGCTTAAGGAATCGCCTTTTTGTACAGTGTAGGTACTGGATACTGCACCTGCAGGAACTTCAGCTACTAACTCACTGGCAAGAGAGCCGTCAGGACGTATGGTCAGCTTACCGATATTCTTTAATTTAGTTCCTGTCTGGGTAAGGAGCACGTCCTTTCCATCTTTATTCTTTATATTTTTTGAGTATTCTTCGTGAGAATGGCCGTCAATTAATGCATCAATTCCATTTGTATTCTTTATCACATTATCAGAAGTCCACCGGTCAGTGGTGCCGTTTTCCCCCAGATGCCCTACTAAAATAACGTACTGAGCACCTTCTGTTCTGGCACTGTTAACAGACTGCTGAATCTGATCGTAAAGCTTCTTTCCTGTTTCATCTTCACAGAATCCATAAATATATTTGCCGCTTCCATCCTGGAAGTAGGCCGGTGTTGACTTGGTAAAGCTCTCCGGTGTGGTTGCGCCTACCAGGGCAACTTTTGTATTTCCGTATGTAAACATCTTATAAGGAGCAAACACTGGAGTATTGGTCTTTAAATCCATAAAGTTGCTGGAATAGTATCCGCAGCTTAATTTGCCTGCCAGTTCTAAGAACCTTGGCATACCGTAATCATATTCATGATTGCCCGGTACGGCAAAATCATATCCGACCTGATTCATAATGTCAATGATGTATCCGCCGTCAGAAAGTGTTCCGATGGGAGCTCCCTGAATCGCATCACCGGCATCAATCAGAGTCACATAGGGTGTCTGGGCTTTCATCTCTTTTTTATAAAGAGAAAGACCTGCATAACCGATCTTTTCATCAATGCCGCAGTGAACATCATTGGTATACAGAATCACAATATCCTGATCTGCAGCCCTGACCGGAAACGATAGACCGGTAACAAGGGACAAAACCATGAGTACGGACAGGCAAAGAGACAGAAACCTTCTTTTTGTACTTCCTTTCATTGCTTGAATCCTCCTTTAACATATGCTTTTTCCTATATTATATCAGATCAATGTAAAATTTCTATATTATTTTGTTAATATTTTCCTTTTTTCTGAATCTTTATCTCACAAAAAAACCTCTCTGCCTTAGCCTGTTCGCTTTGCAGAGAGGTTTGTAATTTATTTATTCAGACACAGTTTCTTCACTCACTTTAATTCCAAGATCTACCAGCTGTTTCGGATCTACAGGAGCTGGTGCCTCAGACATTAAGCAGGAGGCATCTTTTACTTTCGGGAATGCAATTACGTCACGGATGCTGTCTGCCCCAACCATCAGCATGATTACACGGTCAAGACCATAAGCCAGTCCTGCGTGTGGCGGTACACCGTATTTAAATGCATCTAACAGGAAGCCGAACTGCTCATTTGCCTGCTCTTTGGTAAATCCAAGTACCTCAAACATCTTTGACTGAATATCACCCTGGTGGATACGGACGGATCCGCCGCCTAACTCTGTACCGTTTAATACGATATCATAAGCTTTGGCACGTACGGCACCCGGATTGGTATCAATAAGAGCCCAGTCTTCTTCCATAGGCATGGTAAATGGGTGGTGCATGGCTGTAAAGCGTCCCTGTTCCTCGGAATACTCAAGTAACGGGAATTCAGTTACCCATAAGAATTTAAATTCATCCTTCTTTAAGAGTTCTAACTGTCTTGCCAGTTCCAGACGAAGGTTACCCAGTACGTCAAAGACAACCTTGTCTCTGTCTGCAGCAAATAAAAGAAGATCTCCCGGCTGTCCATCCATGGCATCTGCCAGCGTCTTAAGCTCTTCTTCTGACATAAATTTGGAGAAGGAACATTTGTAAGTTCCGTCTTCGTTTACTGCCAGATAAGCAAGACCTTTTGCACCGAAGCCCTTTGCATAATCTACAAGCGCATCGATCTTTTTCCTTGGCATGGCTCCCTGTCCTTTTGCATTAATACCGCGGACAGATCCACCGTTTTCCAAGGCTCCCTTAAATACAGCAAACTCGGTATCCTTAACTACCTCAGACACGTTTTTCAGTTCCATTCCAAATCGCATATCCGGTTTATCAGAACCAAAACGGTCCATGGCTTCTCTCCAGGTCATACGTGTAATCGGAAGCTCCAGATCGAAATTGCAGATTTCCTTAAACAGCTTTTTCAACAGCCTTTCATTGACTGCCAGTACATCTTCCACGTCTACAAAGGACAGCTCCATATCGATCTGTGTGAATTCCGGCTGTCTGTCTGCACGTAAATCTTCGTCACGGTAGCATCTTGCCAGCTGGAAATAACGGTCATAGCCAGAACACATCAGCAGCTGCTTAAAAAGCTGGGGAGACTGGGGAAGAGCATAAAAGGAACCAGGATGAACACGGCTTGGCACCAGATAATCTCTTGCACCTTCCGGTGTGCTCTTAATAAGAGTCGGAGTCTCGATCTCTAAAAAGCCTTCTTCTGCCAGAAATGCTCTTGTTAAGGTAGCGACCTGGCTTCTGATCATGATATTTTTCTGAATGTCCGGTCTTCTTAAATCCAGATAACGGTATTTCAGTCTCAGTTCTTCTTTTGTTTTGCTGTTTTCCTCAACCGGGAAAGGAGGAGTCTCAGATTCTGAGAGAATTCTCAGGCTCCTGGCACGCACTTCAATGGCGCCTGTGGCCAGATTCTCATTCACACCGCCTGAGCGGTTCTCTACCACGCCGGTAACAGCAATAACAAACTCACTTCTCAGTTTCTCTGCTTTTGCAAAATTTTCTGCTCCGCAATCACTTTCTTCGAAGATGATCTGCAGAATTCCGGAACGGTCTCTTAAATCAACGAATATAATTCCGCCCTTATTTCTGCTTTTCTGAACCCAGCCCATTACTGTAACTTCGTTTCCTGCACAGGCTGCTGTAACTTCCGTACATCTATGGGATCTTTTTAAACCCAACATTGACTCTGCCATAATTTCCTCCTAATTCGTTTCCTTCAGTGCTTCTTTATAAAATTCCTTAAACTGGGTATATCCTTCTTTTATAAGGCTTTCCTTCTGGAACTTTTTATTTTTATTCATCTGGGATACCAGAACTGTCTTACCTTTGGCGCGCTCATTCATGGCCTCTTTCACTGCTTCATTCATGACCGCATCGCTCACACCCTTTTCAATCAGGAATGCAAACCGCTCTTCACTGCCAGGTACTGTAAAGCCTTCTTCCATAAGAATGGTGATGATCCGTTCAAAACCAATGGAGAATCCACATGCAGGAGTATCCATACCGGTGAATTTGCCGATCATCTTGTCATAACGGCCGCCTCCGCCTACGGAACCCGGGAAACCGTCTACCAGAATCTCAAAAATAGTTCCTGTATAGTAGGACATTCCACGTACCAGAGTGGGATCAAATTCGATCTTAAACTGGCTGGTGGTAATTGCACTCACGCTGTCAATAATAGCCGCCAGATTCTCTGCCTGTTCCGGATCCATGGCATCTTTTAATGCTTCCTTTAGGCTTCTGACACCGGATGCGTCTCTGGTCACTGTCTCAAAAAGGGCTAAATAATTATTGACATTCTCTTCCTGATAACCCGCTTCCTTTAATTCCCGGGCCACGCCATCCATACCAATCTTGTCCATCTTATCAAGAATAATAAAAACCTGATCATAAGACTCTTCTGAAAATCCGCAGTGAGCCGCCATGCCCTTTAAGATATTACGGTCATTAATTCTTACCGTATATCCTTTAAATCCAATCTTTCCAAGGAGTGTGGTCGTCGCAAGAATCAGTTCGATCTCCGCCAGTCTGGTGGGATCACCAAGGATATCGATGTCACACTGGACGAACTGTCTGAAACGCCCTCTCTGGGGACGGTCTGCTCTCCATACACTTCCCATCTGAAGGGATTTAAAAGGGGCTGGTAAAGCTGCTGCATTGTTGGAATAATATCTGGAAAGGGGAACTGTCAGATCATAACGCAGACCGCTGTCAACCAGATCATTCTCCATCTGCGCTGTTTCCAGATTCAGTTTTTCTCCCCGCTTCATAATCTTGAAAATCAGCTTTTCATTGTCGCCGCCCTGTTTGCTGCTTAAGTTCTCAATGTGCTCTACACAGGGAGTTTCAATGGAATTAAATCCAAATCCGCCGTATGTCTCCCGAATCTGGTTCATTACAAATTCCCGCACCTGCATTTCCGCAGGGAGTATGTCCTTCATTCCGGTAACCGGTTTCTTTTTTAATGACATTTTTTTCACTCCGTTTATTATATTTTCTATCTTTCCTGGAAATCGCAAATCATGCTTTCTATTTTAAATTACATTTCTGATTTTGCAAGCATTTTTTCTTTTCTTTCTATCATTTCGTCGATTCGGGCGATGTACTGTTCCACATCCTTAACATTTTCCACCCTCTCCAACCGGTTCTCCGATGGAAAAACAACTTTCGTTGTAGTTCCCGCTCCGCAGGCTGCTATGGTCTGCTTTTCCTCCATAATGAGGATGTTGTAGATACAGGCTTTTCCAGGCACTGAATATCCCACATTTTCAAAGTTACCGGCCATGTTTTTCTGGCGGTAGAGGTAGTATGGCTCCTGTCCCATGCTCCGGGCGTAGGCTGCCGTTAAATCCACCATCTCCTGAGTTCCGGTGATTTTTAAATCTCCGTATTGTTCCTTATATATATTAAGACGGGCTGCCCTCTTAATTGCCAGAGTATGAACGGTGATGCCGTCCGGTCCCAGAGACTTAATCTCTTCCATGGTCCGTCTTACATCTTCCATGTCCTCTCCAGGCAGTCCGATAATTAAATCCATATTAATATTGTCAAAGCCAAAGGACCTGGCTAATAAAAAGCGGTCCTTTACCATCTCTACAGTATGACGGCGGCCGATGATCTTCAGGGTCTCTTCTTTCATCGTCTGAGGATTTATGGAAATACGGGTTACACCATATTTCTTTAATACCTCAAGCTTCTCCTGAGTTATGCTGTCCGGTCTTCCGGCTTCTACTGTAAACTCTTTTACATTTGTGAAATCAAACGTATTCTTAAGCCTTAAGATCAGCTTTTCCAAATGCTCCGCACTGAGTGAAGTCGGTGTTCCGCCTCCTATATACACAGTGTCCAGAGTTTTTCCGGTCATTCGCCTGGCTGTAAACTCCATCTCTTTAAAAAGAGCCTCCAGATAATCATTCATTCGCTTCTCCCACTGGCTGATGGGATAGGATGTGAAGGAGCAGTAAAGACAGGTGGTGGGACAGAAGGGAATTCCGATATAAAGGCTGTATCCGTTTTCATAGTCAATGCCTGACAGCAGATCCAACTCTTTTTTGGCAATTTCCAGGCTTAAGTCCACCTTCTGATCACTGGTCAGATACGTATGTTTCATATAATCAAAAACTTCCTCTTCTTTGCTGCCGGAAAGAAGTTTTGTCATGGCTATTTTAACCGGACGTATTCCGGTAAGTGTTCCCCAGGGCAGCTCCCTGCCAGTCAGTTCTCCCGCCATACCGTAAAGCATCCGCTTTATCCGGTTTTTGGTTTCAAAGCGGTCAGAAAAGTCCACCTTGGTTTCGGAAGCTTTTGTTACTCCCTGCTCCTTGTCCTCCAGGCTTAACCGGAAGAAATCATCCCCAGTCACGCCATGGACAAGGAGCCGGAAAGCTTCATCGGTTTTCTCCTCATGAAGGAAACGTTCTCCCGGATAAAATGCCATAAGCAGTTCCCTGATATCCTGTTCAAAGGATTGATCATCTAATATTAAACCTATCATTTTTAGTCCCTATCCTCTGTATAATGCCACCGGATTATATGATTTTTCATGACCGATGGTAGTTACGCTTCCATGTCCCGGATAAACCATGGTATCACCGGGAAGAGGGAACAGCTTTCCTCTGATGGAGCTTATAATTTTTAACTGGTCTCCGGTAGGAAAATCCGTACGTCCCAGAGATTCTAAAAAGAGAGTGTCCCCGCTGATTAATACATCTTCCTCTTTCATATAGTAGCAGACACTGCCTTCTGTATGACCGGGAGTTGCGATCACATAAGTTAAAATCCCTGCAGGATCAATGGTTTCCCCATCTGTTACGTAGCGGTCTGCCGCTATGGAACACGGTCTTCCGATGTTTGCGGAAAAATTCACAGACGGATCATTTAACAGCATTTTTTCATTTTCTCCGGCATAAATTACCATCTCCGGATACGCCTGTTTTATCTCTTTGACTGCCATAATGTGGTCAAAGTGGCCATGAGTAAGTAAAATGGCTTCCGGTGTTACAGACAGCTTCCTGCACTCCTCCAGAATAATTTCCCCTTCATCGCCGGGATCCACAATCAATGCTTTTTTTAACTGCTCCCGGAAAATAATATAACAATTGGTACCAATCTGCCCAACCGGGTATGTTTTAATTCTGAAATCGCTCATATTCTTTTCTCCTGTTTCAATCGTTCACTTTGATCCGTCCGTTAAATAGTAAATACCGGTATATCCGTTCCATACAAAAGCTTTGCCTGATAATAATCTGCATACTCCATGAAAAGAATATTATCTTCACATCTTGTGGTTATGAAGTAGTCAGCTGCAGCAAACAGACACCTGATATCATCTTCCATTGTTCCCATTCTTATTATCGTCTCACTGCTTTCTGACTTCTGTTCCTCTGACACCGCTAAAACCTGCCGGTATCCCTCTTCACCGGCAGAAGGACTGATATATAATAAAAGCCTGGTATCTGCAGGACTTAACGCCGCATATTCCGTTAAGATCCTTTTCCAGAGGGAAAATGGACTTAAATAATCTACAATCAGAAGAATCGTCTTCCTGTCTGTTTTTGGAATCACCGGATTGATCTGATTCCAGTCTTCTCTGGGATCAAACTTCTTAATGAAATCTTCAGCCGGCACCAGAAACTCCTTCTGATTTTCTATCAGCTTCTCCTCTGACCAGTTCCACCAGGCGATCCGGTTTAAAGCTCTTCTCTGCTCCTCATCAAACCGGTATCCAATGATTTTAGCTGGATTTCCACCCACCATTGCATAGGCAGGCACTGATTTTGTGACCACGCTCTCCGCTCCGATTACCGCTCCGTTGTGAATGGAAACACCGCTCATAATCGTCGCTCCATTACCGATCCAGACATCATTTCCAATGAGCACAGAGCCTTTTCTTTTGGTTCTGTCAGGAACTGCTGTGGTCATAAAAGAGGGGCTTCCCTGAAAAATGGATTTGTAATTATGATTTAAATTAACTAGAAATGTGATTTTATCAGCAAGAGCGCAGTACTTTCCGATCTGTACACAGTGAACCCCTTGTGCAACGTTAAAGTTTAATCCTGACTGTATTTCGGCTCCGACGATATAGCTGTCCTTATCGATCTGCATAAAGGGAAACCGTTCCTCTGAGCCTGTAACAGGCATGGTAAGTCTGGTTAAGCTTTTCACTGTCTGTGGAAGATACTTCACGGGATATACCACGGTCCACAACACCTTTCTGAATAAAAAGAGAAAAACTGCGTTATCCCGCAGTCCTCTCAATGTCAATTACACCTTCGATTTGTCTCAGTTTATCAACCAGTTTTCCAAGCTCCTCCACGCCATGAGTCTCAAATGTCATGGTAATGGTGGCTTTCCCCTGTTTGTTGGTTCTGGAATTCATGGAAGTGATATCAATCTGCCTCTCAGTAAATACCTTGGAAATGTCAACAAACATACCGATTCTGTTATTGGCAAAAATTTTGATTTCCGTAGAATAACGTTCTTTTGTATTGTCCCCTTCCGGCTCCTGCCACTCTGCATCGATTAAGCGGTTTCTCTCATCTTCCGGAAGATTTAAAACATTGACACAGTCTGTTCTGTGAATGGAGATGCCTCTTCCTCTGGTTACAAAGCCTACAATCTCATCACCGGGCACAGGAGAACAGCACTTGGAGAAACGGACTGCAAGATCATGAATTCCCTTAACAACTATTCCGCTTCCGGAACGTCTCTTAATTGGAAGTCTGCTGCCCATATCCTCAATGTCATTTAATATGGTGGTATCAGTGACATCTTTCTTTAATTTTTTGTCCTTTTCATCCACCATCTTATTGATGACCTGGCCTTCTTTTAAACCGCCGTGGCCTATGGATGCAAGTACTGAATCCCAGTCCCGGAAGGCATAACGCTTCATTACCTTCCCCTGAAATTCGGGTTTGTTGATCTCTGAATAATTAATTCCTTTGGCTTTACAGTAGCGGTCCACCATCTCCTTACCCCGGAGAATATTATCTTCTTTCAGCTCTGTCTTAAACCATTGGTTGATTTTATTTTTTGCCTGTGTGCTTTTTACCACATTCAGCCAGTCCCTGCTTGGGCCTTTGCTGTTCTGAGAGGTAATGATCTCCACCTGATCGCCGTTTTCAATGACATATTCAATGTTCACCAGCTTGCCGTTGACTCTGGCTCCCACCATCTTGTTTCCAACGGCACTATGGATGGAGTATGCAAAATCAATGGGCGTTGAACCGCTGGGAAGATTCTTCACATCACCTGACGGAGTAAAGCAGTAAACACTGTCGGAGAACAGATCTAAGTCACCCTTAACCATATTTAAGAATTCCTTGTTGTCGGACATGTCCTTCTGCCATTCTAAAATCTGGCGGAGCCAGCTTAACTTCTCCTGTTCTTTGCCTGCCGCAACCTGACCGCTTCCGCTCTCTTTATACTTCCAGTGAGCCGCAATTCCGTATTCAGCAGTACGGTGCATCTCATACGTACGGATCTGAATTTCAAAGGGCTGGCCGTTGTTGCCGATCAGTGTTGTATGAAGGGACTGGTACATGTTGGGTTTGGGCATGGCGATATAATCCTTGAAACGCCCCGGGATAGGTTTATACAGTTCGTGAATTACACCAAGTGCAGCATAACAGTCTTTTACGTTGTCAACAATAATCCGCACTGCGAACAGGTCATAGATCTGATCCAGTGTTTTATTCTGGTTGACCATTTTTTTATAGATGCTGAAGAAATGTTTGACACGTCCGTCCACTCTGGCATCAATACCAGCTTCCTTTAAATGTTCTTCCACCTCATCAACAATGCTCTTTACAAAGTATTCTCTGGCATCTTTTTTTAGTGATATTTTTTCTGCCAGCTCATAATAGGTATCCGGCTCTAAGTATTTTAAAGACAGATCATCCAGTTCGATTTTAATTTTGGAAATACCAAGACGATGGGCAATGGGAGCATAGATCTCCATGGTCTCCTTTGCCTTTTCCTTCTGCTTTTCCGGCCTCATGTACTGAAGTGTCCGCATATTGTGAAGACGGTCGGACAGCTTAATGATAATGACACGAATGTCCTTCGCCATAGCTAAGAACATCTTTCTTAAATTCTCTGCCTGAATCTCCATCTTATCCATAGACCAGGAAATCTGGGTCAGTTTGGTGACTCCGTCTACTAAAAGAGCCACCTCTTCCCCAAATTCTGCCTTCAGTTCATCTAAGGACATAATGGTATCCTCTACCACATCATGGAGGATGCCTGCAGCAATGGTCTCTTTATCCATCTCTAAATCGGCCAGAATGATGGCAACACAAAGAGGATGAATAATGTAGGGTTCACCGGATTTGCGCACCTGGTCCTTATGAGCTTCGGCTGCAATATGATAGGCTTTTTCTATCATGGAAATATCATCGGATGGGTGATATCTCTTTATGCTCGCAACCAGTTCTTCATAAAGGGCTTGCGGACTTGTAAAATCAGCGGGCGCCTCCAGATCAATGTCTACTTTCTTCATTTCTTTATGTTCTTTATCGAATTCAGTCACCTTGTTTTTTTCCATCATTGGATTATCTGCCATATGCCGTCACCTTTTTGTAACATTTTTGTTTTCACCGATTTTTAAACGTAGTTATCATACATTATACGTATTGTTGTCGAAAAAAGCAATTATTTTTTCTTTCTCTTCCTGTCCGATAAATGCAGCTTCCAGTGCATAACGATTCATCTGTCTTAAATCTGCTTCCGTAAAACCCATATGCTTTTGAATCAGCTCTGCTTCTTTTTCCAGAATCGTATCCGATACCGTCATATTATCCGTATTATAGGTTACCGGGATACCCCAGTCATAAAAAGCTTTTAATGGGTGCTGGTCGATAGAAGGAACCGCTTTTGTCTGAAGATTGCTGATCACGCACATCTCTAAGGTAATTTTTTCCTTTTTTAAGAGGTCCATACAGGATTTTGACTGAATTGCAGCACAACCATGTCCGATTCTCTTCGCTCCATAGGAAACCGCTTTTATAATATTCTCACAATCTCCGCATTCTCCTGCATGTATGGTAAATGGAATATTCTTCTGTCCGGCTCTTTTAAAAAGAGGTTCAAAATGAGCCATGGGAACAAGACCTTCCGGTCCTGCAATATCAACACCCACAACGCCCTTTCCAAGATAGGAAGAAGCCAGCTCAAAGGTCTCCTCATTCTCTTTATCGGAACCGTTCACCATAGAACAAAGTAAAAGCCCTGCTTTTAAAGCAGTTCCTTCCATGCCTCTGTTCATTCCCTTGATGACGGCTTCTAAAATTCGTTCCTTTGAAAGTCCTTTTCTCATATGAAGCTGAGGTGCAAAACGGATTTCACTGTAAATAAGTCCCTGGGCAGCAAGGTTTCTGGTTAAATCCTCACATGCCAGTGTCAGAGCTTCTTCTGTCTGCAGCAGCTGCCCTGGTAAATCAAAACATTTTAAATAATCCACAAGGCTTTCACAGTTTTCCCCTACTGATACACTATCCTTTATATCCTGTCCTTCAAAATCATATCCAATCTGCGCTGCTAAAAGTCTTACCACGTCAATCGATAAAGACCCATCCAGATGCAGATGGAGGTCAGTTTCCGGTCGCTTCATAATGATCCCTCCTTCATTCAATGGAAATATTCTACCATATAATAAGGAAAGCAACAATTATTTATTTTGACATTCCCTTTAAATGAGAATTGAATAAAAAAAATAGAAAGATTATACATTTTAATTTCCTTTAATCTGCTCAAAAATCTTGACAATCTTTGATATAATGTGGCATAATATTGGGACAATATAAAATACTCGTGAGGGAGTAGTTTGCGCAGGTAATGCGTGTCAAGTCAACATACTGACCAGGAACGGTCTGGCTTGTACTTAATAAACGAGACTCATGTATAGCTGTCACAGCTATACTGGGTCTCTTTTTGAACTCGTGTATAGCGATGCTGTACGCGGGTTTTTTATTTTGTAAAACAGGAGCATGTATGGAGGAAAAAATGCAGGAATTTTTAGAGTCAAAACAGGAACTGATAAAACGGCTGGGCTCAGATGAGACAACCGGATTATCAACATCTCATGCGGAGAAAAACAGGGAACAATATGGCACTAACGTATTAACAAGAGAAAAACCTGAATCTCTTTTTAAACGTATCTTAAGCGCATCCAGTGAACCAATGATTCTGATGCTGATTATGGCAGGAGTCATTGCACTGATCGTTAATATTATTCGTGCTACCACCGGATCTGAAGCGGATTTTCTGGAATGTGTGGGAATCTTCGCCGCCATTTTTCTTTCCGTTTTAATCACCGTTGTTATGGAAGGAAAAAGTGCCAAAGCATTTGAAGCTTTATCCAAAATCAGTGACGATACCATGATTAAAGTATTGCGGAACGGTGATACCACCATGCTGAGTCAGAAAGAACTTGTTGCAGGAGATATTGTTCTTCTCTCAACAGGAGACAAGATTCCCGCCGATGGCAGACTTTTGCTAAGTTCGGGACTGGCTGTGGATGAATCAGCTTTAACAGGGGAAAGCGTACCTGCAAAAAAGGATGCAGATTACATCATCACCGATGAAAAGACACCTCTTGCGGAACGCGCCAACATGCTGTATTCCGGGAATTACATTACCAGTGGATACGGGAAAATGCTGATTACGGCAGTGGGTGATCAGACAGAAATAGGAAAAATAGCAAAGGAACTGACTGGAACAGATCGTACAAGCACACCGCTTCAGGAAAAACTGGCCCGTTTAGGTAAGACAATCACCATACTGGGAATTATGGCAGCTGCTGTTGTATTTATTTCTGAGCTGATTTCCTTTACAATCACCGACGGACTTCATCTGGAAGAAGTGCTTAACGCATTTGTTACCAGCATTGTCCTGATCGTAGCTGCAGTTCCGGAAGGACTGCCTACCATCGTAGCAGTGTCACTCTCCATTAATATTATCAAACTTTCCAGGCAGAATGCCCTGGTTAAAAAAATGATAGCATCTGAAACTGTGGGGTGCATTAATGTGATCTGTTCCGATAAAACCGGAACCCTGACAGAAAATAAGATGACCGTTTCGGCATTTTACGATGGAACCTGGCATGACCGGACTGATGAACTGAACTCAGACTGGCTGATACACAATGTCTGCCTTAATACCACAGCGGACATTTCTCAGGATGGAACCTTTATCGGAAACCCTACAGAGTGTGCCATGCTGAATTTTTATGAACGCTCAGTCGCTCGCGGGACGAGTGGAAAGTCCTATAAGGACGAGCGTAATGATCATGATGTTCTGCATGCATTTCCATTTTCCTCTGAGTTAAAGCATATGACTACAATCAGCAAGGTTGATGGAAAAATTATCTCCTACGTGAAAGGAAGCCCGGAGTGCGTATTTGCCATGTGTTCCCTTTCTGATAAGGAAAAGGCTGAAATAGAGCATTATATTACCAAATCTCAGGAAAAAGCCATGCGTGTCATTGCCTTCGCCCATAAAGAGCTGGATCAGATGCGCAATTATGAGGAAGACCATCATCACGCAGCCATGGAAACTGATATGAAATTTGATGGCTTTGTGGCGATTTCAGATCCCCTGCGTGCCGATGTATACGAAGCGGTTAAAAACTGCCGCAATGCGGGAATTGACTTAAAAATACTTACCGGCGATAATATTGTTACGGCAAAGGCCATTGCTGATGAACTTCACATCTTAAACGGAGACCGGATTGCCGTGGAAGCAAAAGAAATCAGTGAACTCAGTGACGACCAGCTGTTAAAACTGCTTCCGAGAATCAGTGTCATTGCCCGAAGTACTCCCACAATTAAGATGAGAGTTGTTAAGCTTTTAAAATCACAGGGTAATGTTGTTGCCGTAACAGGAGACGGCATTAATGATGCTCTGGCACTGAAAAATGCCGACGTGGGAATTGCCATGGGGATATCCGGAACGGAAGTTTCAAAAGAAGCCAGTGATATTGTACTACTTGATGATTCCTTCTCCACAATTGTAAAAGCGATTGCCTGGGGGCGGGGAATCTATGAAAACTTCAAGCGTTTTATCCAGTTTCAGCTGACTGTCAATGTCTCCTCTGTAATCGTGGTGTTTACATCAATTCTGCTGGGACTGAAAGCTCCATTTACCGCTTTGCAGCTATTATGGATCAACATTATTATGGACGGTCCGCCTGCTCTTACCTTAGGACTGGAACCCATTTATGACGATTTAATGAGCCGCACTCCCACGAAGCGCAGTGATAACATTCTGTCACGGGCTATGTTTTACCGGATCGGTTTAACTGGTTTCTATATTTCTGTGATCTTTTTATGCCAGTATGTATTTAACTTTTTAGGAGCTTCAAGTGAAGAAACAGGTACGGTATTGTTTACATTGTTTGCATTATTTCAATTATTTAACGCATTTAACTGCAGAGAACTTCACACCACCAGTATCTTTAAGCATCTGCTTCAAAACAGGATTATGCTCCTTGTAATTTCCATTACCTTTGTTCTGCAGATTTTAATTATCCAGTTTGCAGGAGCATTTTTCGGAACCGTTCCGCTGGGAATCACCATGTGGGCAAAATTGTTATTACTCAGTTTCAGTGTGATTGTGGTTTCTGAACTTATAAAGATTGTACTGCGACAGACAGCTCAGCAAAAATAGTCGAGAAACAATTCCCTTGGTAATGTAGAATGGGTACTGTAAGGTGGTGAAACGATGGAAGAACAAATGGAAGCTGTTCAACGGATGCAGGATTATATCATGGATCATTTATCAGAGGATATCACACTGGCCGCTCTGGCAAATGTATCTTATTTTTCACCGTGGTATTCTTACCGTCTCTTTGTACAGTACACGAATCTGACTCCGGCAAACTATATCCGGCGATTAAGACTTTCCAGGTCTGCAATTAAGTTAAGAGATGAGTCCTGCAAGATTATTGATGCAGCGGCTGAACTGGGGTTTGGAAGTGTTGACGGATATCAGCGGGCATTCTTTCGGGAATTCGGCTGTAACCCCGGAGACTATGTGAAAAGACCTGTTCCTCTCTATCTATTTACCCCCTATGGTGTTAAATACCGTGCATTAAGAAGGGAGAAACAAATGGGAACTGTGAGAACCATCTTTATTCAGGAAATAGAAAAGCCAAAACGTAAGGTATTAATCAAAAGAGGTATCAAGGCAGCTGATTATTTTGCGTATTGTGAAGAAGTAGGGTGTGATGTGTGGGGACTTTTGCTGAGCATTAAATCCATAAGCGATGAACCGGTCTGTCTCTGGCTGCCTAAATCCTATATTACGCCTGGAACTTCGGAGTATGTACAGGGTGTGGAGGTACCGGCTGATTATGACGGCGTAATTCCGGACGGCCTGGATGTGATTGAACTTCCCGCAGCAAGATATCTTATGTTTAAAGGCGAGCCCTTTGCAGAAGAGGATTACTGTCAGGCGATTGAAGAGCTTCAGGAAGCCAGAAAAAAATATGACCCCTCTGTGATCTGCGCACAATGGGATTTATCTAACCCACACATTCAGCTGGAACCATTAGGGCAAAGGGGATATATAGAGCTTTGGCCCATTAAATAATTCTTAAGTGTATCAGCAGGAAAACGGCATCTGCTCATGGAAAGAGAAGGTGCCGTTTTATCATTTTACTATAATTTACCGAATCATAACACCATACACCACAGTGGGATGGTCACAAGTGATAACAGGGTTGTCACCACCACACATTTGGTTGCAAAGATATAGTCTCCGTCATATTTAGCCGCCAGTATGGCAGTGGTGCTCCCTGCCGGCATACCAGTAAGCAGCACGGACACGCCTGATATCATAGGGCGCACAGGAAAAAGGCGGCAGCAGATAAATACCAGAAAGGGAATTAAAAACAAACGGATCAGGGTATATTTCATAATTCCTTTATCAAAGATACTTCCCGCTTTTACCTCTGCAAGAATGGTTCCGATTAATATCATGGAAACAGTTGTGGTACAACCGCCCACATTCCGAATGGTATTCTCTAAAAATACCGGCATTGATATCTGGGTAAACATAAAAAACAGTCCAATATACACTGCTACGATACATGGGTGGATAAGAACTTTCTTTACCACTGTCTTCCGGTCCGGACTTTCCGTAAAATAAGATACTCCTGCAGACCACATGACAATTCGCTGGGGAACGAGGAAGATGGACGCATACATTAATCCTTCTGCTCCATAAACCCCTTCTGCTATTGGGTTTCCCATAAAACCGGCATTGGAGCAGACGGTTCCATACTGAAGCACCTTCTTTCGCCGGTCCGGCTCCTTATTATAAAAGGTATTGGCTATGATCAGACAGCCAAACTGAATCAGTGTGGCAATCAGCAGTATGGCCGCAAACCCTTTTAATATATCCAGATTAAATTCAATAAGAAAGGAACTTATTATGTTGCATGGCAGGATGAGGTCAATCACCAGATCAGTCAGCACCTGTTTTGCACTGTCTGGCAGGATTCCCAGTTTCCTCAGAATTACTCCGGCTGCAACCAGTAAAAAAAGCATACCCTGCAGGTTTATAAGACTGCTATTTATCATATTTATCACTCTTCTTTTGATTTCATATATTCATCCATGGCTTCTGCCACAGTTTTTGAGTAGGCCACAGCCTCTACCACCGTTCTGGCTCCTAACACCACATCTCCTGATGCAAATATGCCGGGTATGGTAGTCTGACCGTTGTCGTCTGTCATAAGAAGACCATTCTGACTGGCTTTCAGGCCTTCGGTGGTATTCACCAGTTTGCTCTTTGGTCCCTGGCTGACAGAAATAATGGTGGAGTCAGCAAAAAAAAGTTCCCGCTCTTCCCCCTGGCCAATTGCTTTTCCTGTTTCATCATGGATGACACTTACAAATACTGGACCATCGTCTGTGATCTCCACAATCTGCTTTCCGAACTGGAAGTCCGCTCCGTCAAGCTTTGCATAGGCAGTTTCATGCTCGCTGGCATTGCTCACGGTTCCTCTTGCATAAAGTGTCACTTTTCTGGCACCATGACGGATTGCCGTCCTTGCCACATCCATGGCGGAATTGCCCATTCCAATAATAGCAACGGTATCTCCCAGATTATATGCATCGGGATTGGCCAGATAATCAATGGCATAATGGACATTACCCAGAGATTCTCCCTTTACGCCCAGTGTTTTCGGTCTCCACACACCGGTACCGATAAATATACTCTGATATCCGTCACGAATTAAGTCCTTTATTTCCAGCGCTGTTCCTATGGCTGTGTTAGGACGAATCTTCACTCCGATTTCCAGAAGCTTTTTCTTGTAACGTTCCAGTATGGATTTGGGAAGGCGGAATTCTGGAATTCCGTACTGTAAAACTCCTCCAACCTTATCTCTGGCATCAAAAATCGTCACACTGTAGCCTTTTTTAGTCAGGAGAATTGCAATGGTGATACCGGCTGGTCCTGCACCGATTACTGCCACCTTTTTTCCGTTTTTCGGCATGCATTCAATTTTTAACTTATCAAAAACAGTATCGGAAATATAGTTTTCAATACTGCTGATGTGGACTGGCTGGCCTTTTTTTCCCAGTATGCAGTGGCCTTCGCACTGTTTCTCATGATTACACACCAGGGAACACACCAGGGACATGGGATTATTTTCAAATACCATCTCTCCCGCTCTGTTTAAATCCCCTTCTTTAAATGCCTGAATCATCTGGGGAATGGCAGTCTGTATGGGACACCCCTGCCGGCATAATGGTTTTTTGCAGTTTAAGCATCTGTTTGCTTCATCAATTACATGTACAGCCATAATTTATTTTCCTTTCGCTTTTGCTCTCTATTATTCTTCCATTTAAAATTGTTCTTATGTTGCACATTGTATACAATTCAATGTGTTGGACACATCATATCACAATCAAAATAAGAAAATCAATAGACATGTATCATGTACAGGAAAAAATAAATTATGTCAAAAAAATATCGAATTTAACTGGGTTTCTCCAGAAAAAAAGAGAATTCAAAGCTCTTTGTGCACCTGTAAAAAACAGGCAGCAAAAAACCTTAAATTCTCTTACCAGATGATTATTTACCATCGTAGATAATCATCGCATCTACATCATATCCCTTAAGTCTGTCTCTACCATTTAATCCGGCAAGTTCCATGATAAAACAGATCTTAACCACTTCGCCGCCCAGTTCTTCCACCAGCTTAATAATCGCTTCAATGGTTCCTCCGGTTGCAATCAGGTCATCGATAATAACCACTTTCTGTCCCGGTTTAATGGAATCCTTGTGAATCTCCACTGTAGCTTTGCCGTATTCCAGTTCATAATCAGCAGAAAGAACTTCTCTTGGAAGTTTCCCCTTCTTACGCACAGGTATAAAGCCTTTGTGTTCTGCATAGGCTACCGGCACACCAAAAATAAAGCCTCTGGACTCAGGCCCGATTACAGAATCATATTCCACTCCTTTTAACATCTGACGAACGCCATCCACAGCCATGGAAAGTCCGTCCGGGTCTTCCAGAATGGTAGTCACATCACGGAATACAATTCCTGCTTCCGGAAAATCCGGAATGCTTGTGACATAATCTTCTAATTTCTTCATCTTCTATCCCTCATAATCATAAAATTTTCCTGCAGCTTTTCACGCCGACTCACCTATTATAGCGCAAAGAATCTATACAGGCAAATACTGTTTTCTATACTTCTATAATATATTCCGGCTAACTTCTCGGGTGAGCCCCTGCGTATGTGCGCCGTACAGTTTCTTTCTGGGCATAGTTCATATACATCTGTGTTGTCGCCATATCAGAATGACCAAGCATGGCCTGCACTGCATGAATATCCGCACCGTTGCGAAGCAGATGGGCAGCAAACGAATGCCTTAAGGTATGAGGGGTAATATCGGATTGAATGCCCGCTTTATCACCGTAAAACTTAATAATCTTCCAGAATCCCTGGCGGCTCATGGGTTTCCCGCTGCAATTGGTAAACAGCCAGTCTGATTCCTGCCCTTTTAAAAGAGCCTGTCTGCCCCGTTCCATATAGGCGGAAAGAGCCAGCTTGGCTACCTTGCCAAAGGGGATCATCCGTTCCTTATGCTCGTCCCGGCATGTAATATATCCCACGGACAGATTCACATCCCTGCTCTCTAAATGAATCAGCTCTGATACCCGGATTCCCGTAGCATAAAGAAGTTCTAACATGGCACGGTCTCTTAACTCCTTGGGGGAGTCTCCGCAGGGCTGGCTTAACAGGCAGTTCACCTCATCCACTGTCAATATGGTAGGCGCTTTCTTCTCAACTTTTGGCGCTTTTAACAGCTCTGCCGGATCTTTGGGAATCAGCCCTTCCCTGCATTCATAATGGAAAAATGCTTTCATGGAAGCCAGACAGCGTGAAATGGTAGTAGTCGCTCTGCCTTCTTTTTCCAGAAACAGGATATAGGAATTCAGACTGGTTTTCGTCACCTTGTCCACTTCCATGATTCCCTGCTGCCCCAAAAAAGAAGCCATCTGAATCAAATCTCTCTGGTATGACACCTCAGTGTTTTTTGATGTTTTTTTTATCTCTCTTAAATAAATAATAAAATGATTAATATCGGCTACCATTTCAATATCCCCTGACCTTCCGGTTTCAAAAAATGCCCTAAAATGAGGCTTCTTCCTAACATTATATAGACTATTTTCGATAAAATCAAACACATTTTTTGAACAGAAAAAGCACTTTACATAATATATACTAGATATTGGTGGCATGCTCCATTATTTCGCAAGATATGGTAACTTTTAGTCAATCATTTTACTATATTTTTTTTCATGAATCCCCATTTTACAGGACATATTTCAGGAAAACAGGATTCATCCAGGTCTCCAGAGCGCTTCCCATGATGCACAGAAGAAGAATGAAAAAAAGCACTGCAACCCGAAACCGTTTCCCTTTCTGAACGCCCCAGTACAATAAAAGAATCCACAGCGGCAGATAACAAAGCCACTGGGGCATCACTGTCATGAAAAAAAACGGTAACCCCATTAATCCCTTTTGTACGGTAATGACAGACATGACAAATCCCATGGAAAATCCAAGTCCTGCTGTCATAAAACAGTATAAAACAGCAGCATACGCAGTCATTCCTATCAGCCATGCAACAAAAATCTGGATCAGTCTCTGTCTTAAAACTTCTCCAAAGAGCCCTATCCCATTCTGTCCGTTTACACTTTTACTTCTGTTTAAGAGTCCCAGATAGTAAACGGCTTCATTTTCAAAAGAAGAATACCAGAAATTGGCAATAATTGTCCCTGCAATCAGTCCGATAAAAAAGCAGACCAGATACCGGTCATCTGCCCTGACTTTCCCTGGAACCTGAATATAGCCGCCTCTTAAGGCTCTTCTCTTTAGTCCTTGTCTGAAACGCAGCAAGTAATTGGCCATAAAAATCCCCCTACAGGTCTTGTCATAATTTATGCCTGCAGAGGGTCTGTTTATTCCCTTATTTTACATCATACTTCCTTGCATATGCTAAAATAGCCGCAATTGTTTTTCCATCTGTAATCTCTCCCAGATAGATCTTTTCTTCCAGATCCTTTACGGTCCATTCTTCCACTTCGATATATTCATCTTCGTCCAGATTCTGAATGGAAGGCTCTAAATCCCGTGCCACAAAGATATCAATGACCTCATCGCAAAATGCAACCGTAGTATTGACTCTTATGAGAAATTCCAGCTTTTCTTTTTCTGTCTTATACCCGGTCTCCTCTTCCAGTTCTCTGTGAGCACAGTCAATCTTTGGCTCCTCAGGAAAATTCAGAGCTCCCGCTGGTACCTCCAGAGTATACCGGTCCAGTGCATTTCGGTATTGTCTGACCATAAGGATGGTTCCGTCTTTTGTAACCGGGACCACTGCTGCTGCCCCATTATGATGAATAAAGTCCCAGTGTGCCAGATGTCCGTTTGCATCCACGGTATCCTGGTATATTTTTAAAATGCTCCCCTGATATTTCAGGGTTCTGTCTAATCGTTTTACAGGAAGCTGATCCATGACTGGCTTCTCCTTTCCCTGACCTTTGTCTATATCTTCTCACATTTCTTAAAACAGGCATCTGATGCCTTAATCACCGCATTGCGGAAACCATATTCCTCTAACGCAGAAACTCCGGCAATGGTAGTTCCGCCTGGAGAGCAGACCTTGTCTTTCAGTGCTCCCGGGTGCTCCCCGGTCTCAAGCACCATTCTGGCACTTCCGGCTACCGCCTGGGCTGCCATCTCATATGCCGCATCACGGGGAAGACCGTACTTTACAGCACTGTCAGCCAGTGCTTCAATAAACAGATAGACATAAGCAGGGGAACTGCCGCTGACACATACCACTGCATTCATCAGGCATTCTTCTACAATCCTCATTTTTCCAAGGGAAGTGAATATGCTTTCAATGGCGTGCTTTTCTTCGTCTGAAAAGGCTTCTTCCTCATAGCAGACTCCTGTCATACCCTCTCCCAAAAGAGCAGGGGTATTGGGCATTGCACGTACCACTCTTTTTTCCTCTCCCAGTTTTTCCTTAAGCTGGGTGGTGGTGATTCCGGGTGCAATGGATATGATAACATTTTTTTCAGTCACAGTATCCTTAAGCTGCTCCAGAACCGGATCAAAATACTGGGGTTTTACTGCCAGAACAATATATGTTGCAAGTCTGGCACATTCCTGGTTTGATTTCACCCAGTCAATGCCAAGCTCCTTCGATACCTGGGCGCAGCGATCCTGATTCACATCAGTAAAAACAATATCCTCTTTTCCGTATTGTTTCAATAATCCTTTGGCAATTGCGTATCCCATATTTCCAATTCCGATGATTCCTATCTTCGCCATCTGATATCCTCCTGCTTTTTACTGCTTTCAATTAGCACCATTCTAACACCATTTTTTCAAATGTCAATGAGGTTAAAATTAAATTTAAATTTCGTATTGACATTTTCTTTCTGATCTCATATACTGTAGCAAAGCAAAGTAATAAACTGTTGAGCAGGAGTAAGTAAGATCTCTTCATCATGCACAGAGAGCTTCCGGTTGGTGAGAGGAAGCGTTGATGTCTGGTCTGAATGGACCTGCGAGGGCGGCTTGAAACCGGTGTTTGTCTCCGGTAGTAGATGCCGACGGGTTTCCTATCCGTTATCAAGGGGAGGCACATGTTGGTGTGCTATAAGCGGGAGAAGTCTATCTTCTCCAATCAGGGTGGTACCGCGGAACGTATAATTTAAGCTTCCGTCCCTCTTATCCATAGAACTATGGAAGAGGGACGGGAGCTTTTTTTATTACAGAAAATTCTTATTCAGGAAAGGAGCCAGTAATTATGAACATTACACCGGATTGCAGGGAGATTGAAGCGCTTGGCGCTTCCTACCCTGTCATACCAGTCTGCAGGGAAATTTTTGCAGACATTGTAACCCCCATCACGCTGCTTAGAAAAATCGGTGCATTAAGCAGTAAGTACTATTTGTTAGAAAGTATCGAGGGCGGCGAAAACTGGGGACGCTACTCCTTTCTTGGATATGATCCGGTCATGAAGATCAGCTGCAAGGATCACGTTGTCACCATACGCCATTATGACAGCAACGGAGGAACTGCCCGGGACGAAATCGTTCAGACAGACACTCCCTTTGAAATTCTCAGGGAAATATTAAAGGAATATCATTCTCCGAAAATTCCGGGACTTCCACCTTTTACAGGAGGCTTTGTGGGATATTTTGCTTACAGCATGATCGGGTATGCGGAGCCTGTGCTGTCAATTAAAAAAGGGGACTGCAGCGATTTTGATCTTATGCTGTTTGATACGGTAATCGCCTATGACCATTTGAAACAGAAAATAAGCATCGTGGTAAATATGAAAACCGACCGGATTATGGAAAACTACGGAGCCGCCTGTACAAGACTGGAGAGCATTGCACGGATGATCGGAGAAAATACTCCTCTGAAAAAATCAACCGTACAGGGCAGACCTGAGTTTCACTGCAATGTTACAAAAGAGGAATACTGCCGTATGGTGGAAAAGGCAAAAGATTACATTGTAGACGGTGATATTTTTCAGGCAGTTCTGTCCAGACAGTTTAAAAGCGAGTATCACGACAGTCTTCTAAATGCTTACCGGGTGTTAAGAACCACCAATCCTTCCCCTTACATGGTTTATCTTCACATGGATGAGACTGAAATTATCAGCACCTCTCCTGAGACTCTGGTCCGGTTAAAGGACGGCAGGCTGACCACCTTTCCCGTCGCCGGTTCCAGACCCAGAGGAAGCAGTGAAGAGGAAGACAGACAGCTGGAAGAGGAACTGCTTGCTGATGAAAAAGAGCTGTCCGAACATAACATGCTTGTGGATTTAGGACGGAATGATCTGGGGAAAATCGCAACGTTTTCCACGGTTGAGGTCACCGGATACAAGATGATCCACCGGTTTTCCCGGATTATGCACATCTGCTCCCAGGTAGAGGCAGACATAAGACCAGACTGCGACGGGCTTTCCGCAATCGAGGCAGTACTACCTGCCGGCACACTTTCCGGTGCACCAAAGATCCGTGCCTGTGAGATTATCGAGGAGCTGGAAAGGGAGCCCAGGGGCATCTACGGAGGTGCTCTTGGATACATTGATTTTACCGGAAACATGGATACCTGCATCGCCATACGAATGGCAGTGAAGAAAAACGGAACGGTAACCGTTCAGGCCGGCGGCGGAATTGTGGCTGACAGTGTTCCGGAGCTGGAATATGAGGAATCTGGTAATAAGGCTAAGGCTGTAATCCATGCAATTGAAACGGCCGGGGAGGTGAATGACTGATGATACTGCTGATTGATAATTATGACAGCTTCTCCTATAATCTGGTCCAGCTGTTCGGTACCATTGAACCGGATATAAAAGTTATAAGAAATGACGAACTGACGGTAGAGGAAATCCGTCTCCTGCAACCTTCCCATATCATACTTTCTCCCGGGCCGGGATACCCCAGGGATGCGGGTGTGTGCGAGGCAGTGGTAAAAGAGCTTGCCGGAACGGTTCCCATTCTTGGCGTCTGTCTGGGACACCAGGGGATCTGTGAGGTGTACGGGGCAAATATTACCCACGCGAAAAAGCTGATGCATGGAAAGCAGAGTCTGATTGACATTGATCATTCAGATCCCATTTTCAAGGGACTTCCAGATACCATACCTGCTGCCAGATACCATTCCCTGATTGCTGAAAAGGATTCCTTTCCGGACTGTCTGACAGTAATCGGAACGGATTCCATCGGTGAAGTGATGGCAGTAAAGCATAAGGAATATCCGGTCTACGGACTTCAGTTTCACCCGGAATCCATACTCACACCAGATGGAATGACCATATTAAAGAATTTTCTGACCATAAAATAAAGGAGGGTAACCCAATGATTCAAGAAGCAATCCATGAGGTAATTGAAGGGCAGGACTTGAGTTTTGAAGCGGCAAGAGAGGTTATGAATGAAATTATGAGCGGAGAAACCACTCCCGCCCAGATGGCAGCATTTTTAACGGCTCTTCGCATGAAAGGCGAGACCATAGATGAGATCACCGCCTGTGCTACAGTTATGAGAGAGAAAGCCATGAAGCTGGCTCCTGACTTTCCTGTTATTGATATCGTGGGCACAGGCGGGGATGAGGTGGGAACCTTTAATATCTCCACTACCAGCGCCTTTGTGGTGGCTGCAGGAGGCGTTCCGGTTGCAAAGCACGGGAACAGAAGCGTCTCCAGCAAAAGCGGCGCTGCGGATGTTTTAGAACAGCTGGGAGTTAACTTAAGTCTTTCGGCAGAACAGTCCAAAACTGTTTTAAAAGAGACTGGTATGTGTTTTCTCTTTGCACAGACCCATCATTCTTCCATGAGGTATGCAGGTCCTGTCAGAAAAGAGCTGGGAGTCCGTACCATTTTTAACATTCTGGGACCTTTATCAAACCCGGCAGGCGCTACTATGCAGCTGTTAGGTGTTTATGACAAAAAGCTGGTGGAACCCCTTGCACAGGTGTTAAGCAACTTAGGCGTGAAGCGGGGGCTTGTTGTCTGCGGATCAGACGGTCTGGATGAAGCAACTGTAACGGGTCCTACCCATGTCTGTGAGATCCGTTTCGGGGAGCTGATTCCCTATGAAATCACACCGGAACAGTTTTCCTTAAGCCGCAGCAGTTTATCCGATCTGCTGGGCGGAACCCCTGCAGAGAATGCGTTAATTACGAAAGAAATCTTAAACGGAAGCCTACGCGGTCCCAAGAGGGATATTGTGATTTTAAATTCCGCTCTCAGCCTTTATCTGGGTATTGATAACTGTACCATCTCCGACTGCATCAAAACTGCTGCTGATTTAATTGATTCCGGGAAAGCTGCTGCAAAGCTGGAAGAATTTGTGAAAGCAGTTAATGAGGTGGCTTTATGATCCTTGACACACTGGCGGCCGCCTCAAGGCAGCGGGCTGAGGAAGCAAAAATAACAATACCAATAAGCCAGATGAAGGAAATGGCATACATGGCATTTGAAGACGGAAACAGGGAGTGTGATTTTTCTTTTGAAAAAGCAATCTCCTCTCCCGGAATCTCCTTCATCTGTGAAGTAAAGCGGGCCTCCCCCTCAAAAGGAATGATTGCATCTGATTTTCCTTACAGGGAAATTGCCATGGAGTATGAAGAAGCCGGAGCTGATGCCATCTCTGTGCTGACAGAGCCAGATTATTTTCTTGGAAAAGGGGAATATTTAACCGAAATCAGCCGTTCGGTTTCCCTCCCGCTTTTAAGAAAGGATTTTACGGTTGATTCATATCAGATATTCGAAGCAAAGGTGCTTGGTGCCTCCGCAGTCCTTCTCATCTGCGCCCTTCTGGATACGGAAAAGCTGAAAGAATACATGAAAATCTGTGACAGCCTTGGGCTCAGCGCTCTTGTTGAGGCTCATGACGAAAAAGAAATCCACAGCGCACTGACTGCAGGAGCCCGCCTGATCGGAGTCAATAACCGGAACTTAAAAACATTTGAAGTTGACTTTGAAAATTCCATCCGTTTAAGGAACCTGGTGCCTGCAGGAACCGCTTTTATTGCAGAAAGTGGAATACAGACCGCTGACGATGTAAAACGGCTGTGTCAGGCGGGTGTAAACGGAGTTCTGATCGGAGAAAGTCTGATGCGCTCTCCTGATAAGAAAGCGGTTTTGCAGGAAATGAGGAAGGCGGCCAATGAAATACTCTGAAAAGAAAATTAAAATCTGCGGCATTACAAGGAAAGAAGACGTGCATGCCCTTAACTGGTATAAACCGGACTATGCAGGATTTGTTTTTGCTCCCGGGAGGCGGCAGCTCACCCCCAGCCAGGCAGTACTTTTAAGAAATGAACTGCTCCCTGAAATACCTGCTGTGGGTGTCTTTGTAAACAGCCCAGCTGACGAAATCATTTCCCTTGTAAAAAACCAAATTATTCAGCTGATCCAGCTTCACGGGGAGGAAGGTGAAGCGGAAATTCTGGAGCTGAAAAACAAATTAGACCGTCCGGTTCCCATTATGAAAGCAATCCGCGTACAGTCAGCAGCAGAAATTTTAGAAGCGGAAACGCTCTCAGCCGACTATCTGCTTCTTGACTCCTATGTCAAAGGAATTCAGGGCGGCAGCGGAACAAGCTTTGACTGGACCATGATACCGTCCATAAAAAAGCCCTGGTTCCTGGCAGGCGGCGTCGGTATGGCGAACGTAGAAAGCGCCCTGAAAACAGAAGCTTTCTGCCTGGATGTCAGCAGTCTTGTTGAAACGGATGGAAGAAAAGATCCTGAAAAAATAAAAGAAATCATACAAACAGTAAGGAGTGTAAAATGATGTCAAAAGGAAGATTTGGACAGCACGGCGGACAATTTATCCCCGAAACGCTGATGAATGCAGTGACGGAACTGGAGAAAGCATACAATTCCTGTATGCAGGATGAAGAATTTCTTGCGGAGTTAAAGACACTGCATGAAACTTACACAGGAAGACCATCTCTTTTGTACTACGCAGAAAAAATGACAGAGGATCTTGGCGGTGCAAAGATTTATTTAAAGCGGGAAGATTTAAACCACACTGGATCTCATAAAATCAACAATGCACTGGGTCAGGTTCTTCTGGCCAAGAAAATGGGAAAAACCCGTGTTATCGCAGAAACCGGTGCGGGACAGCACGGCGTGGCTACTGCTACTGCCGCAGCCTTAATGGGGATGGAATGTGAAATCTTCATGGGAAAAGAGGATACGGACCGTCAGGCGTTAAACGTATTCCGCATGGAACTTCTGGGTGCCAGGGTTCATCCGGTTACCAGCGGAACCCAGACTTTAAAGGATGCGGTAAATGAGACCCTTCGGGAATGGACCAACCGGGTGGAGGATACCCACTATGTTCTGGGCTCTGTTATGGGACCTCACCCATTTCCCACTATTGTACGTGATTTCCAAAGCATCATCGGGAAAGAAGTCAGGGAACAGATCTTAAAAGCAGAAGGAAAGCTGCCCGATATGCTCATCGCCTGCGTGGGCGGTGGCAGCAATGCCATGGGACTGTTCTATGATTTTATCGGAGACAGCTCTGTTAAGCTGGTAGGCTGCGAGGCTGCCGGACACGGAATTGATACTGATAAAAATGCTGCCACTATCTCCACCGGAACGGTTGGAATCTTCCATGGTATGAAATCCTATTTCTGCCAGGATGAGTACGGACAGATCGCTCCCGTATACTCTATCTCAGCAGGACTTGACTATCCGGGAATCGGGCCGGAGCACGCCGCACTGTTTGACACCGGAAGGGCTGATTATGTTCCTGTTACTGACAAGGAAGCAGTGGATGCATTTGAATATTTATCCCGAAAAGAAGGAATCATTCCTGCCATTGAAAGCGCCCATGCAATTGCCTATGCCAGAAAGATTGCGCCTTCTATGGGAAAAGACCAGATTATTGTCATCAACTTATCCGGCCGCGGAGACAAGGATGTGGCCGCAATTGCTCGTTACAAGGGGGTAGAAATCTATGAGTAGAATCAGTGAAGCATTTACAAAAGGAAAAGCATTTATCCCGTTTATTACAGCCGGCGATCCGGATCTTACCGTAACAGAACAGCTGGTTCCTGCCATGGCAGAGGCAGGTGCTGATATTATAGAGCTGGGGATTCCTTTTTCTGACCCGGTTGCAGAGGGAATCGTGATCCAGGAGGCAGACCAGCGTGCTCTTGCCTCCGGCACAACTGCAGATAAAATTTTTGAATCTGTCACCCGCATAAGGCAGAAAACAAATATCCCCTTGGCATTTATGACTTACATTAATCCCATATTTGTATATGGAAGTGAGCGTTTTATTAAAAATGCGGCAGAATGCGGCATTGATGCTCTTATCGTACCCGACATGCCGTTTGAGGAAAAAGAGGAACTTCATCCGATCTGCCAAAAGTACGGAATTGACTTGATTTCCCTGATTGCACCTACTTCTAGGGAGCGGATTACTGCCATTGCATCAGAAGCGGAGGGATTTGTTTACTGCGTTTCTTCCATGGGCGTAACCGGTGTAAGAAAAGAAATCACCTCGGACATCGGAGATATGGTTTCTCTCGTAAAAGCCTCCAAGGACCTCCCCTGTGCCATCGGTTTTGGAATTTCCACACCAGAGCAGGCAAAGGAATTAAGTAAATATGCAGATGGCATTATTGTGGGAAGCGCTATTGTAAAGCTGGCTGCTTTACATGGCAAAGATTGTGTAGAACCAATCTGTGACTACATAAGAGAGATGAAATCTGCCATAACGAAATGACAATCCACTTGACATCCATATGTACCGGTGCTACACTAGTGCCACAAGAGGGAGCTCGTATGCGGGCTGAGAGGAAGTTATCAAACTTCGACCTTTATAACCTGATTTGGGTAATGCCAACGTAGGGATTTATACAAGACGGATGTATCTATCTGGGCCTGTACCTATTTGGTATGGGCTCTTTTTTTGTCCCGTGCCGTAAATCCCTTCAAAATGAAGGAGGACTACATAATGAATTACACCACACAGATGGATGCCGCAAGAAAAGGCATTCTGACCAGAGAAATGGAAATCACAGCAAAAAAAGAGGGAATGAAACCGGAAGAGTTAATGGAGCTGGTCGCCGAAGGAAAGGCCGTCATCCCTGCGAACAAACACCATGTCTGCTTAGAGCCAAATGCCATTGGTTCCATGCTGAAAACAAAAATTAATGTTAATCTTGGAACGTCCAGAGATTTAAACGACATGGATTTAGAACTGAAAAAGGTGGAGGATGCAGTTTTAATGGGAGCGGAATCCATTATGGATTTAAGTTCCTTTGGAGATACCAGGAAATTCAGAAAAAGGCTGACAAGCCAGTGCCCAGCCATGATTGGAACTGTGCCGATCTATGATGCCGTGGTTTATTATCATAAGCCTCTTAAGGAAATAACTTCTGAGGAATGGATTCAGATTGTGGAAATGCATGCATTAGACGGAGTGGATTTCATGACCATTCACGTGGGAATTAACAAGCAGACTGCTCACCGTTTTAAAGAAGCCAAACGCCTGACTAATATTGTATCCAGAGGCGGCTCCATTATCTTTGCATGGATGGAGATGACAGGAAATGAAAACCCATTTTACGAACACTTCGACCGCATTCTGGAAATATGCCGGGAGCACGATGTGACATTAAGTCTTGGAGACGCCTGCCGTCCAGGCTGTATTGCAGATGCCTCCGATATTTCCCAGATTGAAGAGCTGGTAACACTGGGGGAACTTACCCGCCGTGCGTGGGAAAAGGATGTGCAGGTTATTATTGAGGGTCCGGGACATATGCCCCTTGATCAGATTGCCGCCAATATGAAAATTCAGCAGACCATCTGCAAAGGCGCTCCTTTCTATGTATTAGGACCTCTGGTTACAGACATTGCACCTGGTTACGATCACATTACCGCAGCCATTGGAGGTGCCATAGCCGCTGCTGCCGGAGCTTCTTTCCTCTGCTATGTGACCCCTGCGGAACATTTAAGGCTGCCCGATGCCGATGATGTAAAGGAAGGCATTATCTCTGCTCGGATTGCTGCCCATGCTGCTGACCTGGCAAAGGGCATCAAAGGGGCTAAGGATTGGGATTACCAGATGAGTGATGCAAGAAAACGCCTTGATTGGGAGGCTATGTTTAACCTGGCCATTGATCCTGAAAAAGCCAGAAGGTACCGTGCATCCTCCAAACCGGAAAAGGAAGATACCTGTTCCATGTGCGGCAACTTCTGTGCAATGAAAAATATGAACCGGATTTTAGACGGAGAAATTGTAAACATCTATGATGAATGAGATTAAATTGAAAGGAGTAAAAACATGTATTCAAAAACAGACTCAGGCAAAACAGCCATAAACCGGATTTCTTCAGGAATTACGATTAAAAAACTGGCAGCCAGTGGAATGCTTGTGGCACTTACCGTTTCACTTTCCGGCTTTTCCATTCCCATTGGCGCCTCTAAATGCTTTCCCATTCAGCACCTGGTAAATGTCCTTGCAGGGGTGTTTTTAGGTCCTGCTTACGGTGTCGCCATGGCATTTACCTCATCTCTTATCAGAAACTTAACCGGCACCGGAACCCTTCTTGCATTTCCCGGAAGCATGGTGGGGGCAATTTTCAGTGCGCTTCTGTTTCAGAAGACAGGAAAACTTCTATGGGCTTACGTGGGAGAAATTACAGGGACAGGGCTTATCGGCGCAGTTCTCTGCTATCCGGTTGCGACGCTGATACTTGGTAAGGATGTTGCGGTCTTCTTCTTTGTAATTCCTTTTTTGATGAGCACGGTATGCGGAACTGTATTTGCCGCATTCTTATTAGAAACATTTCGCAGACTTGGATTACTCTCCTATCTGCGCCAGCTCATTGGGTGATGATTCCTAATTGACAAACAGTATCTGCTGCAATAATATTAAAAGGTAAACAATATAAAAGAGGTGAAGAAATCCCGGCATGTCCGATGTTATGAATTCACGGCATGGATATCGCTGGAAATGAGTAAATAAATCAACGAAACAGATGAAAATTAACAAGCTGAATTGTCAGCCTTATTTTCGTGCCTGCTTATTGATTTTATTTACTCTAAGTCTTTTCTTTCTCTATTTAAGAACAGCCGCGGAGTAATATCCGCGGCTATTCTTTTACCCATTTATAAGGAGGCCTTACTATGCTGTATGAACTCAAAGATTTATTAAAACGTCCTGAATTATATCAGGAAACCAGTATTCCTTTTTGGGATGATGAATACATCTCAAAGCAAATGCTAAAATCTCATCTGGATCCGGAATTTAGCGGAGCCAGCCGAAAAATGGATTTTATCAAAAAATCAGCAGAATGGATTGCCAAAACTGTTCCGCCCACAGACTATCCCCTTTTGCTTGACTTAGGGTGCGGTCCCGGAATCTATGGGGAATTCTTTGCAAGGGCAGGATATCAGGTAACTGGAGTGGATTTTTCCTCACGTTCCATTGATTACGCAAAAAAATCAGCAGCTGAAAAGAATTTAAACATCGATTATTTCTACCAGAATTACCTATCTCTTGAATTAAACCGCAAGTTTGATTTTGCCGTTTTGATTTACTGTGATTACGGTGCTCTTTCTACGGAGAAAAGAAAAATAGTTTTAAAACAGGTTTATGATCATCTGAAGCCTGGGGGAAAATTCTTATTTGACGCCTTTTCCTTAAATGAGTTCCATGATTTCCAGGAAAAACAGGTATGGGAGGTTCAGGAGAGAAACGGCTTCTGGCGGGAGGATGGATATGTTGAACTAAAAAGATGCTGTAAGTATCCTGAACATGCAACACTGGATCAATACGTTATTATATCCAGTGCAGAGGCTTCTGTTTACCATCTCTGGAATACTTATTATACAGAAGGCACACTATTAAAAGAGGTGGAAGAATCAGGATTTAAAGAATGCGGTATATATTCAGACGTGTGTGGCACTCCATGGAATAACCAGAGCCGCACAATTGCAGTGATTTTAGAAAAATAAAAAGTGGGAGGTGCTTATGCATCTCCCTCATCTCTCTATCTTTCTGTATTAAATTCGTAACTCATAGAACAGAAACTGATGAATGTATACCATGCTCTAAACAAGCAATCCATCTACAGTGCTTTTCAATCTTTTTAAATCCTTGTCCAGATCTCGATACATTTCCACATAATATGGATAGAGCTTATCGTATGCATTTACCCACTCATCGATTGGCTGAATAATCTCATTTACTTTAACAATCTGTTCCACTGCTTTGGTAAGATCCGGAAAAACTCCTACCTTATGTCCAACAATCAATGCATCTCCCACCGGAACATCTCCCGAAGTTTCATCCAGAAGATATACAGGCATCTTTAGCATGGAGGCTTTGATCTGAGCCCATGTACGGCTCTTTGCTCCACCACCGCAAATACGAAGCACATCTGCTTTTGCACCGGATTCTTTAACTGTTTCCACTACATGACGAAGGGAATATGACGTCCCTTCAAAAATGGACCGGATTAGATCTGACCGCTTCATGTCCAACCCCATTCCAATCAGCATTCCTCTGGCATAATTGTTCCACAAAGGTGCTCTTTCACCCAGAAGATAGGGAAAAAAGAAAATCCCGTTGGATCCCGGTCTGGATTCCAAAGCCAGTTCATTCAAGTAGTTATAGATACCCTTACCGTTCTCTTTTGCATACAGACGTTCTTCCGCCGCAAACTTATCAATGTACCATTTAATAGCTGCGCCGCTTGTCTGTATGGGCGCATCATATACCCAGGGCATTCCTTCAATCACACAAGGTTTTGTAACGACAGGTAGGTCCGGTGCACTTTTCACATCACTTCCTACAAAAACAAGTGAAGTGGTCCCTGAAGATTCGCCGACTTCCCCTAATCTGCTCATTCCTGTTGCATACATGGATGCCATTGCGTCACTGCATCCTGTAATTACTGGTATTCCAGGAATCAGTCCGGTCACTTTTGCTGCTGCCTCTGTGACAAAACCAATAATATCGTTTACTAACTGCGGTGCCGGAAGCTTACTTGCCAGGTCCACTCCAATAACATCCCCGATTTCTTTTGACCATTCCATTGTATTAATATCAAGGCACTGTGTACGACTGGCCTGATCAATATCCTGAGTCATTCTGCCTGTTAATTTGTAATTTATATAAGAACTTGCCTGCAGAAAGCACTCCGTTCTGGCAAATAAGTCTGGTTCATGTCTCTTATACCATAAAATTTTATTAGGGAGAAATGCAACGGCAGGCTGGCCTCCTACAATAGATACAAAACGTTCATAACCAATTGCATCTACAATGTATTGAAGTTCATCTGAGGAACGATTATCCTGATAAGTAAGTGCATTTCTCAGAGGTGTTCCTTCACTATCCACCGGAAGCATGGTTACCGTATGGGAACTCACTGAAATCCCTCTTATCTTTCTAATAATATCAAACCCTGCCTGCTCTGAAAGTGAACGGAATATTTCTATGGTATTGCTCCACCACTCATTCGCATCCTGCTCATGCTGATTTGGTCCTGGCGACAGGAATCTGCTGGGACGGCTTGCTTCGGCAACCACTTTTCCATCCTCACCAATGATAATTGCCTTAATATTAGTTGTTCCACAATCCATTCCTATCAAATAGTTTTTTAAAACCATCATGTCCTTTACCCCTCTCAGTACCTTCTTTAAAAAAACGTTTCTTCTTTGTCCAACTATATCAGAAAGACATTTATCATACAAAAGGACATTTTCCGGTTTATTCAGGAAAATATCAGCATTTACAAAATGCCACATTATTATGGAAATTATAAATTTGTCACCCTGTTTAGAGACATTTATACTTAAGTGAAACAACAGGGTGAAAGGAGATTTTTTAATATGAATAAAATGAAGGCAGCAGTAATGTATGGTCCCGGTGATATCCGTGTGGAAATGACAAAAAAACCGGAATGCCCGAAAGATGGACTGATTCTCAAAATTATGGCAGTTGGACTTTGCGGCTCTGATATCCGTAATCTTACCAGTGATTCAAGGAAAGGGGACTATCCATTTATCTATGGACATGAAATCGTGGGAATCGTAGACGAAACCGGTACAGAACAAACCAGGTATCAGGTTGGGCAGCGTCTCTTCCTCTTTCCTGGCACCTACTGCATGAAGTGTGACAACTGCATCAGCGGACACAGTGAAAACTGTTCCGACAAAGAAGTTACTGCTCTGTCAGGGACTGGCGGTTTCGCACAATATGTGGCAGTAAAGGGCAAAAAAATTGAACTGGGAGGCATTTACGAAATTCCGGAAGATGTTTCCTTTGACGCAGCAAGCCTGGGAGAACCTCTTACCTCTGTTTTTGCCTGCCTGGATAATGTAAATATCGGATATCCGGATAGCCTGGTGATTATTGGTGCCGGCCCCATCGGCTGTTTCATGGCACAGCTTGCAAAAATCCGTGGTGCTCAAAAAATCATTATGATAGACCTAAATGATACCAGGTTAAACATGGCGAAAGAATTTGGAGTGGACATTACAATAAACAGTTCCAAAGAAGACCCCATCGAAGCCGTCCGGAGATTCACCGACGGCAAAGGAGCCGATAAAGTCATTTCAGCGACTCCTGCAAACTCCACACAGACACAGAGTATCCATATGGTAAAAAAAGGCGGTCTTGTTGTTTTTTTTGGCGGCGTTCCAAAGGGTTCCCTGACAGAACTTGACTGCAATCTGATCCATTACAACAACATTTGGATCAAAGGTCATTTCGGTGCATCTTACATCCAGTCTAAACGGGCTTTTGAGCTGGCAATTTCTAAAGAATTTCCAACACAAAAATTTATCACACATATTCTTCCCCTGGATAAAATTAATGAGGGAATTGAATTAACCAGAACCGGGGAAGCGATCAAGGTAGTACTCCACCCATGGGATGAAGCGTAAGCTGACTCTTTGCAATTGAAACAGGAGCCAGCCGATCACTGTAAATCAAGTGATCGGCTGGCTCCTGTTTTTTCCTTCATATGTATACTCAGCCTTGGGAATCCAGTGCCTGGGAATCCGTTGTAGGCGCCTTTATGCACGCAATAAAACCAATTACCAGAAGTGCAGCCGCCGATAATAAAAACCGGTTTGAAATATCTCCACCCAGTAAATCAGCAAGCGGGTTTACCACGTATGCAGACACAAAATTACCAACATTATAGGATGCAGATACCACCGCAATGGCAAGTGATGCCTGTACTGGCGGAACCATGTTTGCTGCTAACGTAACAGCACCCGGATTACGGACAGCAAAACCAAATCCAACAATGATACTTCCCGCACAGATAACCGGAAAGCTGGTGGAAAGCCCAACCATTGCAGTGCCAACTGCCATTAAAATAATTGCAGCGCCAATTGTAAACCTCCTTAGTACCTTTACCGTAGTTCCCAGTAATAAACCGCCAAGTATGCCAATAATCTGCATGATTGATGCTACCGTACCAGCTGTACTTGCATCGCCAATCGCCTTACGGTCAATATACATGGATAAGTTGGAATGAAAGGTTGCCACAAAAATGCCTGTAACAAAGCATAGTACTCCGAAATAAATCATACTTCCTGAGATGCTTGCCTTTTCTTTTTCTTTTTTCGGTACTACTGTTCCTTTGGGAACGGTAAATAAAATAATCAGTATGATCGGTATGCAAATCAGGAATACAAGGTAACCCCTCTTCCACCCTGCCATTGCGGTAATCGCTCCTGAGCCTTTTGCAATTACAGCGCCGCCAACACTTACGAAAATAGACTGAAATCCCATCACTCTTGATTTATCCAAACCAGTAAAATAATCAGATATCAGGGAAGAGCTTACCACCACGACAAAGGACAGACCCATACCGATCACTACACTGGCCAGGTAAAGCATCCACAGCTGACTATTCATGACCTGAGGCATAAGGCCCCCTGCCAGCATTAATGCAGTTCCTATAACCGCAATATTTCTCTTGGTGATATATGGTTCAAGATATGGTTCTATAAACATACCTGGCAGACATGTTAAATTAATAATCTGCAATACAATCTGTATTGATATGTCACTTGCACCAGGGAAAAATTTTCCAACCTCTGCAAGTATTGGTGACAATGCACTGTTGCAGGCCATTGTAAGAGACATAATTAAAAGTCCTGCTGCAATTACCTTCTTACGATTTACTGTTTCCATGTTTTCTCCTTATCAAGTACTTATCTTTTCCAGATAAATTTCCTGTCTTCTCCTCTTAAGTATGCAAGCACTTCCTGAGACATCATTTCACCGGACCAATTGTCAACATCAACCGTTAGCCCTGCCATATGTGGTGTACAGACTACATTTCTCATTGTTAAAACAGGATGATTAGCCGGAACCGGTTCTTCCCAATATACGTCAATTGCGGCTCCTCCTATGATCCCCTTTTCCAGCGCTTCCACAAAATCCTTCTGATCAATAACAGCAGCTCTTGCAGTATTAATTAAGTAAGCGTTTGATTTCATTTTTGAAAACCAGCTCCGGTTTACGATACCTTTCGTAGATTCAAGCACCGGAAGATGGAGGCTGATGATATCGCTCTGCTGAAGCATAGTATCAAGATCCACCGGCTTTGCTCCGTCAGATTCTATTTTCTCTTTGGCCATATAAGGATCATAGACCAGGATTTCCATACCAAACGCTTTTGCACGAACTGCCACTTCCCGTCCGATTGCCCCATATCCTGCAATTCCAAGAGTCTTACCGTATAATTCAAACCCAATTCCATAATCGGTATATGGATGTTTCTCATCCAGTGATCCAAACGTTACATTTTTAACGTCCATAACATCATAGATATCTTTCTTTTCCGGTCCCACATGTTCCCCTTTTGAAAGGCCGGTACAGCTTAATGTCAGTTTTCTTGCTGCTGCAATCATTAATCCTATATTAAACTCGGCAACTGCCACCCGGTTCCTTCCCGGAGTATAGGACAGTGGAATTCCTTCTTCCATTAATACATCATTATCAACCGTAACCGGTGTTCCTTTTGCGACGCCTATAAACTTCATCCCTGAGTTAATCCACTGGCGAAGGGTATCAGCCTTTGCATATTCATCACCCAAAACAACCAGTTCATAACCCTTGCATTCCTCACATACAAGCGCTTCGGTTACATTCCCTTTCCCGTGTTTTAATTCTCCTGCAATGGTAATATCACAATATTCTTCAATCTCTTTTTTTCTTTTTTCGGGAATCCCGGTACATAAAACCATTCTTTTTTTTTCCATTTCACTCTCTCCTCCAGGCTGTAACTGCGTTACCTTATACCCTTAATGCAGCATAATAGGCGCTGTTGATAGCCTCATAGATTTTTCCAACCTTTTTGCAGTCTCCGATGATGTAATACTCCTCTATTGATTCAGTCAATTCGTCTACCAGATTCCAGGGAGAACGAAATCCCAGAGCACAAACTACATGATCCGCCTCAATGATCAGTTCCTTACCCTCCTGCTCACATAAAACTCCTTGATCGGTTATTTCCTTAACCATGGTATTTACATAGCATTCAGCGGCTTTTTCAACCTGGGGCATCAATCCGCCCCGGTAGAAGGAATTGACATCTTCAGCGATCAGAGGCTTTCTCTCCACAATCGTGCATTTTCTGCCGTCATGAGCAAAGCTAACCGCGGCTTCTGCTCCCACAAGGCCGCCACCTATAATAACGATCTTATTTCCAAGTTTCTCCGGATTTAATTCCGCATCAACTGCCATAATTACCTTCTCTGAATCTAAACCTTTCATCGGAGGCTTTATCTCAACTGATCCGATTGCTACAAAAAGTGTATCCGGATTAAAGTGTTTCACATATTCCGGTGTTACCTTCGTGTTTAATCGGACATTCACACCACTTCTTTTTATTCTGCCCTCTAAAACCTGTACCAGCTTGTGGATATCTTCTTTGAAATATGCCGCGCCCGCCGGAAGAAGATTTCCTCCCAGTCTGTCTGATTGCTCTGCAAGTGTTACGTCATGCCCCCGCTCAGCTGCAGTTATGGCCGCCTCCATTCCAGCCGGACCTCCGCCTGCCACCAGAACCCGTTTTTTCCGATCCGGCTGCTTCACCGGAAGCTTAGCTGCAAGCTGCTCTCCCATAACAGGATTCACCGAGCATTTTACCATCTCCAGCTCTCCAGTCGCTCCAAAGCATTCATAGCAGCGTAAACAAGGGGTAATATCTTCTTCCTGACCCCAGGCCGCCTTGAAAGGCAGATAGGGATCAGCCAGGGATGCTCTTCCCAGTTCTACTGCATCAGCCTTTCCAGATGCAATAATCTCTTCCATCTGGGCAGGATCATTTAGCGATCCGACACATGCCACTGGTGTTTTGACATGCTTTTTTATTTCAGCCGCAAGATAGACGTTGACACCACGAGGGAAAAACGCAGAGGGATGTGTTCTGCAGAACATAGCTGGATCTTCATGATTTCCGCATGAAACATTAATCAGGTCTACTTTGTCATCAATCATCTCTGCCAATTTAATGCATTCCTGCTGATTCAGACCGATTTCAGTCAGATCATCTCCTGAAATTCTGGCCTCAATGGGAAAATCCTTTCCTACCGCATTTCGTACTGCATCAAGAACCAAAAGAAAAAACCTGGCCCGGTTTTCCAAAGAGCCTCCAAACAGATCAGTCCGTTTATTCCAGACCGGAGATAAAAACTGAGAAAAAAGCCAGCCGTGGGCTGCATGTACCTGCACCATATCAAATCCTGTTTCCTTGCAGAGTCTGGCAGCTTTTCCATAGGACTCAATTATTTCATAGATCATTTCGATCGGCATGGCCTTAACTTCGCCTGCCGGCATCCTCATATCACTTGGACCGTATGCAACAAGATTGGTGCCCACATCTCCTCCAACACTGGCAAGTCCTCCATACATTCCCCCATGAGACAGCTGTATATTCGCATAGGAACCCGCATTATGAATGGCTCTTGCTGCTTCTGTCATTCCCTGGCGTACCCCGAATGAATCCAGCTGGAGCTGTTTGTTATGGGATTTTCCTGTCGCAGAATGAACAATTGCCTCTCCATAAGTAACGACTCCGGCTCCCCCCAGTGCCTTTTCCTCCAGATATGCGATCATCTCCGGAGTAAAATGCCCGTTTAAGTCTATCATACTGGGGCTTGATGGTGCACAAATGAGACGATTACGCATTTTTATATTACCAATTCTAAGGGGAGAAAAAAGGTGTGGATATTTCTCTCCGTATCTGCATTTCTTTTCCATTTGAAAAACCTCACTTATTTAGTCCTTACATTGCCTTACGAAGGATCTGAAGGATATCTTCCCTTGTAATGCCCTGCTTCGGGTTGAAATTTAAAACAGGCTCCTGAAGCACATCCTCCGCCAGCATAGGCAGATCTTTTTCTTCTATCCCCTGCTGTGACAAGGTTTTAATGCCAAGCTCTTTTATCAGCGCCAGAAGTTCTCTGGAAAAAAGTAATTTATCTTCCTCCGGGTCACCGCTGGCGGAAAGGCCAATGGCCTTTGCTAAATCAATCATCTTTTTGGAGCAGGAATCCGCATTATACTCCATAACATAAGGAAGTACTGCCGCATTTGCCATCCCATGTGCCAGTTTGAAATGGGCGCTTAATGTATGTGCAATGGCATGGACCAATCCTAAGTTCGCATTGGAAAATCCGAATCCGGTAATCACACAGCCAAGGAGCATCCGCTCTCTTGCCAGTAAATCCGAACCATCCCTTACTACTTTGGGCAGATTCTGATGCAGATATTTCAGGCCTTGAATCGAGTGATATTCCGTTAAAGGAGTCGCCATATTGGAAATATAGCTTTCCACTGCGTGAGTAATTGCGTCCATTCCTGTTGCTGCCGTAACGGAGGGCGGCATGGTCATTGTAAATTCCGGATCAATGATTACTTTATCAGGTACAATTTTATTATCAATAATCACATATTTGATTACCTTCTCCGTATCGATCAATGCACTGACATTTGTTATTTCACTGGAGGTTCCTGCAGTTGTTGGGATGGCAATCAGCGGCAGAACCTCTTTTTTTACCTGCCCGATTCCACCGTATTCTCCAATTGAACCAGGATTGGTCATCAGTATATTGATTGCCTTTGTCAGGTCAATACTGCTTCCCCCGCCAACCGCAACAAACACATCGATCTGTGCTTTTTTCGCAATTTCTGCCGCTTTTTCCACAACATCATTGGTCGGGTTTGGAATCACTCCATCAAATATTATAACTTCCAGCTCAGCCTTTTTTATTTCTTCCAGTACCTGATCCGCTATCTTTGCCTGCTTTACTCCAGAATCATATACAAGCATTACCTTCTTTGCTTTATATTCTCTTAAAATACCAGGCAGCTCTTTTACGGAACCGCGACCAAAAACAATATCACTTTTCACAAAAAAATTGTATGCCATTTTGCACTCCTTACACAGCCTGATCTGCTGCAATTAAAGCTTTCATTGCGTCGATCCCTGCCTGAGGCATTGGTTCAAATGTACCAAGAGCCCTTGCATAATATTCTGTAATTGCCATTTCTTCTGTATAAATAGTAGCGCTCATAGCTGCTTTCATATTTTTCCCGCAGCAAAACATACCATGGTTCTTAATTAATACAGCTCTGCCATCCTGCCCCAGTGCTTCCACTACTTTATCCGCAACTTCATCAGAACCCGGCATAGTGAACGGAACAACCCGCACTGGAACAAATTCACACTGAGGTGGTGTGGTAGGTTTAATTTCACCATCACCCATTGCCATAATTGTGGCAAACACTGCATGTGTATGAACCGTTGCTTTTATATCAGGTCTTGCACGGAGTACGGCAGTATGCATTGGAACTTCCGAAGATGGTTTATATGGTCCTTCCAGCCATTTCCCGTTTAAATCAACAATAGCGATATCTTCTGCCTTCATTGTTTTATAGGCGATTCCGCTTGGAGTAATGGCTACCACATCCTCTTCATCATCTCTTAAAGCAATATTTCCGGATGTTCCTTTTATCAATCCCTGTTCAACTGCTTCTAATATTGCTTCCAATACCTGTTTTCTTATTTTTTCGTATTTCATTACTGATTCCTCCTTTATTTTTATAAGCCTATTCTAGGATTCGCAGCCCCTTTTCGCAAACAGCTTTTTTCCTCAATAAAGAGGAAAATATTTTACATATATCCTCCTTAAATAGCTTGATTTTTAGCTTAATATTATTTATTATTAAAAAATGTTATTATTTTTTCCGAAACAAGGAGGAAATTATGGAAAAGTATGTATTATCTTTACGAAAAAGGAAACTTCTTGATTATCTGAAGAATTCAAAAGAATATGTGACCAGTTCTACGCTAGCTGAATATTTGCAGGTATCCGCAAGAACAATCAGGAATGATATCAATGAAATAAATGAAAATCTTCAGAGTTTTGGTATCCAGATTCTTTCAAAACCCAGCGTTGGTTATCTTCTATTTTGCGAAAATGAATCCTCATTAAAGAAACTAAACCAGGTAAGCAGCAATTTCTTAAGCCGCGAAGACCGGATCCGGCATATTGCTTTTACACTGTGCTTTTCCGATATACCGGTGGATCTTTATGATCTTGAAGATGAAATGTTTATAAGCCGTACCACTCTGGAAAACGATCTCATTGCTTTTCGAAAAAAATACGTTCTCCCGGAGCCTCATATTAAATTTTTCCGTCACAAAAACAGAATATCATTTGAGCAGGAAGAACGGAAACGCCGTATCATATTAAATTTATTATTTTCGGAGAACTGGAATTATAATGATCAGGGAAATTTATACTATGAATATCAATACATTGATGAAACAGTCATTGGAATCATAACAGCTGAGATCCGACTCTGCATGCAGCAATATAACATCATCATGGACGATATCAACATTGTTATGATTGTTCTTGCCATCGCCATTGCTTACTCCCGAATTAAGTCTGGCCACAGTCTCACTGATGAAAATCCAATACCGGTGAATGATAATACAATTATTCATGCAGTAAATGATCTCTTAAATATTCTGGAGGAAAAGCTGGATTGTAACTATTCAAATTTGGAACGAAGCGATTTATATCTTCATGTCTACTGCAGCAGACTGCTTGATGCATCGAAGCTGAATTTCGGAACCATAGACAATTATTTTAACCCGTCCACTATTGAATTCGCCAATTCTTATCTGCGTAAGATTAAAGACACCTACTCCATTGATTTTTCTGATGATGAAGACTTTTATATCACGCTTCTCCAGTATTTACGCTACCTTACTTTACCTTTGCATTTTTTAAATTCCACTGGCACCCATACAGATGGTACCCGCTCAAAAATGTTAATTGAATATGAAATCGCATTCCTTATCCAGGATCTGGCTTTGCAGTATACAGGTAATTATTTGGATTATTCGGAACTCATGTACCTGGCTTTCTGTATTTCCGGTGCCATGGAAGCCAGGTACCGGAATTCACCCAAATTAAAAACAGTTATAATGTGCCATATGAATCTTCCCGCCACCTGGAATTTAAAACAGCGTATTCTAAACAATTTTAATGACAGCATTGATTTAATCGCCCTCTTGCCTGTATATATGAAGGATAATTATGATTTTTCTAAAATTGATTTAGTTATTACAACCGCAAATAAGCATATTACAAGTGAATCAAACTGCGATACGCTTTTAATCTCTTCTTTCTTTCCAGAAAAGGACCAGCAGGATTTAAGAGCACTGATTTTCCATAAGCATCTGAACCGATTATATAATTCAGAGCTCCCTTCCATCCGCCAGCTCTTTGAAAATGCCTTCTGGCATGAAAAAATAGATACTGCGGAACCGTTTTCCATAATTGAAACCCTTTCTATGGATTTTATCAGCAAAGAGTACGTTTCCTATGATTATTTACATCAGGTCCTGCGAAGAGAGGCAATTATGACATTTGCATTTCAACCCAGTATTGTATTACTTTACAGTCTTGTCCCAAGCAATCAGACCTGTCTTTCAATTGCAACACTGAATCACCGGATTAAATGGAATTCCTATAAAATCCGTACAGTTATAATGGCTGCCATCGCTCCCGAACATACCACTTTGATTTTCCGGCTGTTCAATGAGCTTTTTTACGGTCCGTATAATATTAACGATACACGGTTTCTTAAAACAAAACAGGAACTGATTACTTTTTTTACACCTGACAGATAAAATAAAAAACGGAGGCCATGCTTTATTTCGCCTGGCCTCCGTTTTTTTGTTTTATTTGTTTATTTCCATAAGTTCCGGATGTTTCATTTTATCCCATTTCCCTTCTTCCATTGTTGCTACGATCAATATATTTATTAAAAACAAACACAAATATACGATATAAGCACCTGTTAAGCCACCCGTTATCTTCATAACCGTAGCATTGACAACAAAATTCAGGCAGCCGATACAATAATTAATTGGGAAAATAACGCCATTTACTTTCGGATAATCAAGCATTCCAAAAATCGATGCAGGAAAGGAAAGCGACATGTTGGTGCTTCCTCCTAATGAAAAACCCACAATAGCAATTGATACATATACAAAAGGGAACCAGACCACAGTTAAAAGATTAAAAGCAATACCAAGCGCGAAGATTGCGCAGTAAATCATACAGGCCTTCTTGGTTCCAAGCTTTGTATCAATAAAACCAATTATATAACTTCCCAAAATACCGATCAGACCGGCTGCTGTCATTGCTGATACAGCCATATCAACAGATAGTCCGAGAGCTGTATTTCTCTGAACGAACTGCGTGATTATTCCAAGCAGACCCAATGTAATAAATCCAGGTACCGCAGATGCCAGCCAGACCTCTTTGCATTTAAGCATTTTCGGAACGGTCCAGTCACTTACATATTGATTGATATTTAAACAGTCCGAATATTCTTCCTCAAATATTTCTCTGGTAACATTATCCGGATACATCCCCGCATCAATTGGATTATCTCTTAGTGTAAAAAAAGAATAGGCAGCCAGTCCAATGGCAGCGGCTCCAAAAACGGAAATGCTTATTCTATAATCCCCCGCTTTAAGCAGAACAATCATAATCGGGACCAGCACAGCAGTACCTATATTGGCACCAATTGTACTGATTCCATTCACCACTCCTCGCTTCTTCGGAAACCAATGAGACTGCATGGGACCGGTACAGAGATAAAAACAGCCCTGACCACAGCTGACCATAATGCATTGAGAAAGGCCATACATAATAATATTCGTAGCCCGTAAAAACAAAAAGTTAAAGGTAAGACCAAATATAATAAATAAAACAGCGCTCATTACTCTTCCCCCAAAGCGGTCTCTGAGCTTTGCAATAAAAAACATCATTGCGACCCCGACAAAACCTGCAACTGTTCCCATGCTTAAACATAATTCATAATTCATCCCCGCACTTTTTGCTATTACCGGAAGAATTACATTTAATCCATCATTCACACCTGCATTGGTAACAAGCATTGCTAAAATAGCAAAGGTCATCAAATGCCACCCTTTCCCCAGATTAAAGCTTTCCTTTACCGTTAATTTTTTAACATCCCCATACCCACCATACGCTTTTGCTGCTTTCTCCATATGACTTTATCCTTCCTCTTTTGACTCTTCTGCAATTCTAAAGAATATTATTATATTAGCGCAGGAAAACTGTATCTACAAATATTTTTTTTCCTCATTTATAGGGAAAAATAATCTGAGGGGAGGTGTTTATTCACCTCCCCTCATTTCTACCATTTCATATTTATTTCATAAAATCTCACCGGTTGCTTCCAGGCACCAGTGTAAATTCAAATGTAAATTCTTCTTCCACAAACATATATTCTTTCCGAAGTTCCGGTCCGCAGCTCTCTGATCCGATTCCGTTCTGTCTGTAGTCCACGCAGAATTCGGTGTAACCGGAAGGAATCAGTTCATAATTATGGGCTTTCTCCGTCAGTTCCTCCTGGGTATATTCGGAAGCGTGGAACGAGAAGGTTTTATCTGCTGCAACAGAGATTGATAAATCCCCTCCCTCAATGGTCACAAAGTCACAATCACTTCTGCTTCCGTTCTCCTGAGGTCTTAAATAATCTTCATGCATCTCTTTTACGCTGGAAGAGAACAGACCATGATAGCTGGCATTTTTCTTATCAATATAGTTTTCAACAGGACCAAGACCGAAATAGGTAACCTGACCCATCTGCTTTGGAAGGAACAGTCTGAGACCAAATCGCGGAAGTTCGGGAAACTCCACATCTCTTTTTACATCCAGTCTTCCGTTTAAGGCGCCATCTGCGCCAATGGTCCAGGTTGCTCCAATCATAAGTATCCGCTGTATTGGTGCTGCCACCAGTGACATTGTAGTGGAAATTACAAGGTTGCCATCTTTTTCTTCCCATCTGGTTTCATATCCTCTGGAAGATGCACGGTGATAGTGAGCCTCTTTCCACTTGCCCTTAATATCGCTGTCATTATCCGTAGGTGCTCTCCAGATATTGATTTCCATGGGGCGTTCCAGAATGGAATGATTTTTAAAGTTCATGTCCTTAAATGTTCCGGTTAATTTGCTGTAGGTGTAGAAAAAGCTTTTTCCGCTAACACGGATATAACGGTCATCTTCACAAACCTCAAATCCACCCTTTTCTTCTTTCTTCTTTAAAAGTGCAGCTGCTTTCTGGTTTCTCATATCTGCATTTTCCAAAAGCACCTCATCAAAACCAAGAAGACTTCCCGCTTTTACAAGAGCATTGCTTTCTTTCAGATAATAGCTTATCTTTAAGTAGCACTTACCAGCTGCCGGAACGTCAAAGTTCAGGGAAAGTCTGCACTCCTGCTGCGGCATAAGCTCAGGCATGTCGGTTTCTCCAACCATTCCGTTTGCTATTACCTCTCCGTCACAGCTCACCTCATAACCAATGCATCCATACTCTTTAAAGTTGGTAAAATGAAGGTAATTATGAAGGGTCAGTTCTTTTTTCTTCTGATCAAAGGAAACTACCCGCACCGGACGATTTACATTCTTAAATTCCATAAGGCCTGTATGAGGTCTTCTGTCCGGATAGACAAGTCCATCCATACAGAAATTACCGTCATGAGGATATTCCCCATGATCTCCTCCATAAAGATACATGGGCTTTCCGTCTATGGTTCTGCCCTGATAAATTGCATGGTCGCACCATTCCCATACAAAACCGCCGCATACCCGGTCGTGCTGTTCAAACACATGGAAGTATCCCTCTAAATCTCCAGGTCCATTTCCCATGGCATGACTGTATTCACAGAGGATAAATGGCTTTGCTGTTTCCCGTTTCGTATACTCGATAATTTCATCCAGACTGGGATACATACGGCTGAATAAATCGATATTGGAGAAATCGTAGGTTTTATCCACAGCAATATATCTGGCACCCTCATAGTGGGTAAGTCTGGTTGGATCATAAGACTTTGTCCAGGAAAGAGCTGCTTCAAAGGTGCAGCCATACGCACATTCATTACCCATAGACCAGATCACTACGCAGGGACGGTTCTTATCCCGTTCAACCAAAAGCTTCGTTCTGTCAACTGTCGCTTCTGTGAATTCCGGATTGTCTGCGATGGCGCGGTTCCAACGGTCTCTCCAAACCTCTGTGGTGCGGTTCGCCATATAGATATAACCGGTTCCATGACTTTCATTATCTGCCTCATCAATGACATAAAATCCGTATTCATCACAAAGCTGATAGAACTGAGGTGCATTGGGATAATGACTGGTTCGGATGGCATTTACATTATGCTCTTTCATCAGACGTAAATCACGTTTCATCTGATCCAGACTGATTGTAAATCCGGTAACAGGATCACTGTCGTGGCGGTTAACACCATGAAACTTGATTTTTTCTCCATTTAGATAAACCACACCATCACGAATGGCAATTTCCCTGATTCCAAGACGGTCAACAATCACTTCCTGGCCAGTTTCAAATATAACCGTATAAAGATATGGTTTTTCAGCATTCCAGAGCACCGGATCTTCTATATCAAACTCTATCTTACCATCAACAGGATATCCCTCTTTACTGGCTACCGTGTTCCCATCTCTGTCAGTTACTGTTACTTTTACCAGAATCTCTTTTCCGCTGAATGTAATTGCTGCCTGGACATGTGCCTGGTTGTTTCCAATAGTGGAAGTCAGAAAATAATCAAAAATACCTTCTTCCGGTCTCTTTAACAGATATACGTCTCTGAAAATACCGGTCATACGGAATTTATCCTGATCTTCCAGATAGCTTCCGTCACACCATTTTAAAACGAGAACAGAAAGAGTATTGTCTCCCTCCCGGATTACTCCAGTAACATCAAACTCACTGGTTCCGTGAGAAACCTGACTGTATCCCACGTAACTGCCGTTTAACCATACGTAGAAACAGGAATCCACTCCTTCAAAGTTTAAGTAAGCTCTGGGTGCCTCATCCTCTCTCTTATAGACAAAATGATGGACATACGCGCCACATGGATTCTCAGCCGGAACATAAGGCGGATCCATGGGGAACGGATACCGGGTATTGGTATACTGGTGCTTGTCATAGCCGTAATTCTGAAAGCAGCCCGGTACCGGAATTTCATCAAAACGGGAAGTGTCAAAGCCTTCCAGAAAAAATTCTTCCTTTACATCATAAATACTGTCATAATAGCGGAACTTCCAGTTACCGTTTAACAAAAAGAACCGGTCAGATTTCTCTCTCTCCTGTGTTAAATCAAACTGGGCTTTGGAAGCCGGAATATAATAAGCTCTGTGTGGCATGGTGTTTTCATGTAGCAGATGCAGATTTTCATAATGTCTGGGTACGATCATAGTCGACTCCTCCTTCTTTTCATACCTATTATTATAAGATCACAGGGCAAAAAATCCATATCTTTGATTGGACAAAACATGCACAAAATGATACTGTTAATTTTATTCCTCTAATCAACCTTTGTTTTTTTAATAGGATTAAGTTTTCATGCAAAATAGAAAGAGACACGCCAGTGCCTCTTTCTAAAAATTTTGTTAATGAGATTTGGTTATCGTTTGATTATATAGACCCAATGCGCTAATAATTGCGTCCTGTAGAAGCCTGGAGTAATTAACTCCAGCTCTTTCAGCTTCTACGCTCAACCAATATGGAATAGTACAATTTTTCTTAACTGCTCTATTATCCACTTTTTTTCTGTATTCAGAAAAATCAATATCAACTAATGTTACGATATCTTCTTTCTCTGCTTCAAAGCTCTTTGAATATGGGATTGGAAGTTCTTTTTTATCATCTTCAAAATCAATCCCCATTAAACCGATTACATCTCTTGCCATTTCCATTGCTTCTGCTATGGTTTGGCCTTGCGTTCCAACATCAAAATCCGGAATATCTACATAGTATCCATTATCCGTAGGTCTTAATATAATCGGATATGCTCCTTTCGTCTCCATTATGATTCCCTCCTGCTTAACGATAAATTATTTTAAAGTTCAATGAAGCTATCAAATTACTGGGACTAAAGTCCCAGCTTTCTGATGATTACCTGCGCCAGTTTCTCGTTTATTTCTGAATGTCTTGGAATTGGTTCTGATCTATTTCCATCTGTATATAAATCATGATTACCACCATTCCTTTTTAAATACCATCCATTCTCTTCGAGAAGCTTAATTAAATCTCTTCTCTTCATTTATGCTCCTTTAAAATGGATATTTATCTGTTACAATTATATTATACGCATAATATGCGTATTTGTCAATTTTTAAATGCGTATATTATGCGTTAAAAAACCATATTTGAACCATCAGGCTTGGTAACCAGTATTATTTTTTTCGTAAAGCTTAAAATTAATACTAAATCTTTCAATCTTTCTCTTGATTGTCAATGAATACACATTCATTAGTAATTCAGTTAAATAAATCTACTGATTAGACAAAGCATGGATAAAATGATACAATACAGCTGAAAGGAGATTTCTCCATGTACACGAATACTGGTTATATGAACTTAGCAGAAGAAGAACTGGAAGATACTAAAATACCCTTAAGAGTGAACAGCTGTGGAGTCTACCGCCTTGTCTCTCTCTCCGTTATGTCAACGTCACGCCCTCTTGGCCGGTCAGACTATCAACTGCTTTATGTCGCAGCTGGAAAAGCATTCTTTACCTTCGATGGAACTGTTACAGAAGTAACAGAAGGCAGTATGGTTTTATATTCCCCTCATACTCCCCAGCAATATGCTTATTATTTAGACGATAAGCCAGAAGTTTATTGGCTCCACTTCACCGGCAGCGAGGCTCCTTCTCTTACCAGAGAAGCTGGTTTTTTGGAAAACCGGATCGTATATGCTGGAATATCTTCCAAATACCAGGAGCTGTTCCTCTCAGTAATCCGAGAAATCCAGCTTACCCGCCCCTCCTTTGAGGAACTGTCCGCCCTTTACCTAAAGCAGCTTTTTCTCCTTCTCAAACGAATCAGAGAAGAAGGCGGATTTAAGAAAACAGATATTCAAAAAGAAATGGAAAAAGCAGTCCGCTTTTTTCATGAAAACCTGGCAAATAATATAGAAATTGAAGCTTACGCCAGAGAACTTCACATGAGCACCTGCTGGTTTATCCGAAGCTTTAAGGAATATTCCGGAATGCCTCCCGGAAGGTATCTAACCGATATCCGGATCAGGAAAGCCAAGGAACTATTAGAAAGTACCGATTACAGCATCGGTGAAATAGGTGGAATCATCGGTTATGAAAACCCGCTCTATTTCAGCCGTATCTTCAAAAAAACTGCCGGAGTCTCTCCGGCTGAATACAGAAAGGCGGCAAGGTGAGTGAATCTCCCTGCCGCCTTTCTTCTACCGCTCAATGACACTATAGGTCTGCCGGTATTCCTTGGCCGTCATTCCCATATATTTTTTAAATATCCTTCTGAAATAATCCACGTCTTCGTATCCGCACCGGTAAGCAATCTCACTTCCCGTCAGATTCGTCTCAATCAGCATTCTGCATGCCTTATTAAGCCGGGCTTCATGGATTCCTTCCGTCAGAGTCTTTCCATAAACTGCATGATAGGTCCGGCCTAAATAATCCGGACTGCATTCCAGCTTTTCCGCTAATATGGAAGCCGATAACGGTTCTTTTATATGGTTTTTAATATACTGCCCTGCCTGATTGGCCAGAAGCACCTTTTGCCCGTTAATTTCCATGGGAGAAAGAGAATCACTCAGCTCGCAAAGCAGTTCTAACAAAACCAGATTTAAAATGGTTCTGTCCTCCCTGCATACATTCTGCCTCTTAATAAACCGGCGAAACAGTTCCTCAAACTGCTGGGGCTTTCCGATCCTTATCAGCTGGGGAAGGGACATAATATCGGTTCCCGTCTCTTCTGCCTTCTCTTCCAAATGAAAATGAAGCCAGTAAAAATTTAAGTCCTTTCCAAATTCCCTGGTACCCCAGTGATGTCTGCCAGGAAATAAAATCAGGGCTTCCCCCTCTTCCACTTCATATTCCACATCTTCTTCCGCAATTCCAAGCACACCGGAATTGACATAGATAATTTCAAAGGAATCCATGACACGGTCTGCGTGCCGTCCCTTCCCCTCTGTAACCAGATATCCTGCATTTAATGCCCTTACTGGAAGAACTGCCTTTAGATGTAAGTAATGTTCCATATGTCGCCCCCCTCTGTCGTCTTCAAGTCGGAATCATCCAGTTTTTCGCTTCTTTTTCCTCTTGTATCCTTTGACTCAAACTGGCAATATAGAGAAAGTATTTTTATTTCTATAAAAAGGATAGCAGATCTACGAATAAAAGAAAAGGGGAACACGGCAGATTTGCCGTTTATATATAATGGTTGCAGACTTGATAAGAAAAAAAACGGCGTTTTCCAGTAAGGAAACAACGCCTATGACAGCTGGAGATTTTTCAAAAGGACGAAATCTTTTTATTGCGGAAGGATGCTGCGCCAATGGTATCGTAACACTCACCACAGGTGCATTTCTCTCCGGATACGCCAGTTCACTGGGAGCTGAAGACTCTTTAAACGGCATCATTGGTTCCATTCCAATCCTTCTTTGCAGCTTACAGATGTTTTCTTCCATTCTTTTAGAAAGCCTCAGGAGAAGGAAAGGACTGATCGTTGGTTTTTCCTTTGTCCACAGGCTGCTGCTTTCACTGATGTTTTTCCTGCCGCTATTTATCACACAACCGGTCATTCGTCTGACAGCAGTGGTCATTCTCTATGGAATCGCCCACTTCTTTGGTGCATCCATCGGTACCGGAACCGGCAACTGGATACTCCAGCTGGTTCCCCAGAATATCAGAGGAGATTACCTTGGCAAAAAAGATTCCTTTGCCTTTGCTTTCTCCACTGTTTTAAGCCTTATTATGGGCAGAGTCATGGACTGGTTTCGAAACAACTCCATGGAACAGACCGGTTTTCTGGTAGTCGGGGCTACCGTTCTTCTGATTGCATGTACAGACTTCTGGTGCCTGCTATCAATAAAAGAACCGGAAAGTACTCCCCATAAACAGAAACTAAAGGATGTTCTTCTGGCTCCAATCGCTGACATAAAATACCGGAAGGTTATGATCACCTATGTATTCTGGAACCTGGCGCTGCAGATTGCAGGTCCTTTTTTCAGCGTATACATGGTTACCGGGCTGAAGATGGATTATACTTATATCACATTCCTTGGACTGATTTCATCCACCGTCCGGATTCTGGCTGCATGGCTTTGGGGGAAACTGGCAGATGCCACCTCCTGGCTTCTTGCCGGCAGGCTTTCCATGGGACTGCTTGGTTTTATCCATATCAGCTGGCTCTTTATGACACCTGATACCTGCTATGCCCTCCAGCCAGTCTTACAGGCCTTATCCGGAGCTGCATGGGGTGGAATTGCAATTTCCGTTTTTAATCTGCAGTATCATTATGCACCGGAAGATAAACGGGTTTTATACGTCAGTACCAACTCTTCCTATGCAGGGCTTTGCGGCTTTTTATCCACCCTCTTAGGCGCCAGTCTGCTGACCATACTCCCATCCTTTAAAATCGGGAACCTGCCAGTCAGCGGAATGCAGATTCTCTTCCTGCTGTCCGGATCCTTAATCTTAGGCTGTGTTCTTTATATGGGAAAGCTAAAGAATTATTAACCGGTTACTGATTCTTTCTCCGGTCTTTGCAGGACTCCCGGATCACAAGCACCGGCTTTAATACCCGTTCCACCCGGCTTTCTTCGTCCGGAATTTCATGAATCTTTTCCAAAAGCAGTTCAGCCGCCATTGCCCCCAGCCGTTCCTGGGGATGTGCAATGGTGGTCAGCTTCACCATTCCATTTTCTGCTATGAACGAATTGTCATACCCTGTGACAGATATATCTTCCGGAACAGAAATCCCTTCTTTCTGTATGGTCTTAATGATCTCAAAGGCAATCTGATCGTTGTAGCAGACAATCCCGTCAACGGGGATCTTCTCCTCCAGCATAATCTTTAAAGCCTCAGAAGGCTTGGCAGACCGGTCCTCAGTATGATACCAGATCACCATATCCGGATCATAGGAAAACCCCCTTTCCTGAAGGGCCTTTACAAAGCCTTTGTGCCTGTCCCTTCCCTGGCTGTCATCTGCCTTAAAAATCCCAAGAATATGCTCATGCCCCAGATCAAGGAGATACTTTGTCACCAGATATCCCCCCATACAGTCATCAAGCCTGATATGGAGTTTGCTTTTCATCTGGGCATAGTAGCCCTGTATAAACACATAAGGTATTTTGTAAAAATCCAGCTTGTCATACAGTCCCCTGTGCCCACAGAGGATCTCGCTTTTGCTTGGTTCAATAATGAGTCCGTCCACGTCCTTTTCCAGGATCTCTTCTAAACATCTGCTTTCTTTTAATCTGCTGTTTCCTGTATTTTTAATAATAATACTGTAACCATTCTCCGTCAGTACCTGATCGATTCCCTGAATCAGCCGCGGGAAAATATAGTCGGACAAATAGGTAGTAATCACCGCTATATTGCCCGACCCTTTTTTCCTTCCCGCTTTTCTGGACACGAAGGTACCTCTGCCATGCTCCGCTTCAATGTAGCCTTCCTGTTCCAGTATGGACAGGGCTTTTCTCACCGTATGACGGCTGATATGGTAAACTTCCGAAAGCTGATTCTCCGAAGGAAGCCGGTCTCCCGGCTTCTTCTCTCCGGAAATAATCTCTTTTTTCAGTTCTTCCATTAATACGTAATACTTTGTTTTTCCACTGTCCGACACGGTAAGGACTCCTTGTTATTTTTTCTGCCCATAATAGGCATCCGGTCCGTGCTTTCTCATAAAATGCTTATCCTGCAAGGACTGGGGTGCTGGCTTTACTGCTGTATTTAACAACTCTGTCATCAAATTCATTTTTGCAATTTCTTCTAATACGACCGCATTGTGAACTGCATTGGCCGCATCAGTTCCCCAGGTAAAAGGACCATGGTTTTTGCACAATACCGCCGGAACATGCATAGGATCAATCCCCTCAAAGGTTTCTATAATCACAGTTCCCGTATTTTTCTCATAGCCTTCATCAATCTCTTCCTGAGTTAAGTTTCTTGCACAGGGAATCTCCCCATAAAAATAATCTGCATGGGTAGTGCCATAGCAGGGCAGCGCTCTTCCGGCCTGAGCCCAGGAGGTAGCCATAGGGGAGTGGGTATGGACTATTCCGCCGATCTTTTCAAATGCCCGGTACAGTTCCAAATGGGTGGCCGTATCAGAAGAAGGATTTAATTCTCCCTCCACCTGATTGCCGTCTAAATCCATAACCACCATATCCTCCGGTTTCAGCTTATCATAATCCACTCCACTGGGTTTAATGACAAACAATCCCTTATCCCGGTCAATACCACTGACATTTCCCCAGGTGTAGGTAATCAGCCCTCTCCGGGGTAATTCCATATTTGCTTCATATACACTTAATTTTAATTCTTCCAGCATCGTATCGCCTTTATCCTTTCCCTATATGTATAAGCTGTCCACTGCCGTCCGTTCGATGGCAAGGCCTTTTTTATACCGTTCCATAAATGTCTGGAATCCTGTTACATCTTCCGGATCCGGTTCCATGGTTTCACCTGCCATATCCTTAAATACCCGGTCAGATAAGTAATGATCCAGAGACTCGCCTTCCTTCTTGCGAAGCAAATATGATGCAAGCAGGGCTGCTCCCCAGGCTCCGCCTTCTCCGGCCGTTTCCATGACAGAAACAGGAACTCCCACAGCTGCAGCCATGATTCTCTGTCCCGTTTCTCTGGTCTTAAACAGGCCGCCGTGTCCCAGAAGCACATCCAGTTTCACACCTTCTTTAAACAGAATCTCCATGCCCATATTTAAGGCTCCCAAAGCCGTATAAAGATGGACTCTCATAAAGTTTGCCAGGTCAAACCTGCTGTTTGGAGTTCGGACAAATAATGGTCTTCCCTCTTCAAAATGAGTGATATGTTCCCCCGATAAATAACCGTAGGACAAAAGTCCGCCGCCATCTTTATCGCCCTCCAGTGCCTTTTTATAAAGGGCGGTAAACAGTTCATTTTTATCCGGCTTCATACCCATGGTATTGGCAAACTCTTCAAACAAAGCTACCCATGCATTTAAGTCGGAAGTACAGTTGTTGCAGTGTACCATGGCAACAGCGTCTCCTGCCGGTGTGGTAACCAGATCAAGCTCTTCATAAACCTTGGAGAGCTCCTTTTCCAGAACCACCATGGCAAAAACACTGGTACCTGCCGATACGTTACCAGTTCTCTTTGCAACAGAGTTGGTGGCAGTCATACCGGTACCTGCATCACCTTCCGGCGGGCAAAGTGGAATTCCAGGCTTTAAATTGCCGCTTTCATCCAGCAGAGCCGCTCCCGCTGCAGTCAGAGTGCCTGCAGCTTCTCCTGCAGTCAGAACTTCAGGCATAATATCCCTTAATTTCCATGGCAGATTCCGGTCAGAGACAAGTTCATCAAACTGGCTGATCATTCGCTCATTAAAATCCTTTGTCTCACTGTCCACAGGAAACATTCCGGCACAGTCACCGATTCCAAGAACCCTCTTCCCGGTCAGCTTCCAGTGAACATATCCTTCCAGAGTAATCAGATAATCGATTTCAGAGACATGGCTCTCGCCATTTAAAATAGCCTGATACAAATGGGCGATGCTCCATCTTTGAGGAATGTGGAATGAAAACAGCTCCGTCAGTTTTCCGGCTGCCTCTTCCGTCATGGTATTTCTCCAGGTCCGAAATGGAACCAGCAGCTCTCCATTCTTGTCAAATGCCATATAACCATGCATCATGGCAGAAAATCCAATAGCTCCGATGGTAGTGATCGTTACCCCGTACTTCTCCTTTACTTCCTCTGCCATCTTCCTGTAGCTTTCCTTCACACCTTCCCATATATCATCAATACCATAGGTCCAGATTCCGTTTTCATAACGGTTTTCCCAGTCATGACCGCCGGAAGCGATGGGATTATGATTTTCATCCACCAGAACTGCCTTGATTCTGGTGGATCCCAGTTCGATTCCCAGTGCGGTATTTCCTTCCCGGATTGCTGCTATTAATTTTTCGTTTTCCATAGAAAACCCCCTCAAACTTTCTCTCAGCATCAGCGATATGCCACCGAATTCCATCTCAGTTCATTCTTAAAATCACGGATATTTGTGTTTTCATCAATATAAACGGCTTCGATTCCCATCGCTTCCGCCCAGTCACCCAGCTGTTTTGCAGTCAGATCATAGGTAAATGCAGTATGATGGGCACCACCCGCTAATATCCAGCATTCAGCTCCGGTTATTAAGTTTGGCTCTGGTGTCCAGAATGCAGAAGCCACAGGAAGCTTGGGCATGGGTTTTTCCACCTTTTTGCAATTAACCGTATTAATAATTAGGCGGAAACGGTTTCCCAGGTCGATCAGGGAAGCAGCAACTCCTCTGCCCTCTTTTGCGGTAAATACAAGTCTTGCAGGATCTTCTCTGTCACCCATGGACAATGGATTTACCTTGATGCCTGCTTTTCCCTCTGCAATAGACGGGCAGACCTCCAGCATATGAGCCTGAAGAATCCCCTCCTTGCCCGGAACCAGATTATACGTATAATCCTCCATAAAGGAAGTTCCCTTAGCATCCTTTGTCCCCTCTGTCATCAGCTTCATTAAGCGTACCATGGCCGCTGTTTTCCAGTCGCCTTCTCCACCGAAGCCGTACCCTTTTTCCATCAGACGCTGGATTGCAAGTCCGGGAAGCTGTTTTAAGGAACCTAAATCGCCGAAATGGGTAACGATTGCCTGATAATTTTTTTCTTTCAAAAATGCTTCAAATCCAAGCTCAATCTGTGCCTGAACTGCCACATGCTTTTTAAACTCCTCAGGATCTCTTCCCTCCAGCAAAATATCATAGCGGTCATAATATTCTTCCACAAGTGCAGAAACGGCTCCCGCTTTCACATCTGATACATAATCTGCAACTTCATTCACCGGATATGCATCGATCTCCCAGCCAAATTTCATCTGGGCCTCTACCTTATCTCCTTCTGTAACTGCCACATTTCGCATATTGTCAGCAAAACGTACCACACGGATATGGCTGCTTTCTACAATTCCCACTGCAGTTCTCATCCAGGAAGCAATTCTTCTTTTCACCGAATCATCATCCCAGAAACCGGCTATTACCTCTCTTACCAATCCCATTCTGGTCACCATGTGTCCGAATTCCCGGTCGCCGTGAGCAGACTGGTTCTCGTTCATGAAGTCCATATCAATGGAATCATATGGGATCTCCTGGTTAAACTGGGTATGTAAATGGAGAAGGGGTTTTCTGTATTCCTGCAGACCCAGGATCCAGGATTTTGCAGGAGAAAATGTGTGCATCCAGGTAATAACACCTGCGCAGTACTCATCATCGTTTGCCTGACGGAACAATGTCCGTATGGAAGCATTGTCAATAAGCACCGGTTTTAAAACCACTTCATATGGCAGGAGGCCGGAGGCGTTAAGCCTGCCGGTTATAATTCCTGCATGTTCTGCTACATCTCTTAAGCAGGCTTCTCCGTAAAGGTCCTGAGAGCCTGTTGCAAACCAGAATTGATACGCTTTTTGTTTCATATGTATAACCCCCTCCTGTTTTATTTACCCAGACGAATTACATTCCAGGATGCCTTGTGCAAGATGCTTGTTACAGTTCCGCCATCCAAGGTAGACTGGCTGGTCTGCTTCGGTGCCACTTTTTCATTAAACGGTCCGTTCACTGCTAACAGATCATCACTTTCCAGAACAGTGTGTTCCAGAATACGGTATCCCTCAAAACATCTAACATCAATTGTCATTTCTGCATCATCTTTAATAGAACGGTTGACTGCGAAAATGGTTACTCCCTCTTTTTCCTCATTGTAAACAGAAACTGCTTCTACTGCTGTTACATCTGCATGGGTGGCAGTGTCAAATTTCGGAGAGCTGATCACTGGTAAGAGAGCGGTTCCTCTTCCGTAAGCTGACGCATGCATAAATGGATAGAAGATTGTCTGCTTCCAGGCTGCGCCGCCGCCAGCTTCTGTCATAATCGGAGCAATTACATTAACTAACTGTGCCAGACATGCCATTTTTACCCTGTCAGCATGCTTTAATAAAGTGATTAACATCAGGCCTACTAAAAGTGCATCTTCAAAATTATAGATATCCTCTAACAGGGGAGGTGCAATCTGCCATGGATGCTTTTCTGTTGTTTCGTTATCAGCAGCATTGGAGTGGTACCATACATTCCACTCATCGAAGCTGATTTTAATATCCTTTTTGCCCCTCTTTTTCGCTTTTACATAATCGCAGGTAGCAATTACCGTACGGATAAACTGATCCATGTCGTCGGAAGAGGCGAGGAAATCCTCACTGTCTCCTTTTCCATTTCCATAATACTGGTGCATGGAAACATAATCCACGTGATCATAGGTATGCTGGAGGGTAACTGCCTCCCAATCCGGGAATGTAGGCATGGTGAGTGAAGAGCTTCCGCAGGAAACCAGCTCAATGGTAGGATCGATAATCTTCATGGCTCTTGCAGTCTCTTCCGCAAGGCGTCCATACTCTTCCATTGTCTTATGTCCCAGCTGCCACGGACCATCCATTTCATTGCCCAGACACCATGTTTTAATATTATGAGGCTCCTTATATCCATGACTGATTCTTAAATCGCTGTATTTGGTATTACCAGGGTGATTGCAGTATTCCAAAATGTTGCAGGCATCGGCAATTCCTCTTGTCCCTAAGTTTACCGCCATCATTACATCAGATCCTGCATTTCTTGCCCATTGGGTAAATTCATTTAATCCAACCTTATTCTCTTCAATGCTTTTCCATGCAAGTTCCAGTCTTCTGGGACGCTCACTCACCGGTCCCACACTGTCTTCCCAGTTAAAACTGGAAACGAAGTTTCCGCCTGGATACCGGATAATCGGAACATTTAATTCTTTTATCAATTCCTTTACGTCATTACGGAAACCGTATTCATCTGCCGATGGATGCTCCGGACTATAAATACCGTCATAAACTGCTCTTCCAAGATGTTCGATAAAAGAACCATAGATCCTTTCGTCAACCTCTGAAATACGGAATTCTTTGTCAATCACCATTTTTACTTTGTTACATGCCATTAGTAGTGTCCAACCTTTCTAAACGATAATTAGTTTTATTCTCCAAATACGCTTCGGTAGTCATCCTGAAATTTTTTAATTCCCTGATCCGTTAAGGGATGTTTTGTCATCTGCTCCAGCACCGGATAAGGCACGGTAGCAATATCAGCACCTGCTTTTGCACAATCGATCACATGGATGGGATTGCGTATGCTGGCCGCTATAATTTCAGTCTCAATCTCATGGATTGAAAATATCTCGGTGATCTCATCAATGAGATCAATTCCAGGCATTGAAATATCATCAAGTCTTCCTAAGAACGGAGATACGTAGGTAGCTCCTGCCCTTGCTGCCAAAAGAGCCTGGGCTGCAGAAAATACCAGGGTCACATTGGTCTTTATTCCTTCTCCTGTCAGCACTTTAACCGCTTTTAAGCCTTCTGCAGTCATGGGAATCTTAACAACCATATTGGGATGGATGGCTGCAATCTGCCGCCCCTCTTCAATCATCCCTTTTGCATCTGTCGTAGTCGCTTTCACTTCACCGCTGATGGGACCATCCACAATTGATGTAATCTCTTCTATCACCTGTTTAAAATCCCTTCCTTCTTTGGCAATCAAAGACGGATTGGTGGTAACACCGCAGATAATTCCCATCTCATTGGCTTTTCTGATTTCTTCAATGTTTGCTGTGTCTACAAAGAACCTCATTGATTTCTACCTCCTGATTTTTCCATGAGAGTGAACCAGTCATCCTCTTACTTACAATTTATAACTTGTACGCACCATTGCACAAGTTGTTTTTATATATTTTACCATATCTGACCCTTTATTTCCAAATAATTCATTCATGTATCAGATGGTATATAGCACAAGAGATCGGGGTATTAATATATAATTCTATGTTTTTTCCACAATATCATGAATAAAACACGGTAAAATGCACAATTTTATTTTTTAAATTTGTTAATGTTTGTTGACACTTTTGAAGAAAAATGGGGTATATTATTACATGTAACCCCCCCCCAATACATTATATAGTTTTTGCTACACCCCATAAGAAACGAAATACCTTCTCCGAAAAAAGACCAGCTTCCCCAGCTGGTCTTTTTCATTTAATTATTAAGTTTTATTTCTTTTTGTTTCTGCGCTCTTTTAAAATGCGTTCAAAGTCAGCCGCATCACCATCTTCCTGAAGGCGGCGTCTTCGTTCCTCTTTTCGCATCGCAATTTCTTTAGACTCTTTTCTTTTCTTTTTCACAACAAACACAGTTCCGGCTGCTAACGCAAAAACCGCAGCAGCAAACCCAAGGATCCCCAGTATCCCAATTCCTTTTTGGGAGCTGTGATTTGTTTCCGCCTTAGTTTCCTCCTCATGCTTCCCGGAAGATTCTGTTACGGGTTTCTCACTTGGGGATTCCTCCTGTTCTTTTGCAAACAGATAGGCCTGTCCTACTGCTCTGTCATTATAAGTATAGCGGATGAGTGCCACTGCACCTTTTGGGCTGCCTACTGGCAGATCCGTCGCCAGTTCCTTATCAACCTCAGAAAATTCTGCTCCTTTTGGAACAGTAACTGCTGCGTTTTGCTCCAGTTCCAGATCGGAAGGCTGATAGCTTTTAGAACCTATGGATACAGGGGTATCCCCAGATGTATATTCCGTCTCATTCCCTGCCAAAGGCAGGTTTTCGAAATTGGCGAAACCAAATTCAAGGAGGTTCTTTCCATCAATAAAATACTGCCTGGGCTTTCCCTTTAAAATAACGGAGATCAATCTTCTTCCATCTTTTTCTGCATAAGTAACAACCGTATTACCTGCTTTGATCAGATACCCGGTTTTTCCTGCAACAGCCGCAGGATAATAAAATTCGCTGGATTCATCTTTTGTCTTAACCAGTCTATGCTCATTTTCAATGGTCATCCCGTTGGGATTTTTGCTGGTAGGTGGAATTTTATGGGTGATGGCAGAACTGATCTCCACCAGTTTTTTATTATTATAAGCAGCACGGGCGATGAGTGCCATGTCATATGCAGTTACATGCTGGGTATCTCCATTTAAACCTGATGGATTTTCAAAATGGCTTTCTGTGCAGCCAAGCTCCACCAGTTTGTCATTCATCATTTTTACAAAAGCTTCTCTGCTTCCTCCTACATGTTCCGCCAGAGCGTTGGCAGCCTGGTTGCAGGAATGCAGAATAAGAGAATAGAGGCAGTCCTCGACTGACAGCGTATCTCCATTGGTAACATTCAGTTTATTACCGCTTCCTTCTTCCACATTGTTAACAGCGTCCTTGGAAAATGTCACCATATCGGTCAGATCACTGTTCTCCAGAACGATTAAAGCAGTCAGTATCTTTGTAATACTTGCCGGTGGATAAGCGGCGTGTATATTTTGTCCAAAGATAACGGCGCCTGTATCTGCATCAATTACAATTCCCGACTCTGCCTGGATGCCCGTGTCAGACGGCCAATCCGGTTTTGCATAAACAGTCATAAGAAACAGCTGGCAAATCAGTACGCAGCTTAACAGTACTTTTATCCGACGTTTCACGTATCATCCTCCTGACATGAAATATGCCCTAAAGCCGCACCAGAATAAGTATACGGTTTTAGGGCACTATTTTACTTCGCGTAATCTGTAACTCTGGACTCCCGGATCACGTTAACCTTAATCTGTCCCGGATACTCTAAGGAATCTTCGATTTTCTTAGAAATATCACGGGCCAGGAGTACCATATCATCATCGTTAATCTGATCGGGAACTACCATAATCCGAACTTCGCGTCCTGCCTGAATGGCAAAGGACTTGTCCACTCCCTTAAAGGAGTTGGTGATATCTTCTAACTGTTTTAATCTGTTTGTATATGTTTCCAGAGTCTCTCTTCTGGCACCAGGTCTTGCAGCAGATATGGTATCTGCAGCCTGAACGATGCAGGCAATCAGACTCTGTGGTTCTACATCGCCATGATGTGATTCCACGGTGTTTAGTACGATTGCGGATTCTTTGTATTTCTTACATAACTCCAGTCCCAGCTGAATATGAGAACCTTCCATCTCATGATCCACAGCTTTTCCAATATCATGTAATAAACCGGCACGTTTTGCCATACGGATATCAAGACCGATTTCTCCGGCTAACAGCCCGGATAACTGAGCGACCTCGATAGAATGCTTTAGCGCATTCTGTCCATAGCTTGTTCTATATTTCAGTTTTCCAAGCAGACGTATGAGTTCTGGATGAAGCCCGTGAATGCCCACTTCTAAAGCGGCAGCTTCTCCTTCCTCACGCATATTGGTCTCTACTTCTTTTTGCGCCTTCTCCACCATCTCCTCGATTCTGGCTGGGTGAATACGTCCATCCACAATGAGGCGTTCCAACGCGATTCTAGCTACTTCTCTACGAACCGGATCAAATCCGGATAAAACAACTGCCTCCGGGGTATCATCAATAATCAATTCCACACCCGTCAGGGTTTCTAACGTGCGGATGTTACGGCCTTCTCTTCCGATAATACGGCCCTTCATCTCATCATTGGGAAGCTGAACAACAGAAACGGTTGTCTCTGCCACATGGTCCGCTGCACATCTTTGAATGGCAGTAACCACATATTCTTTTGCTTTCTTATCAGCTTCTTCTTTTGCTTTGTTTTCCAGTTCCTTAATTAATTTCGCAGTGTCATGTTTAACATCATCTTCAACAGATTTTAAAAGATATTCTTTTGCCTGTTCGGAGGTAAGTCCGGAAATTTTTTCCAGTTCCTGAATGCCTTTTTCATATAGAGATTCCACTTCGGAATTTCTCTTATTCAGGGCTTCCTCTCGAGCAGCAAGACCTGCTTCTCGTTTTTCCATAGTCTCAGACTTCTTGTCCAAGTTTTCTTCCTTGCTTAATACTCGTCTTTCATAACGTTGAAGCTCAGCTCTTCTCTCCCTGGTTTCCTTTTCCAGTTCGTTCTTAGTCTTTAAAGACTCTTCTTTCGCCTCAAGGAGAGCTTCACGCTTCTTTGTCTCAGCGGTCTTTAATGCTTCATCTATTATTTCCCGGGATTTTTCTTCTGCAGAGCCAATTTTGCTTTCGTAAGTGTTCTTACGATACGCGGTCGCAGCAGACCAGGCAATAAAAGCAACTACTACTGATGCAATGATCGTAATCAATGCAGCCGTGAATACTGATACTGACACAGGAGCACCTCCTTATTTTATTTTCATTGTACAACAATACAACACTACAATTTTAAACTGTTTTATACATTATGTCAAGTATTTCACCTCTGTTTCCGGTATACTTATACACATTTTCACTATTGTCAGTCTTCGACAAAAATTTCGCCCAAAACCCGGCTCACCGCTTCATAAGAGAAACCTTTTCTTCCCAGGGATGCCATCACTTTACTCTTCTCTCTGGCGTCCATCTGCTCTGGATTTAAATGCTTTTTCCTGATATAATCTCTGACTATGGCAGCCTCATCAACAGGCTGCTCCTTCAATATCTCTCCAATGATTTCCTTGTCCAGACCTTTTCTCTTAAGTTCAAACTCAATCTGCCGTTCACTCTTTTTTCTGGAATTAAATTCCACATACCTTTTCGCATACTCCTGGTCATTAATAAAGCGGTGCTCCTTTAGGAAATGAATGGCATAATCAATGACCTCCTGTGGGTAAAACCCCTCTTTTAATTTTCTTCTCAGCTCCTGCTCCGTCTTATCCGAGGATTTTAAAAGAAACAGAACCCGCTCCCTGGCTCTCTTGTATAGAATCTCCTTCACGATCTCCTGATAAACCTCTTCCGAAATCTCGCTTCCTTCTTCTATGAAATATCGTTTTAATTCCCCTCTATAAAGAACAAGAGTAAAGTCATCATCAAGAATGACTTTACTCCTGCGTTTATCGACGGGCACTATCTCTGTTACTATCATATGCCCTCCAGCGGTTTTATTCCTTAACAGCTCCGGTCTTATCCTCCTCCGGCTTAATACGCTTGCTTTCCTTTTCCGGTGCACGGTCACCTCCAATGGATTTTTCCTCTGCAAGACCGTACTTCACACGGACCTTATTCTCAATCTCCAGACAAACAGCCGGGTTGTCCTGAAGATAAATCTTGGAGTTTTCTCTTCCCTGACCGATCTTCACGTTATTATATGCAAACCATGCGCCGCTTTTCTCAACAATATTCTCTTTCACAGCCAGATCCAGGATATCTCCTTCTTTGGAAATTCCTCTTCCGAACATGATATCAAACTCTGCTTCTTTAAATGGGGGAGCTATCTTGTTCTTAACCACCTTCACACGGGCTCTGTTCCCTACCATATCGCCGCCCTGCTTTAAGGTCTCAATCTTACGGATATCCATACGGACAGAAGCGTAGAACTTAAGTGCACGGCCTCCGGTGGTTGTCTCCGGACTTCCGAACATAACTCCTACTTTTTCTCGAAGCTGGTTAATGAATAAAACAATACAGTTGGACTTGCTGATAACCGCAGTAAGCTTTCTGAGAGCCTGGGACATAAGCCTTGCCTGAAGACCAACGTGAGAATCACCCATGTCTCCCTCAATCTCCGCTTTGGGCACAAGGGCTGCAACAGAGTCTACAATGATGATATCAACTGCACCGGAACGAACCATGGTTTCCGTAATCTCAAGAGCCTGTTCACCGTTATCCGGCTGGGAAATATATAAATTATCGATATCAACACCGATGTTCTTTGCATAAACAGGGTCAAGGGCGTGCTCCGCATCGATAAAGCCTGCGATTCCTCCACGCTTCTGAACCTCTGCTACCATATGAAGAGCAACTGTGGTCTTACCACTGGATTCCGGTCCATAGATCTCCACAACTCTTCCCTTGGGAATTCCCCCAAGGCCAAGTGCGATATCCAGACTTAATGCTCCTGTGGGTATGGTCTCTACATTCATATTGGTTCCAGAATCTCCCAGCTTCATGACAGATCCTTTTCCATATGCTTTCTCTATCTGGGTAAGTGCGGCATCCAGTGCTTTCAGCTTATCATCTTTATTCATCTTATCCTCCAACACGAACAAATGTTCTTTTAATATTATAATGATAGTATACTTCCAGGCAAATGTCAACCTGTATTTTTCACGCTTCTTCAATCATACGCATCACACTCCTGCCTTAGTGGTTTTACTTGGTATGGTTACTTTGGAATATAGGGCGAAACGCCTGAATGGGAGACAAAAAAGGCAGACTGCCTTATGACTTCTGTTTTACTATAGCACAGACAACTGGACTCTGCAAGTTTTTCTTAACTAAGACGGATACGGGCCGCCCATGAAACAAGAACAGTCCGTATCCGTTTTCTATAGCAGCAGCTGCTCCACATCAAGCATTCCCCACCCTTGCTGGTTCATGGGGAGTCCGACATCCACAGCCCGTTCTCTTAACATTAATTTTACATCCCGGTTGCTCATATAAGGATATTTCTGAAGCAATAGTGCAATGGCTCCGGAAACCAGGGGGGTGGACATGGAAGTCCCGCTTTTCGTCTGATACTGCCCTGGTTCATTGGAACAACTTATGATTCCGGCTCCGGGAGCTATGATTTCCGGCTTACAGATACATGCACCGGTAGGACCTCTTCCGGAATAGTCAATCATCCGGTTTCCCATCACATTTACCTCTTTGTAATCATCAGAACAGCCTACCGTTATCACTTTCCGGCTGATTCCCGGGGTTGTAATGGTATTGGTTCCAGGTCCCATGTTTCCTGCTGCAACACATACCACAAGACCATCATCCCAGGCCGCATTCACGCCTCTTACCAGTACGGAATTTTCCGTCATTCCTTTTCTTGAAAAGGAACCAACCGATATATTTACAATCCTGATTCCATACCTCTCTCTGTTGTCACGGATCCACTTCAGACCAGAAAGTACATCCGAAGCATATCCATTTCCTTTTTTGTCCAATACTTTCAGCATAATAATGTGGCTTTCCGGAGCAACCCCCATATAGAGGCCATTGGAGGCTCTTCCCTCTCCTGCTATTATTCCGGATATATGAGTACCATGGCCATTGTCATCGTATGGCTCCCGCCTGCGGTGAACAATATCCACAAAAGCTGCCAATCTATGTTCAAGATCCTCATGAAGGTAAATTCCCGTATCAAGAACTGCAACACCAATTCCGCGACCGGTCAGTCCCATGCGAAGGGCACTGTCACAGTGTATTACTTCTCTTACCTGATTCACAGTCCGCTACCTGATTCCTTTTTTTATTAAGATATTCCGGTACGCTTCCCATGGTTTCTTTTCCATCTAAAATACAGGTGGAATTTTCCATTTGTGTTTTTTTATGTTCACCTTCCATTCGGTTTCACTGGTTTAGGTCCATTAGTAGGTTCGTCCAGAATAAGGAGCTTTGGCTGGCTGTTTTCTTTTCATTCAGCGGCATCACTTTTGCGCCATACTAAACGTTTAACTAAATTATAAAACATAATAATAAGGGCAGATATCCTCAAAATGGCCATCTTTCATGTAAAATCCACCCGGAATTGTCCCAAGCTGTTTAAAACCAAGCCGTTCATATAAATGCCTTGCATGGGTATTCGTTGAAACTACAGCATTAAATTGCATAATTCTGAATCCGTGCTGTTTGGCTTTCATAAGACAATCTGTTACTAACGCTTCACCAATATGCATTCCCCGGCTTTCAGAGCTTACCGCATAACTGGCATTGCAAATATGACCACATCTTCCTACATTGTTGGGGTGAAGAATATATAGACCATAAATCTTATCGCTATCCATATCTACTGCCACAGAGCAATATGTTTGTGATTTAAAAAAGGCACAGCCTGTTTCCCAAGTCAACAAATCCTCCTGAGGAAAAGCAATCCCCTCCTCAACAACTTCATTCCATATATGAATCATAAAATTAACATCATCAACCGTGTATTCTCTTGTTTTAATCTTCAACTGAAAACATCCCTTCTTTTGAAATTTAATTGTTATAAATAGAATATCACCCTGCTTACCAACTATCAATATTAAATTCCCACTGTTATACCCCAAAACAGTAAGGGAAACGAAGACGCCCCTGCTGGACAGGAAAAAAGCCTGGGAGATACTGATTCTAACCGGAATTCTATCACATCTCATTTTCCTGTCGACCATTAAAGTTAAGAAAATCTTCATAATCTATTCAAACAATATACAAACTTTTCAAGAAGCGGTGTGATATACTAAACACATAAGAAATGCACAACGTAACAATTATCCTTTCACCCTTTTTGAAAATCCGAAAATCCTAAGAAAAGTTCCCTGTGTCATAGACACAGGGATTTTTCTGTACAAAATAGAGGATCCCGTTGACAGATGTCTGAAAACGGGATCCTGTTTTTATTTATTATATGAAATTATTCATACTTTATGTTTTTAAGCACATCAAAGCAATCAAAAGTTGCAAAATAGTCTTTTGGAGTTTCTGCCCTGCGAATCAGCTCTACAGATCCATCCTCTTTGAGAAGCAGCTCTGCAGATTTTAATTTACCGTTATAATTATATCCCATGGCATACCCGTGAGCACCCGTATCATGAATAAAAAGCAGGTCACCCCTGGATATTTCAGGCAGCATGCGGTCAATGGCAAACTTATCATTGTTCTCACAAAGCGAACCCACAACATCATACTTATGGCTGCAAGGGGCATCCTCTTTCCCCATAACCGTTATGTGATGGTAGGCACCATACATGGCAGGTCTCATAAGATTTACTGCACAGGCATCTACGCCCACATACTCTTTGTGTGTATGCTTTTCATGAATGGCTCTGGTAACCAGTGCGCCGTACGGTCCTAACATAAACCGGCCAAGCTCCGTATAGATTGCCACATCCCCCATTCCTTCCGGAACAAGTACTTCTTCATAAACCTTTCTTACTCCCTCACCAATTGCCAGAATATCGTTGGGTTCCTGACCCGGGCGGTAAGGAATACCGATTCCGCCGGAAAGATTGATAAAAGTTACCTCTGCTCCTGTTTCCTTTTTTAGCTTTACTGCAAGCTCAAAAAGAACCTTTGCAAGAAGGGGATAATATTCCGTAGTCACTGTATTGCTTGCCAGAAATGCATGAATTCCAAATTTCTTTGCTCCCTTACTCTTTAAGATCCGAAATGCATCAAAGATCTGCTCTGTGGTCATACCATACTTGGCATCTCCGGGATTATCCATAATATCATTGCTGATCTTAAATATTCCGCCCGGATTATAACGGCAGCTGATAGTTTCCGGTATATGACCGATGGCTTTCTCCAGAAAATCAATATGAGTAATGTCATCCAGATTGATGATTCCTCCGATCCGGTCTGCAAACTGAAATTCCTCTGCAGGCGTGTCATTGGAGGAAAACATAATGTCGGAACCGGAAAATCCAATGGCATCAGACATCATAAGCTCCGTCATAGAGGAACAGTCAGCCCCGCATCCATACTCTTTTAATATATTTAAAATAAATGGATTGGGAGTTGCCTTCACCGCAAAATATTCCCGGTATCCCTTATTCCAGGAAAATGCTTCTTTCAATTTCTTCGCATTCTCCCTGATGCCCTTTTCATCGTATAAATGGAAGGGAGTTGGATATTCATTCACAATTTCTTCTAATTGTTCTCTGGTTACAAATGGTCTTTTCTCCATTGTTTTCCTCTCCTCTCATAACGTTACCATATGCAGAAAAGAGCCCTCTCCGGCACATCTGCTGGTAAGCTACATTGTACCGGGGATAGACTCTTTTGTCTACACTTTTTTGTATAAATATTCAGAAATACTGTAAGAAGTCATTAATCGACTGTCACAACACGCATTATATTGGTGTGAGCTGCTGGCTCATGCTTTCTTGCAGGACTAACTACACCAGCGGTTACAACCACTACGTCATCCTCTTTAATAACTGATTTTGCCTTTAACAGTTCCAGAGAGGAATAGATCAACACGTCAGTTGACTCGGCACGTCTTGCCTGGAATGGTATAACACCCCAGTATAGCTGCATCTGGCGAAGAGCTGATGCACTTGGAGATAAGCCGATGATTAAACTTTCCGGTCTCCACTTGGATAACAGTCTTGTGGTAAAGCCAGTGATACTTGGAGCTACAATCACTTTTGCACCCAGATCATGAGCAGTGGATACGGAAGAGTAGCATACTGCATTGGATACATTCTGTGTATTCACAGCAGATACCTTACGCTGTCTGTATCCGGTATAATCCAGATGCTTTTCTGTTTCTTCTACGATGGAAGCCATCATGGAAAGAGCCTCTACCGGATATTTACCCATTGCAGTTTCGCCGGAAAGCATAACTGCGTCAGTTCCGTCATAAACAGCATTGGCAACGTCAGTTACTTCTGCTCTGGTTGGACGTGGATTACGGATCATGGAATCTAACATCTGTGTTGCAGTAATAACCGGTTTGCAGGCCTCATTACATTTCTGGATAATGCTCTTTTGAATAAACGGAACTTCCTGAGCCGGAATCTCAACACCCATATCACCACGGGCAACCATGATTCCATCACTGGCTTCAATGATTTCATCCAGGTTTTCAATTCCTTCCGCATTCTCAATCTTTGCAATGACAGCAATGTCAGAGCCGTGCTCAGCCAGAATATCCTTAATTTCACGTACAGCTGAAGCTGTACGTACAAAGGAAGCTGCAATAAAATCAAAGCCCTGTTCGATACCAAAACGGATATCAGCTTTGTCCTTATCAGTAAGAGCCGGAAGTTTAATCTTCACATTAGGAACATTGACTCCCTTTCTCTCTCCCAGTTCGCCGCCGTTTACAATTCTGCAGATGATTTCGCTGCCCTTTACTTCTAAAACCTCAAGTTCAATCAGACCGTCATCAATCAGAATACGGTTTCCTGCAACTACATCTTCATTTAAGCCGTCATAGTTAATATGGCCCTTACTCTCGTCACCCACAATCTCTTCTGTTGTGAGAACATAGGTATCGCCTTCTTTTAAGGTTACCTTTTTACCATCTTTTAAAAGTCCGGTACGAATCTCCGGTCCTTTTGTATCAAGAAGAGCAGCGATTGGAAGGTCTAATTCCTGGCGAATGCTCTTTAACATGTCAAGACGTTCTTTTTGTTCCTCATAGTCACCGTGTGAGAAGTTAAATCTGGCGATATCCATTCCGTGCTCAGCAAGTGATTTCATCAGTGCGCGGTCATTGGTGTTTGGTCCCATCGTGCAAATAATTTTGGTTCTCTTCATATTATCCTCCGTAGCTAGTTGGTCGTATCACCGGTTGTGGGGTTATCCGATGTTACATGTTTATGTGTATACAAATGCTCCGAACAGTATTCTAAACTGCCTTCACATTTTGAACAATACCGGAATTCCAGGTTTGGGGAATCCTTTTCGGTCCGACCGCATACGGCGCACTTGTGGTGGGTTCCTCCCTGGGGCATAATTTTCATCTGACGGTGAAAATTCTGCTTTCTTTTGATTTCCTTCGGATTAAACCGGTTTAAATCCCGGGTGAGAAGGAAAAACACGAAAAAGTTAATCAGCGACATGACAATCGTAACCCTGGTTGCCATATTTCCCAAAATAAACTCATACAGGAAATAGATTCCATTAAACATTGCCATCCATTTGGCCTTAATGGGAATCACAAAAAACAGAAGAAATTCCAGATCAGGGAATGTCGCAGCAAATGCAAAAAACAGAGAATAATTTAAAAATTCCGTTGTCAGATAAATTCTCTGTCTGAATAAGATGTAAACAACCAATGCGGCTGCCACATGACCAATTACTCCCATAAAGAAGTAAACATTAAATCGGAAAGCTCCCCAGATTCTCTCTAAATTAACTCCCAGCATGTAGTAAAGATACATGCCGATCAGACTTCCGAAAAGACTTCCTCCGCCCGGCGGATAAATCATAAAGGTAACAACTCTCCACACCTGACCGCTTAAAATCTTCTGTGCATCGAGTGCTAAATACTGTAAATAAAATTCCGGAGCAAAAAGCTGTAAGAACAGTCCGGTCCCATACATGCCAATGATATAGTACATAAGATTGGGAATGGCATATTTTCTGTATCTGCGTTCCAGATTATTAAAAAATTTCATGCGTTCAACCTTCCTAAGCTAAAACAAATCCTTTTTGGAAAAAATCCAGGCAACACTCAATGTCAGTATCAGTGTAAGACCTAAAACAATCCAGAAGCCATAAGGGCTGTCCGCAAACGGAACTCCCGCTGGATTCACATTCATACCATAAAAGCTTGCTACCATGGTAGGTATGGACATTACAATGGTGATCGTTGCCAGAAACTTCATGACAATGTTTAAGTTGTTGGAAATAACGGAAGCAAATGCATCCATGGTTCCGCTTAAAATTCCGCTGTAGATGTTGGCCATCTCAATCGCCTGTTTGTTCTCTACGATAACATCCTCAAGAAGTTCGGTATCTTCTGGATATTTCTTAATCTTTTCATTCCTCATAAGCTTTTCTAACACTACTTCATTGGAACGTAAGGATGTGGTAAAATAAACCAGACTCTTTTCCAGTTCCAAAAGCTCAATCAGCTCCCGGTTTTTTGTGGATTTATGAAGCTTTTCTTCAACAACAGCGCTTTTCTTATCAATAACTCTTAGATACTGCAAATATAACGATGCGTTCTTATAAAGAATCTGAAGAATAAACCGGGTTTTCATGTAAGTATGAAAATCCCTGACCCGTCCATCCATAAAGGCATTTAATACCGTTGTTTCTTCCAGGCATACCGTTATGATCGCTTCGTCAGTGGTGATGATTCCCATAGGTATGGTAACATACCAGTCTTTTCCGCCCCTCTCCTCAATGGTTGGAACGTCAACAAGGATCAGCGTGTAATTATTCTCTGTTTCAATACGGGAACGCTCTTCCTCATCAAGAGGAGCCCTTAAATCATCCGGATCAATACGGTAGGTATCTGCGATTTCCAGTATCTCCGTAGCTGTAGGATTGGTTAGTGCGATCCAGCACCCCGGAGAAAGCTCATCCTTTTGTTGAATCAGGCCGTCTTCTGTTTTATAAATCTGAATCATGGCTTTTCTCCCTTCTACGGAAGTATTTTGTGTAAACTTTGGCGGACTTTGACTTATACATTATAGTTTCCCAGACCCTTTTTGTCAAACGAAAAGCTACCTCAATTTGTGAACTTACACAAATTTTACTAAGTTTAACATTTTTTTAGCATGTCCAGGCAATTGTATTATTTCTTATTTTATGTTAAACTGATGTCCGGTGAGTCAGCAACTTACTTTTACACTAAAGGAGGCAGGGGTTAACCCCGCACATATGAATACATACAACACTTTAGGAATCGATATCGGTTCCACAACCGTAAAGATTGCTATCTTAGATCAAAACCAACAGCTATTGTTCGCTGATTACGAGCGGCATTTTGCAAACATACAGGAAACACTGGCAGGCCTTTTAAAGAAGGCCTATGACCAGTTAGGGCCTATGGATCTTGTTCCGGCCATAACCGGTTCCGGCGGTCTTACTCTGTCCCGTCATTTAAAGACACCTTTCGTACAGGAAGTGGTGGCTGTTGCCACCTCATTAAAAGATTATGCCCCGCAGACCGACGTAGCAATCGAGCTTGGCGGAGAGGATGCTAAAATTATTTATTTTAGCGGTGGCATTGACCAGAGAATGAACGGAATCTGTGCCGGTGGCACGGGATCCTTTATTGACCAGATGGCTGCTCTTTTACAGACTGATGCCAAGGGTCTCGATGAGTATGCTGCCAATTACAAGGCGATTTATCCAATTGCTGCCCGTTGCGGCGTATTTGCCAAAACAGATATTCAGCCGCTTATTAATGAAGGAGCTACCAGAGAAGATCTGGCAGCGTCTATTTTTCAGGCAGTCGTTAACCAGACCATCAGCGGCCTGGCATGTGGTAAGCCAATCAGAGGCAATGTGGCATTTTTAGGAGGACCTCTCCACTTTCTTCCTGAACTTCGGAAAGCGTTTATCCGCACTTTAAATCTCACCGGAGATGCAATTATCGCTCCTGAACATTCCCATCTTTTTGCTGCCATCGGCGCTGCCATGAACACAGAAGATAAGACGGATGCAAAGATCTCTCTTGAGGATATGATCTCCCGATTGTCAAATGGTATTCGGATGGAATTTGAAGTAAAGCGAATGGAGCCATTGTTTGCATGTCAGGAAGATTTCGATGCATTTATTAACCGTCACAGCAGTCACTGTGTGAGAAAGGGAGCGCTGTCTTCCTATCACGGCAAATGCTTCTTAGGAATTGATGCCGGTTCCACTACCACAAAGGTTGCAGTGGTCGGGGAAGACGGAACCCTGCTTTACAGCTTTTACAGCAGCAACAACGGATCTCCGCTGTCGACTGCCGTCCGCGCAATAAAAGAGATAAAAGAACAGATTTCTGATGACAGCCAGATTGTATGGTCTTGTTCCACCGGATATGGAGAAGCCTTATTAAAGGCTGCGTTCCTTCTCGATGAGGGAGAAGTTGAGACAATTTCCCATTACTATGCGGCTGCATTTTTTGAACCGGAAGTGGATTGCATCTTAGACATTGGCGGACAGGATATGAAGTGTATCCGCATAAAGAATAATACGGTAGACAGTGTCCAGTTAAACGAGGCATGCTCTTCTGGCTGCGGTTCCTTTATTGAAACCTTTGCCAACTCCCTGAATTACAAAGTGGAAGATTTTGCCACTGAGGCTTTATTTGCAAAAAACCCTACTGATCTTGGAACCAGATGTACTGTTTTTATGAACTCCAATGTGAAACAGGCTCAAAAAGAAGGGGCTGAAGTTTCTGATATTTCTGCCGGACTTGCGTATTCCGTTATTAAAAACGCATTATTTAAAGTTATTAAAATAACAAGTGCCTCTGATCTTGGAAAACATGTAGTGGTTCAGGGCGGTACCTTTTATAACAATGCCGTACTTCGAAGCTTTGAAAAAATTTCCGGCTGTGAGGCAGTAAGACCAGACATTGCCGGAATTATGGGAGCCTTTGGGGCTGCCTTAATTGCAAGAGAGCGTTATGACCAGTCGGCCAAGACTACAATGCTGGATCTAGACAAAATTCTGGCTCTTCACTATGAGACATCAATGAGCCGGTGCAAGGGCTGTACCAACAACTGTGTTCTGACCATCAACCGGTTTGACGGCGGACGCCAGTTCATCTCCGGAAACCGCTGCGAGCGGGGACTTGGAAAGGAAAAAACAAGACGAGAGATTCCAAACCTGTTTGATTACAAAAATCACCGGATGTTTGATTATGAACCGTTAAGCGCCGATTTGGCCACACGGGGAGTTATCGGAATTCCACGGGTACTGAACCTTTATGAAAATTACCCCTTCTGGGCTGTATTTTTCCATACCTTAAAGTTCCGTACCATACTGTCCCCACAATCCACCAGGAAGATCTATGAACTGGGTATTGAATCTATCCCCAGTGAATCCGAGTGTTATCCGGCAAAGATCGCCCACGGTCATGTGGAATGGCTCATTAAGCAGGGAATAAAAACTATTTTTTACCCCTGTATTCCATACGAACGAAATGAAAGTCCCGATGCAGGCAATCATTTTAACTGCCCCATTGTAACCTCCTACGCAGAAAATATTAAGAATAACGTAGAAGGAATTAAAACAGAATCCATAAGATTCTTAAATCCGTTTATGGCTTTCACCAATGAAGAAGTCTTAACGAAACGCTTAACAGAGGTCTTTACCAAAGAATTTAACATTCCTGCATCGGAAGTTGCTGACGCTTCCCATAAGGCCTGGACAGAGCTCATGGCTTCCCGCACAGATATGGAGAAAAAAGGGGAAGAAACCTTACAGTGGTTAAAAGAAAATAACAGGCACGGAATCGTACTGGCCGGCCGGCCTTACCATATTGATCCGGAAATTAATCACGGAATTCCGGAACTGATTACCTCTTATGGTTTTGCAGTGCTGACCGAGGATTCCATCTCCCATCTTGCTGACATTGAACGCCCTCTGGTTGTAACAGACCAGTGGATGTACCACACCCGGCTTTACCGGGCTGCCAGTCTGGTGAAAAAAGAGAACAACTTAGACTTAATTCAGCTTAATTCCTTTGGATGCGGTCTGGATGCCGTCACTACAGATCAGGTTAATGATATCCTGACCGGTTCCGGCAAAATTTATACAGTATTGAAAATAGACGAGGTTAACAACTTAGGAGCTGCCAGAATTCGTGTCCGCTCTCTCATTGCCGCCTTAAAGGTACGTGACAAGCGTCACTTCGAGCACAAAGTGGTTTCCAGCGCCTATAACAGAGTGATGTTTACCAGGGAGATGAAGCAGGAATATACCATCCTTTGTCCTCAGATGTCTCCTCTGCATTTTGACCTGTTACAGCCCGCTATCCGGGCATTCGGCTATCGCGTGGAAGTTCTGCAGAACGATAACCGCTCTGCCATTGATACAGGCCTAAAATACGTAAATAACGATGCCTGCTATCCTTCTCTGATTGTAGTGGGACAGATCATGGAGGCACTGCTTTCCGGCAAATATGATTTAGACAGAACTGCTGTGTTTATGAGCCAGACAGGCGGAGGCTGCCGTGCTTCCAACTACATCGGTTTTGTCCGCAGAGCCCTTGATAAGTCTGGGATGAGTCAGGTGCCTGTGATTTCTGTCAACGCAGGAAACATGGAATCCAATCCCGGCTTTACCATCTCACTGCCACTGTTAACAAAAGCCATGCAGGCAGTGGTATACGGAGATATATTTATGAGGGTGCTGTACGCCACCCGGCCATATGAGAAAATACCCGGTTCAGCCAACTCCCTCCATGAAAGATGGAAAGAACGCTGCATTGTATCTCTCTCAAAGAAGTCCGCTGACATGATGGAGTTTTCCCGTAACATTAAGGGCATCATCAGAGATTTTGACAATCTGCCAAGAAACTCTGTGAAAAAACCAAAGGTTGGTATCGTAGGTGAGATTCTTGTAAAGTTTTCCCCACTTGCCAATAACCGGATCGTAGAGCTATTGGAAGCAGAAGGCGCTGAAGCTGTTATGCCTGATTTAATGGACTTTTTACTGTACTGCTTTTATAACACAAACTTTAAGGCAGATTTCCTTGGAGGGAAAAAATCCACTGCATTCATAGCCAATATGGGGATCTCGCTTTTGGAATTCTTCCGTAAGACTGCCAAACGGGAACTGGAAAAGAGTAAAAACTTTACTGCTCCGGCTCATATCGGAAACCTTGCTAATATGGCAAATGACTTTGTTTCCATCGGCAATCAGACCGGAGAAGGCTGGTTCTTAACCGGAGAGATGCTGGAACTGATCCATACCGGTACCAATAATATTGTGTGCACCCAGCCATTTGGCTGCCTCCCCAATCATATTGTGGGAAAAGGCGTAATCAAGGAGTTAAGAAAAGCATATCCTGACTCCAACATCATCGCAGTGGATTACGATCCCGGTGCCAGTGAAGTAAATCAGTTAAACCGGATTAAACTTATGCTTTCAACAGCACAGAAAAATCTTCTAAAAGAACAAAATCAAACAACCGGACAGGAATAATGTTCCGCTGATAGAAAAATACCGGAAACCTGAGAAAATGGTTTCCGGTATTTTTTAATTATTTCCCACTGCCAGCATCGCCTGAAAGCAGTTATAGTTTAACCCGTGCTGTAATTCGAAGCTGAAATTTCTCACGTCTTCTTTTAAATAGTTCCCCAGCTCTTCATTTCCTTCATAAGCAAAATCCATGAGTTCATCGATGTATTTCTTTAATTGTTCCTCCAGCTCTTCTCTGGACTTTCCACGGATGAAAAGCTTAAGACGTTCCATCTCAACTGGGGAATATCCATTTAAATCAATGCTTTTTCCTGCAATCCGGCAGCCTAAAACATTCCTTATCACAATCGATGCCAGATTAATGATCAGTTCTCCGTAATCACCGGAATAGGCATTCAGCACATGCATGATATAGTCTGCAGGCAGTTTCTGTAAAAAACTTTGCTCCAGACTGGCACTTCTTACATACACTTCCATCAGATCCGCACCGCACCGGGGTTCTAAGGAAACCAGGACAGGATAATCAAGGGTAAGAATATGGTTCATGGGGTGAAAGCGTGTATCATAATACAGGAAAAATTCCGGCATCCCCTTTTGAAAGGTATCATAACAGCACCGATTGCCGTAAAATTGAAACTCTTTCATCATAAGGTTATATTCCTGTTGGATTTTTTTAACCTTTTCAATGAGTATCTCATATCCCTGCCTGTAGGCGGTATCTGCGGATACAGTGGAGTGTGCTGTAACCAGATCCCTTAAGCCAGCTGCTGTATTTTCATATTCTTCTATGCAATAAATTACGGCTCCCATCAGCTGTCTTGCCTTATCATAAGAGACTGACGTACTTTCATTGCTTGTATACCGGGCAGCAAGCATTGCCACTACAGGCATTAACTCCTCCTGGCTATATTTCATCATCATCCTCTTCCCAGTTATCTTGGAAACCAAATCTGGCTTTCCGTGCAAAGCCCTCCAGAGCGGTATCTTCCAGGTAATCCACAGATCCCTGACAGGGACCGTCAAACTGTTCCTTCATGAATTCAATCAGCTCATCATCCGGTATTTCATCCAGGGTATCATTTTTATACGAATAAAATATTTCCTGCAGCCGTCCAAGGGTATCCGTGTAGTTATCCTGATAAATATACGGGGAATCACAAAAGGCAAAAATAAGCTTTGGAAGAATTCCTTCTCCAAATTCCACCCTTTCCTGCTTTTTTAAAATATTTGTTCTCTCTTTTAAAAGCAGTGCAGCATCTCCCTCTGATAATTTGAGACCGAACCTTCCGGTATATTCGTTTGCAGCATTTAATCTTGCAAGCGAAGCGTTGTCCTCTTTGTTCACCAGCCATTTTTCATTGTCCATAATCATACTCCTTTCTGATAAAACCACAGTTTACGCCTGTTTCAGGGAAATTACAAGACTTGAAAAAAAGTCATTTTTGTGGTATTATATTACCATCAGATCAAGTGAATATTCTTATTTTACAGGAAATTTTATTTTCATCACATAGTAGCTGTCATGGTTTATCACTTCACATATTCCACCCATTTTATCCATCATAGAAATTTTGGCAAACTCTCCTCTTGTTACAATTCCCGTATTATTTGTCAATTCCATAATTCCAGTCAGATTTACTACTTTATCACGCATACTAAAATCAGATGAACTTATATTGGCAGATGCAATTACCGGATTAAATCCTGAAATCACGGCAGTTACAGTCAAAAAGCTACCTACGTTACGATACCAGCCATTTTTAATACCCATATGACATTTCTCTCCTTTTTTATTTGATACGTTTATTATGAGCAGTAAATCTTAATGGTTTCTAAATGGCTTCTGAATAAATCTAAAATGATTTCCTTTGTCTATCTTTCTGCCAGGCAATCTGGTAAAATAACAGCAGAGAAATAAAAACAGGAGTAAATCATGAAACGACATCAAATAGTTATTCTGCCTGCTATTCTTCTGCTGCTTGCAGGTTGTGCAAGATCTGCCGTCCTTTCCTCTCCCTCCGTCCAGGTGCCAGAAGAAAATGAGACCTCTTACCCTTCACGCATCGAAACCCCTGCTGCCTCTGACCAGGTAACTGTGAAAAAGGACAGGCTTCCGGAAGGAATCAGCGAAGATTTCATGGCTTTTATTAAATCCACATATGGAACCAGTATCTATGACAGACTCATAACCTCATTTGAATCAGACTCTGATGGAGGCAGACTCTGGCATGAACTGACCGGAAACTCACTTCTTGTTTTAAAAGATCTTTATTCCGGGATACTTAACAGCCCTGACGCAGCACGTTCCCACAATATCTGGCTGAAAGAATCGTCTGATCCCAATCAGGTGGTGTTATCCTTTGCCGGAGATATCAGTTTTGCAGACGGATATGCCAATATGTCAGCATATTATGCAAGGGGTGGTATTGATTCCTGCATTCTGACAAATGTAAGAGCACGGATGGCTTCCGCTGATATTATGATGATTAACAATGAATTCAGCTATAGCAGGAGGGGAAAACCACTGCCAGGAAAAGCCTTTACATTCCGGGCAGATCCTTCCATGGTACAAAATCTGCACTCTCTGTCCGTGGATCTGGTATCTCTGGCAAATAATCATGTTTACGATTACGGGGCAGATGCCCTTATGGATACTCTTGACACATTATCCGGTGCCGGGATTCCCTATGCCGGTGCTGGAAGAAATATAGAGGAAGCAAAAGAACCCGTCTATTTTATATCCGGGGGCATGAAAATCTCCTATGTCTGCGCCACTCAGATTGAACGTTCCACCCGATTTACAAAAGAAGCAGGTCCTGACAGTCCGGGGGTTTTAAGAACAGATAATCCTGATCTGTATTTAGGTGCTGTAGAAACAGCAAAGGAAAACAGTGACTTTGTAGTGGTGTTTATCCATTGGGGAACAGAAGGATCCAATTACTATGGAGAGGACCAGCAAAATCTGGCCCGTCAGCTCATTGACCATGGTGCAGGACTAATCATTGGCTGCCACCCCCATGTCCTTCAGGGAATTGAGTATTACAAGGGCGTTCCCATTGTGTACAGTCTGGGTAACTTCTGGTTCAACAGCAGAACAATTTCTACCGGACTTGCAGAAGCTACGGTCACTCCAAACGGTCTTAAAAAACTTCAGTTTATCCCATGTATTCAGGAAAATTGCAGCACTGATCTGGTTGTTTCCCCCCATGAAAAGCAGAAATCCTTCCAGTATATGGAACAGCTCTCTTCCACGATTACCATAGATACTGAGGGACTGATTCATCCTCTTCCAGAATAAGGTAAGATTACAATTCTATTAACAAATCGCCATTTTCTTACGTATTCTTACGCCTTTTTAACTTCCCTTGACCTTGTACTTACTCCATGGTTTAAAGTCTCCCTATCAGCCGATACGAGCTGAATAAGCCCGATAAACGGGCGGAGAAATGAACACCCTGGCAGGAGATACAAACACCCTGGGGGTATCCCTATAAGCCCAAAAACCATGGGCGGGAGAGATGAAAGGAGAATTATTATGAAGAAACAGAAACTGAAATGGCTGATTCCCTGCGCTGCAGCGATTTTTACCATAGGTGCCTCCATGACATCCTTTGCAGCACAAGGTTGGTCCGAAGAAAACGGCAGCTGGGTCTACTATGACAAAAGCGGTGATATGACTACAGAAGCCTGGAGAAAATCAGGAGATAACTGGTACTACTTAGATTCTGATGGACAGCTTGCTACAAACCAGATCATTGAAACAGACGGAAATTTCTATTATGTAAACTCTGTAGGTGCTATGGTTACTGACGAATGGAGAGAGGTTGCTTCTGACAGTGACGACGAAGATGCGGCAGATACCGACTGGTACTATTTTGGCAGCAACGGTAAAGCCTATAAGGCATCTGCCAGCGGTAAAACTAATTTTAAATCAATAAAAATTGCAAATGGAGAAACTCACTCCTACGCATTCGATACAGAAGGAAAGATGCTGTACGGCTGGCTTGATGATGCTTCTACCCGTGTTACTGGGGAGGATGCATGGAAAGAGGGCGTATATTACTGTGGCTCATCTACTGACGGTGCCCGCGCTGATGGCTGGAAATCCATCGAAGTGGAAGACGATACAGATAAGGATGACAATTTCAATGGTTCTTACTGGTTCTACTTTGGTTCAAACGGTAAAAAGACCACTGATACAACCAAAACCATTAACGGTAAAAAATATCGTTTTAATGAATACGGTGCTGCAAAATACGACTGGTACGAGGTTACTCCTGCTTCTACATCCACAGCTAGTTCTTCTAACCAGTTTTATAATCTTCCGGAAGAATGCTGGCAGGCAAAGGGCTGGTTCAAGGCAGTTCCAAGCGAAGAACTTGATGCAAAAGCTCATGAAGATGATACCCAGTACTGGTTCTATGCAAACAGTGACGGCAATCTTGTAAAGAGCCAGATCAAAACCATTGACGGCATCCGATATGCATTCAATGAAATGGGCGAAATGCTTCACGGACTTTATAAGCTTAACGTAACTGGAAATGTGATTGATTCCTATGATGAAATCGAGACAGAAAGCGAGCTTCCTGCAGTAGATGATACAGGTCTGGTTTACTACTTTGGAAATTCACCAAAGGAAGGCGCTATGGCTACAGGCAAAACTACCATTGATTTAGATGGAGAAACCTATACCTTCAACTTCCGCAAATCCGGAAGCAACAAGGGCGCAGGTTACAACGGCATCACTGATGACAGCATTTACATCCAGGGTCGTCTTTTAAAAGCTGATAAAGATGAGAAATATAAAGTAGTTGAATTCAACGGCAAAGAATACTTAATCAGCACATCTGGTAAGCTTGCAAAGAATAAAACTAATGTAAAAGACGGTGATGAGAAATATTACAGCACCAACAGTGACGGAACAATCAAAGCATCCGGTTACGATAAATTAAAATAATCACTTAATAACAGGAACGGCTGCACAGAATGGATTCTCCATCTTGTGCAGCCGTTCCTTAATATTATTATTTTATCTCCCTATATACTTTCTCCGCTGTAATGGGAAGTTCCCTGACTCTGGCACCCACTGCACTTGCTATGGCGTCTGCAATGGCGGGAGAAGGCGTGTTAATTACAATCTCTCCAATGGACTTGGCGCCAAAAGGCCCTGTAGGTTCATAGCTGCTTTCAAATTCCACCCGTATATTGCCTACATCCAGTCTGGAAGGCAGTTTATACTGCATAAATGAATTCTGTATCATCTGACCTTTATCCGTGTAAGTGATATCCTCATAAAGCGCCATACCAATCCCCTGTGCCAGACCGCCCTCTGTCTGAATTCTGGCCAGATTTGGGTTGATGGTTGTTCCACAGTCTACAACTGCCACATAATCAATAAGCTCTGCCTCTCCGGTCTCTTTATCTACCTCCACTTCTGCCATCCCTACCATAAATGGAGGAGGCGAAACAGGGGAGGTATGAGATGCACCGGCGGAAAGCATATTATTATTAGAGCACATTACCTTATTTCCAATATCCTTTAATGATATCTCCAGACTGCCTGCCGGCTGCCATACCCTGCTTCCGTCAAACTCCAGTGTATCTTTTTCACAGGATAAGTATTCTGCCCCTTTATCCAGTATCTTATCGCGCATCTCACCACAGGCCTTAACCACAGCCATGCCGGTTAAATACATGGTACTGGAGGCATAGGATCCGGAATCATAGGGGGATACATCCGTATCCGTTCCATGGACCACGATCTGATCTAAGTCGCACTCCAGACAATCCGAAGCAACCTGGGCAAGAGTGGTATCACAGCCCGTTCCCATATCAGAAGCACCGATCATAAGCGTATAAAACCCGTCATCATTAAGCCGAAGCTCAACGGAGGCCACATCCACTCCTGATATGGCAGAGCCCTGCATTGCCATGGCTACACCTACTCCACGGACTTTCCCATTTCCCATATCAACTGACGGGTATTTCTTATCCCACTCCATCATTTCCTTAGCGCGGGCCATACAGCGGTCAAGTGCACAGCTATTTAGAGTTTCTCCATAGTAAGCCGGCATAATATCACCTTCTCTTACCATGTTTAATTCTCTTATCTTCACCTTATCCATTCCAATTTTCTCTGCAAGCTCATTGATGGCAGATTCCACTGCAAAGATTCCCTGAGTGGCTCCATAGCCCCGGTACGCACCGGCTGACATACAGTTGGTATAAACCACATCGTAAGCGAACCGAAATGCCCTGGGGGTTCTGTACAGCGGGATAGACTTATGGCCTGATAAGCCTACAGTTGTAGGGCCGTGTTCCCCATATGCTCCTGTATTGGATAATGTGTATACATCAATTGCCTGAAGAATTCCGTTTTTATCCGCTCCTACCCGTACCCGGATTTCCATCTCATGACGGGGAGAGGAAGCGATCTGGGATTCATATCTGCTGTAAATGATTTTAGCAGCCCTGCCGGTTTTCATGGTAACAATTGCAGGATAAACCTCCGCCACTACCGTCTGTTTGGCTCCAAAACCTCCGCCGATTCTGGGCTTTATCACCCGAATCCGTGACTTTGGAATATCCAGTGCGTGAGCCAGAATTCTTCTTACATGAAAAGTTACCTGAGTGGAAGCGACCATATTCAGTCTTCCGTAAGCGTCCAGATAGGAGTAGGCCCGGAATGTTTCCATCATGGCCTGCTGGTTTGCTTTTGTATGATAAACCTGCTCTACCACATAATCACACTGCTCTAATAATTCATCCACGTCTCCATGCTCTTCTCCTCCGCAGGCACATAAATTACGGCGATTATCTGCCCCAACCGGGCAAAGGCTTTCCCAGTTATCTTCCGGGTGTATGAGTACTTTGTTATCCTTTGCCTTTCTAAAATCAAGAACTGGCTCTAAAACCTCATAGTCCACCTTAATAAGCCGCATTGCATGGTCAACTGCCTCTTCGGTTTCTCCTGCAACAATTGCAGCAGCATCACCCACGAAACGCATTCTGTCATCTAAAATCAGCCTGTCATACGGGCTTGGTTCCGGATACGTCTGACCGGCCATGGTAAACCGTTTATTCGGCACATCCTGATATGTAAGAATGCAGACTATTCCATCTACTTTTTTTGCCTTTTCTGTATCAATCTTCCGTATTAGGGCATGGGCATGAGGACTTCTTAACACCTTAACGATCAGACAGTCACCCGGCGCCAGATCGTCTGTAAAAACAGGCTTTCCAGTCACCAATGCTTTCGCATCCTTCTTTTGGACAGAAGTATTCACGGTGCGCATTTTAACATTCATTCCTGTTTTCTCCTCTGCTTAAATATTTTTTTACAGCACGAAGCTGTCCCATATATCCGCTGCAGCGGCAAAGGTTGCCTGCCAGATACTCTTTGATATTCTCTTCTTCATAAGAATCCAGTTCTTTTTCCATAGCCAGAACATTCATGATCAGGCCAGGGCTGCAAAAACCACACTGCTCAGCCCCTTCCGCTGCAAGGAAAGAACCAAATTCCTCCGCTTCCTTTTGAGCGCCCTCCAGCGTTACTACGTCACAGCCATCTGCCCTGGCTGCAAGATAGGAACAGGATAGCCTTGAAACTCCGTTGACAAGGACGGTGCATAGCCCGCAGTTTTCCGTCTCGCAACCGCATTTCACACTGTAACAGCCTTTTCTTCTCAACAGGTGGAACAGGGTTTCATCGTCGCCCGTCTCCTCATAAATGAGTCTTCCGTTTAATGTAAATTCAATCTGCATTTACCCTTCCTCCCGGTCCAGTGCCATGAAAAGCCGTTTTACATATACCGCAGTGAGATGTTTTCTGTACTCTGCACTGCCTCGAAAATTGGTGCCATAGCGAAAACGCTCTGCTGCCAGTGCCGCCAGCTCCTGAAAATCTTCCCCTTCCTTGCGGCTTATGACTGCAAGCTCTGCCTTTGCTGGTCTTGCTCCCACTGATACGTAATAAGTATCATCCGCCGCAGACACACAGCATGCAATAAGAGGGAAATCCGTTTTGGTCATTCGGGAAGAAGCATAGAATGCCCTTCTGCCATCCTTTTTAATCCGGATTCTGACCAGAATATCCCGGTCAAATTTCTGACTGCAGAATTCCTCAAGTGGAATAATCCCTCCCTTATAGAGTTCTACATAAGTATCCAGTGCCAGCATGCAGGTCAGAATGTCAGAAAATCCAAATCTGCCATATATGCTTCCTCCCACCGTTGCTCCATTGCGAAACTGAACGCCTACTATGGAACGGGTGCATTCCTTAAATAAGCCTTTAAAATACCCATCAAGTCCCTTGTGTATTTCCAGCTGGCGCAATGTACACATGGCACCTATCACAAACTCTTCATCCGTTTCTTCGACTCCGTCAAGTCCAAGACCGGATAAATCCACCAGAGTCATTTTAGTCCTGTTCTGAACCTTCAGCCACATCATTCCTGCACCGATTACACTGCTTTTTTTCTGGTTCAGATTATAAGCTTCTTCCAGACTTTCTGCTCTTACGTAATTTTTAAATCTGATCACTTAAATTATCCTCCTGCATAGGACTGGATCTATCAGTAAATGCCGCCCATATTAATAAGTATTGGTTATAATTGACAATATATTTATTAAAAACCCAAAAAAGTATATCATACTCCCCCCTCATTTGACAATATTATTTTGCCGGAACAACAACTTGTCCCATCTCCCATCAAGTGATAAGATGAAAAAAAAGCAGAAAGGACGTGTATTGATGCAGGCATATCTATTTGTTCATTTTAAAGAAAAGGAGGATCCCGATGGAGAAGCCGTCTATTTCTCCATCAGCAAAGATGGATTTCACTGGCAGGAAATAAACGGAGGCAATCCCATTCTTACCAGTAACATAGGAGAACAGGGCGTGCGGGATTTCACTATTTGCCGCACAAAAGAAGGGATTTATTACATACTTGCCACAGATTTAAGCCTAGCAAGAAATTTTAAGACAAAGTATAAAGGGAGCTGGGATAATGTCAGCAGGGAAGGCAGCAGGAATCTGGTTCTCTGGGAATCTGCCGATCTGATTCACTGGTCCGCCCCACGCCTGATTTCCTTTGGAAGTGAGCCCTTTGGATGTGTGTGGGCTCCAGATATTATTTTTGACAGTGAAGCAGGTGATTATCTGATTCACTGGTCTTCTTCCCACCCTTCTAACAACTATGGGAATAAAAAAATTTATTACAGCAGAACCAGGGATTTTAAATCATTTACCAGCCCCAGGGTACTATACGAAAAAGAAGACAGTGATATTATTGATTCTGCTTTATATAAAGATGGTGAAACTTTCTACCTCTTTGTTAAAAGTAATCCCAATCCTGCTGCTATATTACTGCTTCAGTCACAATGTATTACCGGTCCATTTTCTATCATTCCTAAGTTCAGCGAAGAGATGAAAAAGCTGGAACAGGGACAATACGAGGCCCCTACCGCTTTTCGGACAGAAGATGGACGCTGGTGCCTGTTTTTAGATTACTACGGTACAAAAATAAAAGAGAAACAGGGATACGTTCCCTTTATCGCGGAAGATATTTCTTTCGGCAATTTTATCCGTTCCGATGAATCCTTCTCCTTTCCTTACGGATTCAAGCACGGAACTGTTCTGACAATTAACCAGGAAGAATACAACCGATTGGACTCTGCTCATTTTATTTAAGAAAAATTTGGCATAATAAATCGGCCAAAAACGCTTACAATAATAGATGCAACAACCAATAAAGGAGGGTCAATCGATGTTAGTAAACGGCAAAAATGAATGTATCCAATGTACTATTGACAATTGCGCTTACCATGCCAAAAGTGATGACTACTGCACACTGGAAAAAATCAAAGTAGGCACCCATGAAGAGAATCCTACAAAAAAAGAATGCACAGACTGCGAATCTTTTAGAAACGAGGCATAAAAGCCAAATCTAATTTCCTCCTGACATGCAGAAAAGAGTGAATTCCTTCCTGCATATGAAAAAAGCTGCTGCACCCAAATGTGCAGCAGCTTTCTGTTTCATTATTTATTATAAATCGGATACTTATCGCAGATTTTTGTTACCTCACCTCTGATATAATCGGCCTTATGATCAAAATCAGTTGCCGCAAGCCAGATGCACTCTGCAATCTTTTCCATGTCTTCTTCCTTTAATCCCCTGGAAGTAACAGCCGGAGTACCTACCCGGACACCGGAAGTAACAAAGGGGCTTCTTGGATCATTTGGAACCGCATTCTTATTCAGGGTAATAAATACCTCATCGCAGCGGTTTTGAAGCTCTTTTCCAGTAACTTCCATCCCTCTTAAATCAATCAGCATCAGATGATTGTCTGTGCCGTCGGTAAGAATATGAAATCCCTGCTTAACCAGTGCAGCAGCAAGTGCCTTGGCATTCTTAACCACCTGCTCCTGATAGGTCTTAAACTCAGGCTTTAACGCTTCTCCAAAGCATACTGCCTTTCCAGCGATTACATGCTCTAACGGACCGCCCTGAGTTCCCGGGAAAATTGCTTTATTAAAGTTAAACTTATCAGCTGCCTCCTGGTTTGCCAGGATCATACCGCCTCTTGGTCCTCTTAAGGTTTTATGAGTTGTGGTGGTAACCACATCTGCATAAGGAATGGGGCTTTCATGAATTCCTGCTGCAACCAGTCCTGCAATGTGAGCCATATCCACCATCAAATAAGCTCCCACCTTATCTGCAACTTCTCTAAACCGCTTAAAGTCGATGGCTCTGCCATAGGCGCTTGCACCAGCCACAATAAGTTTTGGCTTATGCTCCACTGCCAGACGCTCCATCTCATCATAATCAAGGAATCCGTCATCATTCACACCATAAGGAACGATATTAAAATAAAGACCGGAAAAGTTTACTGGGCTTCCATGAGTTAAATGACCGCCATGATTTAAATTCATTCCCATAACGGTATCGCCTGGATTTAACATGGCGAGAAATACTGCCATATTGGCCTGGGCTCCTGAATGGGGCTGAACATTGGCATAATCACAGCCGAACAGTTTTTTTGCACGTTCAATGGCAATGGTTTCCACAACATCCACTTCTTCACATCCGCCGTAATAACGCTTTCCCGGGTAACCTTCCGCATATTTATTGGTAAGCACAGTTCCCATAGCCATCATAACCGGTTCTGAAACGATGTTTTCGGATGCGATTAATTCCAGATTCCTTCGCTGACGTGCACATTCCTTTTCGATGGCTTCTCCTACTTCCTTGTCAAAGCCGGTGATAAACTTCATTACTTCATTTACCATGTCCAATCCCTCACTTTTCCTTTTGAATCGTTACTCTTTAGCATTTTGGTAGATTATATAGCAAACTTCCTTAAAATGTCAAGGCTTTCTCATCTTCTGCATGCTGAGCAAGTGACTTACTGTCTTCACGCCATTCTCCCGGTTGTCTGATCTAGCTTAAAATCCGGTAATTTTTTATCACAATCTGAAGGGATTTATTTCCATTGTATTCATTTACTGCCGGATAATACACCACGTCAAGCTGACGGCGGTTTCCCAGTTCTTCTACAAATAAATCTCCGTCTTCAAACAAAAGCCCATCCATAGGCGTACCGTTTTTTGTTACCAGTGAAAATTTGACCACATTCCGGTTTTTACCCAGTACCCGAACACTGCGAATGGACAAATCCTTTTGTGCAAACAGTGGTTTTTCGTTCCCCTGCCCATATGGTTCCAGTAAATCCAGTTCCTCAATCAAAGGCTCACTTATGTACTCAAGAGGCATGGGAACATCAATCCATACCTTCTTAACAAAATCCTCTTCCGATAAATCTGCTTTTTCATTCAGAGCTCTGCGTAATTCATCAACGTTTTCCTTTAAAAGAGACACCCCTGCTGCCATTGGGTGACCTCCAAATTTCAGCAGAAGTTCCTTTACCTCCACCAGAGCGTCAAACATATGGTAAGACTCTATGGATCGCCCGGAACCCTTTACATGCTCCTCCCCATCCGTCAGTACAAATGCCGGTTTCTGAAAACGCTCTCTTAATCTGCCGGCTATGATTCCAGCAAGTGACTCATGGCATTCGGGCAGATATACCACCAGAACCTTATCGTCGGAAAAATGTTCTTCTACCAGCTTTACCGCCTGGTCTGTTCCCGATTTCGTCATATCCTTCCTCTGGTCATTGAGATCCTTTAATTCAACCGCCATTCTGTCTGCCTCTTCTTCTTCCTGACATAAAAGCAGAGAAAGAGCCAGCTTGGCAGTCACAAGGCGTCCGCCTGCGTTTAAACAAGGGCCGATGATAAATCCTATCTGATATGCCGTGATATGATCCTTATCCAGATTATTCTTCTCAATAAGTTTTAAAAGCCCCAGACTTTTGGTATTCCCAATACGCTTTAAACCTTCTTTCACGATAATACGGTTCTCGTCCTGCAGCTTCATCACATCTCCAACGGTTGCTATGGCAGCAAATTCCACCATATCAAAGGATTTCTCTTTCGATATGCCAAACGCCTCATACAAAGCCTGTATCAGCTTAAAGGCCACCATAGCACCGCATATCTCAGGAAACGGATACCTGCAGGCTTCCTGTTTGGGATTAACAATCGCATCTCCAGGTGGCAGCATCTCCTGCCCATCGTCTTTGCGGATATCATGATGATCTGTTATAATCACTGTCATCCCAAGTTCTTTGGCAAGACTGATTTGCTCCACTGCGGCGATTCCATTATCACAGGTTATAATTGTATCAATGCCATCCTCATAAGCTGCCCTTATTATAGATTCATTAATTCCATATCCATCCTTGATTCTGTCCGGAATTTCATAATCCACAACTGCGCCTGTCTCTTTCAGTGCCTGATACAAAAGGTATGTAGAACAGACTCCGTCAATATCATAATCTCCTACGATCCGGATCGGCTTCAACAGTTGTATTTTTTCTTTTAAAATCAATATGGCACGGTCCATATCTTTCAGCAGACAGGGGCTGTATAAATCATCCAGCCCACCTCTTAAATACTTTTCCACGGCTTCCCGCCCTAATACTTCCCGGTTTCTGATAATTCTTGCCGTCACCGGTGATATATGATGAAACTTTGCCATTTCATCAAAATCAGCCCGTTTAGTCTGAAGCATCCACTGCTCTGCTGCCATCTTTCTTGATCTCCTTAATAACACTCTTTTGTGCTGTCTCTTTTTTTGTGCCTTTTATCTCTCTCAATTTACTGGCTCTTGTTATTTCCCTAATTCTTTTATTCCCTGTTTTCTCATCCTCCCTGAATCCTTCTTTCCGCCTTTTTGCAGCAGACAAACGGTTCATAAGGCTTGTAATGGAATAAAGAATGGGAGCAAAGTCCCCCCGGTAAGCTTTTTCACAGGTGGATTTCACCTCAAAGTTCTCACTACCTATTTCCTTAAATAAATATTTTTCATCATCAATAATAAGCTTTAACCGATCAATCAATTGATTGACAGAATTGGTCAGTATGCCGATTTCATCCCTGGACCGGTAGGTTAAATAAACCCCCAGATCTCCGTCTGCTACTCTTCTGGTTCCTTCCACCAGATCCTTTACCGGTTTATCAATGGCAATGATTATATAAATCACAAGGAGTGAAATTAAAAATCCCACCACACCAACGCTGATCACCTTCATCCTTGCCAGACGCATATACAAATGATCCCCTTCAACGCTGGCTGCTTCCGATCCTTTTCTGTTATAATCCACAACCTCTAAAAAACCATCGCTTGCCTCATCAAACAGCACTCTGGATTCACCCATGATGATGTTAAATGCTTCTTCGGAGTTATTTTCCCGGCTGACGGCAAGAAGGCGATAGCTGCATTCCAAATACCTCCTCCAGTTATCTTTGGCCTCATTCATTAACTGGCGGTCTGATTCATCAGTAATATACAGTTCATACCGGGCAAAAGACCGGTCTATCTCAGTTTTAATGCCATCCATCTCCCGCTCCAGCTGAGATTTGTCAACCCCGCTTGAAGTGACCACGTGGTTATATTCCTTAATACGGTAATTGGATGTCTTGGTGTTTAACTCTTCCGCAATGATTATTGCAGGCACCCATGACTGGGAAATCACCGTACTGGCTTCATTGATTTTACTAGCTGTAATAACAGATTCCGTTCCAATAAATATTAATCCCAGAATACTGATTGCTCCCAACAAAATGAGTTTTGTTTTTATTTTAATATTTCTGATAGATGTCACTTTCATATTCCCTTAATCTCTTCCTCCTGGACCGGTAATCCGGTATTTCTTTTTCTACAGTTGACCAGAATGCTTTTGAATGATTCATATAAGTCCGATGAGCCAGCTCATGTACTACCACATAATCAGCCAGATCTTCCGGCAGCAGTACAAGTCTCCAGTTAAAATTTAAGTTTCCCTTTCCGCTGCAGCTGCCCCATCTGGTGGCCTGATCCCGTATGGCGATTCTGCCGTAATCCGTATTCATAATTTGTGCCCAAAAAGCAGTTTTCTCCTCCAGATACTGTCTTGCGCGCTGCCTGTACCAGTTCTTAATCACTGATCTGACTGTATCCTCCCCATCTATGGAACCAGTGAGTGTTAATTCTTCTGAAGATTCCTTTATTAAAATTCCCTTTCTCCTAACATCATGCAGGATACGAATGATGCGCTTTTCTCCAAATAACAGCAGTTCACTCCCATCGGCCCATGAAAACTGATTTAATACTGGCCGGGACCTGATCTTTAAAACAGCCTCATACACCCATCTGCTGTTTTTTAATACCAGCTCATGCCCCAAACGGTAAGATGCTGTGAAAGGAAGCCTTACGATCACTTCCCCTGTTTTTGTGACCTGGAGCGCCATGGTTCTCCTCCTGGATTTTACAATCTTATAGTTTAAGAAAGTTCCATCTTCAAAGGGCAGAATACCTGTGTTCCTTCTATCTTCATTATGTTCCTCTTCCATATATACGATTCCAATCTCTTTTTTTCTTTTCCCTCATACGCAAACCCGTACTCTTAATTATATCGAAAAATGGAAAAGAAACAATAGTAATTATGTTTTATTCAGAGCGTTCCGCAATCTCCTGCAGTCTGTTAAAATCAGCAATAAAATACCCTTTCTCTTTTTTCATAATTCCCTCATCACAAAATTTCTTCATAACAAACAGTATATGACGGTAGCTGACATTCATATACTCAGAGACATCCGTATGGGAAATCCCATACAATCCCTCTTTGTGATGGGTCAGTATAAAGGAGGCCAGTCTTTTTTCCAGAGAATAATTAAGATATTTGCTGAGGCGGAAACTTCTGGCCATCAGCTTACTGGAAATATAGGACGCGAAATAGAAGGAAACCTCAGGGTCCTTTTTACACTTATCCCTAATGACTTCCAAATCAAACTCCAGGCAGCAGATGTCATCCACCACTTTATTTTCTTTTGTGAAGTCTTCATTACAGAAAATAGAAAGCTCCCCCAGCCAGTCCTCTCTTCCTGCAAAATCAAGAATGGAGCGTCGGCCGTTTTCATGATCTATATATATTTTTACTGCACCGGAGCAGATATAATAGCAGCGGGAAATGGACTCCCCCACCTTAAAAATATTGCTGCCTTTGGGGAAGCGTTTCTCCTGCCCCATTTTTATTAAATGATCCGGAATCTCACATGTTATAAACTGTTTCATCATAATTTCCTCTGATATGATAAATCTCATAGTAGGTTATCCAGAAACTATGGTATCATATTCCCGAGGTGAAAACAATGACGAAGAAAAACACAAAATTAATCGCTTATTCCATCCTGAACTTTGTACTATTTGGATTTGGAGTATCGCTGCAGTTAAAAGCAGCCATCGGCCAGAGTGTTTTAAATGCACTGGCAGTTACACTTTCCTTTCTCATTCCATGGAAGGTTGGTACCATATTAAACCTGGTTAATACCATTTTTTTTATCAGCTATTTACTTTTAAGACGTACCAGATTAAACTATAAGGACATCATTCAGATTATCGCTACCATTGCCAACGGAATTATCATTAACTTTTTTCTCTATCAGGTTCTGTCCGGTTTTACAGCCGAAAGCTACCTTTTCAGAGTACTGCTCTATGGGATCGGTTTGATTTTCGCATCCATAAGCCTTGGCGCTGTCCTGGCTATTGGAATTATAAAGTTCCCCTTAGAGAGTCTCTGCCTTACCATTACGGAACATACTCACAAGAAATTTACCGCTGTGCGCATGAGCTTTGATGTGATATTTCTGGTTGCTGCCATCGCCCTTACCTTATGGGCACATACGCCCTGGCAGATCAGGGAAGGAACCGTAATCAGTGTTCTGCTCCTTTCCCCCCTGTTAGGAATCTGCTTAAACTTTTTTAAGAAGCACTGGAATATGGAGGACTAAAAACATGTACCAAACATACTTAATCGATATTGACAACACCATTCTGGATTTTGATGCAGCAGAAGAACGAAGCTTTCAGAATGTAATAGAATCCTACTGCCTTCCCTTTGAACGCAGCATGCTGGAGGAATATAAAAAGATAAACAAGAATCTCTGGAATCTGCTGGAGCAGGAGAAGATCAGCAGGGAAGAAGTATTTCACACAAGATTTTCCCTCTACTTTAAGACTCTGGAAAGAGAAATAGACGGAGTGGAGGCAGAATCCCGCTACCGAAGCTTTCTTGGCAGCAACCCGGAGCTTATCCCCCACGCAAAAGAGACGCTGACTCAGCTAAAAAGCATGGGGAAAAAGCTCTATACCGCTTCCAATGGTGCCTATGCCACCCAGGTTACCAGACTAAATCAGGCTGGTATCTTCGACCTGTTTGACGGTATGTTTATATCGGAAAAAGTGGGAAGCGAGAAGCCATCAATCCACTTTTTTAAACACTGCTTTGAACATATTCCTGATTTCAATCAGAAAGAAACCATCATGGTTGGAGATAGTTTAAGTTCTGATATCAAGGGCGCAGTCAATGCCGGCATTGACTCCTGTCTTTTTACCCGCACAGATTCCCCTTCCAGGTCTGATGCTACTTATACCATCCATGATCTGTCCCAGCTTTTAAGCCTGTAGAGCTTTACAGACAGAATCTTCCTTCCAAAGCCAGGAACTGGTCCAGTACCATTTTGCTTACCCTGGCTCCAAACACAGTGGCAGGATGAGCTGGATAGTACATGGTATCAGAAAATTCCTTATGAAACATAACAATTACATACGGTCCATATGGAGTAAATACGATGCCTCCGTCGTTGCGGCAGGCATCCATGCTCCCGCTTTTTGAAGCCACAGAAATCAGTATTTCATCCGTATTGTCACTATCCATATAGACCGGCGGAAAATCTTTAGTTATCATGCTGTTGTAATGCTGCTTTTTCAATATTTCAATCATTGCCGCATCCGCTTTCGGGCTGATCAATTTTCCCTTTACCAGTCTTGTAAACACACTGCCATAATCGTTTGGCGTACTGGTTCCCAGTTGTCGGTACCGGTCAAAGTGAATGGGATTATAAAGAATCGTATCCTTACATCCAAGCTTTTCTATGCAGCGGTTAATGGTATCCAGCCCCAGATAATCAATCATCATATTGGTAGCAATGTTATCACTGACAATAATCATAAAAACAGCCGCATCTTTCACCCTCAGTACTGCACCTGGTTCCAGGGCTGCCAGTACCCCGCTTCCATCCACCACATGATCCGCCTTATATTCCACCAGATCCTCCAGGCTTTTGTTCCCTTTCTCCACTTCATCAAACAGACAAGCAAGTATAAAGGTCTTAATGGTACTTGCAGTCTCAAATTTTTCATCCTGCCCCATAGTGATCTCATTACCATGGAAATCATTGAGATAGATTCCCATCTTCCCGTCATAGCTCATTAATTCTGCCTGAATTCTTTTCTCTAATGTAAATCTATAATCCATGTCATCCTCCGTTTTCTTCTCTAGAATATACTTCCCGAAGCATACCAGCTTTTGACCAGATCATCCCGATAATCCGATGCCTCCGGATTTAAGCTGTTTATGACCACTCCGCTGCTTCCAATCTTACCTGTGGAATGAATATAGGATCCATCTCCCAGGTACATGGCGATATGACCCGGAAAATACATGAGATCCCCTGGAAGCATTTCATCTTTTGGTATTTCCTTAACCGGAAACCCCGGCTGTATTTTTGCATCCCGGAATATAATAATTCCGTTCATCAGATAGCTCTGTGAAGTTAAACCAGAACAGTCGATCCCCAATGATGTTCTGCCTCCCCACCGGTACTGGGTTCCCAAATACTCCATTGCTGTCTCCACCACCGCCCCGCGAAATTGTCTTTCATCCACAATTTCCTTCTGTGGAAGTTTATCCGTCCACAATCCGCTTTGGGAATATTCCTTGGGGCGCAGATACTGATTCCTCATAAAACCTCTCTGCCCGTCTAATAACTCTACCATTGCCCAGCCAGGTTCTTCTGACTCAAACTCTCTCACCTTAATCAGGGCCCCTCTTGGAACGCTCATGATTCTTATACCCTGGACCTTGGGAATTGACATGATATCCACTAATTCTCCATCTGTTACCATCAGACCGCCCTCTTCCCAATTAATCAGGGCAGAAAGGCCGGTCAGTTCCACATCCACTTTTCTTACATACCCCGGATAATGATAGGCTGTCACAACCGGATAATATCCCTGGGTTTCCTCCCCTATGATCCGAAGTCCCATACCGTATATCCCTTCATCTGCAATGGAAGAAACCAGTTTCTTTTCCCTGTTCTCCTTTGTCTCTCCAGGCCGGTCCCATATTGTAATTACCGGCTTTTTCATTACTGCAAACTGCTGTTCCATCACTGTCTCCTTTCATTCCAAAGAACCGGACCTGCAAGTCAAAGGCAGCGGGTAGTTCCGCTGCCTTTTATCCGTTTCGTCAACGTTCATATAATTTCTTATATTCTTCCGCCTCTTTTTTATTCGCCAGTACATAATGTTCTTTCCTGATTTCCTGCCAGTAAGGCTGGTCTGTAGTATAATCATGGATAGACGGATCATAAACCATCAGTTTCTTTTCCTTCTCATGCCTTGGATCAGGCATGGGAATTGCCGAAAGCAGCGCCCTTGTATAAGGGTGAATGGCATGGGTAATCAATTCCTCCGTCTCAGCCATCTCCACGATCTCTCCCTTGCGTATTACTGCAATCCGGTCAGTAATAAACCGCATAACCGATAAATCGTGGGCAATGAACAGATAAGTAATCTGACGTTCTTTCTGAATTCTGGTAAGAAGATTCAGAACCTGAGCCCGCACTGACACATCGAGGGCAGAAATCGGTTCATCAGCTATGATAAACTCCGGTTTCATAATCAGAGATCTTGCTATCCCGATCCGCTGCCTCTGGCCACCAGAAAACTCATGGGGGAAACGGCTGGCGAATTCCGGAAGAAGTCCCACATCGAGAAGTGCCTGATTCACCCGTTCCTTCCTTTCCTTCTCAGTAATCCCTTTTTCAATATTCAATAGTCCTTCGCTTACGATATAATCCACCTTGGCTCTTTCATTTAAAGATGCCTGGGGATCCTGAAATATCATCTGGATTTCCTGAATCACCTTCCGGTCCAGTTCTCCCGAAATATCTCCGTTTATTTTCTGACCCTTGTAGAGAATGTCTCCTCCTGAAGTCTTTATAATTCTCATAACAGCCCGGCCAATGGTGGTTTTCCCGGAACCGGATTCTCCCACCAGTCCAAAGGTCTCCCCTTTATAAATCTTAAAGTTTACCCCTTTTACTGCCTGATATTTCTTTTTTCGTTCACCGAAGGTCACTTCCAAATCCTTAACTTCCAGTAGTACTTCCCGCTCCATCAGAACAGACCTCCCTCTCTGATTATTTTTAGTACAGGCGGGGGATCCGCCTTTGGTGCCCGTTCATCCAGCAGCCAGGTTTTAGCCTTGTGGGTAGGGGAAATGCTGAAATAAGGAGGACTCTTCACAAAATCAATCTTAAGAGCCTGTGGATTTCTGGGAGCAAAGGCATCTCCCTTTATTTCTGCATAGAGATTAGGGGGTGTTCCTGCAATGGAGAATAAATTCTCTCCTTTTATCCCAACCTGGGGCAAAGATGAAAGGAGCGCCCAGGTATAAGGATGTCTTGCATCATAAAAGATATCCTCACTGGTTCCAATCTCTACAATGTCCCCGGCATACATCACGGCAACTCTGTCTGCCGTATTGGCCACTACTCCCAGATCATGAGTGATAAGAATCACAGAAAGCTTATATTTCAGCCGCAGTTCCTTAATCAGTTCCAGAATCTGAGCCTGTATGGTCACATCAAGTGCCGTTGTGGGCTCATCGCAAATAAGAATCTGAGGATTGCAGGCAATAGCTATGGCAATGACCACACGCTGTCGCATACCACCTGAAAATTCATGAGGATACTGGGAAAATCGTTTCTCCGGATCCTGAATTCCCACGTCAGTCAGATACTGAAGCGTCCGTTTTTTGGCCTCAGCCCTGCTTCCCTTTTGATGCAGGAGAACCGCCTCCATAATCTGTGCACCAATGGTCTTTAATGGATTTAAGCTGGTCATTGGATCCTGCATAATCATGGCAATTTCATGTCCCCGCAGCTTTAACCAGTCTTTTTCTTTCCTAATTCCCGTTAACTCTACCGGAACCTTATCATCAGAGCCATAATAAACGGCTTTCCCGCCGCTGACACTGCCATTTTTATCTAAGAGCCCCATAAAAGATTTTGTAAATACCGATTTTCCGCTTCCTGATTCCCCTACAATGGCAAGAATTTCTCCTTTATAAAGTTCCAGGGAAATACCGCGAATGGCATGAAGCCGTTTCCCTCTCAGTTCAAAGGTAATATCTAAATCATTTACTTCTAATATCGTCTCTCGTTCCATTTGCTGCCTCCTTATAAGTGATTCTTCGGATCGGCGGCATCAGAAAACGCGTTGCCGATAATATAGAAAGAAATAGTTACAAATGAAAGAATAATGGTAGGATAAACCAGTTGATAGCGCAGTGCCGGGCTGGTAATCAGTGCTCTTCCTTCATTGATTAAGTTCCCAAGGCTTGGAATATTAACCGGAAGCCCCAGACCAATATAGGTTATAAACACTTCATTGCCGATAGCTGCCGGAATGGTAAGTGCCATACGAAGCATAATGACAGAAACCAGATAAGGCAGAAGATTTTTCACAATAATTCTGCTTGTGGGTGTTCCAAGACATCGGCTTGCCACATTATAATCCCTGTCTCTGATAATGAGGATCTGGTTGCGGATAAATCTTGCCATCTGAATCCAACCAGTAAGACACATGGCAAATATCAGTGTTTTAATACTGGGCTTTAATATGTAAGAAATCAAAATCAATATAATCGTATTTGGTATATTATCAATAATATTATAAATTTCGGTCAGTATAAAGTCTGCCTTTCTGACATATCCCCAGATCACCCCTACTGTAATTCCGATTACGGCCTCCGCAAGCGCCACTGATAAGCCAATAAACAGCGAAGTCCTGGTTCCTGACCAGATCCGCGCCCATAAGTCCTGACCGATGGAATTGGTCCCGAGAATAAATTGTTTTCCAGGCGGAATATTGCGAAACTGCATTCCACTGGTATCATTGATAATCAGGTTTGGATCGTACTGGCCTGGAAGATAAGGCTGTATAAAGGTAAATGCCAATAACAGCATTAACAGCACCAGTAACCCAAAGGCTATCCGGTTCTTAAAGAAAGCATGGAGCGTACTGTTCCAGTAAGAATAATTGCTGAATCCCGTTTTCTCTGTCTCTGCTTCATTATATCCCCCAAACGTAAACAGCTCTGCTTCTTCCATATTTTCAATTAACTCTGCTTCCTTTGTATGGCGGTAAGAAAATTGCTTCATCATCTGTCACCTGCTTTCTTTCCAAGGCTGATTCTGGGATCCAGCATTACCATCATAAGATCCCCAAGAAGCAGTCCCAGTACGCCTACGCAGGCATACAAAAGTACAATCCCCTGTACCATGGCATTGTCATGCTTTTTAATTACGGTTACCAAAAGACCGCCCATTCCAGGAATGCTGTAAAGAGATTCTATGTAAATAGAACCGATCACCGTATTTAAAAATGCGGTAGGAATATACTGGGCAAGGGGAACAAATGCATTGCGGAAAATATGTTTAAACATAACATTACCCTCTGACAGTCCTTTTGCCTTTGCTAACCTGACATAATCCTTGTTGCTTTCATCAATCATATACCGTCTCAGCCACATTCCATAAAATGCAATATTTCCAAGAGACATGGAAATAACCGGCAAAATCCAGTAATTGGGATCATCGATCTGAAAGAGCAGCCCAACATGAAAGAGCTGTGTCCCATAAAGCTGGATATAAAGAAAATAGACTGCAGCCGGTACAGCCTGGATACAAACAATAAAAAATGTCCCGATCCTGTCAAACCAACGGTACTGATACCTTGCCATCAAAGCCCCCATAGGAAGACCAACCAGAAGTGAGACAACCATGGACCAGATTCCCAGCTTAATGGATACAGGAACTTTATCCGCCAGAATATCGGATACAGGAACATTGGAACGATAAATCCTGGAAGTCCCCAGATCGCCATGTAGCAGTTTCTGGAAAAAATGAACAATCTGAAGGGGAAGGGGATCCGACAATCCCATCTCCTTTAAACCAACTTCGATTTGCTGAGGTGTCATTTTATCAAAGTTCTGAAAATAACCTTCAATCGGCATAAGGCGGAGAAGACAGAATACAACGGTCAGAATGATGATTAATGTTAGAAATGAACGTGCGATTCTTTTACTCAAGTATAGTAACATCAGTTTTCAGACTCCTTTGTTATGTTTGTAAAAATACTCTCTGAAGGCGAAGTCAGATCATATCCACCTCCCCTTCAGACGGTATTTTTCCGCCGGATCAAAAGCATAGCCTGTGATCCGGCGTTTTTTCTTACCGTTTATTTTTCATTTGCTTCCCGATTCGCCTTAAACTCATCCATGGAAATGAAATGATCCTTTAAATGCTGTCCTTTATACCGAAGATTAGATACTCCGAACGGCGCATACTGCCCTTCAAATACATCCAGCTTACTAGCCACATACTTACTGACAGAAATGCTGTAAGGAATCACAAATGCGTGACCCACCAGGCTTGCCTCAGCCTTGGCAAAAGCCTCGTACCTGGCATTGATATCCGTTTTCATATCCTTAGCCTGATCCACGAGAGTAAAGTATTCTAAAGCTGCTTCCGCAGAAGGAGTTCCGTCTTCGATTGCCTTCGCTATATTTCCATACTTATATCCGGGATCATATCCGCTTTCTCCCTTTTTCTGGTAGAACGGATCTGTCCAGGTTTCCGGATCAGCATAATCTGCACCCCAGTTACATTTCATAAATGCAAATTTACCGCTTCTGCGTACTTCTGTTAAAAATCCATCTGCAGGACCTGCTTCCACAACGATATCAATAAAATCAGAGCCAAGAAGGCTTTCCATCTGCTGCTCCACTACCTGACATTCTTTATCCCAGTTTACTTCAGACGGATTGTATGGCATTAATACCTTAACAGGAAATGTTACTCCTGATGCCTCCAGCTCTTTCTTTGCCAGATCCCTGTATTCCTTTGCTTTGGTCTCATCAAAGGTCTGGGTTAAGTTTACCATATCCCCTACCTTGGTATAATCCTCACCTTGTGCATTAAAGGTAAAGTTTGGGGGTGTAATAGAGTTGATTACAAAATCATCAGGTGTGGCGGACTCTAACACTGCAACTTCCTTGGACTTATTGAGTGCTGATGATAAAGCCTTACGGAAGTTTTCATTATTCACTGCCTTTTTCCAGTTATCCGGTTCATACTGAGCATCAAACTGGGGATTAAAGTTAAAGCAGTAGAAATAAGAGTAGCTTGTTCTGGGTCTCTCTCTGCTGATTAAATTCTTTGTATCCTCACTGTTTTTCCAGTCATCCAGGATATCGGAAGAGATTTCTGCATAATCCACCTCGCCACGCTTTACCATCTCAGGTCCGATTGTATTATATTCCGCATTGTAAACTTCCTGAATTTCATCAATATAAACCAGAGCCGCATCGTAATTTAATTGATTTTTCTTCATAACGTGCCTTTCCTGAGGTGAGAATTCTTCCAGATAGTAAGCACCGTTATAATACATCTTGTCTGCGCCTGTTCCAAAATCCTTACCAAGCTCCTGAAGCTGAGGTCCATAGGCTGGCATATACACTACATAAGCAAGAGAAGACAGGAAATAAGGAACTTCCTTTTCAAGAGTATAAGTAAGAGTATGCTCATCTACGGCCTTAACACCAACCGATGAGAATTCAACCGGCTGCCATACTTTCCCATCCTTATCTGCACCACCATTGTAAACCAGCCCGTTATAATAATTTTCGGCGTTGGCAATGATGCCAAATAAATTCTGTACATTGGAGCTTTCATATTCCGGAGTCAGCTCATACTTCATCGCATCCACGAAATCCTGGGCAGTCACAGCGCCAACTTCTTTGCCCGTGTTATCAACCCATTTTGCATCTCTTAGCTTAAAAGTCCAGGTAAGAGTGGCATCATCATAACTCCATTCTGTCGCCAGGCCAGGCTTAATCTGTCCCTTATTGTCATATTCTACCAGAGTATCAATTACATTTGCGCCAATTTTATAATCATTTTCCGTAGATGAGGTGAGGTAATTAAGAGTTGTCGCTTCTGCTCCATAAAGCTTTTTATAAACGGCAGGCTCCCCGCTTCCTTCCGTCTTTGCTCCGCCATCCGCACTTCCTGCGCTGCTCTCAGAAGTTTTTTTACCTCCGCATCCGCTGAGTACAGCTGCTGTTGCAAGAACTGCACAGAGAATACCGGCTGCTAATCTTTTTTTCTTCATAATTTTCCTCCATTTTTTCTTATTTCTAAACCCGTCAGGGATTAGTGTCCTCATTCGTATGTTATTATTTCTCCCCAAAAACAGGTACCTTAAAGATTCCCAGTCCCGGCTCGTCATTCATTGTAATTCTGGAGCCCATAAAGGCCGGACCTCCGCTATATGGATCCTCACTGCACAGGGAGGGTCCGTCTAAATCCGCTCTGGTAATTATCCCCTTTGCAGCTGCCAGATGGGCGGCTGCGCTGACTGCAATCTTACTTTCCAGCATACATCCAATCATACACTCCACTTCGTAGCATTCTGCTATGGCACAGACTTTTAAAGCCTCGTAAATTCCCCCGGTCTTCATCAGCTTAATATTAATTAAATCTGCAGCACGCTCTTTTATGATATGTATGGCATCCATGGCTGAAAATACGCTTTCATCTGCCAGAATCGGAGTCTGTACCTGACTGGTAACAAGCTTCATCCCTTCAAAATCATGGGCGCTCACCGGCTGTTCCACCAGATCCATATCGATTCCCATGTCCTCCAGTTTTCTTATAATCCTGACTGCATCTTTTGCAGACCACCCCTGGTTGGCATCAATCCGAAGCTTAATATCCGGCCCCACAGCCTGGCGAATGGCTTTGATCCGTTCCACATCCTTTTGCCCTTCTTTGCCGACTTTGATCTTCAGTATTCTAAATCCCTGCTGGATTGCAAGCAGACTGTCTTTGACCATCTCCTCTGTCTCATTGACGCTAATGGTTAAATCGGTCTCTATTTCGCCCTTACTGCCCCCTAAAACCTTATAGAGAGGCTTTCCGCAGGTTTTTGCAAACAAATCATAAACTGCCATATCCACAGCCGCCTTCGCCGAAGTGTTTTTAATCATGGATTTATGAAGTGCTTTCATAATGCCATCCAGGTTTTCAATCTCCATACCAATTAATGGAGGTGCAATAAACTCTTCAATGGCGCAGCGGATAGAGCCTTTCGTTTCCCCCGTAATCACAGCCGTAGGCGGAGCTTCACCGTATCCTGTCTGTCCGTCATCAGCCGTGATTCCAACTACAATATCATTAACAGAATCGACGGTCCTGAGGGCTGTCTTAAATGGAGTTACGAGAGGAATATTCACTTCTGCCGTTTCAATTTTTGCTATCTTCATTCTGATTTCCTTCCTACCATGCTGTCCGTGCTTTTGTTCTGATTCTGCACCTCTGACCGATTTGTCTCTTCATATAATTTTAACGAAAGTTCCCCCATAATCCGCTCAAATCCAGGAGTATCCGTCTCATTCCCGCAAAAGCAGACCAAAAATGGCGTTTTTCCATAAACGATCCCCACATCATGAGTAATCCCACGATCCTCACCTGTTTTATGAGCTATCTCCGGCTCCTCTGCAAGCGCCTGTAAATAAAATGGAATCTTACTGCAAAGCTGTTGATTTTTTAAAATTGAAATCATCTGCCTGCTCGCCCCTTCACTGACCAATTCTCCCCGGTACATCATCGTAAGCAGCCTGCCTGTCTCGGATGCAGTTATGTAATTTTGAATCCCCTTACTCGACTTTTCTGTATCATACATTTTTCTGTTAAGACAGGTTTTTTCAAATCCAAGAGACTTAATATATCCATTGATCTCGTCCATCCCCAGTAATTCAATGAGCACATTGGTTGCTGTATTATCACTGAATATAATCATCAGAGTGACCAGATCCAATGCCGTGACACAGATCCCCTCATGAAGGTAGGTGAGAGCTCCGCAGGATGGAACGCAATCCTTTTTGTATATGGGCAGCGAAAAATCCTGCCTCAGTTTTCCTGTTTCAAACTGATTAAATGCTGCCGCCATGACATACAGCTTTATCACGCTGGCTGCCATAAGTGGCTGATCTTCCCTATGTCCAACCCGCTCTCCTGTTTCCAGATTTTCGTAAAGAAAGCTGATTTTTCCAGGAACCTGATCTAATATTTTGATTACTTCATCCCATGTCATCTTGCAAAACTCCTGTCATTTACAATCGTTTATATAAAAAAAGAGGCACTGCACCCATTGTTGCCAGCTACCTCGTTGCACCTGATTCAGATTTTTTTATTAAATTTTCTTATATCATTTACTATTTAGTATAATAAATTCTGGAAAAAAATCAAGTAATAATTGCTTTTTATGGAAAAGTATAGCAAAAAAGCATCTACACTTTCGTGTAAATGCTTTTTTCTACGTGCGTGAGAAGATTCGAACTCCCGACACCTTGGTCCGTAGCCAAGTGCTCTATCCAGCTGAGCTACACACACATATTCAATTGGCTGCCTTTTCAGGCAATGCCGGCGACCGGAATCGAACCGGTACGGGAGGTAAGTCCCGCAGGATTTTAAGTCCTGTGCGTCTGCCAGTTCCGCCACGCCGGCATTCTCATGATTTCTCATGGAAATGGGACCTATAGGGCTCGAACCTATGACCCTCTGCTTGTAAGGCAGATGCTCTCCCAGCTGAGCTAAGATCCCATAAACGATACAGTAAGCATTATACAACTTACCTGCTGGTTTGTAAAGCCTGTATTTTTAAAATACAGAACGACCCGGATGGGATTCGAACCCACGACCTCCGCCGTGACAGGGCGGCGCTCTAACCAGCTGAGCCACCGGGCCAGATTATCAAATATTTAGTTCAGTGCTAGTGGACCTTCGGGGACTCGAACCCGGGACCGACCGGTTATGAGCCGGTTGCTCTAACCAACTGAGCTAAAGGTCCTAAACATAATAATCTGATAGATATATTTAGTAAAGTGAAAGCCGATGATCGGACTCGAACCGATAACCTGCTGATTACAAATCAGCTGCTCTGCCAATTGAGCCACATCGGCATTCAATGACCCCAACGAGATTCGAACTCGTGTTACCGCCGTGAAAGGGCGATGTCTTAACCGCTTGACCATGGGGCCAAAGCTCCCCGAGTAGGACTTGAAC
>JAAOXG010000033.1 GCA_013036995.1 Lacrimispora defluvii
TTTGCCCTTTTGCCATTGTAGACACTTCCTTCCCTTTTTATATTTTAAGGTGTTCGGCTTTTTGTGTCTACACTAATATACTAACATCATACTCTGAACATCACTCGAAATGAATGGGTTGCGGCACAACAGCATAGAGATTTCTATTCAATTTTCCGTGTGTACTTTACTCGTGATGGTATCTCGATGTTCGTATTGAAAAACCCTATGCAAAAGTATCAAGAAGGCAAGCTCCAAGCAACGCCTATGACATACAGAGTTGATTTCTCCAATGTTGCCGTTGATGCGGTCATTACCGGACTGCAAAGGGAGGGTGCATAATGTACAATGTTGTATCCCTATTCTGCGGTTGCGGTGGCGTTGATTTAGGAACAGTTGGTGGTTTTGTATTCAACAAAAAGGAATACGCAAAGCACCCTTGTAAACTGGTTTATGCTTGCGACATAGACCCAAAAGCAGTTGATTCGCACAAACTGAACTTCGATGCAGAAAATGCGGTGTGTGCTGACATATGCGAAGTGGAAGCTGATGATATTCCCGAATGTGATATTCTGACTGGTGGTTTTCCTTGTCAATCATTTAGTACAGTCAACCCCACTAAAGACCCTTTTGATGATAGAGCAAATCTGTATAAGCAGATGGTACGCATTGTTCAAGCGAAGCAACCCAAAGTTTTTGTTGCTGAAAATGTAAAAGGTATGATGACGCTTCATAAAGGAGCGATTTTCAAACGTGTTATCTCAGCTTTTGAAGAAGCAGGATACAAAACATTTCATTCGCTGTTAAATGCTGCCGATTATGGTGTTCCACAAAAGCGTGAACGAGTTCTCATTGTCGGCATAAGAAATGATATTTGGGAACAAAAGGGAGATTTCATTTTCCCTGCAAAAACACACGAGGGAAACTGGGCACCACTATCTGTTGCTGTTCCAGAATTGGCTATCGAAGAAAAGAAATATTACTTTTCTGAAAGAGCTGTTCAAGGAATGAAGAACGCCAAGAACAACATGAAGCGTGGACTTGCTCAAAATCTGAATGAGCCTTGCCTGACCGTTACAAGCCACTTAGCAAAGGTCAGTCTCAATTCACGAGATCCTGTTTTACTTGTTGACCCTGCAAAAGAGCTATACAGAAGATTTACTCCATTGGAAGCTGCACGCATCCAGTCGTTCCCGGATGATTTCAAATTTGCAGGAACAGAGACAACCGCATATAGACAGATTGGTAATGCTATACCGCCTGTTTTGTTCTGGCACATCACAGATGAAATAATCAAATATCTCGAAAAGTAAATAATGATTAAGCCAAAGGCGATCAACCGTAAAAAGTTGGTCGCTTTTGTTTTACCCATTATTGCGAAAGGAGTTGACCAGATGCCCAATGAAAAATTGGAAAAGCTGAAACGAGAACAGTATGTTGCAGAGAAAAAGCTGACTGCAGCCAAGCACAAGGAAAAGCGACTGGAAAGCGAAATCAAGCGACTGACCCGAAGCGAAAGAACCCACCGTCTTTGCACTCGTGCCGGAATGTTGGAAACCTTTTTGAGAGAGCCGACCATTCTGACGGATGATGATGTGATGGCGCTTTTGACTTTCATCTTCCACAGCGAAGCGGTTCAAAAAAAGCTGAATATGCTGATTGAGAACCGAAAGGAAAAGGAGCAACCGAATGGGAGCTAAAAACCCTGTTGAGAAACAGGGCGCAATTATACACCACCTAAAGATGGTGATTGCGTTCTGCCGAAAGTCCCTTGCAGGGAGCTTGATGATTTCCGCAAAAGTCTTTTGCTCCAATCATCCAGAGGAAGCTACACTTCCCCTGCGCTGTCTTGCGACAGCTACCCCTTTGTGGACTTGCCGCCGATGAAAGATTGCAAGCAATCATTCACCGTCAGCAAGTTTATATTCCCCCCGACCGTGCTGAAAAGTATCGGTCATTTTTTATTGCACCGAGAAAGGAGGTTCAAACAAAATGCCAGTACCCCATCTGAACATACGAATTGTTCAGAGAAGCAAGGGCAATTCCGCAGTTGCCGGAGCTGCCTACCAAGCCGGAGAAAAACTGTTTTCCGAGTACGACCAGAAGCACAAAGACCACCGCAGAAAACAGCATGAGGTTGTTTACACGGAAATCATGCTGCCGATCAATGCCCCACCCGAATATGCAGACCGAGCAACGCTCTGGAACTCTGCCGAGGAAGTGGAGAAGCAATGGAACTCACAGCTTGCAAGGCGTTTCGTTGTTGCCCTGCCGAGAGAAGTGCCGCTTGAAATGTGTCCGCAGATGATGCAGGAATACTGCCGAGAGCATTTTGTGTCAAAGGGAATGTGTTGTGATTTTGCAATCCATGACCCCGACCCACCGGGACACAATCCCCATTGCCACATTATGCTGACCATGCGAGCCATTGACGAAAACGGAAAGTGGATGCCCAAGAGCCGAAAGGTTTATGACCTTGACGAGAACGGCGAGCGTATCAAGCTCCCGTCCGGCAGATGGAAAAGCCATAAGGAAGATACCGTTGACTGGAACGAACAGTATCACGCCGAGGAATGGCGACACGGATGGGAAGTCATTCAGAATAAGTATCTGGAGCTTGCCGGAAGTGCCGAGCGTGTGGATATGCGTTCCTATGAAAGACAGGGGCTTGATATTATCCCGACTGTCCACATGGGAGCCGCCGTGTCTGCTCTGGAACGCAAGGGCATTGAAACCAACATCGGCAATCTGAACCGAGACATTAAAGCCGCCAACCGCATGATGAACGCTATCCGCAGTACCATCAAAAGTCTGCGGGACTGGATTGCGGATATTGTGTCTGCCACAAAAGAAGCCTTTGCAGAAATGGAAGCCGAAAAGGAAAACGCTTCGCCTGACCTCTCCACTCTGCTCCGTGATTATATGAATCTGCGAAAGGCAGAGCGTAGCGAGTGGTCGAGGTACGGACAGCAGAAAGGTACAGCCGATGATTTGAAAGCAGTCTCCAAAGCTCTGATCTATTTGAAAGAACATGAGCTTTTTACTCTGGAAGATTTGGACACCGCCCTGCAAGGCGTGAACCAGAGAGCCGGAGCAATCAGCAAGGAAATGAAAACCGCATCCGACCGCATGAAAGTCATTACCGCTATTCAGACTGCGGTTGCCGATTGCCAGACCCACAAGGCAGTCCATGACAAATATATCAAAATCGGTTGGAAAACAAGGCAAGCCGCTTTTGCTGAAAAGCATAAGGACGAACTGACTTCCTACAACAAGGCGTTCCGTACTCTGAAAAAGCATGGCGTTGATTTGAATGTCAATCTGGATGCCCTGCAAACAGAATATGACGGTCTGAAAGCAACCCACACCGAGCTTGCCGGACAGCTTGCCACCGTCAAAGAGGAATTACAACCGATGAAAGAAATCCGCTACTGGGTCGGCAAAGTCCTCACGCCGGAACAGTCCGAGGTTGAGAAAAAACCCGAACCGAAGCACTCCCTCAAAGAACGCTTGCAGTATGAGCAGGCAGAAAGCAAAAAGAAGCAGGAGCAGAAATCTCCGCAGCACAAAAAACAGAATATGGAACTCTAACAGGCACTTGCCGTTTTCTCTTGTGAAAATGTCGAGTGCCTTTTTTGTTTCCCGAAAGGATGATGCAATGAATGTATTTGAAGCAGTAAAAGGCAATGTTACCACCCGACAGGCGGCAGAGATGTACGGCATCCGTGTCAATCGTCACGGCATGGCAGTCTGCCCATTCCACAATGACAAAAATCCGAGCATGAAAGTGGATATGCGTTTCCATTGTTTCGCTTGCCAAGCGGACGGGGATGCAGTTGATTTTGTTTCCCGACTGTTCGGACTGCCAAGCAAAGAAGCCGCCATGAAATTAGCTGATGATTTTGGTATCTGCTATGACAGTAGACAGAAGCCATCCGTCAGACCCAAGATAAGAGAACCTACCCCAGAGCAGAGATACCAACAGGAAGAAAACCGATGCTACAAGGTGCTGACCGATTACTTCCACTCTCTCCGAGCATGGAAACAGCAGTACGCACCGAAACAGCCGGAGGATGAATGGCATCCCCTGTTCGTGGAAGCCCTGCAAAGAGAAAGCTATATCGAATATCTGCTTGATATTCTCTTGTATGGCACTCCCGAAGAAAAGAAAACTCTGGTAGCCGAGCAAAGAAAAGAGGTGATGAAACTTGAACAGCGATTTGCAGAACCCACAGCCTACAATGACCGTGGAAGAAGTCAGAGGAAGTCTGGACTTGACCGATAGCGGAGCTATCAAGAACAGTATAAGGAACTGTCTGACCGTCTTTCAGAATGACCCTCATCTGCAAGGTGCTGTCAGGTACAACATTCTCACGGAGCGTATCGACATTGTGAAGCCCCTTTGGTGGAGCAAGCAGACAGCGACCTTGAATGACACGGACTTGAATTATCTGATGCTCTATCTGGAAGATAAATACGGACTGACGAGCGAGAAGAAAATCCAGAAAGCAATCTCCATTGTCGCTGACTGCAATCAGTACCACCCCATCCGTGACTATCTGAACAGTCTGGAATGGGACGGCACAGAACGCATCCGTTACGCTCTGACCCGTTTTCTCGGTGCGGAGGACAGCGAGTACACTTATCAATGCTTGCGACTGTTCATGCTGGGAGCAATCAGCAGAGTGTTCAAGCCCGGATGCAAATTTGAAGTGATGCTTTGCCTTGTTGGTGGGCAAGGTGCAGGAAAGTCCACTTTCTTCCGACTGCTTGCAGTCAAAGACGAATGGTTTTCCGATGACCTAAAGAAGATTGACGATGACAATGTTTATCGCAAGATGCAGGGGCATTGGATAATCGAAATGTCGGAAATGATTGCCACAGCCAACGCCAAGAGCATTGAGGATATTAAGTCCTTTATCAGCAGGGCGAAAGAAACCTATAAAGTGCCGTATGAAACCCATCCGGCAGACAGACTTAGGCAATGCGTGTTCGGCGGTTCTTCCAATACGATGGACTTCCTACCGCTTGACCGAAGCGGCAACCGTAGGTTCTTGCCCATCATGGTACACCCCGAAAATGCCGTGGTTCACATTCTGGAAGATGAAGCTGCATCCAGAGCGTTCATTGACCTTATGTGGGCAGAAGCCATGTTCATCTATCACAATTTCCCTGTAAAGCTGACCTTATCCAAGGATATGGACAAGGAACTGAAAGAACTGCAAAAGAAATTCATGCCGGAGGACACCAAGGCAGGACTGATACAGTCTTTTCTTGATAATTACAACGGCACACAGGTCTGCTCCAAGCTGATCTATGCAGAAGCTCTGAACCATCCCTTTGACGAGCCGAAGCAATGGGAAATCCGAGAAATCAACGAGATAATGAACAACAGCATTGAGGGATGGACACCGTTCTCCAATCCCCGTATCTTTGCAAAGTACGGCAGACAGCGAGGATGGGAACGCATACCGTCCGGCAACGAGCTATCGGCAACAAGCCCAAATCTGCCAGACGGTTTTCGGGAACTGACCGAGGAAGAAGCCCGACAGATGGAACTTCCATTCTGAAAAACTGACCGTGTTGCCGAGCCAGTTGCTATCCCGTTGCCGACCCCGTTGCAGGGCTAATCCCTTAAAACCCCTTTATTTACAAGGATTTTTCTTCTCCGGCAACGAAAGCAACGGAGAAATCAAAGAAAAAAGTAAAAATAGTATAAGAGCCAGATAGGACTATGTTCGAGGTTTTTTGAAGCCCGTTGCCGGACTTCGTTGCCGACCCTCACACCCTGTCTGGCTTTTTCCATTTCAAGGAGGTATTCAATGGCAAAAACAAAGAACACAGCACCCACAACCACCGAGCAGACCGCACCCGTACTTGTCAGAAAGATTGGAAAGACCACCTACATGGTGGGCATCCATTTCAGCCAGACAAGCAAGGAAACAATGGACGATAAGGTGCTGCGCCTTATCAAAAACGACATTCGCAACGCCGCCATGAGCGGATAAAACCACAGTCAAGGCAGGATGTGAGTTGTTCATAAAATGTTTGCAAATAAAATGCACATTCTGTCTTGACGAAACGCTTCCGAAGGGAAGTATCGCTGTAGAATGCGGTAATGCATTATTAAAAAATGGATATCGAATCAAGATATTCAATACCATCAATTTTAAGAAGTCCATGAAGTACAATCCATTTGCTTATATCCATTCGGAGAAAGATATTCTTAAGCTGGTCACAACGCTGATCGCAAATACAAAGGGAGAAAGCAAAGGAGGAGATGACTTCTGGCTAAAAGCCGAGACACTGTTATATACAGCATTGATTGGTTATATTCATTTTGAGGCGCCGGAGGAAGAACAGAATTTCTCAACATTGCTGGAAATGATCAATGCTATGGAGGTCAGGGAAGATGATGAAGAGTTCAAAAATCCGGTCGATCTGATGTTTAAGGAACTGGAAAAACAGAATCCGGATCACTTTGCAGTAAGGCAATATGCTAAGTATAAGCTTGCGGCCGGCAAGACCGCGAAATCGATCCTTGTGTCCTGTGGTGCCAGACTTGCACCCTTTGATATCAAGGAACTTCGAGAGTTAACTGCCTATGATGAATTAGATCTCGATACATTAGGAGACCAGAAGACAGCACTGTTTCTAATCATGTCGGATACAGATGGAACCTTCAATTTCCTGATTTCCATGATCTATACGCAGCTGTTCAATCTGCTGTGTGAAAAGGCAGATGACGTCTATGGAGGCAGACTGCCGGTGCATGTCCGATGCCTGATTGATGAGGCAGCAAATATCGGACAGATTCCAAATCTGGAAAAGCTGGTGGCAACAATCCGATCGAGAGAGATTTCAGCATGTCTGGTACTGCAAGCAAAATCGCAGCTGAAAGCTATTTATAAGGATAATGCAGATACCATTATCGGAAATATGGACTCACAGATTTTTCTGGGAGGTTCCGAGCAGACAACATTGAAAGACCTGAACGCTTCTCTTGGAAAAGAAACAATCGATATGTATAACACAGGGGAGAGCAGGGGTACAAGCCAGAGCTACAATCTGAATTATCAGAAGCTTGGCAAAGATTTGATGAGCATTGATGAATTGGCAGTCATGGATGGATCTAAGTGTATCGTACAGGTCCGTGGTGTAAGACCATTTTTATCAGACAAATATAATCTGACGCAGCATCCGAATTATCCGCTGACATCAGATGCAGACAAAAGGAACACCTTCGATATCGAGAAGTTCCTGAATCACAAGTTCATATTGAAACCGGATGACGAATATGAAGTCATCGAAGTAAACGAGTAAAAGGCTCCCACGGATAACGATAAAGGTTATCTGTTAGGGAGCTTTTGCTATGCCCAATTCTGACAGGAGCGGGCAGATACGGCCGTATGTTTGAAGCTGTGCACAAGGTTCAAACAAAGAAACACATCCTTTGGTCAAAAGGAATTGATATCACGAAGAAACCAAATAACAAATCACATACAATTATGGAGGATTAATACTATGGCATTTTTTACTAGCGCAGTAGGAACACTGCAGACTTTAGTAGTAGCACTTGGAGCAGGTCTTGGAATCTGGGGAGCAATCAACCTGATGGAAGGATACGGAAACGACAATCCGGGAGCGAAGTCCCAGGGAATGAAGCAGCTTATGGCTGGTGGCGGTGTAGCTCTGATCGGAACTACCCTTGTACCATTACTTTCTGGACTTTTCTAAGAAAGGGCGTGGCAGGATCACGCAAAATTGGTAACTGTTAATCAATAATGAGCCAGGCGGATGTCCTGGCTCCAACAACAAAATTTTGGAGGATAAAAATTATGGCATTTTTTACAAGCGCAGTAGGAACATTACAGACACTGGTAGTAGCACTTGGAGCAGGTCTTGGAATCTGGGGAGCAATCAATCTGATGGAAGGATACGGAAACGATAACCCAGGAGCGAAGTCCCAGGGAATGAAGCAGCTTATGGCCGGTGGCGGTGTAGCTCTGATCGGAACAACCCTTGTACCATTACTTTCCGGATTATTTTAAGAGGAGGCATAAATGAACAGCATAATTCAGCAGATTGAGGACTGGCTGAAAACCATGCTTGTATCAGGAATCATGAGCAATCTGAGCGGAGCCTTTGATACGGTCAATGATCAGGTCGGTCAGATTGCAACAGATGTGGGGACGGCACCGGCGAATTTTCTTCCCGGTGTCTACTCTTTGATTCGTAACATTTCGGAGACAGTGATCCTGCCCATTGCAGGAATCATCCTGACATTTATCGCCTGTTATGAGCTGATTCAGCTAGTCATTAGCCATAATAACTTGGCAAATTTTGAAACATGGATCTTTTGGAAATGGGTCTTTAAGACCTTTGTGGCAGTCACACTGATTTCCAATACCTTTACCATTACCATGGCTATTTTTGATGTGGCACAGCATGTAGTCCAACAGAGTGGAGGAATTATCACAGGAAGCACTGCGATTGACCAATCAACTCTTAGCAGTATGCAGACAACGCTGGAAGCAATGGAATTGGGACCACTATTTGGAGTCCTGATACAGTCTTTTGTTGTGCAGATTGGGATTCATGTTTTGAGCATCATCATTTTTATCATTATCAATGGTCGTATGGTAGAAATCTATCTCATGACCAGTATGGCACCAATCCCATTTGCAACCTTTGGAAACAGAGAGCAGAGCATGATGGGACAGAATTATGTAAGATCCCTTTTCGCATTGGGATTTCAGGGATTTTTGATCATGATCTGTGTGGGAATCTATGCAGTGATGCTCACATCCGTATCATTTTCGTCGGATATTGTAGCTTCCTTATGGAAAGTCTTAGGCTACACAGTATTACTGGCGTTTACCCTGTTCAAGACAGGATCATTAGCAAAATCAGTATTACACGCACATTAAGCAGTAGAAGAAAGGAGAAAGTTCGATGGCAGCATCTTATATTTCAGTACCCAGAGATCTGACCAAGATCAAAAGCAAGGTCATGTTCAATCTGACAAAAAGGCAGCTGATCTGTTTTTCAGTGGCGGCGCTCATCGGAGTACCGTCATTCTTTTTGCTCAAACAGATTGGAAGTACCAGTATGGCAGCTATGGGAATGATGGTGGTCATGATGCCACTGTTTTTTCTGGCCATGTATGAGAAGAATGGTCAGCCCTTAGAGGTGATCATGGGACACTTTATACAGGCGAATTTCATCAGACCAAAGATTCGCCCTTATCAGACAAATAATTATTACGCAGCACTAATGCGTCAGGCACAGTTAGAAAAGGAGGTAGAGAGTATTGTTCGATGTTCTAAAGAAAATGTTCGGTAAAAATGAGAGAGAAATCACGGTACCGGAGCATTTGACGAAGGAAGAACGCAGACAGGTGAAGGAAATCATCAAAAAGGCAAAAAGAGATGACGGAGTACCACGTACCGCACAGCAGAGCATTCCTTTTGACAGAATGTTTCAGGATGGTATCTGCAGAATAGGAACGGATTATTACACCAAAACAGTGCAGTTCCAGGATATTAATTATCAGCTGGCTCTGCAGGAGGATAAAACAGAGATCTTTGAGGAATGGTGTTCCTTCCTGAATTTCTTTGACAGTTCAGTGCATTTTGAATTGTCTTTTATGAATATGGCAACCGATGCAGAGGCATTTGGAAAAAGCATTGCAATCAAGCATCAGAAAGACGATTTCAATGGAGTCAGGGATGAGTACAGTTCCATGCTGTTTCACCAGATGGAGGCAGGCAATAATGGTCTCACAAAGACAAAATACCTGACATTTGGAATCAAGGCAGATTCCATGAAGGAAGCCAAACCGAGACTGCAGCATATTGAGACAGATATTCTGAACAACTTCAAAAGAATCGGTGTACAGGCAAGGAGCATGAAAGGAATTGACCGTTTAGAGCTGATGCATTCTCAATTTCATATGGGAGACAGTGAGAAGTTCCAGTTCGACTGGAAATGGCTTGTAGGATCCGGCTTGTCTGTAAAAGACTTCATCACCCCGAGCTGTTTTCACTTTAAGAATGGCAGGACCTTTCAGATGGGCTCCCTGTATGGATGTATGTCATTTTTAAGCATCACAGCGTCAGATATCAGTGACAGAATGTTGGCGGATTTTCTTGGTATGGAATCCAGCCAGATCGTTACCATGCACATTCAGTCAGTGGATCAGAATGAAGCCATTAAGACAGTGAAGCATACAATCACAGAGCTGGACAGAAGTAAGATTGAGGAGCAGAAAAAAGCGGTCAGAGCAGGCTATGATATGGATATAATCCCCTCCGATCTTGCTACTTATGGAAAGGATGCAAAAGCTCTATTGAAGGAGCTGCAGAGTCAGAATGAAAGAATGTTCCTTCTCACGTTTCTTGTTATGAATACAGGAAAGACAGAACAGGAATTGGAGAACAACGTATTCCAGGCATCCTCTATTGCACAGAAGCATAACTGTAATCTGGTGAGACTTGATTTTCAACAGGAGCAGGGACTGATGAGCAGTCTTCCTCTGGCAAACAATCTCATCGAGATTCAGAGGGGAATGACAACCAGCAGCACTGCGATCTTCGTACCATTTACAACGCAGGAATTATTCCAGCAGGGGGAGGAATCTCTGTATTATGGCTTATATCCTTTGGAGTCCGTACCTCAAAATATAGATTTTTACGATCAAATCCAGTCGTTACCTGCACCGGATTATGTAATTGCAAAATATCAACCACATCTTTCTTTACCACATCAGTTGCTGTTGCTGTAAAAGCACCTACTACCGGACGTTTAGGTAATCTGGCAATAAATTCTGTTATTTTCAAATAGCTTGGACGAAAATCCTGGCCCCATTGGGACACGCAATGTGCCTCATCCACACTGACGAAGTCAATAGGTGCCTCCATTGCAAAGGACAAAAAGGAATCTGTCAAAAGCTTCTCCGGTGCCACGTAGATGATCTTATATTTCAGATTTCTGGCATATTCAAGTGCTTTAAAGTATTGGTTCTGACTCAGCGAACTATTTAGAAATGCCGCATATATTCCGGCATCATTTAACTGTGTTACCTGATCTTTCATCAAAGAGATCAATGGTGAAATCACCAGCGTGATACCCTGAAACAATAAGCCCGGAAGCTGATAACAAATGGATTTTCCTGCTCCGGTTGGCATAATACCAAATACGTCACGTCCCTGTAATATGGCATCGATTAATTCTTCCTGTCCCTCACGAAATGAATCATAACCAAAATACTGTTTTAATAATTGAAATTTCTGCTGATTTATCATAAAAGTAATGTATTTCCTTCTCTAAGCGCTTTTATTTTCTGACCTTACTATGTTACAATAGAATAGAATATTTTAAAAGAACAATACTTTTCATGTTTGTGTCAAGTAATCGTTGGCAATTATTTTTTGTTTTTCAAAATGATATATTCTATTTAATTTTAGGTTCGCCAAATAAACCTTTACTTGCATTTTTCTATCAATAACAAAAAGCTCTTTTCATTACTTTCCTTGACGCAGTCTGTATTCCTTCAAGCAATGGCATATGGCAACTAATCCTCTCAATGTATGGATTGCCTTTTCCATCTTTCTTTGGTGCCTTTGCTGCACTTAGGCACTTTATTACTTCCTGCATCTGAACTGCAAAAATCAGTCCATCTGTATATCGTTCTATTGTTCTACTTAATTCTCTGTTTTCTTTTGTATACAATACCTTTGCCATACTATTTGCACCGCTTGGAGACCAGCGCATTCTTCTGTGCTTCATCCTTAAGGTTATGGTGGTGCAGTTTTGATTTTCCTGTACACCCATCCCTTTATATACTATATTTGCTGGTGGTTCTGGAATTACGATTCCTCGTTCCGTATATGGCAAAAGCCCATCTTTGTTATTATTTAAATATTCATAGAGCTTTCTGGCATTGCTACTTGCTTTATCTGCTTCATCATTGGTTTCAACGCTATCTGCATAAATCTGAATGAACTCTAGCATTTCATCCATCTTCTTTTGGTCGATTAATTCCACTATTCGTTTTTCAGCGTCTTTATCTTTGATTTTTCGTTTTATTTCCTGATAGATATGAAACCGATCTAATTGAAATATAGTATCTGGGTCATACGGATCTTTAATCCAACTTCCACCATCTCCATTTAAAATCCTTTGTTTTATTTCATCCGCGTTATATTTTAGATGTATTTGAGCTTCTCTTTTTTGATGAAAAACATCACTTTTTTCCATTCCTGCCAATAGTGTTTTGTTAGATAATCGACTATTGTTTTTTCCATCTTTTTCCCATCCTTCATACATAACCGAGACTTTCATTTCCTGCTTCTTCATTCGTTTATGATCTTTCCCTTGCATTCGTAACCAAACTCCATCCATCTCTTCAAACAATACAGGGATTTCCTTGGTTCCTTTTGCCTGATCCTGTTCCATTTCATTTACTATTGCTTTTTCTTCTTCTGAAATACGATCGCCCAGTTTCTGAATAAGATTCCACACTCCACCATGACTAATGCTTTGTCCACAAGTACTACTAATCATTTCAGCTGTTGCACGGTATGGTGCCTCTGTAACTGTATCAGCTATCTTTTCAGCCAGATTGGTAGATATCATACCTATCTTATCCATAGTGTCGTATATAAAGTAAAGGGAGAAGATGGAAAGGTCCGTCAGAAGTCAGAAAGCTTTGATACCCACAAAGAAGCAAATACCAGGATGAAAGAAATTGAGTACAAAACTGCTATCGGAAAATTCGAGGTTTCAAAGTGCACAAGATTGGATGAGTTACTACAGGAATATATCAGAATTTATGGTCGTGATAAATGGGGAGTATCTACGTATGGCGGAAATATCAGTGTAATCAATAACTATATTATTCCAACAATAGGTAATACCAGTTTGAATAAGATTGACACCCATTTCCTAGAAAAATATTATCAGAAATTGTTGGATATGCCGGCAGTAAGTAGTTCCAGAAACCAATGTTCAGATAAAAAGATTTCAACAGCAACAGTAAATGAGATTCATAAGATATTGAGAAGTTGCTTTAGGCAGGCAAAGAAATGGAACATGATGGATAAAAATCCGGCAGAAGATGCTACTGTTCCCAAACATAAGAAGGAGAAAAGAGAAATCTGGACAGCAGATATGTTGATGCAGGCGATTAATGCTTGTGATAACAAGTGGTTGAAGGTTGCTTTTCATTTGAGTTTCACGGCTACACTTCGTTTGGGAGAATTACTGGGATTAACTTGGGATTGTGTAGATATATCAGAAGATGCAATCAAGGAAAATCGTGCGTATATTATGATTAATAAACAGGTAGAACGTGTATCCCAAAAAGCAGTAGAAGATCTGAATTCAAAGGAGATTATCTTGGTTTTTCCATCGACTAAGAAAAATAACACGACGGCTAGAGTGCTTAAAACACCAAAGACGGAAACCAGTAATCGAAAAGTATATATTCCGAAGTCAGTTGCTCTTTGTTTGATTGAACTTAAAAAGGAGCAAGATGAAGTGATAGAAGCTCTTGGATCGGAATATCATAATTACAATCTGGTAATGGCAACAACCTTTGGCCTTCCTCTCGGAGAGTGTTATCTAAGAGACAAGATGCAGAAAATCATTGATCAGGAGGGATTACCGGATGTGGTCTTTCATAGCATCCGTCATACCAGTGTCACATACAAGCTGAAACTGAGTGGTGGAGACATTAAGGCGGTCCAGGGAGATTCCGGCCATGCACAGGCCGATATGGTAACAGAGGTATATGGTCATATCATTGATGAAGATCGTAGAAAGAATGCAGAGCTGATGGAGAATGCTTTTTATAGTGGCGATAACTTGAATCCAACGATGCGGGAACCGGAGCAGAACAAGAATACCATAGCGGTGCCGGAAGGAGTCGATCCGGAACTTCTGATGAAGGTTTTAGGGAATCCGGAAATGGCAGCTCTGCTTACATCAATGGCTAAAACGATGAACGTGAAATGAAGCAGTTTCTTCTATATAAAAGAGTGTAAATTATGGAAAGGGATTGTAAGGGGAATATAAAAAGATAATGCTATTGGTATCTAAAGAAAATAACAGCAAATATGTGTCAATGATGGTCAAAAAAGCATCGACATCCGACTTCAAACACGATATAATATATGTAATCTAATAAGAAAATAGAGAAATCATTATTGCATAGCTTATGAGGAATGATAGTCATAGCTATGAACTCCATGGAACTCAATGGTTTAACCCTCAGGGTGGCATTTCCACCCAGTTGTCACCCAAATGTTGTTTTCCAGAGTTATTTCATATTTTCTTGTTTTGACTTAAATAACCAGGAAAGGCTGAAAAATCAAGGCTTTTCTTGACATAACGTTCCTGCGGTTGATTGGACTTGACAGCACTTTCTCGTGCTCCTAAGCGGTAGGCCGGGTGTTCAAATCACCTCGGGAACGGGATAAGGTATCGAGACCATGATTGGTATCGATACCTTTTTTTGTGGAAACAATTGAAAAAATAAAAAGCGGTCAACCACCAAACCATTTCAGTGGTACAGTTATTAACGGCGGGAAGAAGATAAGGGCAAATACAAGAATGACCTGCAGTATGTAATAGGGTATGACCGGTTTGATAATCTTTTCCATACTTACCTTTCCTGTAGCGCAGGCCACATTTAATACTGGACCTACAGGTGGGGAGGTAAGCCCCAGAACATTAGCAAGGGTGAAAACGACTCCGAAATAGATCGGATCTATTCCAGCGGCATGAATCAACGGCAGCATGATGGGAGTCATAATTAATATAGTTGGAACAACATCAATGCAAGTTCCCATTATGATGATAATAACCTGAAGGACTAAGTTAAGCAGTGCCGGATGTTCTGTAAGTCCGTGCAACGATTCCGTGAGCAGCTGAGGAATGCGGGATATGGTCATCATATAGGCGGCAACCTGGGCAGTGGCAGCAAGGAACATAACCACACTGGACATTTTAGCGGCGGATACGAAAGACTGAATTAAATCCTCAAATTTAAGTTCTCTATAAACAAATATACCCACAGCAATAGCATAGACAACAGCCACCACACCAGCTTCTGTAGCAGTAAAAATACCACCTCTGAGACCAAACAAGATAATAAGCGGCAATAACAATGCCCATAACCCGTTAATAAATATCTTTAAGATTTCCTGAACGGAATATTTTGTTGTATCTGCTTTTAGATTGTCTTTGCGGGTAACAATAAACCAGACACCGCACATAATAACTGTTAAATAAATTGCAGGGGCAATTCCGCCAAGAAACAGCGATTTAATAGAGCAACCGGCGGCCACACCATATACGATCATGGGAATAGAAGGCGGCATAATGGGTGCCACAAGATTGGCACTTGCCACCAGGCCGGCAGATTTAGCACGGTCATAACCGGAATCAACCATCATGGGGATCAGGATTGCACCAAGTGCAGCTGTACTTGCAACAGCTGATCCTACAAGGCTTGCAAACATCAGACAGGCTAATATGGTCACATATCCAAGTCCGCCCCGGAATCGTCCCACGAAAATATTGCAGAATTTAATAATCCGGTTTGTAAGTCCGCCTCTGTTCATCAGTTCCCCTGCGAGAACAAAAAAGGGGAGGGCCATCATGGTGACACTGTCGGTTCCCCGCATGAGCTGGGCTGCAATGATCTGAGGATTAACATTGTTGCCGCCAAGTACCATTGCAGTGGCAACCCCGCAAAGAATAAGTGCAAATGCGATAGGCAGACCAATAGCGATTCCGCCGATCAGAAATACTAAAAAATAAATTAAGATTGACATGGTTCCTCCTATTCAAGCGTTGCCGCGCTTTCATCCTGCGGGGTTATCAGATCTTTTACTGTATGTTTTAATACCCATAGTTTAAAAATATTTCCTGCAGCCAGTAGTAAGATGGATATCCCCATAATAAAACCGGAAAGGTATATAACCCATACAGGGAGACCGGTTGCAACCCATTTGTTATGGTAATTTTGCAGCATGAGTCCATAACTTCCCATTGTAAGAGAAATCATCAACCATATAATCAGTACTTGTAATAATGTGTAAAGGAGTTTCTGACCTGCAGATGATAAGCGGATCAGAATGGAATCAATCATAAGATGGCGGTTATCCCGCATGGCTTCTATTGATCCTAAATAAACCAGGTAGATAAAGCTGATCCGTGCAACTTCCTCTGACCATGCAAAGCCTGTATCAAAAATAAAACGTAAAATAACATTAGTAAAAACAAGGATAATCATCACTGCCAGTGCAATGGATATTAATACTTCAATTCCTTTAAAGAGGGCATTTAATAGCCGGCTCATAGGCACCTCCTGCAAATAAGAACAGCGTTATATTATTGGACTGATTTAATCTTTTCTGTTAAATCTACTGCCCACGGGTTCTCAGAATAGAGTTTATCCGTGAGCGGTTTGATTTGTTCTATGATTTTTTCTTTATCCTCAGCGGTACATTCTGTTACCGTTACACCATGATCTTTTAAGAACTGACGATCCGTATCTACACTTTTTATGTACTGATCCCATGCTGTTTCACAGGAAGCTTTGGCTGCATCCCGGATTATCTGCTGCTGGTTTTCACTTAGCCCATCCATAAAGCTGGCAGAGGCAACAATTTCAAGAGTTGAAATGATATGGTTTGTCTCATAGATATATTTTTGTACCTCATAAAAAGCTTCGCTGATAACCGTTACCATTCCATTATCCTGTCCATCAACCACCCCGGTTTCCAGTGCAGAGAATAATTCTCCAAGAGGGATTACCTGAGCGGAAGAGCCAAGATTTTCTACAATACCCATATGTATGGGATTACTTGGCATACGGAACTTCTGACCTTTAAAATCATCAACGCTGGTAAGCTGCTTGTTGCTTGTAAATGTTCTTGCGCTGTTTGGCCCCCATCCCAGCATGTAGGTAGTGGGAAACTTTTCATGGAACTCATTGCTTATATCTTCTGCAATACTGCCTGTCCATACTTTTTTTGCATGATCTAAATCCCGGTATAAAAAAGGCCAGTCGGAAATCAGCATAGTTGTATATTCCTGATTCATTGGTGTTCCTACAATTGCTATTTCAATTGTTCCGTTCCGGACTCCATCCCATAAATCACCCTCGTTACCCAATGTTCCGGAATGATAAAGTTCGACCTTAATACTGCCGTTGCTTTTTTCTTCAACCATTGGTTTAAAAACATTGTCCAGAGCAGCTGCCATTGGATGTGTTGAACCCCAGTTATCTCCGACCTTGATTGCCACTGTTTTTTGAGAGGATTCTGCCTTGGCAGCAGTTTTCGAAGCACTGCCGGACCCGGATCCGCCCCCGTTCTGACAGGCACCAAGTGAAAATACTGTAATTGCGGACAATATAATAGCTGTAATTCTTTTTTTCATGATAACTCCTCCTCATACACTCTAAATGATTTATAACTCCCCAAACAAAATTACCATTTTAGCCATATCTTCTGGCGGGTTCTGTATATTTCTAAACACCCGGTCAATATCTGATATTGATATGATGTCACTAACCATTCCATTAAGCCGATAAGCTTTCCGCTTGAATTTTTCTATAGTTGGTTCAAACTGTCCGCATGACATACGGGTTCCAATTATAGAGAGTTCTCTTCCGTTAATCATGCTCTGTGTAATGTTTTCCTCAGATGTGCAGAAACCTAGAGGTACGATACGGGCACCATTAGCAGGAATTCCCTTTTGCAGAAGCATGGTCAGTGAGCCAGGATAGCCGGCCGCATCAAATATTACGTCTGCTCCATTCCCATCTGTATATTCCTGTATTCTGTCATATAAATTCTGGTTTTTTGTATTAATTATAAAATCCGCTCCAAAATCCTGGGCTCTTTTCAAAAAGTTATCTTTTATATCGGCACATATAACGGTACAGCCTTTTTCTTTGCAAATCTGCAGTATAATCGTTCCGATTGTCCCCATGCCTAAAACCAGAACCACATCACTTTTTTGTACATCAGCTCTTTTGGTGCAGTGACCGCCTATTGCAAAAGGCTCGATCAGTGCGGCTTCCTCAAAAGGCATATCTTTTGGCAGCAGGTAAACTTCATGTTCGGCTGCGATGAAGTACTCCCTCCAGCCCCCATCTACAGCTGCTCCTCTGGCTTTTACTGTTTTGCAGATATTTCGTCTGCCGCTTTTACACTGTTTACAGGTTCCACAGGCTACAACCAGATCAACAACTACATGGTCCCCTTTCTTTACTTTTGTCACACCTTCCCCAACTTCTTCAATAATACCAGCGTTTTCATGACCTGGAATACGGGGGAACTGAGCCATAGGATTTTCACCCAGAAATAAATGAAAATCAGAACCGCAGACACCGGCTGCTTTCATTTTAATCAAAACTTCCCCTTTTGATGGCTTTGGACACTCCACCTCCTCAATACTGTACTGAAATGGGGCCTTTACTGAAATTTGTTTCATATAACCCTCCTTTGTAAAATATTAATTGTATCATATTTGATATATTTCAATAATATATAAGAGATATATATCAGATTACACTAATTTTATATCATTAATTTTAGGAAGTGTCAATTTACCAAATATACTAAATATAAGGATTAAAATTTGTGGACAATACCCAAAAACGGATATGAAATAGAATTTGAAAATAAAAAAGAGTTGTTATATAATTAACATGTATTTTAATTAATATATATCAAGAAAGGGAGCAAAAATGGGAAAACAGGAAATTCAGACAAGCCTGGCTTCTGATAAAACAGTGTATGATTTTATAGGCAGAAAGATCCTTGATCTTCATATTAAGCCGGGAGAAACCATTAATATAAATGAACTTGAGAAATTTTTAAATGTAAGCCGTTCTCCGATTCGTGATGCATTAATACAGCTGGAAAAGGAAGGTCTTGTGGTAACAACCCCAAAGAAAGGAACCATTGTTTCGAAGATAAATGCTGGGCGTGTAAAGGATGAACGATTTTTACGTTCCTGTATTGAAGAACGTGTGGTAGAAGAATTTCTGGATATCTACCAGGAATCCGATTTAGAAGAGATGAGAGATGCAATGAAAGCCCAGGAGAGAGCCATCAAAAATTTTGATGCCAGAGAGTTTTTGGTTTGGGATGATATTATGCACAGCGTTCCCTTTAAGGTAACAGGGCATCAGTTCTGCCTTAATACCGTATTAAATATGTCGGGACATTATTCACGGATCCGGCTGTTATCTTTATCTGATATGACCACGTTAAACCAGAATCTGGAACAGCATAAGACAATGATTGAATTAATAATTAAAAAAGATTCCGAAAGTTTAAAGACATTAATTCAGGGACATATCACCAATAAAGAATCGGAGTTTCAGTCTCTACTCAACAGATATCCGGATTTATTTGAAACGGATGTTCCTACAGCGTCAAATGAGACCAATATCTGGGAATCAGATTTTTTAAAACAAAAGGATTTTACTTGATAGGGTGCTCTTTTTATTACGGATACATAAATGTAAAAAATATGATTGACAAAATAGTAAGGTACCTTTAGAATGAAACAAAGGTACCTTATTATTTTTTTGGAAAGGAGCATAATAATGAATCCTAATACAGAACTGATGGAAAAGTTTTTTAAGATTGGACGGTTGATGCACCAGAGTCATCACAAAAAATCAAAGCATTGCAGTGATTCCTGCAGGGGGCAGGGGAGAGTACTGTCTATTTTGAAAAGAAATCCTCAGATAACGCAAAAGGAGTTATCTGCTTTGCTTGATATCCGTTCCCAGTCTCTTGGCGAACTTCTTGTACGATTAGAGCGCGATGGCTGCATCATCAGAGTTCCTTCGGAGACAGACAGGAGAGTTCTTCATATAACCCTGACGGAACAGGGAATGAAAGCAGCAGGTCAGGCAGAGAAGAATAAGGAGCGGTCGGCGGAATTGTTTGATTGTCTCAGCAAAGAAGAAAAAGAGTATTTAGGAAAAGTACTTAACCGGCTGGAAGCTGCATTTGAAAAGGAAGCAGGCAGGCCAGAGGATATGCAAACAGAAGAATAACAGGAGGTTATAGATGGAGACCTATATTTTTTACGGACTGGCATTGATTGGATTGGGGTTCTCTTTTTGGAAAGATAAGGAGAAGACCAAGACCGCCCTTAAGAAGTCATGGAAATCATTGGAGAATATACTGCCTCAGCTGCTGACTATGATACTGTTAATCAGTGTACTGCTCGCTTATTTAAACACCAGTCTGATATCCAGACTGATCGGTGGAGAATCGGGATGGGGTGGGGTTGTGATTGCAGCTGTAGTCGGTTCTATTACCATGATTCCGCCTTTTGTGGCATTTCCTACAGCGTCCATGCTTCTTAAGGCGGGAGCGGGGTTTATGCAGATTGGAGCGTTTGTATCCACACTCACTATGGTAGGAATTGTTACTATGCCGGTTGAAATGAAGTATTTTGGTAAAAAAATGACTTTATACCGGAATATACTGGCGTTTGTTTTCTCGTTTGCTGTAGCATTTTTAATTAAGGGGGTGACAGGGTGATATGAAACGATACCGGTATGCTATTGTAATGATATTTGTGATAGGAATAATTATATTATATGACCGTCAGGCGGGATTATCGGCTGTCAGCAATGCGGGAATGCAGTTAAAACAGATGTTTTTTGTTATCCCCCCAATTTTTCTGCTTCTTGGCCTGTTGGATGTGTGGGTGCCCAGAACAACCATGGTTAAATATATGGGAGAAGGGTCTGGAATAAAAGGAATATTACTGGCCTTTTTAATTGGGTCTGCAGCTGCAGGACCACTCTACGGAGCCTTTCCGGTGGCAGCAGTCTTTATGAAAAAGGGAGTGAAATTTTTAAATCTCATGGTCTTTATCGGTGCATGGTCCACAACAAAAATACCTATGCTGATGTTTGAGATTGAATCTCTGGGATTAAAATTTGCCCTTACCAGGCTTGCTATTGATATACCCGGAATTATCCTGATTGCATTCTTACTTAGAAAATTAATATCAAAAAGGGAAATGGAAGAGATTTATAAAAATTCAGAAATTATGGCATAATCAAGTACCGGACCCGGGTTTTTGGAATAGTATAAACCAAAAAGGTTGAGAACTGAGATTATGGGTTATTATATCACTGTTGACGGAAATGTCAATATTTACGTGGAAGATTTAAATCCGGAATGCGAAAATACCATCCTGTTTCTTCATGGCTGGCCGGGGAGCCGTAAGCTGTTTGAGTACCAGTTCGATGTGCTTCCGGCCATGGGATTTCGCTGCATAGGGATTGATACACGGGGATTTGGAGATTCGGATAAGCCTTTTTGCGGGTATGACTATGACAGACTTGCAGATGATGTAAGGGAAGTAATTGATGCATTGGAATTAAAGAATATTACGCTGGCAGGTCATTCAACCGGGGGCGCCATAGCAATTCGGTATATGGCAAGGCATAAGGGGCATGGTGTATCTAAACTGGCTTTGTTTGCTGCTGCAGCCCCCAGCTTGGTTAAACGGCAGAATTTCCCCTATGGAGTTGATGTACAGACTGTAACGGATATTATAAACGGGACTTATGAAGACCGGCCCAATATGCTAAGAAACTTTGGAGATATATTCTTCTTCCAGCATTTAACGGCACCATTTTCGGATTGGTTTTTCCAGGTGGGACTGCAGGCGGCCGGCTGGGCAACGGCAAAAGTTGCAAATACATGGATTCAGGATGTTTTGTTCCAGGATCTGGAAGAAATTTGTGTACCAACTCTGATTATTCATGGAATACATGATAAAGTAGTACCCTTCCAATTAGGCGAGATTCAGCATCAGTATATTAAAAATTCAGTACTTCTGCCATTTGAATTCAGCGGACATGGCGCGTTCTATGATCAAAAGGATGAGTTCAATCAGGCATTGGCAGAGTTTGCAAAGTAACTAAAATAGCGTATATAACAGGGCAATTAGAAGAAATAGAACGGGTCTTTTCTTCTGTTGTCCTGTTTTTCTTTGCTTTTTGAAGATACTCTGAATTAAATCTCACGGGAATTAATGCTCATCACCATTCACAAATTCCCTTATATGAGGTATAATGAAATCACGTATACATAATTTTGTACTGTATTATAAGAGATAGAAAGGTGAGGGATGCTGCATGAATATGAGGAAGATTATGGCACTGATGCTAACGGCGGCATTGGTTACAGGGGTAAACTGTACCACTGCTTCAGCTGCTTCCAGAAAAAAGATCACTACAGTGAAAATGACGGTAACGGCGGATATTGTGCTGGGAGGAAACATTTCTGAACAGCAGGCAGAAGTTACGGTAAAAGGCGATAAAATTGAGGTTGATCAGTGTGAATTTGTAAATGACGGATTCCAATGGTATGAAAATGATGTTCCAAGACTGGAAGTAACCATGCATTGTCAGGATGATTATTATTTTGACACTAAGGATGGAAGTTATACCATTGAGGGCGGGACCTATGTAAAGCAAAAAAAAGAAGATTATAACCAGACTGTGATTGTTACCATAGATTTACCCTCCGCAGGCGAATTTACCCAGCCTGTCAGCTCCTTAAACTGGACCGATGGTCATGTGGCAAACTGGTCAAAGAGCGTGGGAGCAGGAAGCTATGAAGTAAAGCTTTATCGTGATGGGAAAGGTGTAGGAACTGCAAAAACAACGGATCAGACAAGTATGGAGCTGGGAGGATTTCTGACAAAAGAAGGAAACTACACATTCCAGGTTCGCACCGTAAATGCAAAGAATCCGGAGAAAAAAGGCGCTTGGGTAGAATCTTCCTCAAACTATGTCAGTGGAGAACAGGCCAAGTCAAATTTTATAAACTATGCAGGCAGCTGGAAACAGGATCAGACAGGCCGCTGGTATGAAAATGGAGATGGCAGCTATTCAAAAAACAGCTGGCAGAATATCAACGGAAAATGGTATTTCTTTAATGAACAGGGATATATGGCAACGGGATGGATCCACTGGAATGGGAAGCAGTATTACTGTGATACACAGACTGGACAGATGCTTACTGACAGTACCACACCTGACGGCGCCAAAGTCGGTTCTGACGGAGCACGGCTGCCTTAATGATGATCTTATTTGTACGGGCTGCATATTGCAGTCCGTTTTTAATGCAAAGGAAACGGACTGCCCAGTGGCAGGACGTTGAAAATACTTGTAGAATGAAGAATTCTATCATATAATAACACGAAGGAGCAGATGGAGATGACAACAAATATGGCTGGAAACAAAGGAAAAAGGATTCTGGCACTGGCAGCTGTTCTTTGTATGATTTTTCTCACTGGCTGCGTATATAAAGCAACCGGATCAGATGATTTAAATACTGCTGTGCGAAATGAGACTGATGATCAAAAAACGGGCTTTGGACTGGCTGCACATTTTATTGATGTAGGTCAGGGTGACAGCACCCTGATTGAAGCAAATGGTCACTTTATGCTTGTGGATGCAGGAGAAAAAGATCAGACTGACTCAGTTATTAATTATTTAAAGGCACAGGGAGTAAAAAAACTTGATTATGTAATCGGCACACATCCCCACTCGGATCATATCGGCGGTCTGGAGGGTGTGATCCGGGAATTTGATGTAACAACTGTTATGCTTCCGGAAAAAGAGCATACTACAAGAATCTATGAGCAGATGCTTGATGCCATTGCAGATAAGAATATTAAGGTCACCATCCCAAAAGCAGGTGAAAGCTACCGTCTGGGTGATGCATCTTTTCAGATTATTTCGCCCAACCGGGATTACGGGGATAATCTAAATAACTGGTCCATAGGCATGAGGCTGGTATACGGAAAAACCAGCTTTGTTTTATGCGGGGATGCAGAAAAGGAAGCCGAACAGGATATGCTGCTAAGTGGATTTCCTCTAAAAGCAGATGTTCTGAAAGTATCCCATCATGGCAGCAGTACCTCATCAACCCCGGAATTTATAAAAGCGGTTAGTCCCCGGTATGCGGTTATCTCATGCGGGAAGAATAATGATTACGGACACCCTCACAAAGAAACAATGGATTTATTTAAGAAACAGGGTATTAAAGTCCTGCGGACGGATCAGATTGGAACAATCGTAATTGAAAGTGACGGAACCGGGCTTCGATTGCCGGGGCAGGATGAGCAGCAGGAGAATCTTGGGGGGGAAACCAGGGAAAATGAGACTGATATCCACAAGGATTATATTATAAACACCAATACGGGCAAATTCCACCTTCCGGATTGCAAACTTGCAGAATCTATTAAAAAAGAAAACCGGAAGCTATATACTGGAACCAGAGAAGAACTGATTAACCAGGGGTTAGAGCCGTGCAAAAGCTGTAACCCATAAGGAACCGGCATGAAGGGGGAAATACCATGCAATATATCATAGACCGGATCGAACAGGAGATTGCGATCTGCGAAGAGGAAAGCGGAGCTATGGTGAAGCTGCCTTTAAAAGAACTCCCAAAAGGATCCAGAGAAGGGGACGTATTGTTTAAAATAAACGGAGTGTTCCAATTTGATGGAGAAGAAACAAACCGGCGCAGACAGAAGATGCGTGAGAAACTGAACAGACTCATAAAATAAAGGATTTGAATATATGAAAAACTACATTGTACTGGATCTGGAATGGAACCAGAACGCTGGAGGGAAGGAGGAAGCAGTCGACCATTTTCCCTTTGAGATTATTGAAATCGGAGCAGTAAGGCTGAATGAGACCATGGAAGAAACGGGAGAATACAGGAGACTGATTAAGCCCAGAGTCTATACTGAGCTTCATGAAAAGATCCTTCAAGTGACCCATATGGATCAACAGACGCTGATGGAAGAGGGAATCTGCTTTGAGGAGGCTGTGAAAGAGTTTTTTCTCTGGTGTGGAGACGATCCCGTATTTTGTACATGGGGATCCATGGATCTAACGGAGCTCCAGCGAAACATCGCCTATTATGGATTGCCAGATCCCTTTAAAAAACCCCTTCTTTACTACGACATCCAAAAACTATACAGCCTCCTGGAGGGGGATGGAAAAGACCGGGTGTCTCTTGATGTTGCTGTTTTTGAATCAGGAGTCATGGAAGAACGACCGTTTCACAGAGCTCTTGATGATGCTCATTATACGGGGCGGATTATGAGTAAAATGGACTTTAAAAAGGTGGAGGCATACTGGTCCACGGATTATTACTGCCTGCCTGCCAGGAAAGAGGAAGAGATATATCTGGTTTTCCCCAGATATTCCAAATACATTTCAAGGCCTTTTGAATCAAAGCAGGCTGCCATCGAGGATAAGACGGTAACTGATCTGATCTGCTGTAAATGCAACCGGATGCTGAAGAAGAAAATCAGGTGGTTTTCTGTAAACCAGAAAGTATATACAGCACTGGGATGCTGCCCTGTTCATGGTAATGTAAAGGGGAAAATCCGGCTGAGGCGAAATGACGAGGGAATGGTATATGTGGTAAAGACCATGAAGCTGATTGGTGAGGATGAAATCGGCGGAATCTATGAAAAAAAGGATGAGGCGAAGAAAAAACGGGTGGAAAAAACCAAAGTCCGCAAGCTGAACAAAAAGAAGGGGGCAATCCCCCCTTCTTAATATTCGCTTTCCCGCATTCGGTAACCAACACCTATTTCCGTAAAAATATAATTTGGTTCTCCGGGATTTATTTCAATTTTTCTCCGGATATGTGCCATATTCACTCTTAGAATCTGGTTATTGCTGTCTGCATAGGGTCCCCAGATATGATTGATCATGTAGTCGTAGGTAAGTACCTTGCCGGAGTTTTCTGCCAGAAGGGATACCAGCTTGTATTCAATCTGAGTTAAATGGATCACATGCCCATTTAAAGTAACCAGGCGTTTGGCAAAGTCAATTACAAGCCCCTTGCATTGATACGGAGTCTGTACCACAGAACCGTCAACTGTGCTGACTGTGGACTTGCCGTGTCGCAGTGCAGTGCGGATTCTGGCCAGAAGTTCGCTGGTGCCAAAGGGCTTGGTAATATAATCATCAGCGCCATAATCAAGGGCTGCAACCTTTTCCTGTTCCTGGGTTCTGGCAGAAATCACAATGATAGGAATGGCTGACCAGCTTCTTACATTCTTGATAATATCCAATCCGTCTATATCAGGCAGACCCAAATCCAAAAGGATAACGTCAGGGCAGTTGGAACTGATCATAGCCAGCCCGTCTTTTCCATTCACAGCACTGATCACCTTATAATCATGTCTTTGAAGGGTGCTTTCAATAAAACCCGAAATATTCTTTTCGTCTTCAATAATTGCTATTGTAAATTTATTCACAAGTATTCTCTCCCAATGGTAATGTAAAAGTAAAGATTGCCCCAAGTGATTCATTGCCCGCTGTTATGTTTCCGTTATGTGCGGTTATGATTGTCTTACAGATGGACAAACCGATTCCCATACCCTTATGAGAATCTCCACTGCTGTTTGGGGAAGGGGTATATCCGTCAAATATGGTAGAAAGTCTGTCTGGTGCGATTCCCACCCCGTGATCACGGATATCAAAGCGGGCGTTACCATCTTCAATCGAGATGGTTAAACTGACAGGATCTTTGGAATTTGAATGGTACACTGCGTTTTCCAGAAGGTTAATAATCACCTGTTCAATCAGTGTGGCATCCATGGGCACCATAACCAGTTCATCTGGTACAGCTACCTTTACCTCGGTACCAGGGAAACGTTTATGAAAACGCATGACTGCTTCGGACGCTACCTCCTCCAATGGTTCCAGGGATTTGGTTATCTGTGTTTTCGTACCCCGGATTCTGGTTACTGTCAGTAAATTTTCTACCATGTTAAGAAGCCAGTTGGCATCTTCACGGATTCCGTTTATCAGATTTGCTTTTTCTTCTTCGGACATGGAATCCTGAGCATCAAGAAAGGAGTTGCTTGCGCCGATAATTCCGGTTAAGGGTGTTCTGAGATCATGTGAGATGGCTCTCAGAAGATTTGCCCGCATTGTCTCTTTCTCTGCTTCCATTAAAAGCTTTTCCCGTTCACGGATAATTTTATTCTGATATTTTAAATGTGTTGTGGTGGCACTTGTAATACTGGATATCACCATTAAAGCAATAAAGGTAATGGGATACCCATCCATGGTGAAATTTAAGTGCATAAAAGGGTATGTAAATACCAGATTTACGCAGATTACACTAATGAAAGATGCTATGACTCCCGGTATATATCCATTTGAAAAACGGGAGATTAAAACAACTGCCATCATATATACAATACTTACATTCGCGGTGTGTCCGCCGACAAAGACAAGCAGATAGGCAACAATGGTTGCTCCGGTCAGAGCTAAGATGGTAACCAGAATGTTCCACACCAGTTCTTTTCTTGACAAGGACTTTTTCATAACCCCTCCCATTTACCGGAATTTAAACTTTCCTTTTCTCCAGCCTTTTTTTCTGGAAGTATAGATACCGCGGCGCTGTTGAAGAAGTGAATCAAATTCATCTGCAGATACGCCTGATTCCTTCAGACGTTTCAGTCTTTGTTCCCTCCGTATCAGAGAGTTTTGTTCTTCCTGGTGCTTCCTGTAAATCATAAAAGATATGAGACCACCGATAATTATGGCGGCTCCTACGCATCCAAGGATAAGCCAGGCTGACAATGGGATCTCAAAAGGTCTTAATGCTTTCTCCCTGTAATCCTGTGCTGCCCGGTCTGCTTTCAGCTTTGCGGCATCCCTTCCTGCTAAAGCGTCTACAGCCTCTTCGGACGTTTCCGAAGCTTTGGTAGAAGGAGCCTCTTCAAGCTTTGATTTTACTGCGGATGCTACCAGGGAATCGTTGATTTCCAGAAAGGTAGAACCAACTACTCTGTCCTGGTAACGATAATTTATTTTGGCTATTGCATTTTCCGGATCATCGTTTGATATGTCATAACTTAATTCTGGCTGGGCATCATAAAAGTCGGCAGTCTTTGGTAATATAATGCGGCTGTCAGGATCCAGTACAAGCGCTTCCGGTTTTGTAATGGAAAGACCGCTGAAGTTTAAATCGTTGGTAATGGAACTATAGGTTTTTTCGTATTCAGCCGCTTTTAGAGACGTAAAATTATTAAAACCAAATTCCAGAAGATTTTTGGTGTCTGCCCAGTATTGGGGAGTAGAACCCTTTAATATAACGGTGATGAGCTTCATTCCGTTTTTTTCGGCGCACGTAATCAATGTATTGCCGGCTAGTGTGGTATAACCAGTTTTTCCGCCCACAATCTCAGGATAGTAATATGGAGAACCTTTTCTCATCATTTTATGTCCCGGATAGATGGCCAGTCCCTCTTTGTTAATGGAATTAGGTGGAAGTTTATAATAGGTGGTGGAATCGATCTCTTCAAAGATGGGATTATTAAAGGCTGCTCTGGCAATGAGTGCCATGTCATAGGGGGATGTATAATGCTCCGGGTTGTTTAAACCGCTGGGATTGGCAAAATGAGTGTTTTTGCAGCCAAGTTCCTTTGCCCTTGCATTCATCATATCAGCAAAAGCTTCTCTGCTTCCTGCAACATGTTCTGCCAGCGCATTGGCAGATTCATTGGCAGATTTAAGTAAAAGAGCATAAAGGCAGTCTTTTACAGACAGCTGGTCCCCTTCGTTTATTCCGGCATTGCTGCTTCCGGATTCCACATTAAATACAGCATCATGGGAAAAGGTTACAGTGTCGTCCAGTTTGCAGTTCTCAATTACCAGCAATGCAGTCATTACCTTTGTAATACTTGCAGGAAAATACTGGTTGTGTATATTCTGTCCCCAGAGAATTGTTCCCGTATCCCCATCCATCAGGATCGCTCCATCTGCCTGTACCGATATATTGTCAGGCCAGTCAACAGCTGCTTTCCCGGATACTGTAAAGGAAGAGGCGAACAAAAACAGACACAGGAAGAAACTTAATATTTTTTTTGTCAATTGGGTCATGCTCAATAATCTCTCCATAGTTATGTTTCAGTTTCAGATAATTTATCAATTTACAGTATAGGTGATTTTGAGTAACAAGTAAAGTTTATTTGCTATTTTTCCCCTTTTTACGCATAAGAAACACGCATAAAGCTAATAGTATCACGACCGAGAAAAAGTAGAGAAAACCAATATAAAAAACAGTGTCCCTGAAAAAACCTTCCGGAACGATATTGATCAGCATGTCAGTAGAAGGATCAAGCATCCAATAATCATTTGTAAAAAACATATGGTGAAACATTATAAAATATCTAGTAAAATCTGAAGATATAATTCCTGCGATTACAGCGGATACAAGAAAAAATAACCCGCTTCCTGTTAGAACTGACCGGGGAAATGTATTGTTCCAGCTTATTTTCAATAACATAAGGATAATGAGGCATAGTACCATTACCATAAGGCAGCCTCTTCGGATCGACATAGCTCCTAAAAACAGTCCCTGAACATCTTCCATATGAGCAATTTCTCTGGCACTGAAAAAATCTCTGCGGACTCCACCCATTGTGGTATTTACCTGAAGTTCCGTCCTGTTACCCTTTAAATATGCCATCATCTGGTTTGTGACATCCATCAGATCATCCATTTTCATGGAGACGGATTCTGTTACATTATATTTTTTATATTCCTTTTCAAAATACCCGGGAGTCCAGTAAACGGCGGTCTCGACTGCTGTGAATAACAGTACAACCATAAGGCAGATGGAAAAAATGATACCAAACGTATATTGCAGTAAACGGTTCATGTGTAACCTCCTGATTCTATTATTTTTTAACAGCGGTAGGCAGATTCCAGCAAAAACGGGTAGCCAGAAGACGAATTACAATGACAGCCGCAGCTCCTGCCAGCATGGCAATGTCTTCATTGATGTGATTCATCAGACCGGCATACAGCATGGCACCTGCAATGGAAGCACAGGCATAAATGTGCTTTTTAAGAACATAAGGGGTCTGGCCTGCCATGATATCACGCAGAATGCCTCCGCCCACACCTGTGATGACACCTAGAAAAACTATGAGAAAATGATAATCACCATAGCCCGCCAAAACAGCAGTATCGATGCCAACTACAGTAAATGCGCCAAGACCGATTGCATCAAAGATATTCATGACCTTTTCAAAGGTTTCCATGTGGCGGCCGGAAATAAATTTCTGATTCATCCTTACTGTAATAAATAGAAGCATAACCGTAATAAAGGCAAGTAATACGTAAATCGGGTCCTTAAACAGCGCAGGAGGGACATTTCCAATAATAATATCACGCAGCATACCGCCGCCCACTGCTGTTGTAACGCCCAGAACAATGACTCCCAGCAAATCAAGCTGTTTTTTTATGGCTACCATGGCTCCTGAAGAGGCAAATGCAATGGTACCGGCTGCTTCTACAAAAAAAAGCAAAGATAATTCTATTTTCATGGATATCCTCCGGTTATTTCAAGTAGGGAAATTAAGGCAAGTATAAAAGCTGTGGGAGTGTTTGTCAATATACAAAAACTGTGAGAAATACAGCTGTTCACAAAATATATCTTGATTTTTTTATTGAAATTATATATTATATGAAAAAGTTCAAAAGTGAACAGTTGGAATATATTTACAAAGGGAAAGGAGCGGGTAGGTATTAGGTAAGACGGCGGAACTTGATGATCTGTTTTCAGAAAGAGGTGTTTGCATGATTGATCAGAAGGAATTTGAAAAAAACGTACAGGAGTGGTCAGATATCTGTTTGAACGATGAACGGATTGACTTAGAATCCTACGATAAATACGATGTAAAGAGGGGGCTTAGAGATAGGAACGGTAACGGAGTGGTTGCCGGTCTGACCAAAGTGTCAAAGATCTTGTCGAGTAAAACCATAAACGGAGAGAAGGTACCTTGTGAAGGGGAACTTTATTATCGGGGATATAATATTTATGACCTGGTAAACGGAGTAGTAAAAGAGGAAAGGTATGGATTTGAAGAAATCGCCTATCTTCTTTTGTTTGGAGAATTGCCGGATAAAAAACAGCTGGAACGTTTCTCCCAGACACTGGGCTACAGCAGAACTCTCCCTACTAATTTTGTCAGGGATGTAGTGATGAAAGCACCAAGCCATGACATGATGTCCACCCTTGCCAGGAGTATTCTCACCTTGTCAGCCTATGACGAAAAAGCAGGGGATATATCGGTGCCAAATGTTCTTCGCCAGAGTCTGATGTTAATCAGCGTCATGCCAATGCTGGCTGTCTATGGATACCATGCCTTTAATCACTATGAGCGGGGCGGGAGCATGTATATTCACAGACCCGATGAAAAACTGTCCACAGCTGAAAACATTTTAAGACTTTTAAGACCTGATATGAAGTATTCAAAAGTGGAAGCTCATGTACTTGACCTGGCCCTTATTCTTCACATGGAACACGGCGGCGGCAATAACTCCACATTTACAACCCATGTGGTGACCTCTTCCGGCACGGACACCTACAGTGTGGTAGCGGCAGCTCTTGCATCATTAAAAGGACCAAAGCACGGCGGTGCCAACATCAAGGTAGTTGAAATGATGGAGGACTTAAGGAAAGAGGTACACGACTGGAAAGATGAAGAAGAAATTGAAGAGTACTTAAGAAAGCTGCTTCACAAGGAAGCATATGACCGGAAGGGACTGATCTACGGAATGGGACATGCCGTCTATTCCAAATCAGACCCCCGTGCGGAAATATTCAAAGGTTTTGTAAAACAGCTCTCGGAAGAAAAGGGGCGCATGGAAGATTTTAACCTTTATTCGGCCATAGAGAGGCTGGCTCCCAAGGTAATCGGGGAAGAACGCCGGATCTACAAAGGCGTCAGTGCCAATGTTGATTTTTACAGCGGATTTGTTTATTCCATGTTAGATATTCCCAATGAGTTGTTTACTCCCATTTTTGCAATAGCGAGAATCGTAGGCTGGAGTGCTCACCGGATTGAGGAGCTGATTAACATGGATAAGATTATTCGTCCGGCTTATGTGAGTGTAATGCAGGAAGAAGAGTATAATCCTCTGGATCTAAGATAATTTTCCAATCAGAAAAGCAGGCAGAAATGCCTGCTTTTTTTGTGGGTGTTTTTCGGCGCTTACATGTAAATTTCAGATATAGTTTGTAAAGCTTTGGCAAAGTATCTTGAATATTATAATCTGCCGTTTTATGCTTTAGAAAATGAGAGGCGCCTTCATTAAAAAACATCCAGACGGAAAATCAAAATGTGGAGTATAAGGAGGAATTAAGTATGAAGAGCAGAAAGAATTACGCGGCTGCTTTTATTTTAGCTGCTGTAACAACAGCATTGGCGGGGGGATATGTATATGCGGCAACGGAACACTTTTCTGATTCTACAACTGACCAGGCATGGGATGCATGGACTCAGAAGTGGGAAGGGGAAGTGAGCCGTGATTACGAAAAAATAGCTCTTACTCCGGGAGCAGATGAGTCAAAATTAAATTTTGCATGGTATTCAAAAACGGATGGAGCAGCAACTCCCAGGATTGAATTATCAAAAAACAGTGATTTAAGCCAGTCCGTTACATACAACGGGAATGCAATACAGGCGGTAGAGGGGTATCAAAGCAACCGGGTAATCGTGGATTCTCTTTCTGAAAACACCACATATTATTATCGGTATTTTAAAAATGGTCAGCCTTCCAAAACTGCTTCTTTTAAGACTCATAATTTTAACAGTTATTCCATGCTCTATGTAGGAGATCCTCAGATTGGTGCTTCAAAGGGTCAGACCACTTCCAGAGGAGATAAACTGGAAAACAAATCAGAAATTAATACAGCAGCACGAAATGATGCGTTCAGCTGGAATAAGACATTAAATACTGCCATGAATGCGAATCCGGATATCAGCTTTATACTTTCTGCCGGAGACCAGATTAATAAAAATGTAGAAGGAAGAGACCTGGGAAATGAAACGGAGTATGCAGGATTTTTAAATGCGGACTGGATGAAATCCATTCCTGTTTCCACATCCATTGGAAACCATGATTCCACCAATGAAAGCTATAGTCTGCACTTTAATAATCCCAATGATACACAGCTGGGAAAAACAACTGCAGGAGGTGATTATTTTTATAAGTATGGTCCTGCTTTGTATGTCGTACTTAATACGAATAATTACAATTGCGCAGAACATGAACAGGCTATTCGCCAGGCAGTGGAAGCGTATCCCAAAACAACCTGGAGAATTGTAATGATTCACCAGGATATTTACGGAAGCGGTCTTGATCATTCTGACTCTGATGGAATCGTCTTAAGAACCCAGCTTACTCCTCTGATGGATAAATATGATGTGGATGTAGTATTGCAGGGGCATGATCATACCTATTCCAGAAGCTATTTATTAAAGTCTGATTCAAAGACGCATTCCAATTATAATTTTTATGACTGGGATAATGTAAAGGATGAGGCGGGGAATGTATTTCCTTATACAGATGCTGCTTATCAGGCCCAGAACAATTGTTACACCATTGCTAATACAATGCCGGGGGGTGTAACGAATGGGGATGGAACACTCTATATGGAAGCCAATTCTGCAACGGGAAGTAAATTCTATGAGTTGATCCCAGGCAAACAGGATTATATTGCAGCAAGAAGCCAGAACTGGAATCCCACTTATTCCGTAATCCGTATAAACAGCAATACCTTTGCAATTGATACCTATGAGATTGCAGGGGGAAAGGTTCAGAAAATTGATGACACCTACGAGTTAAAGAAGACCAACGCATCAAGAAGGTAATAGGGTTATGAAGGTCTCCGAGGCACATGGCTGAGGCTGAATGCCCCGGGGGGATAACCGAAAAAAGAAACAGGTAAGAAAGGAGCCGCCATATATGGAATTTGGACAGCAGGGAAAAACCACATGGATAACACAGGAAAAGAGGTGGCTTCAGTGGATCGTATTTGCAGCTGTTATGGCAGTGTTTGCTCTATTTTTAATACGTTTTAATCAGATAGATATAGCCAGCCTGATATCCACACAAGGAAGAACGTTTGAACGTGGCCGGGTTATCCAGGTTCTTTCGGACAATTTGCAGGAAGACGGCAGCAGGACTGGTCAGCAGAATGTCCTGGTTGAAATTCGTTCCGGATCTCTGAAAGGTAAGATGGTTGAGGCGACCAGCAACAATGGTTATCTGTTTGGAGCAGCCTGTGAACCTGGAATGAATGTAATTGTGATTCAGAGCGTATCCGGTGATATCGCCATCCACACGGTATACAGCGTAGACCGCGAATGGGCTGTTCTTGGGTTTGTACTGCTATTTTTGGCAGTTGTCTGCCTGATCGGAGGGAGGAAAGGTTTTTATTCCTGTGCAGGGCTTATCTTTACCTTTGTATGCATCGTCTGGCTTTATATACCAATGATCTATAAGGGATATTCTCCATTTTTTGCAGCAGTCCTGGTTGCATCAATTACTACCTTTGTCACCATGTATTTACTGGGAGGCTGGTCAGGAAAAACGTTGTGTGCTGTGGCAGGAACCGTGAGCGGAGTTATTATTGCAGGTGTATCAGCCTATGTATTTGGTGCAGTATCCCATATCTCAGGGTATAATGTATCTAATATCGAATCATTGACAGTTCTGGAAAATATCCGGGGAATCCGTGTGGGGGAACTACTGTTTTCCGGATTACTGATTTCTGCTCTTGGGGCAGTCATGGACGTGGGAATGTCCATATCCTCCACTGTATTTGAGATACATACCAATAATCCGGAACTGAACACAAAAGAGCTGTTTCGTTCTGGTATGAATGTCGGCAGAGATGCCATGGGAACTATGGTGAATACCTTAATACTTGCATTTGTGGGCAGCGGAGTCAGTACGTTGCTGTTAAACTATGCTTATGAATTGCCTTATCTGCAGATTATTAATTCCAACAACATGGTAATTGAAATTATGCAGGGTATTTCAGGAAGCCTGGGGGTTGTGATGACGATTCCAATAGTGTCACTGATGGCAGCGGTTACAGCTGTAAGGTGGAAGATAAACCGCTGATACATACTTAATAACCGGAATGTATGATTCGGTTAAGATCTTTGCATTTGTCAACCAGATTGCCGGTAGCCCAGTTATACATATCCCGTGTATCGTATTGGCGGTAATCGCATTCCTGGGAAACCAGAAGCATGGTGTATACATCGTACCAGAGAACACGTATGTTTTCTTTTTCTGAAAGGCTCTCAATGCCGTAACCCTTATAAAAATCCCTGTCTGAGATATAGGTTCGAAATCCCACTTCCATCAGGGGATCTGCCCAAAGACTTCTCTCCCAGTCGATCAAACCGGTAATCCGGTTGTCTTTCACAAAAATATTCCCATCCCACAGATCCCAGTGGACAAGTACGGGGGTTTTAATCTCATCAAACAGTTCTTTGGATGCTTCTAAATCCTTAAACAGTTGATTTTTAGATATCTTTAAGTCAATGGACAAGCGCTCTCCATCTGAAAAAGCAAGCTCTATCATAGTGGAAAATACATGATACCAGTCATTTCCCTGCAAAGACGGCTGCCCCAGATAGCCGAATTGCTTTCCTTGAATCGAGTTGATTTTTTTATTCAAACAGCCCGCTTCCGTTCGTATAGATGACTGTACATCTGGGGATAGAGTGGAAAGAATGGAGTGGAAGCTCGCACCCTCCAGTATCTCCATGAAAAAATACGGAGCATGAATCAGGCTTAAGCTGTCATCATAAAATAAAACTTTTGCAACGGGTACATCAGATTGCTCCTTTACAGTGCGCATAGCCAGGACTTCACTCATCATAATATTCTTCTCATAGGACATAACGAGAGCATCCTTAGGAGGTGCAATCTTTAATATGCAGGAGGGAGCATGTTTCAGGGATATTTTGTATGCCACATTAAAATAACCTTCTGTCAGTTCTTCAATACCTGTACAGACTGCATGTGGAAATGCATGATGGATAAGGTTAAGAAGAGTCTCTTCGGATTGAATGTTTTTTGTCAGGCTGTTCATCGTTCACCGTTCCTTTCTAAGGTGCCGTTTACTTGTTTTTTATCATTGTAACACAGTGATTTCTCCATGTCACTACAAGTACAGATCCGGATCCATGAATTTAATTCATGGACGTTTTTTCCACTCTTGTGATATACTGAATTATGTAATTTCATCTCAGGATGAAAATTAAGGAGGAATTGTTACGTGGCGAAGAAAAGTGTGCGCAATACCAGGGGGAAAATCGTAAGCGCAGCCTGGAAACTGTTTTATGAACAGGGATATGAAGATACGACTGTGGAGGAAATCATAGAACTTTCTAAGACGTCAAAAGGATCGTTCTATCATTATTTTGATGGGAAGGATGCCCTTCTTAGTACGCTTAGTGTTTTATTTGATGATAAATATGAGGAGCTGAAAACTCAGCTTGATCCTGAACTTTCGGCTGTAGAAAAGCTGCTTCGGTTAAACAGTGAGTTATTTACAATGATAGAGAATAGTATTTCTATTGATCTTCTGGCAAGATTATTGTCCACCCAGCTTATAACAAATGGAGAGAAGCATTTACTGGATCATAACCGCACCTATTATAAGCTGTTAAGAAAGATTATTGCCCAGGGACAGGAAGACGGACAGATTGGAACCAAGATGAGCGTCACTGAAATGGTGAAGCTTTATGCTCTCTGTGAACGGGCTTTTTTATATGACTGGTGTCTGTGCGGAGGAGAGTATTCCCTGAGACAATACAGCGCATCGGTACTGCCAGCTTTTCTAAGCGGATTTCTGCCGGAAAAATAAATTACACATACTTGTATTAGAATTATGATTAATTGGAGTACAGTTAAAAATCCTTATAAAATATAGATATAATTATATTTTTTATAAAAAAGTATGGTATTTAGTCTATACTTCGTTCTGCGTTGCGTTCTATTTTTGTTGATGCTATAATACACCCATTATTGCTTTATTATAAGGCTGACAGCAGAAATAAGTGAGGTAACAAGGAGGAACGTTATGAGTATAGGTCAAATAGGCATATTATCTGCCATTGTGGTTTATCTGGTGGCAATGGTCTATATCGGGTTTTATTACAGCAAGAAGGGCGGGGGTGACTCTGCCGATGATTTCTATCTGGGAGGAAGGAAGCTGGGGCCGTTAGTAACTGCTATGAGTGCTGAGGCATCTGACATGAGCAGCTGGCTGCTGATGGGACTTCCGGGTGTCGCTTATATGACTGGTATTGCTGACGCCGGCTGGACAGCAATCGGTCTGGCGGCGGGCACATACTTAAACTGGCTTTTGGTTGCAAGACGACTTCGCCGGTATTCCGTGATTTGCAATACCATTACAATTCCGGATTTTTTCTCCCGACGCTATCGGGATGAGAAAAATATTTTAATGTGTATCTCTGCAGTAATTATTCTCGTTTTCTTTATTCCATACACTGCTTCCGGTTTTAAGGCAATAGGTACCCTGTTTAACAGTTTGTATCACATAGACTATCATACGGTTATGATTGTTGGTGCAATCATAGTGGTAGGATACACGGTAATGGGTGGGTTCATGGCGGTTTCCACAACCGATCTTGTTCAGAGCATTGTTATGAGCATTTCACTTATTATTATTGTATTCTATGGAATATCAGTAGCTGGTGGCTGGGACAGAGTAACAGGGAATGCAGGCGCTCTGGAAGGATATCTAAGCATGAGCAGAACCCATAATATGGCGGGTCAGACATCATCCCCTTACGGTATATTAAATATAGTATCAACATTGGCGTGGGGATTGGGATACTTTGGTATGCCTCACATTCTTCTTCGTTTTATGGCAATTAATGATGAGAAGAAACTTACAACATCCAGGCGGATTGCCTCCACATGGGTGGTGATATCCATGTTTGTAGCCATTCTTATTGGAATCATTGGTTACAGCGTTTCTTTGGCAGGCCATATTCCGGTATTCACCTCCGGATCGGAAGCGGAAACAGTTATTATCCGGCTGGCTGGGCTCTTGGGAAGTCATGGTTTTCTTTATTCCATACTGGCAGGTGTGGTGCTTGCAGGTATACTTGCATGTACCATGTCTACTGCAGATTCCCAGCTGTTAACAGCTGCATCAGGAGTATCACAGAATCTTATGCAGGATTTTTTAAAGCTTAAAGTAAGTCATAAAACTTCCATGATGGCGGCCAGGCTGACTGTAATCGGAGTCGCACTGATCGCGGTGTTCCTTGCGTGGGATCCCAATAGTTCAGTATTCACCATCGTTTCCTTTGCCTGGGCTGGCTTTGGAGCTTCCTTTGGACCTGTAATGCTGTTTGCACTGTTCTGGAAAAGAAGCAATTTTTACGGTGCTGTAGCAGGAATGATATCTGGAGGCGCAATGGTGTTTATTTGGAAGTATCTGGTGAGGCCTATGGGCGGAGTCTTTAACATTTATGAACTTCTACCGGCTTTTACTGTGGCATGCGTGGCAATCATTATCGTATCGCTTTTAACACCCGAACCTGATCGTGAAATTTATAAGGAATTTGATTCAGTAAATAAATAACAAAACAGCATAGTAAAAACTGCCGTGTTTAGAATTTCGGCAGTTTTTATTTGCATTTTTGACATATGGGATTTACAATAATTAAAAATCTGCTTTATATACTGCAGCAATGGTTGACACACTGGTAGAATGAAAGGAGTTTATTGATGCTTTTTGATAACAAGAATGTTCCTGGGCACGTGGGAGAGGTTATTGAGAACCTTAATAAAAATAAAATGGCAGGATATTATGTGGATCAACAGGGTCTGTTGATTTCTCTTTTGGATGAGTTGATCAAAGATGGGGAAACTGTAGGCTGCGGCGATTCCGTAACACTGGATCAGCTTGGGGTATTCGATCATTTGAGACTTCGGAATATTCATTTTCTGGATAAGTTCCAACCGTCTCTGACTGGCAAAGATAAAAGGGAATTGTATTTGCAGAATTTCCGGGCAGATACGTTTGTTACCGGAGTGAATGCAATTACGAAAAAAGGCGAGCTGTTTAATATAGATGGAAATGGAAGCAGAGTGGCTCCCATGTTATATGGCCCTGGTCAGGTAATTGTTGTAGCAGGCGTTAATAAAATCACTGATAATCTGGACGAAGCCATAAAAAGAACCAGGCAGATTGCAGCACCACTGGATGCAAAGCGGCTGGGAAAATCAACTCCTTGCGCGGTTTTGGGCAGGTGTATTGACTGCAATCATAAAGAAAGAATCTGCAATGACTTTGTTCTGATAACAGGCCAATTTATAAAGGACCGGATAAAAGTGATTATTGTGGATCAGAGTCTGGGTTACTAAGAAGGCAATTTCTCCTGTATACCGCAGAACAGACAGCAATACTTTCCCATATCTTGGTATCAACTGGAAGCAATTATCAGAACGATAGGTTTAATAATAACAAGAGAGCTGAAAAGCCGCTAAATCAGGCATCCCAGCTCTCTTGCTTTACATGCTTTTCTTGGTGCGCTTAATAACTTTAAGCCTTGTAAATTCCTCCCGGTCCTTTTCCTCCAGAGAATTCGTAATATTTCTGGTAAGAGTTTCGTAGCGGGGAATGGTAATGTTCTTTAATGCGTTAGCACGTTTTTGAGTCCTTTTAATACTGTTGGCCAGACGATAAGCTGAGTTTTCTACCATGGAAAGTTTTACGGAAAGCAATTTCACCTTTTCAAAATGATAACGTGCTTCATCAAGAGATTCCCTCGTGCTGTAATAAGCATAGGTTAAATTAAGAGGCATTTCCTCATGCTCCACTAATGGAATCTCAGTACCCATAATACTTCGTGTCTTAATACGCACCCTGTCATCAATGGGTACTGCCATGGCAATATCCTGCACGTAATTAATCCCCAGTTCAATATTTGCCTTCTGAAGTGCTTTATACGCAGCGGTAAACGTCACGTCAATTTCCGACTGAATTCCCTTGGCCTCATCAATTAAGCTCATCAGTTCTTTGATCAGGATGTTACTCTTTTTATCCATCAGCTCATAACCCTGTCTGGCTAATGTCAGGGAGTTCTTCGCAAGGATTAAATTACCCTTGGTTGGAAATGTATTCGGATTCATTCTGACCCCTCCTATTCGCCTGAAGCTTCAGTGGTGGTTTCCTTATAATACTGGTCTAATACCTTGGTATCGACACGGTCCAGCTCCGCTCTTGGGAGCAGGCCAAGCAGCTCCCAGCCGATGGTTAATGTCTCAAGTATATTTCTGTTGGAGTGATTTCCCTGTCCAACAAAGCGGTCTTCGAACGCTTTACCAAATACCAGATACTTTTTATCAATGGGGGAAAGCTCATCTTCACCAATAACGGAAGCCAGAGCTCTTGCGTCACCTACCTTGGCGTAACAGGAAAACAGCTGGTTCGCCACCCCCTGGTGGTCCGCCCTGGTAAAGCCTTCTCCGATTCCATCCTTCATCAGACGGCTTAGGGACGGGAGCACGTTAATGGGTGGATAAACAGACTGCCCGTATAAGTTCCGGTCCAAAACGATCTGTCCCTCTGTGATATAGCCGGTAAGATCAGGGATTGGGTGGGTGATGTCATCATTTGGCATGGTTAAAATGGGAATCTGGGTTACAGATCCATGCCGCCCCTTAACAATGCCTGCTCTCTCATAGATAGATGCCAGCTCGCTGTACAGATAGCCGGGATAACCTTTTCTGGAGGGGATTTCTCCCTTGGAGGAAGAAACCTCACGAAGTGCCTCCGCATAGGCGGTCATATCCGTTAAAATAACCAGGATATGCATCCCCTTTTCAAAAGCCAGGTATTCTGCCAGAGTGAGAGCTACTTTTGGTGTAATAAGACGTTCTACCACCGGATCATTGGCCAGGTTAATAAACATTGCCACATGGTCGGATACGCCGCTTTCTTCAAAGGTACGCCGGAAAAAATCTGCCACGTCGTATTTCACACCCATGGCTGCGAATACAACAGCAAATTTTTCACCGGATTTGGAATCATCACCTAAGGATGCCTGCTGTACAATCTGAGCAGCCAGCTCATCATGAGGAAGACCGTTTCCGGAGAATATGGGGAGCTTCTGACCGCGTATTAAGGTCATCAGACCGTCAATGGCTGAGATTCCGGTACGGATATAATCTCTGGGATACTCTCTGGTAACGGGATTTAATGGCTTTCCATTAATATCAAGATAGATATCTGAGTTGATATCGCCCAGACCGTCAATGGGTTCTCCGATCCCGTTAAAGGTTCTTCCCAGCATGTCTTCGGAAACGGCAAGCTCCATGGGGCGTCCGGTCAGTCTTGTATGGACATTTCTAAGAGCCAGTCCGTCGGTTCCTCCAAATACCTGAATAATTGCCTTATCTTCATAAACTTCAATAATACGTCCCAGTTTCTGTGTTTTACCAGCTACTGTCATTTCCACGATTTCGTCAAAGGCAGCATTCTGGACACCTTCTAAAACAACCAGGGGTCCGTTAATTGCACTTAAGCCTAAATATTCGATTGCCATCGTCTGCCTCCTTCCTATGCGTTTCGTTCTATGACAGAATCATAAAAGTTATCAATCTGTTTTTTATAGTCGTCAAATAGATCAAGTCTGTCGTTTGGCACATCATATTTCAGAGAAATAATCTTATCAAAGACAGGATCTTCTTTCAGGACAGACATAGGCATTCCCATTGAAACCAGGGAACGGGACTTTTTATACAGATAGAGAATTAAGTCCATCATTTTAAACTGCTTTTCCATAGGAACGCAGGTGTCGTCCTTATGGAAGGCATTCTGCTGTAAAAATCCGATTCGGATAACCTTGGCAATCTCTAAAATCAGCTTTTGATCATCAGGAAGCATATCTCCGCCAATCAGCTTTACAATCTCCATCAGACTGCTTTCCTGTGTCAGGATAAATACCATACGGTTTCTGTAATCCACAAACTTTTTATCAACCTTCTCCAGGTACCAGGGAGCCAGATCCGTTAAATACTCGGAATAGCTGCTAAGCCAGTGAATTGCGGGGAAATGACGCTCGTTGGCCAGATTCCGGTCAAGACCCCAGAAGCAGCGGACAAAACGTTTTGTGTTTTGGGTTACAGGTTCTGAAAAATCGCCTCCCTGAGGAGAAACCGCCCCGATAATCGTAACGGAGCCTTCTGTTCCATTGATATTCTGCATCATACCTGCACGTTCGTAGAACGCGGATAAACGTGAGGCTAAGTAAGCAGGAAAGCCTTCTTCTGCAGGCATCTCTTCCAGACGGCCGGATAATTCACGAAGAGCCTCTGCCCATCTGGAGGTGGAATCTGCCATGATGGCTACGTGATATCCCATATCACGGTAGTATTCTGCCAGCGTAAGACCGGAATAAAGGCTGGCCTCACGGGCTGCAACCGGCATGTTGGAGGTGTTGGCAATCAGAGTAGTCCGGTCCATCAAGGGGTTGCCGGAACGGGGATCGATTAACTGAGAGAATTCCTCCAGTACCTGAGTCATCTCATTGCCGCGCTCTCCGCAGCCGATATAGATAATGATATCAGCATCGGACCATTTGGCAATCTGATGCTGGGTCATGGTTTTACCGGTACCAAAACCTCCCGGGATACAGGCAGTACCGCCCTTGGCAAGAGGGAAGAGGGTATCAATAATTCTCTGACCAGTAATAAGCGGCTTGGTTGCCGGATATCGTTTTAATGTAGGTCTTGGAACCCGGATGGGCCACTTCTGTGTCATTGTCAGCTGTTTTTCTGTTCCGTCAGAAAGCTTTAGTGTAATGATTGGGTCAGATATGGTATAATTGCCGTCTTCTGCCACATCGAGTACGATTCCCTCCACATCAGGGGGGATCATTACCTTGTGAACGATGGCAGGTGTTTCCGGTACTTCTGCGATAATTGCACCAGGAAGTAAGTGGTCGCCTTTTTTAACCGTAATATGAGTCTGCCAGAGTTTTCCGGTATCAAGGGAATCTACGTGGATTCCTCTGTCAATATAAGCGCCTCCTGTTTTTGCAATCTCGCTTAAGGGGCGTTCGATTCCGTCAAAAATATTGTTGAGAATTCCGGGTGCCAGAGTTACGGAAACAGGATACCCTGTGGAAGTGACTGTTTCCCCTGGTTTTATACCGCTGGTCTCTTCGTATACCTGAACGATGGTCCGGCGGTCCGTAAGTCCGATTACCTCGCCGACTAAATGATCTTTTCCCACATGGACCATTTCATTCATTCTGAATCCGGGATCGCCCTTTAAATAAATGACGGGGCCGTTGATGCCGGAAATGGTACCTGTATTAGTCATTTTCCGTACCTCCCATCAAATCTTTTATATTAAACCGGAAATCCCGTTTTGCTTCCGCCAGTTTAGTCTGAAAGGAGTTATCAATTAAAATATGCCTGGAAGGAATCACGGCTCTGGTTCCACCCATAAATGAATACTCACTGACCCGGATATCAGCGCTTTCGGGTAAGGACAGGCTTCTGATTTTTTCCTCGTCATTAGGATCAATGTAAATGGTAATAAACTCTTTTCCTGCCAGTTCCTTTGCTTCCCTGATTTCTTTTTCAATCAGCTCTGTATACTGGGGGGTGTTCCTGAAATGATTCACCATTTCCTTTAACTCCTGAAACAGTTTTTCTTTTAACTCATCTTGTTTTTTTCCAAATTCACGTTTTGTGCCGATCTGCTCTAAGGAGAGCCGTTTGTTAATCTCCCGTTCGATCTGTTCGCTTTCTGATGCCACCTGCTGTCTGGCTCTGCGTCTTGCATCCTCTTGATGTTCTGAAAATGTCTGCTCTAAGGCAGCGGTATATTCATCAAGCATCTTTGCACTGCGGGACCTGGCATCTTCCATACAAAACTCAAGGAAGTGCTGCAATTTTTCCTCAGTTGTCAAGATGACCACCTCTTTCTTATAGTTTTAATCCGATTGCTTCGTTGACATAGTCCGTGATAAAGTTGGGCTTGCGGCCAGTACCGTGGCGGTCAGGGATTTCGATAATTAACGGCAGCTTGCGGTTTAATTTTACATCATTAATGATGTCAGGAAATGCTTTCCCGAATTTTTCCGTCAAGAGGATGATCCCGATCTCTTTGTCGGCCAGAACCTTATCAAGCTGGCTTTTCAATTCTGCTTTTTCATGAACGACAGCGCCTTCTACGCCGGCCAGTCTCATACCTGTCCAGGTATCCACATTGTCGCTGATCAGATACATTTTCATAAATTATAATTTACCTAAGATCATAAAGGATATGATCAGGCCATAGAGACAAACACCTTCGGCAAGACCTACGAAGATCAGTGATTTACCAAGTATGGAGCCATCCTCGCTGATGGCGCCCAGTGCTGCACTTGCTGCAGCGGAAACAGCAATTCCACCGCCGATGCAGGCAAGACCGGTAGAAAGAGCGGCTGCAAGATATCCCATTCCTGCAACGCCGGCAGAAGCATTTGCAGTAGCTTCTGCAGCTTGTGCCTGGCCGTTAAAGAGAAAAATGCCGGATACGGCAATGGTGCCAAGAAACAGAAGCAGGTTAATTCCCAGCGCTTTTTTATAGCGCCCTTTTGATTTCTCCCCCATGGCAAAAGCTCCGAAGGGGATTGCAATGCTTAAAAGTAATGCAGCTGCTAATGTAATTTTTACTAATGTAGACATATTGGTTTCCTCCTGAAATAATTAATTTTTCTTTCCGTAAGGTTTAAATGCACGGCCGGTTCCACGGTAGAAACGGCTGAATAATTCATAATATTCCAGACGAAGGACCTGAATTCCCACAATCAGTCCTTCCATGCCGCAGACAAATAAGTTGCCTAAGATCACGCCAAACCAGTTGGGGTTGCCGGCCTCTGCTCCGGAAAGCATTAATACAACTCCCATCATGGCAGCATGGCTGATTGCAAAAGCGCCAACTCTGACAAAGGAAAGTGTATTGGAAAAATAGCTTAAGAGAACTTCAAACAGTTCGAAAAATCCCTGTATTACAAACATCCCCCTGCCTTCCGGCAGTCCCGCCGCTTTGCGCTCCAGCAGGGCGGTAAGCGGTTCTTTAAAGAATATAAGGAGAAGCGGAAGCCCGAACATTAAAATTAAAATTGCGGATGCCGGTATTGGATTACCTGTCATGTAAAGAACAATGGTAAGGACAAGGCTTGCATAAAAGACAAGTCCGGCGGCACCGTTGGTATCAAAAAACGTTCGCTCCGGATCATGCGACCGGATGCTGTTTATGATATTGAGTATCATGGTAAGAAGTATGATCCCCATACCAATGCAAATTGCAGCAATAAATACGGTATTCAGTTTACCGATAAAAGGCAGATTGGTCATATGCTCCATTGGACGCAGCCATACGGCATGAATCACATCCTCAAATCCAAATACGCTGCCAAACAGGAACCCGAATATGGTGGAAAAGAATCCGCAGCAGGATATGATGGCAGCCAGGCTGGCCTTTTTCAGACGGAAAAGAAGAAATCCGCCAAAGAGGAGGCAAAGTCCCTGACCAACATCCCCGAACATGAAACCAAACAGGAATGAATAAGTAATTCCGATGAGAATCGTAGGATCGATCTCATTATATGCGGGAAGACCATACATTTTTATAAACAGCTCAAATGGCTGAAATAGCCGGGGATTTAACAGCTTTGTGGGAGGCTCGCTCATAATGTTGCTGTGATCATCTTCCACGATGCAGAAAGTCTTCTCATCATTGGAGATTTCTTTCTGGAATGCCCTGGCGTCCCGGAAGCTCATCCAGCCGCAGAGAATGTAAAAGGTATTGATATTCTGCTTGGTGCAGGCAGCAAGCTTTCTCACGTTAAAGTTAGTGGAAAAGGTTTCCAGACGGTTTAGTGCGGATAACAGGTCAGCGCGTCTTGTATCCAGTATCTGCTCCAGATTCTTTTTAATGGCATTCTGTTCTGTCTCAAGTACCTTTATTTTACCCTGCAGGGTATGAATGGCATGGGAAGGAGTACCTTTATACTCGTCAGGCACAAAGAATCGTTCGAAATGCATGGACGAATATATAGCATCAATCTGATTAGAGATTGTATCTGGGACAAAGTAAACCAGCCAGACGTATTCTGAATCTTCCCGGCATTTATAAAGGACTGTGTCTATGGTGTCATAAACGTAGCTTTCGAATTTGTTGTAGTATTCATGTAAAATTCGTCCGAAACGGAATTTGATGTACTTAAAATGCAATATGGAACTCAAATCGTAATTAAGTCCCGTAAACGGTATTATTTTTTCCAGAGACTGGTTTAAGGCATCAATTTTTTCCTGGTATTCTGCCTGTGCAGTGGTCAGTTCTTCCACCTGAGATCCAATTTCCTCAACTGTTCTGACCGCTTCTTCAATTGATACATCCTTTAAGTTTGTATCCGTAATGTTATCAGGAAGAAGTCTGGACAACTCCTGGGCGTGCTGATATGTGTCCTTATATGGATTGGTTTCGATATAAGGCCGTAAATCTTTTACTGTTTTCAACTCGGACAACGCATTCTCTAAATGAATCTCATATTTGGACAGATAGGTATCTATGACCCGGTCAATATCCTCTTTTGGTCCCGTAATACTTAAAAACTTCATTTTTTCAATCACAGGAAAAGCTACCCCCTTTACTGTTTAACTACATAGGAGATAATTTCTTCCGGCTTCAGCTGATACCGGATACTCTCTATGAGTGTTATTATTTTTTGAATTTCCTCCTCCTTTAAATAAAGATAGGAATTTAATGTTGCGATGGAATACGGATTCTGTCTGCTTGTGGAACGGTATATCTTATCAAGAACCTCACTGGTAAGCTGCTCTAAATCCGGTTTCTCTCTTACATCCATATCTGCCTTCTGACCGTAATAGGTAGTTTTAAGGACAGCAAAAAATTCATCCATAGTCCCGGATTCTACCAGCTTCGCAGTCTGATCCTTTTTTAAATGATAATGAAAAGGTATAAGAAGTGCATATATATCAGCGGAATTCAAGTGGTAATATTTAAGAGAACGGTATATCCACTGAATATTGAGCAAATCCAGTTTACTGCCAAAACATTGGATTAAAAGCTCCTGGGACTTTTTGTTTAAGTATTTACTCATTACTTTCCAAATTGATTTAAAATAAAGCAGATCCAGATGTACCTCATAATCGAACAGTGTGGTTTCTGTTCCTTCTTCCAAATGAATCAGAAGATCGTAATAGATGGAGCCCTCCAGATTTGCAATAAATTCATGTAAATTTGCGGAAGAGGAAAGCTTCATTAAATCCAGAGAAGAATGTTTGAAAAAAAAGTCTCTGAACACAGAAAGATCGATATCCAGCTGGTTACGTCCCATGGCGTTACGGAAACATTTTTTCAGGATATCGATTTCAAAGTGCATAAAATATAAATCAAGGAATTTACGCTGAGTTAAGTTGGAAAAACGGTAGAGCTTTGCAAAATCCTGGTACAGGGACAGGATAAGCCGCTGTTCAATCGCACCCCGGTGAAGTTTTTCATCATCCACATCGGAAAACAAGCCCTCATAGGCTTTTAAATGTCTTAAATACTCCACTGCATCGGAAACTGTTTCAAGAGCAGCCATATCACGGAACTGGCTGTCGGAGATCAGATGGCTTTCCATCGCCCGTACCTTGGTGGTCAAACCGCTGTAGGATAACAGATTTCCCATGGAATCACTCCTTTATCATGTTATTGAATAGTTCCTCTGCATATTGGGTATGATGGACTTCAAAGTTTTTTTCCATAGCCTTCAGGATTTCCTGCAACTCATCCCTCTGTTTCTTTAAGCGTTGATTCATTTTGATTTCCATACCTGCTCTCAGTTTCTCTATTTCTTTTTCTGTTTCTTGTTCCAGCTGGGCATCAAATGCAGCAGTGCGTTCATCCATTTCATTTGCAAACGCTTTTTTCTGTTCATTGGCATGTTCCATGATGGAAGTGGCAGCTGATTCGATCTCAGATATTTTATCAATCACAACATCCATTTTTTGCCCTCCTTTTGTGAATAGTGAACTAAAATAAAAAGGTTCTAATTATTAATAATACTACAATTAAAAAAAATTTCCATAGGAATTTGGAAAAAAACAAATAGTAGTCTGAATTTTGACATAAATATAAAGTATGTCAACCGTACTATACTTATGCATTATATACATAAAAAAGCGAAGATCAAAAGCAGCTTTTGATTCTTCGCTTAATAATATTATTGACTTGCAGCTTTGGTGGTTTCGGAAGCCGATTCTGATTCTGATTTACCAGTTCCTTCTGTGATGGTTAAAAATTCTGTTGCTACGTAGGCCTGTTTCCCTTCAAACGTGATAACGGTCCATTTATCATCATAGGTATCAACGTACTCCACAACAGTACCAGACGCAAGGCTACCAAGCTTTGTGCTGTCAGAAGCAGGTTTGGACCGGACATTAAGTTTACTTTTAGTTGTATAAACTTTTGGAGGCTCTGTTTCTGTTTCCGCAGGCTCAGTGTCAACTTCCGCAGTGGTAGATATTGGCTCTGAAGTAACCTCTGAAGAAATCTCTGTAGGTACGGTCTCATTCTTTTTATCTTTCCCTGGTATCAGCTTTACAATAATCAGCACGACAACAAAAAGAAGTAAAAATATAAGAAGCGGCTTTAATAAACCGGATAAATCAGAACGTCTATTTTTGATTCGGCGTCGGCTTCTGTTTTGAGGAGCCGGGCGTCTGTCATTCCTTGGGGCAGTGCCCTGGGGTGGCCTTTGACCTGATCTGGAACCAGAACTCTGTGATGCTCTGCGGGAAGAACCGGTATTGGCTCTTTGAGGCGTTCCAGTTCTTCTGGGCTCGTCTGCCGTAGCGGCAGTTCTCTGGGAGGCGGCTCTTGATGCGATGGGAGCGGCCTGTACACCTGCAGTGCGTGGTTTCTGGGCATGTGAACTCTGATTGCTTTTATGAAATGCGTTTGTAAAGGCAGTAACTTCAATAGAAATCAGTTTACAGGCTTCCGAAGCATCATAGGGACTGTCATTGCCTTCATGTACTGCTTTATTACCAAGTACCCGGATCCGATGGTAGTGATCTTTGACCGCCTGGGAAATAAATCGTCCTTCATATAACTGGTCAATGCTGTCTGCCAGATCGGTTTCCACAATCAAAGCCTTTTCGGCAAGAAAATGAATCATATATTCCAGAGTCTGGCGAGCTTTGATCATGACCATGTTATACTGCTTCTGGTTCATAAGTGCCTCGGTTTCCCTCAAACCCTGCTGGATTTTGATCCAGAGACTGTTATCTGTAGTTCCCATGTATTTCCTCCTTTGCAAAACGGTTATATCCTAATATACAGACATTATACTAGATTATAGTAAATTGCGCACCTGTTATTTTATTGATTTTGAATTTGTAAGAGAAAATTAAAAAACATATGAGGGGCACTCATAAATAGGAGGAGTAACTTGCGCATTTTATATTCTATATGATACAATCTATCTGCCATACGCCATTAAGGCATTGAATTGAATTGGAAAGATGATTAATTGGAGGAATAAAGATATGAGGCTACGTCACATCCCCGGATCGGAAGAGGAAATTGCTGCGAGTCCTTATGTAATCCAGAACCCGTCTGGGAAAAAAGGATGCTGGAAGGATGTATTTGGTAATGAAAACCCAATAGAAATAGAAATCGGTATGGGAAAAGGCCGTTTTATTATGGAACTGGCTGCACTTCATCCGAATATTAATTATGTTGGTATTGAACGGTATCCCAGTGTTTTACTCCGGGGATTACAGAAACGGGCAGATTTGGAGTTGAATAACATTTACTTCATGTGCGTTGATGCCAAGAATCTGGCTGAAATTTATGCGCCGGGTGAGGTTGAAAAAATCTATCTCAATTTTTCAGATCCATGGCCGAAGGACCGTCATGAAAAGCGCAGGCTTACTTCTGAAGATTTTATGGCAGTATATAATCAGATTTTAAGACCAGATGGTGTAGTGGAATTTAAAACCGATAACAGGGGATTGTTTGATTATTCTCTGGAAGCCATTCCAAGAGCAGGATGGAAGATAGAAGACTTCACATATGATTTGCATCACAGTGAAATGGGAATCGGTAATGTAATGACGGAATATGAAGAGAAATTTTCATCAAAAGGAAATCCTATTTATAAGCTGATCGCCTGTCGATAATCTAAAAATTAATTACCGGTCTTCTTTCTATAACCAGGAGGCCGGTTTTGCATATAATAAAGCAAAAGGTGAGGCAGGTGAGCGTACCATGGGAATGAAAGATAAGGTAACAAACAAGCTTTTGCAGGCAACCAGCGATAAAACTGAGCTGAATAAGAAAATGCTCGCATGGAACAAATCTTTTGTGGAAGTGAACAAAACACTGGGTGGAAATATTAAAAAAAGTACAAATAATAAATAAATTCGAAAAAGTTGTAAATATTTTGTAAAAAAGGTGTTGACTTTTGCTGAATACGGTTATATAATTACACACGTGCTTGAGACAAGAGCACACCGAAAAAACGAAAGACAAGCGCCTTTAGCTCAGTTGGTAGAGCAGTAGACTCTTAATCTATTTGTCCAGGGTTCGAGTCCCTGAAGGCGCACTAAAAAAGTACTGGTTTTGCAGACGGAGAGCTGCGGGGTCGGTGCTTTTCCTTTGTGTAAAAATAATGGTCGGAATCTATTTGTCCTTTGGTAAGGGCTTAAGGGTAAAAAAAGTACTGTCTTTGACGGCTGCGGGCGTCGGGGACAGTACTTCTTTTTTGTACTGGAAATTATTAATTGTTAAATTTCGTACTATATAAGAGTAGAGATTAATACCTCTATTCTTATTTTTTTGTTATGATGAGCTTGATTGGTTAACGTCCTAAATTTGGGATCCTCTCCCGTAACTGAAAGTGTTAACTATCACTCATTATCATGAATTCGATTTAGCAAGTTGGGATTCGCTCCCGTGTAAATAACGAAACTGAATAGATACTGAGTGTTGGAGCCAATCATAACAATACACAAAGGAGTTATCATTATGATCGCAGTTGGAATTGATGTTTCCAAGTTCAAAAGTACCGTTGCCGTAATAGATTCGGATGGCCAGATTCTGCTCAAACCCAGGGACTATAACCATACTGTAAGTGATATGCTAAATCTCATTACTTTAATTAATAGCTATCCACAGGATGTAAAGGTTGCCATGGAAGCCACTGGTCATTATCATTACCCTATCCTCAAAGTTCTGTTAGAGGAAAACATATACGTCTCTTTGATCAATCCCTATTTAATGAAAAAGTATGGTGACAACAGCATTCGAAAAGGAAAAACTGATAAAAAGGACGCTATGCGTATCGCCTTTTATGTTATTGAAAAATCTTATCTGTTAAAGCCATATACAGTAACTGATCAGAAGTATAGTGATTTGAAGTTCTTATCTCGCCAATATCAACAATCTATTACACTTAAGACTAAGGCCAGAATACAACTGAATAATCTGCTTGATGAAATCATGCCAGGCATACAAAAACTTTTTTCCTCCAATAATGCTGTAAGTCCTACCCAGAACCTCTTTCTGGACTTCCTCGAAAAATATGAAAGCTTTGATAAAATAAGGAACATGGGAGAAAAACGGTTTATTAGCAGTTTTTCTAAATTTGCTGTTAAAAGGCGTACTCGTAATACCCAGTACAAGGCACTTGCAATCTATGAGCTTGCCAGTAACAGTATAACCACTCGTGATTCTGATACTAGTACCCTTATTGCCCTAAATCAATGTATATCAGTTCTGCGGCAATGTACAGAATCTACCAATAATCTGCTCGCTCAAATGCATTCTATCGCCTTTACCATGACCGAATACTCAACCATAAGGGCAATGAACGGAGTCGGCAATAAGCTTGCTCCACAACTTATTGCTGAGATTGGTGATGTCCGCAGATTCACAAGTGCTAAAGCACTTAATGCTTATGCTGGCAATGATGCTCCAGCATATCAATCTGGTAATTTTGAGGGAACTAATCGTCATATATCAAAACGTGGTTCTGCTCCTTTAAGGAAAGCTTGTTATGAGGTTATGCAAGCTCTCAAACTTCATAAGTGCGAAGAGGATCCCATTTACCAATTTATGCTGAAAAAAGAAGCTGAAGGCAAACCTAAAAACGTAGCTAAAATGGCTGGTGTTAATAAATTTCTCCATATCTATTACGCACGAGTAATGGAATTGTACAAATAAATCCTTTATAGTCTTCAAATCTATTGAAATCAATAGGTTTATTTCCTATACCCTTTTTTATCTAAACATTTCTTTTAAAATCACTTGACAACTATTAGCAGGCTTTTTAACAATTTTGTACAACCTAACATATATTAAATATGTAGTGAATTAAAAATTCATTAATAGTCTAATACAAATAAACATGTAGTGGGGGATAATTATGTATAATTATAGAGATTGTAATAACAATCATTGCTGTAATAACAGTTGCTGCTGCGGACCAGCAGGACCACAGGGTCCTAGAGGTTGTCCTGGCGCTACTGGAGCTACTGGAGCTACTGGAGCTACTGGAGCTACCGGTGCTACTGGAGCTACTGGCGCTACTGGCGCTACTGGACCTACCGGAGCTACTGGTGCTACTGGCACTACCGGTGCTACTGGTGC
>JAAOXG010000034.1 GCA_013036995.1 Lacrimispora defluvii
TAATAATTATACTCTAACATAGTTTTTTTATATTTAAAGAATTGAAAAAGTAAATCCCCCTCCTGTACAGATTACTCTTTTGTAATGCACGTCTGAATATTTATCAGATTGTATAATGATTTCAAACTAGTATAATCCACGATTCCACTCCTCCTGCCATTTTCCTCCATATTATCAATTTTATAAACCAAAAGAAAACACCCATCTTTCCACAGGTGCTACGATCTATCTGATAATACAAAGTGAATCAGCAAATCTACAAATTGATGACTTACAATTGTCACATCGAAGTTGCAGAGAAATTACAGGAAATAGTATCATATTAGTATCACGCTATAAATTCAAACCGATAAATCCCAGTAATTAGATAGGATACCCGTATTTTTGCATATAAACCTTAAATTTATATAAATTTTTTCACATAGTAATTGCCTTTTTGCTATAATATATAGTATAGTTATGTTGAGGAAGTATGTAAAAAATATTCACCATTTTAAAAAGAACAGGAAGTGATCCTATGAAGATAGAACGTATCAATGAAAATCAGATCCGTTGTACGCTTACCAGCTTTGATTTAAGCGTCCGAAACCTTAATTTAGGCGAACTTGCCTACGGCAGTGAAAAAGCCCGCAACCTGTTCCGCGAGATGATTCAAAAAGCCTCTAACGAAGTGGGATTTGAAGCAGAAGACATTCCTCTCATGGTAGAAGCAATTCCGTTATCCAACGAAAGCGTGATGTTAGTAATCACTAAAATTGATGACCCGGAAGAATTAGATACAAGGTTTGCAAAATTTTCACCAACAACAGACGAGGATTTGGATTCCATGCCTGCAGATCTGGCCAGTGAGCTTTTAGAAGGTGCTGATGGTCTGTTAAATCTGTTGGGAATAGACAAAAAAGAAGAGCCGGAAGAAGAGAAACCCAAAGAGCAATCAACCGCTTCCTCAGTAAGAATCTACTGTTTTCAGAGTCTGGATCAAATTTCTGATGCTGCAAAGATCATCGGACAGGTTTATGATGGCAGGAATACTTTATATAAAAAACCAAATACCAGACAGTATTATCTGGTAATACGTAACACACCTGAGAAGTCTCTGGACTTCAGCCGGGTATGCAATCTTCTTGCAGAGTACGGATCCAAGATCCATCAGGATTACGCCTCCGAAGCGTACTACAAGGAACATTACGAGGTCCTGATTGAGGGGAATGCCCTTCAGTCACTTGCACAACTTTAATCCGTTCCTTTGTTCATAGTACTTCATCACAAGCCAAAATGAGGTTCGGCCCGCCAAGGGCCGAACCTCATTTTTAAATATCTCCCTGATCCAGAAAATAAGAAGCAATTAACTCTAATGTTGCATCTGTCTCCCTGCACGGTATTAAAATCCAATTATGGAACATACCAGCTCCTTTTTTATAGATCAGTTCCGTTCCCTTCAAACTGCCCGCCTTTTCTGCAAGCAGCTCACAATCCGGAGCCATAATATCTTCCGTACCAGAAAACATCAGAATTTTACCCAGATTGTCCCAATCTCCATAGATAGGAGAAACAAAGGGGTGATCAGAAGCCAGAGCACCACGGTAACGGATTCCAGTTTCTTTTAGTGTTTCTACCGGAAGGAAAACATCTGCCTTTTTAGCTATCTTAATTAGGGGATTATCCAGAGTAATATCTAACCACGGTGATATCACTGCTGTTTTAACTGGCATTGGTATGTTTTTTATATCCCTGAGTTGCTGTAAAAAGGAAAGAGCCAAACCGCCTCCTGAAAAATCTCCCCAGAAAAAGAATTGATCTTCCTTATATTCCTTAACAAGATGACTGTAAACATGAAGCAGATATTGATGTACTTCTATCGATGTATATTCCGGGGACAATGGGCAAAACGGTATTGTAACCTTCATCTGATGAGATAGAGCAAAATATTCTGAAAGTTCCAGATAACGGCGGGAAGGTTCCAGGGAATATGCACCGCCCGGCAGCATTAAAATATGCTTTTGGCTGGTATAGCTGCCGTTAATGGTGACTCCCCCGAATCCGTCTACGCTCCACTCCTTCACCCGGATTTTTTTATTAAAATGATCCCGGTCAATGACATTGCCGCCCCGTGAAGGGGACATAAGTTCCGCTTTTAACTGTTTTTCTGCATTTCCAAATCCTGCTAAAAATTTTGTCATATGTATCTTCAGACTCACGGCTGCCATTCTCCTTCCCTTAATAGCTTATCAGGCCTTACAGGCTTTGTCTAATTTTCTTAATTCATGAATGATAAACTGACTGACCACCATTGCTGATATAATATCTGCCGTAGGCCCTGCATATAAAATACCGGACAGTCCAAAGCGAAGTGGCAGAATCAGGATCAGCGGTATTAATAATAACAGCTGACGAAGCATGGACAAAACAGATGCTTTAAAGGGCTGTCCCGTTGACTGGAAATAACTGGTACTGACAACCTGAAAGCCTGCTGTAAATATACCAAGCATGTAAATCCTTAAGCATCGCTCAGCAAATATGTTAAACTGAGGATCCTGAGTTCCGAACAGCCCTAAAATGGCCCCGGGGAAAAGTTGACAGATCAGCCAGCCAAACAATGCCACACTGGTTGCAGATAATGCAGCAACCAGAAATGTTTTTTTCACCCTCTTTGGCTGGCCAGCACCTTTATTAAACCCAAAAATAGGCTGTGATCCAATTCCGATTCCAAGGCAGATCGAAACTAAAATCATACCGATCTTGTTGACAATTCCCATAGCACTCAGTGCAACATCGCCGCCTACAGCGTTCTGATTACCATAATACACCAGAGAATTATTCATGACAACCTGTAAGATAGTAGAAGCAACCTGGGTAATAAAACTTGATATTCCAAGGGGAAGTGCAAGGCGGCATATTTCCGTATCAACAATCATGGTTTGTTTATTAAATCGCATATTTTTACCTTTTTTCATAAAATATACAATTAGAACCACTGCTGAGATAATCTGAGAAGTGATGGTTGCAATCGCAGCTCCCGTAACCCCCCATTTGAAAACAAAAATATAAATGGGATCCAGAATGGTATTTAGAAATGCACCCACCAGCATAGCGTACATAGACAGCGACGGGCTGCCGTCAGTTCTTGCCATATTGCTAAGTACCACAGCCAGCATATTAAACGGAGTACCAATCAGAATTACAGAAGTATACTCTCTTGCATACACCATGGTATTAGCCGTAGCACCAAAAAGCTTTAACATGGGATCTAAAAATAAAAAGCCTGCAGCTACAACCACTGCACTTGATATAAGCGTAAGTACTGTAACAGTTCCCAGGGTTTTCTGTGCTTCCTCTTCCTTCTTTTCACCAAGCTTAATGGCAGCATATGCGCTTCCGCCTGCTCCCAGGAGCGTTGAAACTGCTAAAATAATAGTAACAATAGGAAATGCAATGGTAGTAGCTGCATTGCCCAGATAACCGATCCCCTGTCCGATAAAAATCTGATCTACAATATTATAAATAGAGTTTACCAGCATGGCAATAATTGCGGGGAGAGCAAACTGCATCAGCAGATGTCCAATTGGTTTATAGCCCAGGGGATTTCCCCCCTGATTTATCTTATTGTGTTCCATAAATTATGTCATTCCTTTCCTTTTTGCCTGCTATTAAAGCGATGTGCATTATCCGCCATGCGGATGAGCAACCGCTCTGCTTCTTTGCGCTCTGCGCCTGTAAGTCCTTCTAAGATTATTTCTGCCCATTCATCTACACACTCCTGGGTCTTTTCTACAACCGGTTTCGCCCGGTCAGTTAAATAGATTCTCCGTATCCGCTTGTCCTCTTCTTCCGTTTCCGTCCGTACATATCCCTCTTCTTCCAGCTTTTTTACTGCCCGGGTGGCTGTCGCCTTATCATAATTTCCGTTTAATGCCAGTTCATGAAGATTCATGCCTGGATGATTAAAAATCTGCAATAAAAAAAACTGTTGTCCACAGCCTATCTGAAAAGAAGATAATCGGTTTGCGTAAAACATATTATTCAGCCTTTGGAGGATGGAAATATATTTACCGATATCTCTGTGTTTATCCAATTTATTCACCTCCTGGTGTTTAAACACGTATATACAAAATAATTCAAAAACAGCATATCATAAAATAGTTGCTCTCGCAACTATTTTATTTTAAAATTAAATATTGGAAAAGAGAAAAGGATCGGTCTTAAATAAACCGATCCTTTTCTCTTTAATTTTTAAAGATCTGGCAGGTTTTGGCGCAGGCAGCTTCTGTTGCTGCACATCCTCCCAGTGCCGTTTCTCTTAATTCAAATGGAATAGAACGTCCAACCGTCATCATGGTATCCACCATCTGGTCAAATGGTATCAGCTGCCGGATTCCGGCCAGAGCCATTTCCGCACAGACCAGGGCATTGGAAGCACCAATCACATTACGGCTCTGACATGGACATTCCACCAGCCCTGCTACCGGATCACAGACTAAACCAAGTAAATTAACAAGTGCAGCGGAGGCTGCATCCATACATTGCTGAGGAGTTCCGCCCATGATTTCGGCTGCAGCTGCAGCTGCCATGGCAGAGGCTGCCCCCACCTCAGCCTGACAGCCAGCCTGAGCACCCGCTACGGAAGCATTCCTCATAATCAGATACCCAACGGCACTTGCTGTAAAAAGACCGGATATGATCTGCTCATCATCAAGGGAAAACTCCTCCTCCAACGCAAGCAAAAGACCGGGAAGGACTCCGGAGCTTCCGGCTGTGGGCGCTGCCACAATCAGACCCATGGAAGCATTCACTTCAAGAACCGCCAGAGAATAAGTAATTGCCTTGGAAAGCATACTTCCGCATATGGATTTTCCCTGACGCCTTCTGTCCCTTACCTTTTTTGCCTCTCCCCCGATGAGGCCTCCAATGGAGGGAACCGGTTGGTCTAACGGCTTATGACAGGCTTCTTTCATGATTCGATAAGCTTCCTTCATCCGCCCCATTATTTCTTCCGAAGTAGCGCCATATTCACTGATTTCACGTTGAATCATAATATCGGAAATCGGGCAGCCATTCTCTTCGCACAATTGCAGTAATTCTTGTCCTGAAATAAAATCCATAGCTCCTCCTAAACCTGAATCAGCATTACATCTTCAACTTTTTCATGTTCCCGCAGTTTTTCAAGCAGCTCCTGGGGAATCTCTTCATCTGATTCCACTACAGAATAGGCAGTAGCCCCCTTCTTTTCCCGGTACAAACGCATAAATGCAATGTTTACATTTCTTTCACTTAAGCAGGTAGCGATATAGGCCACCATCCCGGGATAGTCCAAATGCCGGATTACCAGAGTGGAGTACTCTCCTGTAAAATCAACATCAACACCATTGATTTTAACAATTTTTACCTTACCGCCGCCGATAGAAACTCCTCTTACGGACATAAAAGCCCCATCTGTGCCGGTTAAATGAATCTCAACGGTATTTGGATGAACTTCCGTTTCTTTTTCATTGGTAACAAAAGAATATATCAGACCCTGTTCTTCTGCCAGTTGAAAAGAATTTTTAATTCTCAGATCGTGAGTCTCAAATCCCAGCATTCCTCCCAGCAGGGCACGGTCTGTACCGTGCCCCTTGTAAGTCCTGGCAAAGGAACCGTATAGTACGAATTCAACCTCTTTCACAGTGCCGGGAAATAATTTTTTTACCAGAAGTGCGATGGCTACGGCTCCTGCCGTGTGGGAGCTTGACGGTCCTACCATATTGGGACCGATCACATCAAATATACTGATTGACGGCATATTAATTGCTCCTTTCAAAGCGTGTGGTTCTATTTTTCTTTTTTAATGTATTTGCGGTAGTATGACTCTACCAGTGCACTGATTGCATTATCACCGGATACATTGCAGGCAGTTCCAAAGCTGTCCTGTGCAATATACATTGCCTGTAAAAGGCTGGCAATATCTCCCACTGCCGGAATTCCGACGATTGGGAAAAATGGAGTGGCAGTAAAGATAGATCCGCCCGGAGCTCCCGGAGATGCAACTAAAGCTACTCCCAGAACGCAGATAAATGGAAACAGTGTAAGGAAACCATGAGGCATTCCGTAGATTAATAAAGTTGCTGTTACGCAGCAGGTAATGGTTATCATGGAACCTGCCATATGAATGTTGGCACATAACGGAACTACAAAGTTACGGATTTCCTCGGAAATTCCGTTGCTTTCCGCACATTTAATATTAACCGGAATGGTAGCAGCTGAAGACTGGGTACCGATAGCCGTTAAATATCCCGGGATCTGATTCTTCATCATGGTAATAGGATTGCGTTTTGTTACGGTTCCTGCAAATGTAAATGCAATTAAAAGGTAAAGAAGATGTAAAATTATAACAACAAGGAATACCTTCCAGAGTACAGACATAATTGCAAATGTAGTTCCCTGATAAGTCATTTTTGCAAAAGTTCCGCAGATATACATGGGAAGCAGCGGGATAATGATACGGTTTAATACCTTCGTAATAATTTCAGATAAATCTTTAAATACATTATAAAGCGTATCCCCTATTTCCTTTCCTCTCATGGTACTGATTGATACACCCAGAACGAATGCCAATACAACTGCTGCCGTAGTCTCCAGCAGAGGAGTGATGGTCAGGGAGAAATACCCTTCTATGGCCCTGTCACTTGCAGCGGCAACTTTGGAAACCACTTCCTCATTAACAAAGGTCGGGAAAAAGCTGCTGGCTACAAAATATGCAGCACTTCCTGCAATCAGCGTAGATGCGTAGGATATTCCCGCTGTAAACGCTAACAGCTTACCTGCCCCCTGTGACAGATCCGCAATACCCATGGTTACAAACGCAACAACCATCAGCGGAATGATAAACATTAAAAACTGCTTAAATAAATCTGCTGCTGTAATTAAAATGGAGATGACAAAGCTTGGAGAATACAGTCCCAACAAAATTCCGATTATGATGGCAATGATTAATTTGGGTACAAGTCCAAGTTTCTTTTTACTTTTTTCCATTTCAATACCTCCCTTTCATTAGCGAATAAAATATTTTTTACTTCTCTTCGTATCAGTGTAATTTATTTTATCATAAAAATTTAATAAATGCAATATTTTTGTGTGATACAGCAAAAAATAAAATGTCCTGCATTATTTTTTGTTTATTTTAACAAACAATGCAGGACATTACTCTAATCTTTATGATTCTCCAATTAAAATTTACTCATTTTTCTTTATCCGTAACAACTCCGGCATTTCTAATATGCATATATACGGTATTCTTAGAAATGTCCAGATACTCCGCAACTTTAACCACCGCATCCTTTAAAGTAAAGACCCCCTGCTGGCACAGTATATTAATAATCTCTTTATTTTTAAGAGAAGGCAGAATCTGGTTGTCCTCCATCACTTCGCTGCGTACCTCTGAAACCTTGCTGTAAATCAGTTCGTCCAGATTACTGGCAAATGTCTCAGTCTTTACCTGGGCACGGGATGTAATGTCCGGTATAAATCCGGATAGAATCTCAGAAAAATTAGTATTTAAATAAAAATTAATGCAAAGAAGACCGATAATCCGGCTTTCCTCCCCCCGCACAACAATGGTGGTTGATTTTAAAGGCTCTCCCTTCTTATTCTTTGTAAAATAAGAAATGTAACCCTTTTCACCTTCTTTTTTAATCTGTTCCAGCATCTGGAGTGCCAGATCCGTAATAGGCATACCCTCTGCCCGACCGGTATGATGGCCATTAATGATTTTTATTACCGAATGTTCCGTATCTTCCAGACTGTGTAACACCATCTCATAACCACTGCCCAGATAATCCGCCAGCCCTTCCAGTAAAACCTTATAGGAATCAAGTATAATCCGATCAATCAACGTCAAATGCACATTATAATCCTTCATTGAAACCCTCCTCTTTTCAGCTATATGAGGAAACACCCATAATTTTTATAGAATTATAGCATGCGCTGAAATATTTTTCAACATTATCACCGGATTCCAGATAAAATAATGTAAAATATTACATTAATAAAGTCCGGACCATTGGGATCCGGACTTTATATTTAAATATTTTTTACTCATATTACCTTTTCATTCATAAAGAAAAGGAGGGAAGCAAAATCCCCTGTTTCCTTAAAGAAACGGTTTCTGTTTATGGGAAGTCCTGCATGCATGAGCTCACTTCCATAATATTCCCCTGTATCGCCTTCAACAGTCACCTGATAAAGCACATCTTCACCAAGTCCTGCAAATTTTAATCTAAGCCATCCTGCATTGGCCGGGTTTAAGGTCTGATAATAGGCGGCAATCGCCTGTTTCTGGTCCTCAGATACTACCATCCAGGCAGTATCATTTCCCTCAAACGGACTTTTCAGCCGGTAAAAGGTACCCTGGTGCAAAAGTTTCCGATTCTTTTTATAAATATCAATCTGCTCTTTTACCAGCTGTACTTCTTCCTCACTTAAATGATTTAGATCAAGCTCATACCCAAAGGCTCCAAAAAATGCTGCATTTCCCCTGGTTTTCAAAGGTGTAATCCGGTGAATCTGGTGATTTGGAACAGCTGATATATGAGCTCCAATACTGGATACAGGGTAAACCATGCTGGTTCCATACTGAATTTTCAACCGGTCAATGGCATCTGTATTATCACTGCACCACGCCTGAGGCGCATAATAAAGCATTCCCGGATCAAATCTGGCTCCACCGCTGGCACAGGACTCAAACAAAATCTGGGGAAAATCATGAATTAAGCGGCTGTATAGATCATAAACTCCAAGAATGTATTTATGCATCACCATTCCCTGTTCATCCTCACCTGCGCCCCGTGAAAAGCATTCTGTAATATAACGGTTCATATCCCACTTAATATAAGATATTTTTGCGCCTTCTATCACATCTTTTAACATCTGGTAAACGGAATCCACAATTTCACTTCTGGAAAAATCCAGCACATGCTGCTGTCTGCTGGGTGTTTCATAACGCCCTGGAGCGGATATGATCCAGTCCGGATGAGCCTCATAGAATCTGCTGTTTTTATTGACCATCTCCGGTTCAATCCATAAACCAAACTTAAGCCCCATGGCTTCGATCTTCTCTGACAACCCGGATATGCCTCCTGGCAGCTTCTCCTTATTGACATACCAGTCCCCCAGACTGCGGTCATCGTCGCTGCGGTCACCAAACCAGCCGTCATCAAGCACAAACAGCTCCACCCCTGTTTCCTTTGCTTTTCTTGCAATGGAAAGAATCTTCTCTTCGTCAAAATCCATATAGGTGGCTTCCCAGTTATTTAAAAGTACAGGACGCTCCCGGTCTCTCCAGTATCCTCTGGCAAGTCTTGTTCTGTAAAGTCTGTGGTATACCTGGCTCATGTAAGACAGTCCCTGATCGCTGTATACCATAACAAGCTCCGGTGTCTGGAATGATTCCCCGGTTTTTAAAGGCCATTCAAAGGTATCGGGGTGAATTCCCATTAAAACCCTGGTTGTATCATGGGAGCAAACCTCTGCCTGGGCAAGAAAACTTCCGCTGTAGACCAGGCTGAATCCATAAACAGTTCCGCTTCCTTCTGTGGCATTTTTTTCCGCCAGTGCCAGAAAGGGATTATGTTCCGCGCTGCTGATTCCCCGCATACTGTAGACAGACTGAATCCCCTGTTCCAAAGGCCGCCGCTTTACATACCGTTCCCTGGACCAGGCACCTGTTAAATGAATCATATCATAGTTTGATTCCGGTAAATCAATGGCTCCGCTCATGGCATTTAACAGTACAATTTTCTCAGTTCCGTTATGTGTAAAACAGGCATTTCTTGTTATTACCGGACGTTCTTCATATATGGTATAAGTGAGGATCAGATCTGTATCAATAAGATCATCATGAAGCCGGATTGTTAACGTGCATGCTTCTGAATCATCTTCCGTATAGGTAGAGGGAAGAGGTTCAATGGAAGGCTTGCCGTTGCAAATGTTATGGTCAGCATAAGTAAAGTTTGTAGTCCTGCTGCCGTTCTCCTGTCTTACACGGTACGCACCGTACCGGTAATCTCCTGTTCCATATACCGGATACTCCTGTTTCGTATACTGGAGGCATAAATTGACGGGATAAGGGCAGCTGATTGCAGCATGGGGACGCTCACCTGTTTCGAAAAGATACTCAAACGACTCCCGGTCCCTGATTCGTTTCCCGTAATACAGATTGCCCAGCTGGCCGTTTCCCATAATCTGAATGATATAACTGACAGACTGGTTATACAGATGAAACTCTTTTGCTTGTTGATGATAAATGATTGGCATAGTGTAAACTCCTTTATAATTTTCCTCCTGATGTTGCAATTCCTTCAATAAACTGTTTCTGGAAAATCAGGTAAATGATAACCATGGGAATACAGGCCAGCAAAGAAGCTGCCATAAGTTCCGGATAGTTGGTCACAAACTGCCCCTGCAGCTTAGCAAGTGCTGCAGATAGCGGCATGGTATTTTGTTCTGTATTGACGACTAATGGCCACATCAGTTCCTTAAAAGCAAACAATGCGGTGAAAATTCCAAGCGCTACCATAGAAGATTTCGTAAGCGGCGCCATTACATATAAAAATGCCTGACCAATATTGCAGCCATCAAGTCTGGCTGCTTCCTCTAACGATGCAGGAAGCCCCATATAGGCCTGACGAAGCAAAAAGGTTCCAAAGGCTGTAACCAGTCCCGGGAAGAGGAGACCAAAGGAGGTGTTTAACAGGCCCAGCCTGCCCACCATCAGATATTGTGGAATAATAAATATCTGGGATGGAACCATCATCTGGAATAATACCAGGGAAAATGCAAGATTCTTTCCTTTGAAATGAAGCCTTCCAAAGGCATATCCTGCCATAGTAGCTGTAAGCACTGCACAGACTACACGTTCTATAATAAGAACCAGTGTATTATAGTACAGCCTTAAAAAATTCATTTTACTCATTACAGATAAAAATGCGTCTTTTCTCCAGACAGAAGGAAATATAATAAATGGATTCATCTGTGTCGCCTCAGACGCTGTTTTAAAAGCCGTAAGTATCATCCATAAGAAAGGAACCAGCATAACAACAGAGCCCACTGCAAGCACAAAGTATTGCAGTACTGACTTAAATTTTCTATTCTTATCCATCATTCTCCCCCTTAGTTGTAATTAACCCACTTCTTCTGGCAAAGAAGCTGGATTACCGTAATGAGCAGGATTACTAAAAGCAACAGCATGACAATTGCAGAACCATATCCTTTGTTTCCTTCAACAAAGGAATATTTATAGAACAGATAAACCAGAGACTGGGTTTTTACCAGTGCGGGATTGGATTTTTCCATCATCATATAAATACTGTCAAATACCTGCATGGCTCCAATTACTCTGGTTACAGTCACGAAAAACATGGTGGGGGAAATCAGGGGAAGGGTGATGTAGAAAAACTGTTTCACACCTCCGGCTCCGTCAATTTCCGCTGCTTCATAATAATCTCTGGGTATTTCCTGAAGACCGGCGAAAAATAAAACCATGTTGTATCCGATCACCGACCATATTCCCACAATGGCTACGGAAATATAAGCGATTCCAGGATCTGAAATCCAGTTCACAGAGGAAAACCCGATTCGGTTTAGCAGGTGATTAATCAAACCAAATTCTGAATTATAAAGCCATCTCCAGACCATGGCTACCGCTGCAGGAGCCGCAACCATAGGCAGAAAATAAATAGTCCTCCAGATTGAACGGCCTTTTATTTTTCCGTTCAGAATAACAGCAAGCACCAGCGCGATGGCTATGGAAAACGGCACTTCCACAAGTGCATACTTAAAGGTATTCCAAAGAGCCTGCCAGACTGTACCGTCCTGTAAAAGCTTGCTGTAGTTACCAAGCCCTATGAATACATTTCCCTTGCCAAAGGCTCCGGTTTTAAAGAAGCTTTGGTAGATTGTCTGAAAGATTGGTATAATATTCAAAATTATGAGGCCTGTCATGGTAGGCAGCAGAAACAGCCAGCCCCACAAAAATTCACTTTTTTCCCGTCTTGATACCGTTTTTTCTCTGTTCATGCAGTCCCTCCGCAAATTCGTTAAAAGGGGAGGCATCCGTTATATCTGCCTCCCCGACCATACCTATTCTTCCGCCAGCATGGCATTCATTTCCTTATCAATATCCTTGCAGACATCTTCCACGCTCTTCTTACCAGTCCATGCATCAATCAGTTTTTCATGAATCATGTTGGTCCATGCAACGGTTGATTTGGAGTATGGACGAATAACCAGATCATCCATCATATCCAGATATGCCTGTAAGTTGAAGCTGGGATATGCCTTAACCCAGTTAGCAGTGGTTCCCTGATAAGCTGAAATTACGATACCAAGATCAGACTGTTTCTGCTGGGCTTCTTTGGAACCCATGTATTCAATCAGTTTCCATGCCTCTTCCGGCATAGAGGTGTTGGCAGAAGCTGCCCAGCCAAGACCATTATAGATAGATGCACGTCTTCCTGTGGTTTTGTCCTTTGGTAGAACTGCAATATCGCAGTTTGCTTTTACGTAATCATTGTTGCAAAGTTCTGAAAGCATCCAGGAGCCCTGGGTAATCATAGCTACCTTGCCTGCTTCAAATAATGCTTCTTCCTTATTCTCCGCAATTACCTCGTAAGGAGGAGCATACCCTTCTTTCATTAGGTCAGTAAGGAACGTTAAAGCCTTTATGGTTCCCGGCTGTGTAAATCCGGAAGACTTTTTGTCCTCGCTGATTACGTAGCCGCCCATATCATAAACCGGGTTGCACCAGCCTGCCTGGTCGTTGGTCGGATTAATTGCAAATCCATACTGACTGCCATCTGCCTTGGTAAGCTTTTTCGCTGCATCAGCAAAATCATCCCAGGTCCAGTCCTTGCTTGGGTATGAAATTCCGGCTGCATCAAACATGGTTTTATTGTACCAGAGAGCAATTGTGTCTATATCTTTTGGTACTGCATACTGCTTGGTTCCCTGCCAGTTATAGATGTTAACAATCTCTTTTGGGAATTTATCCATCTCAAGGGTTTTACTTGCTTTGATCCGGTCTGTTAAATCCAAAAGCATCTCATATTCTGAGTACCGTGCGATCTCATTGGAATGCATCCAGAATACATCAGGAAGGGAACCTCCCGTAGCACCTGCTTCCAGCATGGTCCAGTATTGATCCCATGGTGTTACCTGTATCTGAGTTTTAATTCCCGTTTCTTTTGTAAAATCAGCCATGATCTTTGTCAGACCTGGTTCCTGGTTTTTATCCCAGATCGCTACAGTCAGTGTTCCGGAAGAGCCCCCTTTTTCCTTCTCTGTTTCTGCGGCGCTTGATTCCTGTTTTGATTCCTGTTTCGTCTCCTGCGATCCTGCAGCTGTTGTCTGGCCGCTGTTTTGCTGACCCGTACATCCAATCAGTGCGGTTGCTGCAATTACTGCCATTGCTGCTGGTAATCCCCATCTCCGTTTCATTGTGTTACCTCCCATAATTTGTCACTTTCAATAGTTGCAAAAATTATACCCAGTACATTTTTGTTGCTTTTTGTTATTATAGACCTAATTATAATCGTTTCTTTGTTAATTTTACATAGATTAATGTGATTTTTATATGGTGTTTTGTTACATTCATTCATCACCCTCACGGAACTGCTTCCTGTGCCGGAGCGGAGATTCCCCCTCTGCTTTTTGAAAGCATCTGCAGAAAACGGAAGCATCGTGGAAGCCGCAGGAAAGAGCTGTTTCGGTTATACTTAATGAGGTATCCTCTAAAAGCCTTTTTGCCTCAAATACCCGGTACTGGGTCAGATAGTGTTTGGGAGATACCCCTTTGTGCTTCATAAATATCCGGTAAAGATAGGTCCGGTCAATTCCAATAAATCTTGCTACATCGGTAATCTGTATGGGATAGCTGTAATTATGCCGGATATAAGCTTCCGCCTGCTCAAGATAACTTTTTTCATATAGATCTGACTCTTTTGTATTACCTGGAAACCGGGAGAACAAAAGATAAAGATACCCCCTCATCTCGTCCATGTTATGGGCTGTTCCGTAAAAAGCGCTTACAAGTGCCAGTATAATCTCCCTCCACTGGTTCCCTTCTATAAATCGATAGCAGTATCCCGCTTCCTCTTTGCGGTATTCATAAACCAGACGTTCTGCCTCATTTCCAGAAAATGCCACCCAGGCATACTCCCAGGGATCTTTGTCATCTGCCTGATAAAATGTTACTTCCTGGGGCTTAATTAAAAATGCCTCCCCTGTTGAAAGCCTGTATTCTTTGTCAGCAATCCGGTAAATCCCCTTCCCTTTCAATATAACATGAAGGAGGTAATGCTTGCGGACGGCAGGTCCGAAAAAATGACCGGGTGCACACCTTTCGTGGCCGCAGTAATAGATGGTCAGTTCCCTTGCTGATTGATTCATTTCAAAACCTCCATACAACAAAATGACAATTTTTAGAAACAAACTTCCTATCTTTTTATCTGCTGTGATTATACAATAACCTTAATAGACAGACAAGAAAAACAAGGAGGAAAAACAATGATTAAAATAACTTTTATGGGAGCTGGAAGTACGATATTTGCAAGGAATGTCCTGGGTGACTGCATGTGTACACCCGCACTTCGGGATGCCGAAATTGCCTTGTATGATATTGATCCCGTAAGACTTATGGATTCACAGCTTATTTTAAGTGCAATCAACAAAAATGTGAATGACAGCAGGGCAGATATCCACACCTATTTAGGGCCGGAAAACAGAAAAGAAGCGTTGTATGGTGCCACCTTCGTGGTAAATGCAATCCAGGTTGGCGGTTATGATCCATGCACCATCACTGACTTTGAAATACCGGAAAAATACGGCCTGCGCCAAACCATTGCAGACACTTTGGGAATCGGCGGGATCATGAGGGGGTTAAGGACGATTCCTGTTATGGAGGATTTTGCCAGAGATATGGAGGAGGTCTGTCCCAATGCCTGGTTTTTAAATTATACCAATCCCATGGCAATCCTGACCGGTTTTATGCAGCGGTATACCTCAGTTAAAACCATTGGTTTGTGTCACAGTGTACAGGTCTGCTCGGAAAATCTGTTAAAAGAACTGGGAATGGAGGACCATCTGGATGGGCGGACAGAGCTGATTGCCGGAATTAATCATATGGCCTGGCTGTTAAATATTCATGACAGAAACGGCGAAGATCTCTATCCCGCCATTCGGCAGAAGGCTTTTGAGATGAATCAGGCTGGCGGACACAAGGATATGGTACGCTTTGAATACATACGGAATCTGGGCTATTATTGTACAGAATCCAGCGAGCACAATGCAGAGTATAATTCCCTGTTTATTAAATCCCGCTACCCACAGCTGATTGAAGAATTTAATATTCCTTTAAATGAATATCCCAGACGCTGCATCAAGCAGATAAATGAATGGGAAGAAGAGAAAAAATCCATTTTAAATAACGGAGCCATTACTCATACCCGTTCTCTGGAATATGCTTCCTATATCATGGAGGCGATTATAACCAATCAGCCTTATAAAATAGGCGGAAATGTTTTAAATCAGGGGCTGATTGAAAATCTTCCTTCTGATGCTTGTGTGGAAGTTCCCTGTCTGGTGGATGGAAGTGGTATCACTCCCTGCCATGTTGGCCGGCTTCCAGTCCAGCTGGCTGCCATGAATATGACAAATATCAATCCTCAGCTGATCACCGTGGAAGCTGCAAGAACCAGAAACAGGGAAATGATTTACCAGGCTGCCATGCTGGATCCTCATACCAGTGCTGAACTCAGTATCCGGGATATCCGGGCCATGGTAGATGAACTGATTGATGCACACGGTGACTATATGAGTATGTACCGCTGACATTTCTTCCTCAAGTTAGAGTATAATTATTATTGGCAAAAGGAATTAAAATAGGAAGTAGAGAAATCCCTACTTCCCAAATCATACAGTTTTTCTTAGAATGTTAGTTATCGAGAAAAACACGAAAGAAGGCTGTATGATGAATACTATTGTAAATGAAAAAATGATTCCTTTCAAGGAATTAGAGAAAAAAGTTTATGGTTATGTCTGTGAAATGGGTCACTT
>JAAOXG010000035.1 GCA_013036995.1 Lacrimispora defluvii
CTAGAAAGAGCACAAGGTGGATGCCTTGGCACTAAGAGCCGATGAAAGACGTGATAAGCTGCGAAAAGCTTCGGGGAGGAGCAAATATCCTTTGATCCGGAGATATCTGAATGGGGAAACCCAGCTGAGCAAACCTCAGTTGTCGTATGGTGAATCCATAGCCATACGTCGGGAACCCGGGGAACTGAAACATCTAAGTACCCGGAGGAAAAGAAAGAAAACTCGATTTCCAAAGTAGCGGCGAGCGAAATGGAAAGAGCCTAAACCAGCGTGCGTGCATGCTGGGGTTACGGACTGCAACAAGTGAGACGATTTGTTACCAGAACGGTCCTGGAAAGACCGGCCATAGAAAGTGAAAGCCTTGTATGGGAAAGCAATAGTCAGCGAGCAGGATCCAAAGTACCACGAGACACGAGAAACCTTGTGGGAATTCGGGGGGACCACCCCCCAAGGCTAAATACTACTTAGTGACCGATAGCGCATAGTACTGTGAAGGAAAGGTGAAAAGGACCCCGGGAGGGGAGTGAAAGAGAACCTGAAACCTTGTGTTTACAAGCTGTGGAACCACATTTTAAGTGGAACCGCGTACTTTTTGTAGAACGGTCCGGCGAGTTACCGTTACTGGCAAGGTTAAGCACTGAATGTGCGGAGCCGAAGGGAAACCAAGTCTTAATAGGGCGTTAAGTCAGTAAAGGTAGACCCGAAACCGGGTGATCTACCCATGTCCAGGTTGAAGCTGCCGTAAAAGGCGGTGGAGGACCGAACGCACATCCGTTGAAAAGGGTGGCGATGAGGTGTGGGTAGGGGAGAAATTCCAATCGAACCCGGAGATAGCTGGTTCTCCTCGAAATAGCTTTAGGGCTAGCCTCGTATTAGTCTGCCGGAGGTAGAGCACTGAATTTCCTAGGGGGCGTCAAAGCTTACCAAAGAATATCAAACTCCGAATGCCGGTCAGATGATGTACGGGAGTCAGACTGCACGAGATAAGTTGGGCAGTCAAAAGGGAAAGAGCCCAGACCACCAGCTAAGGTCCCAAAGTGCGTGTTAAGTGGAAAAGGATGTGAGATTTCAGAGACAACTAGGATGTTGGCTTAGAAGCAGCCACACATTCAAAGAGTGCGTAATAGCTCACTAGTCGAGAGGTCTTGCGCCGAAAATGTCCGGGGCTAAAACACGACACCGAAGCTGTGGAATGTATGTAAATACATTGGTAGAGGAGCATTCTTAATGCGCAGAAGCATTACCGTAAGGAGGTGTGGAGCGTTAAGAAGAGAGAATGCCGGAATGAGTAGCGAGATGGAGGTGAGAATCCTCCAGGCCGAATATCTAAGGTTTCCAGAGTAAAGCTGATCTGCTCTGGGTAAGTCGGGACCTAAGGCGAGGTCGAAAGACGTAGTCGATGGACAACAGGTTGAAATTCCTGTACCGCATATTATCAGAACTGTGGGGACACAGAACCGAGAGAGAACCCGGGAATGAAAAGACCGGGGCAAGCATTGGACTGGCCAGAATGGAAAAACCGTCTGGCAACAGGAAGGTGTGACGCGTACCGAACAAAAGTAGGGAAGTCTCTGTAGGGGCTGTCAAGAAAAGCCGCTATTGTGTAATATGTGCCCGTACCGTAAACCGACACAGGTGGATGAGGAGAGAATCCTAAGGCCGGCGGGAGAAGCATTGTTAAGGAACTCGGCAAAATGACCCCGTAACTTCGGGATAAGGGGTGCCTGAGAAATCAGGCCGCAGAGAATAGGCTCAAGCAACTGTTTAGCAAAAACACAGGTCTATGCAAAACCGAAAGGTGAGGTATATGGGCTGACGCCTGCCCGGTGCTGGAAGGTTACGAGGAGGGGTTAGCGGCAACGCGAAGCTCTGAATTTAAGCCCCAGTAAACGGCGGCCGTAACTATAACGGTCCTAAGGTAGCGAAATTCCTTGTCGGGTAAGTTCCGACCCGCACGAAAGGCGTAATGATTTGAGCGCTGTCTCGACAATGCACCCGGTGAAATTGAAATACCAGTGAAGATGCTGGTTACCTGCGCCAGGACGGAAAGACCCCATGGAGCTTTACTCCAGCTTGATACTGGGATTCGGTGCTGCATGTACAGGATAGGTGGGAGGCAAAGAAACAGGGACGCCAGTCTCTGTGGAGCCGATGTTGGGATACCACCCTTGCGGTATTGGATTTCTAACCTGCAGCCATAACCTGGCTGGGGGACAATGTCAGGCGGGGAGTTTGACTGGGGCGGTCGCCTCCGAAAGAGTATCGGAGGCGCTCAAAGGTTCCCTCAGAATGGTCGGAAACCATTCGAAGAGTGCAAAGGCATAAGGGAGCTTGACTGCGACACCGACGGGTGGAGCAGGTAGGAAACTAGGACTTAGTGATCCGGTGGTATAAAGTGGGATTGCCATCGCTCAACGGATAAAAGCTACCCTGGGGATAACAGGCTTATCACTCCCAAGAGTTCACATCGACGGAGTGGTTTGGCACCTCGATGTCGGCTCATCGCATCCTGGGGCTGTAGTAGGTCCCAAGGGTTGGGCTGTTCGCCCATTAAAGCGGTACGCGAGCTGGGTTCAGAACGTCGTGAGACAGTTCGGTCCCTATCCGGCGTGGGCGTAGGATATTTGAGAGGAGCTGTCCTTAGTACGAGAGGACCGGGATGGACTGACCTCTGGTGTATCTGTTGGTGATCAACACCATGGCAGAGTAGCCAAGTCGGGAAGGGATAAACGCTGAAGGCATCTAAGCGTGAAGCCCCCCTCAAGATGAGATATCCCATCGCAAGAGTAAGACCCCTTGAAGACGACGAGGTAGATAGGGCAGAGGTGGAAGCATGGTAACATGTGCAGCTGACTGTCACTAATAGGTCGAGGGCTTAACCAGGTTGGTTTAGGTAAGAGGAAAGAACGGATGAAAGATATATAACAATGTGTGGTTTTGAGGGTATATGTATTAACCTTCAAAAAGGTTTGGCCTGGTGGCTCAGTTGGTTAGAGCGCCGCCCTGTCACGGCGGAGGTCGTGGGTTCGAATCCCATCCGGGGTGG
>JAAOXG010000036.1 GCA_013036995.1 Lacrimispora defluvii
TTTAAGTGCGAAGTTTGAGTCCATAATCCTTGTAATCTGCAGGATTTAATTCTGCCAGAAGTCCGGCATCAATTACTTCATCTAAAAATGATGGCTGCCCCCATGCATTTACTAAATCCGGCATGTCTGAGCCTGATGCATATGCTTTGAATTTGGTTTTATAGCTTTCGTCATCCAGCGCTTCCACCTGGATTTTTACATTGGGATTTTTCTCCATGTACTGGTCAAACAGCATCTGTTCGATAAGACCCTGGCCGCTGGTACGGTCTGGTAAGTTGGAAAATACCTTGATTACCACATCCCCGCCTGCTGCAGCCTGACTGCTTTCCTTACCGGTTTCCTTACTGCTCTCCTGACCTGCCTTGGTGTCCTCCGTTTTTGTTTTACCGCTGCCGCAGCCTGCTAAAGCAATGGCCGCTGCTGCCGCACATAACAACATTCCTATTTGTCTTTTTTTCATAGCCCTCTCCAATCTGCCGTCATAAAACGGCAAAATATCTTTATAGTTGCCAATATTACTTATCATTCCCCATCAGCGCTGATTTCTGATCATTATTATAGCAATTTATAGTTGTGGTTTATACATACTAATTTAATGAAAATGTTTAAAAAATTAATCATATTGATCAAAAAAGTCCGGCAGACATTTTTCATGCCCACCGGACTTAATTAATTTTTACTTTATTTCATTTTGCTCTTTTAAAACAGCCGGAATGTGTATGGTCATCCTGGTTCCGGCTCCCAGCACACTCTGTATCAGAAGACCATAATTCTGACCGTAAATCATCTGGATTCTGCGGTTGACATTGACAACTCCAATGGAAGTATGACCTCTCTTTTTCATGGAGTAATCCTCTGACAGGATTTGGGAAATGGCTTCTTCCGTCATGCCCACACCGTCATCTTCCACCTGGATATACAAATCGTCTCCCTCCAGCCAGGCTGCAATAACAATATGTCCTTTATCCAGCTTTTCTTCAATTCCATGTACGATGGCATTTTCCAGAATGGGCTGTATTAAAAGGCGGGGGATAAAAAGTTCCATCAGGCTCTCATCAATTTTAATGACTGCCTCCATCTTATCCTGGTAACGGTAATTCTGAATCGCCAGATAATCCTCCAGATTCTTAACCTCTTCCCGAATACGGACAAATGACTTCTTTTCCAGAGAATAGCGCATCATATTGCCCAGGGCCGCCACCATATCCCCGATATCATCTGCGTGGCGTATTCTTGCCATCCAGTTAATGGTGTCCAGAGTATTATAGAGAAAATGAGGATTAATCTGCATCTGCAAAGATTTCATCTGTGCTTCCTGTTTCATTACCTTCTGCTCATAGACCGTACTGACCAGACTGTTCATATCGTTTACCATCTGATTAAAGGTATGGCTCAGCCGTCCGATCTCATCTTCGGAATTCACTTCGCAGTTTATATTGAAATCTCCCTGACCGAAATTCTCCATGGCCTTTGTCAGCTCCCGAAGAGGTTTTGTCATATTCCTGGATACCAGGGCAGAGATGAGGGCTGCCATACAAGCCGTTATGGCGGTGACCAGTATGACGATATTCTTTAGTTTTGTCACATCCCGCAGGTAATAATCTCTTGGTATGGCAAGCATCATGTGCCAGCCATTTGAGATAGGGGCACTGTTGTAAATGCTGTAATTCTGATCTCCTATTTTTACATCCCGGTAGAATGCTTCCTTCTTCCCGAAGCAGTTAATGTAAGGTTCTTTCAACACTTCTCCGGAAAGCTCCTTGGAACTGGCAGCCAGAATGCGGCCTTCCTCATTGACGAGAAAAACATTGCCTTCCTGGGACAGATCGATATCAGAAATAATATCATATAAACTTTTCTCATTTACATCCAGGGCAACATATCCAAGGGACTTTTTAGAAGGAAATCCGTACAGCTTTTTCATCAGCACAATATGTCCGTTTTTTACTTCCCAGTACTGATTCTCATCCCGGATATATTCCCTGATATCCAGGGGAGTCCCGCTGCGTATTTTCGTATAGGTGTACTCTCTGTCTGAGTCAGACCGGATGCTGATTGCATTAATCTCCTGCCGCAGCAGGGCATAGGAAGAAAGGATCTCCCGGATATTGCTGTGGAGACGGTAATAAGCCAGCCTGTCGTCTGCCAGCTCCTGTTCTGACTTTAAAGAGCTTTGTATGGTATCATTACCATTAATATAAAAAGCAACATTTTCAATAGCAGTCACTGTACTTTCAATTTTTGAAAGAGTGACTGATGCAAGATTCTTTAAGTAATCATTGGTTTTATCCGCCAGAATTCTTCTTGCATAGGAAAACTCCATAAACGAGAGAAAAATGACAGGAATGAGAATCAGAGTGATAAAAAGAAACATCAGCTTACTGTGAAAATTTTGTCTGCGATACCATCTTTTCATAACTGGGCTGTCTCCGTAAATTTCTGAAAGGGATTAACTGCATGGCTTCCTGATTTCCGGTATTCATACGGTGTCATGCCGTAGTTCTTCTTGAATATCTGTCCGAAATACCGTTCGTCTGAGATACCTATTTTACTGCAGATCTCTCCGTTTTTCAGCTTGGTTTCTGTAAGATATTTTGCAGCATAATACATCCTCACGGAAGTGAGAATCTCAAGAAAGGTATATCCTGTTTCCTTTTTTATATAATGGCTCATGTAAACGGTGGTAAAGTGAAATTCTTCGGAAAGAACGGATAAGCTTAACTCTCTGTCATAATTTTCATAGATATATTTTATGATTTTTCCGATCCGCTCTTCTTCTGCTTCCAGAATTTCTTCTGCAGGCTTAACAAGAGCTGAGTATCCCTGAATTTTTGATTCCAGCTCCTCCAGCTTAATTTTCGTCTTTTTTTCCTGATTAAATTTCTCACATGCATTCTTCACGCATGCCATGATTTCGTCTGGAGTGGATGGCTTTAAGATATAGTCAGATACCCCAAGTGATATGGCTTCCCTTGCGTATTCGAATTCACCGTATCCCGTCAGAAGAATGACTTTTGCATCCGGATAATTCTGCAGGGTACGTTTTGCCAGCTCGATTCCGGATAAGCCAGGCATCCGGATGTCAGTAAGTAAAATATCGATCTCCTGACTGTCGATCCACTCTTCCGCCTCAATGCCGTCTTTTAAAATACCCACAACCTCAATCTCATTTTCCTTCCAGGGAAGCATACCAAGTCCCTGTCTGATAATGGCTTCATCGTCAACAATCAATAATCGGTACATTGCAATCCCCCATTGCCTGTAGTTTTACTCCTCTTTAATACCCTTTCTCTCTGTTTTTACATCTTGTAAGAACTGCTTCCATGCATCTTCGTGGGCTACAAAATATCTGGGACAATCCTTGCCGGTAGCATCATAATGCCGGATTACATCCTTCTCAGTCAATCCCAGTTCTTTGCACAAAAGAGCCGTAAATTTCACTAAAGAAGCATAGGTCTGGTCATTAAATTTACCGGTTTCATCGGGATGACAGCATTCTATGGAAACCGTGTCCTTATTCTTCTCCTTTGAGGTTGCATAAGCCACCTCGTAGATGGGGATTTCCTGAAGAATCTCCCCCTCCAGACCGATGATAAAGTGACTGCTTGCCGATATCTTTTTCTCTCCTGTCTGATCCTTTAAGCTGGCAAAATAATCCCGGTTTTGTTTGGCAGTTGTACCGGGGTTGGCAACATAGTGAATTACAATTCCGTTAATCTGTTTCATCTTAGTCCCCGGTCTTGAATAAGGATTGGATTCAAGGAAGTCCTGCTGGACGTAATCTGGCATGGTAATAGACCTGATATCCACATAGTTTCTTCCAAAAAGAGAAATTAATCCCCATAGAATACAGGCTAATAATACGGTCCATATGACAAACCGCAGGAATATGTATAAGAACGCTCTTTTTTTCTTCTTTTTCTTTTGCTTATACCGGCGTTCTCTAGACCTGCGCCGGCGTTCCAGTTCATCCATTCTATCTTTTGTCTGATTATTCATGGCTCAAACTCCTGACTGCCTTTTCTACCAGTTTACGTCTATTCCAAAGAAAAAGTCAACCAAAATGTCAGGAATGTGATTGGATTACCGATTCCATTTTGACAGTTTCACATACATTTAACAGGACTTCATGAAGTTTTCCCTGAGCTGACTCATCACAGAGAATAACCATTTTATCTCCTGCCAGAAACTTAGTTTCGCCTCTGGGGACGAACTCAGCTTCTCCCCGTAATAAAGAAATGAGAAGGCAGGTACGTGGCCACTGGATTTCGGAAACTTTCTTTCCTTCTGCCTCGCTTCCATGAAAAATCATCCCTTCCACCAGCACCTTTTCCCCTGTAAGGGAAGTTTCTCTGTCAGGATTTAATTTTCGTAAAAGCCGGTGAAGCAGCTGGTCGTAAACAGGAGCGCAGCGTACCATATCGGGGATTACATAAGCGATCAGGGATACAAGGGAAAGAGAAAGTAAATGGGTAAAGCTTCCAGTCATTTCGCTAATTAGAATGATACCGGTAATGGGTGCTCTCACAATGGCGGAGAAATACCCTGCCATGCCAAGTATAATAAAATTCCCCAAAAGGCCCTGAAGGGAATCTGTCATGATTCCTACTGCACTGCAATAGATGCTTCCGATTACTGCGCCAAGAACCAGGAGCGGCAGAAAGATTCCACCCGGTGCACCTGACCCAAAACTTAAAAGCGAAAAAGCAAATTTCAAGATCAGTAAAACACACAACGCTCCAAGCATCATTTCTCCTGAGGTCAGTACCTCTACCAGTGAATGGCCTCCGCCCAGTACCGCCGGATAATACAGTCCCAACACTCCCGCTAATAAAAACGGTATCATTAACCTTACAAATTGATTTGGAATTTTCTGATACAGATCCTGGGTCTTAGAAAGTGTTGTATTATATACCACACCCATTGCTCCGATAATCACACCAAAAGCGATCACATATCCATAGCAATTAAGAGGAATCATTTTGGTGATCTGAAGATCAAAGACCGGTTTTAAACCAAATACATTCCGGGAAACGAAATCAGCAGTGATAGAGGATGCCATGGTAGATAAGAGAATTTCCGGGGAAAAATGTTTATGTATCTCTTCCAGGGAGAATAAAACTCCCGCAATAGGTGCATTGAATGCAGCGGAAAGACCTGCACTGGCTCCGCATGTGATTAAAAGCTTCTCTTCTGTTTTAGATCTTTTTGAAATTCGGGAAATGCCTTTTGCTGTCATGGCTCCAAGCTGAATACTTGGACCCTCTCGTCCAAGGGAAAGACCAAAGCCAAGAGATACCAGCCCGCCTGCAAGCTTGGCAGCAAGGGTTTTCCACCAGCAGGGATCCAGTTCTCCAATCATTTCCCCTTCTACCTGGGGAATTCCGCTTCCGGAGATGAAAGACTCCCATTTCAGCAGGACTGCCACAAAAATGGCACCGGCAGTAAGAGCCAGAAACCAGATGGCGATGAATAGCGGCTTCCCCTTTACAGCATTCAGTACCCATTTTAAAAGCTCATCTCCATGGCTTAATAAATACCGGAATAATACCACTACAGAGCCTGCTATGGCACCTGTCAGGATACCCTCCAGTATCAGTTCATATCGAAAACTACGGTAACGGTTGATGGTTTTTTGTACCGTATGACCTTCCGTCTGCATCACGATTCCTCCTGTAAATCATTCTTAATTTATTGCTTATTTACACACAGTATAAAATTATAGCTCCTGAAATTACTGATTGCAAGGAAAAATCCGGGGTAGCATGAAAATAAACCGGTCTCATTCCCTCTCATTGCCTATCTAGTTATACGCCTTATCAAACAAGTGACGAGTTTTATCCAATCGATCATCCGGTTTTCTGGCCTGAGTAAAAATTTCACCGGTGTTCTGCTGATACCCTGCCCGTTCTGTTAAAAAGACTCCACGGCCTTTTGTAAGCTCCGAAAGCTGCTCTTTATAATATTGTGATGTGCGAGCCGGAATTTTTCCTGATACTATGATTTCGTTGTGCTGTGTCTTTATTGATACAATATCTGCATGTAATTTTTTCAGATCATTGTAAACACGCGCATTACAATCCTGGGGGACATAAAGCTCAAATGACAGGCAGGGCTCTAAAAGCTCCGTACCTGACTGTTTTAAAGCCTGCTCAAATACAATGGGAGCTAAGTGCCGAAAGTCTGCGGGGGTACTAACCGGACTGTAATATACGCCATATTCAAAACAGACTTTAAGATCTGTTACTTCCCATCCATATAGCCCCTGCTCACATCCATATCGAACTCCCTCTTCGACGGCGTTCTGAAATGATTTATTTAAATATCCATAGGACACCTTGCTTTCATATTGCAGTCCGGTTCCAATGGGAAGCGGGTCGATAGACAATCCTATGGATGCCCAAAAAGGGTTGGGGGAGATCTCAATATGGGCAGTAAACTCTGCTTTTTTCAAAGGCCGCTCTTTATAGATGGTTGTTACATTCTCGATTCTGACCTGAAGATGGTATCGGTTTTGTAACAAAGAAACGATGACTTCCATTTGTACTTTCCCGAGGAATTCCATGATGATATTGTTGCTTCTGGAATCCAATTTATATTGCAAAAGAGGATCTGTTTCTGCCAGTTCTGATAAGGCTTCTAACAGAAGAGTTCTGTCAGAAGAAAGGACAGGGGAAATGTTCGCCTGCATGATCAGGTTATTGTCGTGCAGAATCAAATTCCTTTCAGGAATTGTTCCTATGGAGTCCCCTATCTTTAGCCGTGTTTCATTTGGGAAAATAGCAATATCACCGCATTCAATTTTTTCTGTTTCTACTATTTTCCCATTGCTTGAGGTCTCTAATTTTCTAATTTTTATACTGTCAGAATGATCTTGCAGGGTTAGTACGTCACGTGATTTAATGGAACCTCCAAAAATGCGCATATATGTGCGTTTGTTTCGATGATCGTCTCTTTCAACTTTGTATACCAATGCAGCAAGATTGGAGTCGGGCGCAGACATAAATGGACTGAATTCCATGAGGATCGCATCCATGAGTTCTTTTGTGCCGATATGTTTCAGTGCGCTGCCATGATAAACTGGCAAAAGAGTACCATCATTTATATTTTTTCTTCTGCTTTCTAACAGTTCCTTTGCTGTAATGGGCTGATCCATGACGTATTTTTTTAACAAAGCATCATCCGTTTCAATAATCGTGTCTTTAAATTCTTCTGGCAAAGGATTCAGAGTCCTGGGCAAAAGAGAGATTCCATTAGTAATGCTCTGCATGATAAGGATATGAGAGGATAATTTAGCTCTGATCTCCTCATAGAGGTAATCAAGATCAATATCCGGTTGATCAATTTTATTAATAAAAATCAAAGCAGGAAGTTTCCTTTTTCGTATTGCATCGAAGAGGATTCGTGTTTGTGCCTGAATACCGTCTTTGGCAGAGATCAGTAAGATAGCGCCATCCAACACATTCAATGATCGCTCTACTTCTGAATAAAAATCCATATGTCCGGGCGTATCAATCAAATTGATTTTAACATTGCTCCATTGATAAGAGGCCATGGATGCCTGAATTGTAATACCCCTTTGCTTTTCAAGCACCATAGAATCTGTAATCGTTGTACCGCTATCAACACGTCCGGACTCAGCAATTGTACCACTGGCATAGAGCATACTTTCTGTTAATGTTGTTTTTCCAGCATCTACATGAGCTAAGATGCCAATATTCATTATTTTCATAAGTCACACCTCATATGTTCGTTAAAAGATAAAAGTCCCCTGTGATTGAAATACTTTCATCACAGGGGACTTCTATCATTCAATTATGAGCACGACATTAAAAGCTGTTAGAAAGAGAAATCTACAGCATTGCAGCATCCATAAATATGAAAGTATTCTTAAATTACGGTACAAAAAACAAACCCATTACAGATGTAATAAGGCTTTATTATTCGTACCTACCATCATTCAGTTGATTGTTATTTAAGAATACCCTGCCGCATAGTAGTTAATCTCCTTCTAGTTCTTTTTTCATCTTACCCTATTAACACTGGTTTTGTCAAGTTTACTAACAGCTACCAAAGTGGGTATAAGCAAAAAAAACCGGTCTCTTTACATTTCCTGGTGAGGAAAAAGACCGGCTTCTTCTTATTATGTTTTATTCTATTCACGCTGCATAATCCACTAACTGCTCCGGGCAGAATGCTTCGTTATAACAGACGATCTCCACCTGTGTTCCGATTCCGATTATCATAACTCCCATCAGTGATTTCCCGTCAATCACCAGATGGTTGGAAATGACTTTTATTTCAAAATTGCACCGCTCTGCCTTTACCACAAAAGCCACCAGTTCCTCTACTGTGGAAAATGTATGCTTGATCTTTCTCACTTCAGACACCATCTTTCTTCTACCGCTTCATTCATGATTTTAACTAAATATTTTAGTTTTTTCGTTACAATCATGTGCATTTTATCTATTTAATCCTATTATTTCCACTGAGTGAAGGGTTATACGGGAAAAGTGTATTTTTTTTAAGGAAAAGACTACCCAAATTTTGAATTATCGTGTATAATTGTTTCGTTGTGTTTTCAAATGGAAGCGTATCGAAGTGGTCATAACGAGCCGCACTCGAAATCCACTCGGTCGGTTGCTTTGAAAACGCCGGAAACCCTTGAGTTTTCGCGGGTTTGCGGGATTTTGTACTTTTAGCTTTTTAGCGATTTCTACGGTTTTTCTACACTTTGCCTTGACTTCTACGAAAGGCTTTGTGTGTTAAAATAAAATATGGAGGCGTATCGAAGTGGTCATAACGAGCCTGACTCGAAATCAGGTTGTCCTCACGGGCACGTGAGTTCGAATCTCACCGCCTCCGCCAAAAACAAAAGGTAATATAGATTTATTGGTCTCAAAGCCAGTAAATCCGCGCCTTTCGAGGGCTTCCACGATGAAAAGTGGAAGCTCTTTTTTCGTAGATTTATTAGGATAATAGCTTCACTCTGATAGGACTCAAACCTACAAGTAAAAACATTTATGAGCAGCGCCCTTTTTAATACAGAGCGAAATGAAAAAGGGCGCTACTCAAAATACAATCAAATGAACAAGCTGAAACCAAAAAGGGCGCTGATTTTTAGGGCTGATTGAAAGCCGATAAAGTTAGCGCCCTTTTTTTATATATACACCAAAATCACATTAAAATTGAAAGCATCGGAAAGCCGGAGAATCGGAGTGCAGGAATGCACTTCTATTCTCCGGCTTTTTTGTTTTCTGGAAAGGAAAGGTCATGCTGGTACACTATAAAAGAAATAAACAAACCGCCTGCTACGATTCAAACAATCTCTCCACTGTAGGCAGAATACCACCGGCCGAACGGCCACGCGGTCCATTCCAAAGCTGCGGCAGCTGCCCGTACCCATCCCACGGTTTCTTCTGCTATAGCTCGGAGGGAGATTGCCTCAGAACCGATATGCAAAAAATTGCAAAACACAGGAAAATCAAGGTGAATGATGGAAACCGACTTAACAAAACGGATTAAGGCACTGACCCATCACTACCGCCCAAAGCTGCATACCGAAAAGCGAACCGTCCGGTGGGCGGATGAGGTGTGGACGCCGTCAGGGATCGTAGACAGCATTCGGTTTGAGGACTATTACGAGGATGAGGAATATCTCTGCAGGCTTCTGGATGCGGAACGGTTTTCCGACAAAGAGCCGTACTTAACGGCACATATGCACGAATCCGGAAAATGCTTTCGGGACGGCAGCACAGAGCAAAATGCGCAGAAATGCCGGGGCTGTGTCCTGCGGTGCCATAATTGGCGCATTGGGATGATGGTCACCTGTTTTGAAGTCAAAATCACCTATCAGGATTTCAAAAGCAGGAACGGCCATAACTTTCATGGGAACGAAAATTACTACTGTGTGCCGAAAGCCCTTGCCGCCAGAATCGCCGGGGAGGTTCCCGCCCACATCGGCATCCTCGCATATTTTGAAGGGGAACGGCAATACGGGCTCCGTCAGTTCAAACCGGCTACATGGCAGGAGGTATCCGATCAAACCAAGGTACTGCTGCTGTATAACGCTATGAAAAAATGGTGCGACGGAGCGGTTTTTGTGTAGCTGTTCCATATTTAGCATTTTAACGAATCAAAAAATGAACAGGAGGAATGACGCTTGGATAAAGGAAAAATCTTTGAAGTAGAACTCAGCCGCTGGAATCCTTCGGGTGCAAACCCCTCGGTGGAAATCGCACTCCCCGCCACACCCTATGAGCTGGCGGATGCGTTGGATAGAGCGGGAATCGCCGGGGACACCGTTTATTCCGCTGAGGTTTTAAGCTGCCAGCTGGACTATCTGTCGCAATTTATCCAGCCCGATATCAATCTTCATGAGCTGAACCACCTCGCCCAGCGGCTGTCTTCCCTGAGTGCATGGGAACTGGACTGCTTTGAGGGCATGGTGATGATGGATGCCGTCCAGACCCAATACGCTCCCATTCCGGCGGAACGGCTCATCAACATGACACACAGCACCGAGCATTGCCAGGTTGCCTACGAAGCCTACGACGATCCGTCCCTCGGTAAATTTTACGCGGATAATGACTTTGTACCGGCACTGGAAAAGGTGTCAGATGAAGTCTACGCATATCTGGACTTCGGTAAAATCGGCAAGGAGATGCGTGAGGGCGAGGGTGGTGTATTTACGTCCCATGGCTATGTGGTGCAGAACGGCGAGATTGCAGCGGACTACCACAGCGACTATGCCAGCACCCTTGAAAAGCTGGATTATGCCGTGCTTCTCTGCATCACCAAGGGGCATTTTAACGATCCCGCCTATGACAATGACACGGCTGTCTTCCTCAAGCTCCCTGCCGGGGATGCGGCGCTTATAAAAGCAGTGGATGCTGTCGGAGCTGCCTCCCCGGAGGAATGTGCATTTTCGGCGGTGGACTGCATGGCGCCCTTTTTGACTGAAAAAATAAACAACGCCCTGTATGCCTCGGAGGGCGGCTGCTATGGTCTGGTCAATGAGCTGGCGGAACAGCTCCGGCAGCTTGAAACGGAAAATCGCCTGCCGACCTACAAGGCGGTGCTGGAGGAAGCACCCGGCGATCTTTCTCTGGAGGAAGCCCTTGACCTTGCATCCATGACGGAGGAATTCGCACTTTTGGCTGACACTGCTTCTCCCACAGAATATGCGAAAAAGGAAATCCAGCGGATGCTGTCTGTGGAAAGCGATTATGGGCTAAACAAATTCTGCGATCTGGAAGGCTACGGGCGGTATCTTTTGGAACAGCGCGGCGTTGCTGAAACATCCTATGGAATGCTGGAGCCGCAGAACGGCATGACGGTAGAGCAATGCCTGAACCGTCCCAGCCAGAGCTTCAGCATGGAAATGAAATAAGTAGAATGCAACCAGTAGCGCAGGTAGAGATGCCTGTGCTTTTTTAGACCCCACATCAAAACCGGGCCGTTTCCCCATACAGGAGGCGGCCCTGTTTTTTTGCGCCCTTTTTGCCTTTCTTTCCGGGGAAACGGCCGGAAAGGAGGACCCATGCAGAAAGAACAGCTTGCAGAGCATCTGCGCCGGTATCACCACGGCGCACAGCACGCCGTTACCAGCCGGGAGCTGGAGCGCAGCTTTGGCGTTTCTGGCAAGGAGCTGCGGGATCAGGTCAACGCCCTGCGCCGGGAGGGTGTTCCCATTGCCAGCGACCAGAACGGGTACTTTTATGCAAAAACCGAAGCAGAGGTACGCATAACCATCCGGCATATGAGAAACCGCATCAGCGGAATCAGCGCCGCCCTTACAGGTTTGCGCCGTTCTGTCCTATCGCTCCCAACCCCCTCGGAGAGCATGGGGGGCACGCGGGGGGAACTGGTTCCCGCCCGGGAGTCGCACCGTGAGCAGAGCGAACCTGCATCTTCCGCAGAAGATGCGTGCAACATGGGAGGTGATGAATCCTGAACAGCTTCATGTCCTGGATCGGCGGCAAGAAATCCCTGCGGGAGCTGATCGTCACCCTGTTTCCCCTCTATTATGAGCGGTACATTGAGGTGTTCGGCGGAGGCGGCTGGGTGCTGTTTCACAAGCAGCCCGGCAACGATTTTGAAGTCTACAACGACTTCAATGGCCTGCTGGTCAACCTCTACCGCTGTGTGCGGGAAAAACCACAGGAGCTGATGGCGGCACTTGCCTACTGTCTCAACTCCCGCGCGGATTTTGAGCTTGTGAAAAACGCCCTCGCCCGTGATTCCCCCGCATCGGATGTGCAAAGGGCGGCATGGTTCTACCAGCTCATCCGCTACAGCTACGCATCGGGGCTGACCAGCTACGGCAGCCAGCCCCACGATATCCGCAGCAACTTTCCCCTCATAGAGCAGGCCCACCGGCGGCTTGCAAAGGTGGTCATCGAAAACAAGGATTTCGAGAAGCTCATCGGGCAGTACGACCGCCCCGTGAGCTTTTTCTACTGCGACCCGCCGTATTTTGAAACCGAAAGCTATTACAAAAATGTGGGCGAGGACGGCTTTACGGAAAAAGACCATATCCGTCTGCGGGATGCCCTGCTGCGGATCGACGGCAAATTTCTGCTATCCTACAACGACTGTGAATTTATCCGCAGCCTCTATGAAGCACCGGGCATCCAGACGGAAGCCTTTACCCGCATTAACAACATCAAGCAGCGGTACGACAATGGGGCGCAGTTTCCTGAAATCCTCATTGCCAACTACGATCTGCATGAGCGTGAGAAAAACGCCCCATCACAGCTGAATCTGTTCGGAGAAGGAGGTTTCATGGAGTAGAAAAAATGCCCTTGGCACTGCATTGTGTGAGAAACAAAATTAATATTTGATTGGAGGAACCCATTGATGAAAAAGAATCAAATGCCCCAAATCGGCCTCCCAGCCGATGCCTGCGAACACTCCGGCTTCACCGAAAAGGACACGCTGGAGCTTCATGCCGGACAGAACGCCCTTGTATTTCTGAAAGACAAAATGACGGCGCTGGAGGTGGCGAACGCCATCCAGAGTCTCAGCGCCCTTGCCGCCGATCTGACTGTCGTCCTCGCCGCCGCCTGCGGACTGTGCGACAACTGCGGCGAGGGCTGTGAGAATGGCTGCCCTGCCGGATGGGTTGCCGGGTGTTCTCTCTGTCATGATCTGCTGGATGAAAGCCAGACTGTCAGTATTCCCGGCTATCTGCTGGAGGAAGCGGGTATCCCCGCCGACGCCAAGCTGGAAGCCTATACGGACGAGGACAGCGGCGAAATCACGGTGGCGGAGGCCGATATCCAGCAGGATATTACCGATGTGCCGCCCGGTATCCTTACGGTGCTGGCACAAAGCGGCGTGTGCCTTGCGGAGCTGGATGAACTGATTATGCTGGAGGAAATCGTCTACGGCAAATAACCTGTCTTGGATTCCCAACACACAATCCGGGAGGTGAGCATATGCCGGGAATCACCCTGAAAAACGGCCTCATTTCCTACTATGGAAACCCGGCCGGATATACAGAAAAAGAAAAAGCGGTGGTGGACAGCATCTTCCGAAATGACGAGCTGACCAACTGGCTCAAAAGCCGCAGCCTGACCCCGCAGTGGACAGACGGCGTGATGGAGCACCTTGCCGCGGGGGAACGGACGGGCGGCATGGCTGAAGCCGCCGCGCCGCTTAAAAATGTCCGCATCTGGCAGCTGAAGCCGGATACGGACGTGTATATGAAGTTTATCTCCTATGAGGAAACGGTGCGGCAGTTCGGGGAGCCATCCCCGGAGCATTACCGCGTCGCCTATGACGGGCAGCTGGACACCAACGACCTCGAAGCCATCTACACAAGGTGCAACGTGAATCACCCGCCCGGCTATGACGGACACTCCCTGTCCATGTCCGATGTGGTGGAGCTGTATGACGCAGAGGGCAGCGAATTTCACTATTGTGACCGCTTCGGATTCCAGGAAATCAGCTTCGGAGAACCGGAGCAAACCCAAACCATGGGCATGCGTATTTAGGCAGCCAGAGGCTGCCCGTTCTTATGCCCTCACCAATAGAACGGAGGAAAAATATATGGTTCAGCTTATGAAAAAGGCAAAAGCCGCAATTTCACACAAGGCCACGGCGGTAAAAAATACCGCCGCAGGTCTCGCATTCCGCAGCAGACACGTCCTTTCCCAAAACGCCGGGGACGGCTACATTGACACCGCCATCAAAATTCTGATTGCCGTAGTGCTGGGCGCATTGCTCCTCGCGGGGCTGTATGCCCTGTTCGGGGAAACGGTGCTGCCCACCCTGACCGAGCGCATTAAGGAAATGTTCAATTACGCCGGTTAATGTGACCGGAAATCTTGTGAAGGAGGAAAAAACCATGCCTAACAATACGACACCGGCTGCACCCAAGTACGATGTAAAAATCCACTCCATCCGCCCGGAGGGCAGCTGCAAGGCCACCGCCTCGGTCAATGTCTACGGCGATTTTGCCGTGCGGGGCATCAAAATCATGGAGGGCTCCAAGGGGCTGTTTATCTCCATGCCCAGCTACAAAGCCGGAAACGGCGAGTACAAGGATATCTGCTTTCCCTGCACCAAGGAGGCCAAAGCGGAGTTTGACAAGGCTGTCCTTGGCGCCTACCAGCAGGTGCTGACTCAGGGGCAGACCGCCGCGCAGAAACAGGAATCCCCCGCCCAGCAGGAGCAAGGCCAGCCTGTCATGGGCGGGATGTAGGAGGTAGCTCATGAAGGAGAAAATGAAAAGACCACTTGGAATCATCCTTGTAGTTTGTCTGGCGGTTTCTCTACTGGCGGGCAGCGCCTACGCGGTAAACCGGTATTTTGAGGATGCCAAAGGCCATTGGGCGGAGGAAGCCATTCAAATCCTCACGGAAAAAGGCGTCATCAGCGGCTATCCCGACGGGCTGGCGCATCCCGATGACATCATCACCAGAGGGGAGTTTGCGGCTCTCCTTGCCCGAACCATGGAGCTGCCGGAGCCGGAGGAAAGTGAGGTCACCCTGCACTTCACCGACATTGCCGGACACTGGTCGGAGCAGGATATTGAAGCGCTCATCATCGCGGGAATCATCCAGAAGGACGATTTCGGCACAGAATTTCAACCGGACGAACCCATCACCCGTATGGAAATGATCCGTATGCTGGTGCGGGCCATCGGCAAGGGGGAACATGACGCCTCTTGCCCCTGCGTCACCGGCTTTTCCGATGACGGCACACTCTCCGAGGAGGATAAATCCAGTATCTGCACCGGCAAGGAATATGGCATTGTAGACGGCTACCCGGACGGTACGGTCAAGCCGGACGGAAAGGCCACCCGCGCCGAAGCCTTTGAAATGCTGGTGGATACGGAAAAAGCCAAAGAAGAAATCAAGAAGGAAGAACCGCCCAAGCCGACTGTTCCCGCCAAGCCGGAAGATCAACCCTCCGATGGGAATTCCGGCGGGGGCAGTTCTGGCGGCGGTTCTTCCTATGTTCCCGCCCCGCAGTTTTCATTTACACTGCCCAAAACCGCCTATACCTCCGATGAAATTGAAATTAAGCCGGAAAGTCGATATGTAAGCGATGTAACGTGGTCGGCTTTGAAAAACGGTCTGCCTGCCGAGCTTTCCGAGCTGACAGAGGGCACCCTTGACAAAAACGGCGGCAAGCTGAAATTCAAGCAGACCGGCAGCATTACCCTGATTGCCACGGCAAAAAACAGCCGGAGCGTCACGGTGACCCATGAGCAGACTGTCAGCATCTACCCGGTGGTGACGGCCGCTTTTACACTGCCCGAAACCACCCATACCGACAAATCCGTGGCGGTGGAGCTGACGACCGAAAATCTCGGTACCAATGCGGTGGTATGGTCGCTGGAAAAGGATGGCACTGCCGTTGATATCGAAACGGCTCTCACCGGAATGCTGGATTCCACAAGCGGTACGGTGCTGTTTAAAGAAAAGGGCGTATACAAGCTGACCGCCTCGATTACGGATGAGCTGGGCAAGGTTATCACCGCACAGGATAGCATCACCGTCTACCCGGTGGCGGAGGTCAAGCTGACACTCCCAGCCGTTTCCCATACCGATAAAACCGTGGCGCTCAAGACAGAAACAAAAGAAACGGACGGCCTCACAGTGACCTACACCCTGACCCGGAATAGCGAGCCTGCCGAAACGGGCGCCTTTATTGAGGGGACGCTCTCCGATGGCAGTATCCGATTCAAGGAAAAGGGTGTGTATGCGCTGACCGCCTCTGTCACCGACGCCACCGGCAGAGTGTTTGCCGGTACCGCCCATATTACCGTCTACCCGGTAGGCTCCGCGGGCTTTTATCTGCCGGAAATTTTTCACACCGACAGCACCGTGACGGTGGAGGCGGTGTTCGGGGAAATCGGCAGTCATACCGCAAAATGGATGCTGCTCTGTGATGGAACAGAAGTATCCCTCGCCGATACGGTGGAAGGCACGCTGGGCAACAACGGTGGGGAGCTGAAGTTCCGCACGAAGGGCAGCTATGTCCTGAAAGCGGAATTCACCGACGACGGCGGCAGAACCTACCGCTACGAGCAGAGCTTCAAGGTGTATCCTGTGCCTGCCGTCAGTTACAGCCTGCCGGAGTATGTCCACACCGACACAGATATCGCGGTCAAAACCGAAACAGCCGATCTGGACGGCCTCACCGTCGAATGGCTGGTGGACAATACCTACGGGTTTCAGGACTGGCCGACCTATGTGGACGGAACGCTCACAAACGGCGGCGGAACCATCCGCTTCAAACGGGCCGGTGTCTATGAGCTGGCAGCCAGAGTCACCGATGAAACCGGCCGTGTATTCCTGTGCGAAAGCCGTGACAAATGCGAGGTTCTGCCTGTGCTGACCATCGGCTTTGACCTCCCCGAATTTGCCTATACCGACACCGCCATCGACCTCAGAACTCACGGCAACAATCAGGTTCTGCCGGTGGAGTGGTCCGTGACAAAGAACGGTAAGAGCCTTCCGCTCTCTGAGGCGTTCAGTGGAGGACTCAACGCACAGGGCGGCAAAATCACCTTCAAGGATGACGGCGAGTATGTTCTTACCGCCACCATGACCGATTACCTGAAACGCAGCTATTCCCACAGCGAGAGCATTCGAATCCTTCCTGTGGTGCAGTATGCATTCAACATGCCGCAGTCTGTTCACTATGGCACAGAGTTTGAGGTTACCGCAAAGGATGTTCAGCATCTTGGCAGCTATGCCGTAGCTTGGACACTGGAAAAGGACGGAAATCCCGCACAGTATCAGGGCACCCTCGGCAACGACGGAGGAAAAATCGCTATCCGTGACACCGGCACATTTACCCTGACCGCCTCTATCACCGACAGTGAAGGGCGTGTAATTTCCCATTCGGAGAACCTCACGGTTACCAACACCGCGCCGAATGCTCCCGTGATAGAGGCCGTTCCCACCCGTACTGCCAAGGACGGAAAATTTCTTGTGAACATCACCGCCAGCGCCACAGACCCCGATGGGGATGCGGTGACCTTGGAGTATGCGGATACTGCGGCCGACAGCTATTATGCGCCGGGTACGCACACCATCCGTGTCAGAGCAAAGGACATTGCCGGAGCATATTCGCCATGGGTGGAAAAGACCTTCGCCGTGACCAATGCTGCACCCACCGTGACCCTGACTGCCGAGCCGACCCGCACGGTGAAAGATGGCAAATTCCTCGTCAATATCAGCGCCAAGGCAGCGGATACGGATGGCGACGCCACCACGCTGGAATGGGATAACAAGGCGGCGGACGGTTACTATGCACCTGGCACCCATACCGTAAAAGTACGTTCAAAGGACATTGCCGGGGCGTATTCTCCTTGGGCGGAAAAGACGTTCACCATCACCAGCTCCGCACCAACGGTCACCTTGACTGCCACCCCGACTCGTACAGCGAATAACGGCAAGTTCCTTGTCAATATCAACGCAACAGCCGCTGACTCGGATGGCGACGCCACCACGCTGGAGTGGGACAACAAGGCGGCGGATGGCTACTATGCCGTTGGCACACACACGGTTCGTGTTCGCGCCAAGGATGCAACCGGGCTGTATTCGGAGTGGGTGTCCAAGACTTTTACCGTGTCAAACTCCGCCCCGACAGCGCCGGTGATTACCCGGACGCCGAACGGCAATAGCGTGGCGCCGGGAACATCGGTCACAATTACGGCGACCAGCTCAGACCCGGACGGCGACTCCGTCACCCTGATTTGGGAGGGCCGAAACGCCGAAACGCAGACCTATCCCCGTGGAAAGAACGTGGTGCGTGTCAAAGCGGTGGATTCCGCAGGGGCCGAGTCGCCCTGGGCCGCTATCGTTTTCTTTGTGGCGGATTCCAACGGCGGCGGTGGCATGACGCTCACCGGCCCTGATTCCGTCATCATGGAAAACGGCATCGAAGGCGCCACCATCACGGAATATACCTTTACCGTGCCGCCTGTCAGCGGACACAGCGGCTCCGATTTCGGCAGGGTGCGCGGCTATAACAGGCTGACCGGGCAGTGGGATCAGCTGGACTACGGCACCACCTCTAACGGCATCACCTTCACCCGCACCCTCGGCGCAGGCGTATACACGCAGCTGGAGTTTTATTATTACACGAACCACAACTGCATGTACAACAAATCCAACATCACCTACTCGGTGACGTACCATTTTGAATAAGGGGGAACATCCATGAAGCATCTCATTTGCAAGCTGAAAAGCAAGGCGGTCATGGCCGCTGCCAGAACCCGCCGCGTCCTTTCCGGCAGCCGCGGGGACGGCTACATTGACACCGCGATCAAAATCCTGATTGCCGTGGTCTTGGGCGCTCTGCTCCTTGCGGGGCTGTATGCTCTGTTCGGGGAAACGGTGCTGCCCACCCTTGTGCAGCGCATTAAGGAAATGTTCAACTATGCAGGCTGATAGCACCCTTCAGGCGGTGCTTTTTTTCTGTCTGCTGCTGGCGGCTTCTGTGTGGGATCTCCGCAAGCGGATTATCCCGGACAGCATCTGCCTCCTGATTGCACTGACGGGGCTGATTGATTTCAGCCCCGTCAGGTTTTGGGGTATCTTTGCGGCACTGCCTATGTTTCTTGTTGCTTTATATAAGCCGGAGAGCATCGGCGGCGGGGATATCAAGCTCACCGCCGCTGCAGGCATGGTGCTGGGCTTTGTTGGATGCACGGCCGGGCTGCTGCTCGGCCTGACGGCATCCCTCTTTTTTTATCTCATAAACCAGCTCATCAGACGGCTCTGCAGATTAGAGCCGCAGAAAGCGTCACAGGCATCTCTGCCTATGGCGCCGTTTTTGTCCCTCGGCTTTCTTTCCGTAACCATTTTGAAAAATTTAGGAGGAATGATCTCATGAAAAAAATCCGTATCAGCAGAAAAAAGGCCCTCATCGCTGCCGGTATTGCCGCCGTTTCGCTGGCAGCGGCCACCCTGATCCCCAAAGCTGTGAAATCAATGAAACACCGCAGATACAGCTCCAGCTTCTAAAATCACCATGAAATCAAGGAGGAAAAATCTATGAGCCTTTTTAAGAACCGCACAGTAGTCGGTGTGATCTGCATTCTTTTGTCCCTGCTCATCTGCTTCGGAGTGACGCCGCTGTTCAACAAATCCGTCAGTCAGAAAACCGAAATCGTCCGCGTCGTGAAGGAAATCAAGGCAGGCGAGGAAATCACCAAGGAGATGGTGCAGACTGCGGAGGTGGGCGGCTTCGGACTGCCCGAAAATGTTCTTCGCCAGAGCGAATCCGTCGTGGGCAAATATGCCACAGCCGATCTTTCCGTCGGGGATTATATCCTAAACACCAAGCTGTCCGATACCCCGGCTGCGGAAAATACCTATCTTTACAATCTGGACGGCACCAAGCAGGCCATGTCGGTGACCATCAAGAGCTTTGCCAACGGACTGTCCGGCAAGCTCCAGAGCGGCGACATCGTATCGGTGATTGCCCCGGACTACAAAAAGCAGGGCTCCACCGTGATCCCCGCCGAGCTGAAATATGTGGAGGTCATCGCCGTCACCGCAGGCAGTGGGTATGACGCCAACACCGGAGCGCAGACAGAAACGGAAGCCGGGGATGAAAAAGAGCTGCCCTCCACCGTGACCCTGCTGGTGTCCCCGGAACAGAGCAAGGCGCTGGCGGAGCTGGAGTCGGACGGCAAGCTCCACCTGTCCCTTGTTTACCGCGGTACGCCTGCCAACAGCGCCAAGTTTATTGAGGCACAGGACAAGGTCGTGGCGGCGTTGTATCCCACAGAACAGCCCGGCTCCGCTGAACCCAAGTCTCAGGGATCGGAGGAAAATACGGCATCCGAAGCGACTGCGAAAAGCGGGGTGCAGTGATGCTGAATTTCAAGAAAAACGGCATCTTCACCCGCCAAGCCCCAAAGGAGGATACCCCGCCGCAGCAGGAGCCGCAGGAAGGTATCCTTGCCGTTTGGGGCTCCCCCGGCAGCGGAAAGACCGTCACTGCCGTGAAGCTTGCAAAGCACCTTGCCGACCGGAAGAAAAACGTGGTGCTTCTGCTCTGCGATATGACCGCGCCCATGCTGCCCTGCATCTGCCCGCCTTCCGAACTGGAGGGTGAGCATTCGCTGGGCAGTATTCTTGCCGCCGCCCATGTGACGGAGCCGCTCATCAAGCACAATCTGGTGACGCTGAAAAAACACAAACACCTCACCATCCTCGGCATGAAAAAGGGTGAGAACGAGTACACCTACCCGCCCTATGAGCAGACTCAGGCACAAGAACTTATGGATAATCTGCGAAAAATCGCCCCTTTCGTGGTGGCGGACTGCGGCAGCTATATTGCCAACGACATCCTCTCCGCCGTGGCGCTCATGGAGGCCGACAGCGTTTTGCGGCTTGCAAACGCCGATCTGAAATCGGTGAGCTATCTTTCCAGCCAGCTCCCTCTGCTTCGGGATTCCAAATGGGATGCGGAGAAGCAGTACAAGGTTGCCAGCAATATAAAACCTCGGCAGGCTGGTGAGCAGATCGGGCAGGCGCTGGGTTCCGTAGTCTTTACCCTGACCCACTCGCCGGAGCTGGAGGAACAGTACCTTGCCGGGAATCTGCTTGCGGATTTGTCCCTGAAGGACAGCCGTCCGTTTAGAAAGGAAATCGAAAAAATCGCAAAGGAGGTGTTCGGCATATGAAGTTGGGCAAAAAACGAAGCGCCGCCGCGTTTTCAGGAAAGAAAAAGAAGCCGCAGGCGGAACAGAAAATACAGACGCCGATCCAGCCGTCCGCAGCTCCGGTCACTCCCGATTCGGAGAATAGCAAAGAAAACTCCGCATTGAACCGCCCGGTGGATTTTGCAGGGGCAAACCGCGCCCATGAGCTGTTTTTCACCCCTGAGGCCGGGGAAAAAGATTTCTCCTCGGTGCTTGCCGAGGTGCAGGCGTACATTTCCGGGCATTACAGCGCCCTGATCACCGAAGGCGGCGAGGACGCCAGGGCGCAGATGAAGCGGTATATCCAGAAGTTCCTGCAGGACAACCGCATTTCCGTGGGCGGCATGAGTGGTGGCAGGCTGGCGGACGCCCTTTACACCGAAATGGCGGAGTTCGGGTTTCTGACCAAATACATCTTCGGCACCGGAATTGAGGAAATCGACATCAACTCGTGGCGGGACATTGAGGTGCAGTATTCGGACGGCCGCACCGTGAAGCTGGAGGAACGCTTTGAAAGCCCCCAGCACGCCGTGAATGTGATCCGCAGGATGCTCCACATCAGCGGCATGGTTTTGGATAACGCCAGCCCCATCGTGCTGGGGCATCTCAGCAAAAACATCCGTATCGCCGTCCTGAAAAGCCCCATTGTGGATGAGGATGTGGGTGTGGCGGCCTCCATCCGTATCGTAAACCCGCAGAGCATGAAAAAAGAGGACTTTGTGCGAAGCGGTACGGCCACAGACCCCATGCTGGACTTTTTATCCCTCTGCGTCCGCTATGGGATTTCGGTCTGCGTGGCGGGCGCCACCAGCTCCGGCAAAACCACCGTGGCAGGCTGGGTGCTGACCACCGTGCCGGACAACAAGAGAATCTACACCATTGAAAACGGCTCCCGTGAACTGGCACTGGTGCGTGAAAAGGACGGTAAGGTGGTTAATTCGGTCATCCACACCCTGACCCGCGACAGCGACAATGACCGCCAGCGCATCGACCAGACCAACCTTTTAGACTATGCCCTCCGTTTTAACCCGGACATCATCGTGGTGGGCGAGATGCGCGGCGCCGAGGCAAACGCGGCACAGGAAGCCGCTCGAACCGGCGTGGCGGTGCTAACCACCATCCACTCCAATTCCTGCGAGGCAACCTACCGCAGAATGGTGTCCCTGTGCAAACGCGCCGTGGATATGTCCGACGCGACCCTCATGGACTATGTCACCGAAGCCTATCCCATTGTGGTGTTCTGTAAGCAGCTGGAAAACAAGCAGCGCCGCATGATGGAGATTCAGGAATGTGAAATCCTGCCCGACGGCACAAGGCAGTTCCGCCCGCTGTTTCAGTATGTCATTACCGAAAACCGCATGGAGGACGGCAACTTCATCATTGAGGGGCACCATGAGCAGGTCAATACCATCTCGGACAGCCTTGCCAAGCGGCTTCTGGAAAACGGTATGCCGCAGGCGGTCATTGAGAGCCTGCGGAGAAAGGAGGCACAAATCGCATGATGACGGTACTGTTAATCGCCTGCATTGGAATGATCGCAGGCTCTTTTATTTTGCTTGGGCTGACACCCATGGCGTTTACAACCGCCATCTTCGGCAGGCTGACCGATCAGCCCAAAGCCCTCCGGGATGAGGTCAATGAAACCACCCGCAGGAAAAAGAAATCCTATCTGCGCCGGGAAATTGCCGAGGTGCAGTCTATCCTCAAGGTCACCGGCAGATCGGCACGCTTTCCCATGCTCTGTGCCTTGTCCCTGCTGTTCTTTGCCGTGGGCGCGTCGGTCGCCGTGATGCTCTCGAACTTTTTTCTGGTTCCTGTCATGGCGGCAGGCTGTATGCTCCTGCCGTTCTGGTGGGTGAAGCTCACGGCCAGCCACTTCAAAAAGGACATTGCGGCGGAGCTGGAAACGGCGCTCTCCATCATCACCACGGCCTACCTTAGAAACGAGGACATTCTGACGGCGGTGGAGGAAAATCTCCCATACCTGAATCCGCCCGTTTTGTCCGTATTTCAGACCTTTGTGTCCCGCGTCCGGCTGGTGGACCCCGATGTGACGGCGGCGCTCCATGATGTGAAAATGAGAATTGACAACACGGTGTTTCAGGAATGGTGCGACGCCCTCATTGCCTGCCAGCACGACCGCAGCCTGAAAACCACCCTGACGCCTATTGTCAGCAAGCTCAGTGATATGCGGGTGGTCAACGGTGAGCTGGAAACCATGGTGTTTGAGCCGAGAAAGGAATTCATCACCATGGTGGTCCTTGTCATAGGCAACATTCCGCTCCTGTATTTTTTGAATCAGGACTGGTACCATACCCTGATGCACACCCCGCTGGGGCAAATTATCCTGACCATCTGTGCCGCTGTGATTTTCATTTCCACAGCGTTTGTGATCAAGCTCACCCAGCCCATCGAGTATCGGAGGTGACGGCATGACAATCTATCTGTTTTTATTCGGAGTCCTGCTGGCAGTGGGGCTCTTTTTTGTTGCCGCCGACCTCTTACATCTGCCAACCCTTGCGACCCAAAAGGCGATGCTGTCGGCAGGAAAGCAGGCCAAGACCAAGCCCAAAACCACCGATGCTCTGCTGCGAAACGCCGCTGTCCGGCTCTCCCGGTATATCCGAATGGACGCGTACAAGAGAAGCCGGATGGCAAATGTGCTGTCGGCAGCAGGGCTTTCCGACTCGCCGGAGCTGTTCACGGCAACGGCTATCATCAAGGCGGCGGCTATCGGGCTGTGCATTATTCCCTGCCTGATTGTCCTCCCATTGCTGGCGCCCATTGTGCTGTTTACCGCCGTGCTGGTCTATTTCAAGGAAATCCGTAAGGCGGACGAGGCGCTGGCAGCCAAGCGCGGGAAAATCGAACAGGAGCTGCCCCGCTTTGTTGCCACCGTCACCCAGGAACTGAAAGCCAGCCGGGATGTGCTGTCCATGCTGGAGAATTTCAAGAAAAACGCCGGGGAGGACTTTGCGGCGGAGCTTGACATCCTTACGGCGGATATGCGCTCCTCCAGCTACGAGGCGGCGCTGACCCGTTTTGAGGCAAGGTTCAATTCGCCCATGCTCTCGGATATTACCAGAGGGCTGATCGGCGTACTGCGCGGGGACGACGGATCTATGTATTTTCAGATGTTATCGCACGATATGAAGCAGCTGGAGCTCCAGCGGCTCAAAGCGCAGGCCATGAAGATCCCGCCCAAAATCCGCGTGTTTTCCTTTGCCATGCTCATGTGCTTTCTTATGACCTATATGGCGATTATCATCTATGAAATCATTCATTCCCTCACAGGAATGTTTTAAGGAGGTGCGGACCAAATGACCAATCAAGAAATGATAGAGCTTCTGCGAAAAAAGCTGGACAGCGGTATGGCGCAGTATCAAAAGGAATGGCAGCAGAAACCGGTCTCGGAGCTGGTGGAGCTGGCAAGTGAAATTGCCGCCGTGAAGTTTGTGTACGGACAATTATCCAGCGGCTGCTATTCCGCTGAATATATGGAGTATCTGCTCCGTTTTGAAAACCCGCTGGAGGTGGTAACGGATCAGTGGATTTCGGAGCAAACCGTTGATTTCAGCGAGGAACTCACCCATGCCCTTTGGACGCTGTGGGATAAGGGCGAATCGGAACCAGAGTATGCCCTTGACCCGGAATATGCGCCTGTTTCCGCGGAGGAAGTGAGAATCACCGTGCGGGAATTTATTGAAGCGCACCCGAACGCATCGTTTGACATGATGACGCCCGGCGGGTATGTGTACCTGACGCCGGAAACCGCACAGCTTCTGCTCTCCGGCCAGAGTGTGAAAGGAAATCCCGGCAGCTCTGAATTTGCCAGAGATGTCCCCGCGGAGGAACTGCTGGAACAGGAAATCTGTACCGCTGATTTCAGCAAGGGCGCATGGCGTGTGTTGAGTGATCACAACCCGGAACCGCGGCAGGAGCAGGAACCCTTTGAGCAGGGGGTGACCATGTGCTGAAAATCCTGAAAAACAAGCGCGGCGAGGGATATATTGACGTGGCTGTGCTGGTGCTGTGTGCCATGCTGGTCATTGCCCTCGCCGTAAAGGTGTTTCCCGTCTACATCCAAAAGCAGCAGCTGGACACCTTTGCCACGGAGCTGATCCGGGAAGCCGAAATAGCCGGACAGGTGGGCAGTGAAACCAGCCGCCGGGAGCAGCTCCTGCGGGAAAAGACCGGGCTTTCTCCCAGCGTGGAATGGTCTGAAACCGGCAGAATCCAGCTGAATGAGGAAATCACGGTAACGGTCACCTACCAGACCAATATCGGGCTGTTCGGCGGCTTCGGCTCGTTCCCCATTACGCTGAGAGCGGATGCGGCGGGAAAGAGCGAGGTTTACTGGAAATGACGGATAAAATCAAGCAAATCTTACGAGAAAAATGCGGTTCAGGCTTTCCGCTCATCATTGCAATCACCCTGTCGCTGGTAATCATCTTCACCGGCATTTCGGAATATTTCCGGCTGATGATTGTGGCGCAGGGTGTGCGGGATGCGGTGCAGGCCGCCGTCATCTCCACCGTGGTGGAGAATTACGATGATGTATATCACGGCGTGCGGGAGGGCTATTCGGGCGCTTACCAGCCCTATGCCGGAGATTTTGAGGAAACCCTCGATTACGGCGATATTTATGACCGGCTGGACGGCATCCTCGGACTTTCCAGCAGCGGCGCCGGGAGCCCCGGTGGGAGCTATCATGAAAAGCGCACCCCGGACGGCAAGCTGGAATTTAAGGTCTGGAATCTGGATGTGGACATCCGAAACGCGCCCCTTGCCTCCGGCGACCAAGCCTCCGCCCGTTTTCAAGCAGACAGCACCATCCTGCTGGAGGTACCCGTATCCTTTGGCGGAAAGCTGCTGCCCCCCATGACTATCAGGGTGAAAACCAGCGCCGGATATACGCCTAAATTTTGACAGGTTTCAAAAAGTTTTCTATAATATAGATAGACTTTTTGAAAACTTCGTGGTAGGGTGTGAAATAACAAGAGGCTTATCAAAATATGGTAAATAGGAGGATACTCTTATGAAAAATATGAATCCCAAAATGAAGAAATGGCTGGCTGTCGCCGGTGGCCTTGCCCTCTGCGCGGTGCTGGTGGTGCTGATCGGGCAGCGGTTCCAGACACCAGAGCCGGTGGATGCCCCCCTCCCGCCGCAAAGCTCCGAGGTGAGCGATGTGACGGTAGACCCGAAGGTGCCGGATAACACAGAGAAGGAAAAAGAGGTGGTGGTCACCCCGCCCGATACCACACAGCAGGTCAGCACCGACAACGGTGCGGTTTCCAGTGGCACCGAACAGACCATTCAGGGCGATGTGAGCAAGCCCGAATATACTGAGGAACAGCTCCAAGACCCTACGCAGAAGCCCAACGGCGAAAAGGTCACCGAGCCTCCCACGGCTGTCGACCACAATGAGGTGGAACAGCCGAAAGAAACATCCACGCCGAAGTCCTCATCTGAATCCAGTGGTGGTAACAGCATCCCCGGCTTTGATAATGTGCCGGATGGCGGTGCTAATAATGGAGAAGTTGTTGATGGAGACGGCGATATCAACAAGCAGGTTGGTATCATGGACTAAATAAGAATATACCCCATGGCACGGTTGAAAGATACCGTGCTTTTTTATTTGCAGAAACAGGAGGTTAGGATGAAAAATTTACTTTTGAGAGTCTTACCGCTGTTCCTCATTTTTTGTCTGCTCTGCCCGATGACTGCTTTTGCAGACACCGGCGGCAGCGGAAACATTGACGGCGGTGGTGGCGGGATGGGTCAGGGAACCAGCACTAATTCATGGAGTCCCGGCAATGAAGGTGTGCGTGTCACGGTGGTTCGCGCAAGCGACCATGCGGTGGTCACCACACCTTTTGATTTTACCAATAAGGCTCCCTCGGAGGGAATATACCACTTTGGAAAGGTTAGCAAACTGCAATACAATAACGGTGTTTCTCTAAACCCGGTAAGAGGTGGCTATACCTATAAGAATCCCGGACAGACTATGCCCCGCATCATCAGCACCAATGGCAGCAACAACATTGAAGCCATAAAGAAATACTTCTGTTCGGAATATGTGGTTAAGCGCATTGCAGAAATTACCGGCATGAACTATGACATTCTCATCGGTGGTGAGTACAAAATTCTTTTGGAGCCGCTGGCCTATTACAAGTTTGAGGGCAATATGTTTGCCACCACCGCCACCGAAGCGGCCCTCTATGATGAGCAGACAAGCGGCCTGCTCCGCAAAAGAATGGTATCCCTCACCCATAAGAATCTGCCCCTCGCCATGTTTCTGGAGGTAAGCGACCTCGGCTATCCCGCATGGGGAGGCAGCAAAACCAGCGCCGCCACCAATGCGGATATTAAGTCCAGCCTTGGGCTTGGCATCGTCCGCTTTGAGGAAAAGCCGGAGGAACCGCAGATTGAAGCCTATGATTATGAGTACCGGATCAACACCGACGTCATCACGGCAGTGCGGATCAGCGGCGGCCAGTCCGACCCCGACAGGCCCACCCGTGTCAGCTTCAACATTGGCGGCCAGACCTACAGCGTGGGTAATGTTTACTACCCCGACGGCAACAGCCAGCTTGCGTGGGTGAAGTGGAAAACCCCCGATACCGAGCAGAACATGACCATTGAAGTGACGGTGTCCGGCCCCGGCAGCACTGCGAAAACGACCCTCAACGTGAAAATCGTTGACCTTGATAAAAACCCGCCGCCCAATCCCTTAGCCGATGACCGCAATGACAGCTTCTCCCGTACTTCTGTCCCCAGCAGGGCGGTAAAAAGTACGGCAAGCTGGAGTGTCTGGCGCCCGTGGTGGCAGGAATATTGGGTATGGCACAGCACTGGAGAAGATTCGGGATATTGGTGTGACCACGGCTGGTACGAATTTGATTTGGATCGCTACAGCGCCAGCCTGACCGCCAACATGAGCATCCAATGCGACAGCAAAAACCCCACCGCCAGCGGAAGAATCATGAAATCGGGATATGGAGTCAACCAGACCGTCACCGGGAGTGTCAGCTCCAATCAAAGCTCGGCGGTTACCCAACCGCAGAATGCGGTCAGCTATTTCCCCGAATTCGGCTACGAAACCTATTGGCGGCTCTTGGAGCGGATGGGTACAGGGCGATTTGAGTTTCAGAAAAATCCGTATTCCACCTACAAGAACCGGACTCATTTCAGCCCCATCTGGATGCCAGACGGCAGTTATACCATCAATACATGGCTCATAGATGCGTGGACGCCCGATGGGATGCTGTCCGCCAACCTGACCGACAGCCTGACTATAAGGGGCAATCTGTGGCAGGATTGGCACGCCGGTCCCCTCAAGCCATAAGGGAGGGAGCAAGAATGGCATATGAACGAATTGAGGCTCCCAAAGGCAGCCTATACCACTACACGAAAAAGGATCGGCTGGATGCAATTCTCAAGGATGGCCGCATCCGCCGGTTCGGAGATCGGGAGTGCTGGTTCTGCACCTCTCTGGCGGACACCCTGCGGCTTATGGAAATGACTGTCATGAAGGAGGGGCATCCTTACGTTGATGCACAGGGCTTCTGGCGGAAATACCCCGCTTTCGTGCCGGAGGATTATGTGATCCTCCGGCTGGAGCCGCGCTACCAGAACGGCGATTGGGTGCGCTGGAATTCAGTGAGCTGAAAAAAGGATTCCGGGGCGACCTGAAGTTTTACCAGAATCCGCAGGTGCTTGCGTTGGCTCCGCTCTTGGAGGAACAGACTCCGGGCATGGGTATGACCATGCAGCTATAACACAGAAAAAGAACAAGGCGGCGGGAGCAATTCTGCGGCCTTGTTCCTCATTTCGGAAAGGTGGTCTTTATGAAAAGATACAAAAAAATCGCGCTGGCACTCACGCTCGTTCTCATGGTAAGCCTGCTGTTCAGTACAACCGCTTTTGCGGCAAACGGCGATGTGGCCGGGGCAATCGAAGGAACGTGGAACGACGCCTCCAGCCAGATTAAAACCGTGGTCAACAAGGTGGTATTCCCCGCCATCGACCTGATTCTGGCGGTGTTTTTCTTTGCAAAATTGGGGACGGCGTACTTCGACTATAGAAAGCACGGGCAGTTTGAGTGGGCGGCGCCCGCGATTTTATTCGCCTGCTTGGTGTTCACCCTGACTGCGCCGACTTATATCTGGACTATACTTGGTATGTAGGCAAAAAGAGTAGATCAACTCTTCTTTGGAGTCGGTCTGCTCTATTAATTATGGAGTGCTCATAAGGGGTATCCTGCTAATTCTTTCACCGGACTTTATGAGATTGGCTGACTTCAGAGTTCTCACTTCTCTGCTGCTCGTAACACTGCTCTGTGTGTTGGGTCATGCGATTGCGAACATTGCTTCGTGGTGCAGGGCTGTCCCCTTTCGTTTGATTTAAAAAGCACCCGGTGTTCAGCAACACAGCGTACAAAAACAAGTTCTTTACATTCTTCTGCAAAAGGAAGTATAATGAAATTATCTACTATTTCCATGAAAACAGGTGAAGCATATGGATTATATAACAGTCAAAGAGGCGGCAGAAAAATGGGATGTTTCTCCCCGCTCCATTACCTATCATCTTGTGGCTGGGCGCATCTTCGGTGCTGTGAAAAAAGGAAACCTTTGGCTTATTCCCGCAGCCGCCGAAAAGCCTGCGGATTTGCGTAGGGGAAAGAAAAAGTGCTGAAATTGGCTGCCTTCGGCAAAATAAAATTATGGCAGGTGAGAATATGAAAAATGGGCTAAAACAATTTATCAGCACATTTTTTGGTGCTGGCCTCGATTTTCGGGTACGACTATTCAATGTGCTTGCCATGGGCGGCACGGTCATCAGCTTGGCTATGGCGCTGGTTGGCATTGCAGTAGAAATAGGGTTGGGAAATATTATAGCAAATTTCATTTCAGCCGTCCTCTCCTTTTGGCTGCTCTGTTATTCCCAACGCACCGGCAAGTATCAGCTCTGCTACACGATTACCATAGTCGCCATTTTTCTGGTGCTGTTCCCAGTCATGTTCTTCACAGCAGGCGGATACAACAGCGGAATGCCCAGCTTTTTCGTGTTTGCTGTTGCCTTTACAATCCTAATGCTGGAGGGCAAAAAGGCAATTGTAATGTCTGTGTTGGAAGTTTTCCTATACCTTGCCATTTGCATAATCGCCTTTCGCTATCCCGAACTGGTCAACTCATGGAATTCGGAGCAGGAATTGCTTACCGATGTGATGGTTGGGTTCGTTTCGGTCAGCGCTGTGCTTGGCACAATGCTCTATATCCACTTTAAGCTCTATAACGAGCAGCAGAAAAAGCTGGATGAGCAAAACTATATCCTCGAAAGAGCCAGCCTTGCAAAGACAGAATTTCTGTCCAACACCTCCCATGAAATGCGCACACCACTGACGGTTATTTCGGTCAATGTGCAGACAGTGGCAGAAATACTGGAGGACATGGGTGATACAGTGAAGGATGGGGAGGCAACGGAGTTGCTCCAGAATGCCCAACAGGAAATTATGCGGCTGGCCCGTATGGTAGGCGGGACGCTGACGCTGGCTGCTATGAGTGAAAACACAGACAAGAAAGCGGTGGATTTCTCGACCCTGCTGCGCAGCAGTGCAGAAATGTTCTCTCTGCATTTGCAAAAAAGAGGCAATACTCTGACCTTAGAAATCGCGGGAGGGCTGACTGTGTTCGGCAATGCAGATTTGCTGGCGCAGGTGGTAGCGAACCTTTTGCAAAATGCCTCTGCCTATACTGGGCAGGGCAAGGTCAATTTGACAGCACAAAAATCCGGGCACGACATTCTGGTCTCGGTTAAGGATAGTGGCGACGGTATTTCTGCGGAACTTTTGCCCCATGTATTTGAGCGGGGAGTTTCAACCGGAGGCACGGGCTTTGGCCTGTATTTGTGCAAGACGGTGGTGGAATCCCACGGCGGCCGGATTTGGATTGAGAGTGAGCCTGGGAATGGTACTACAGTAAACTTTGCCCTTCCAACCTATGAGGGGCAGCTTGGAGGTGAGAGAGTGTGAAGCAGATTTTGTTGGTGGAGGACAACGAACAAATTATGCAGGGCAACGAGCGTATGCTGAAACGGCGGGGCTATGAGGTAGCCTGCGCGCTGACTCTTGCAGATGCCCGCAAAGCGGTGAAGGCTCGGATGCCCGACCTGTTTGTGCTGGACATTATGCTGCCCGATGGAAACGGACTGGACTTTATGGCGGAGCTGCGTAAGTATTCACAGACACCGATACTGCTGCTGACCGGACTGACAACACCGGAAGATGTTGTGCGGGGACTTACGGCAGGGGGCGACGATTATCTCCCCAAGCCCTATGACTTTGGGGTGCTGCTGGCAAGGGTGGAAGCCCTGCTACGCCGTGCACAGCAGGTGCCCGAGCGCATACAAAAAGGGCGGCTTATTCTTGATGTAACGGCTGATGTGGCGACTCTTGACGGCACTGATTTGATGCTGTCTCAGAAGGAATTTTCCCTACTGCTGATTTTCGTACAAAACGAGAAACGCTTTATCGGTGCGGAATATTTGTATGAAAAGGTGTGGAAGCAGGCCATGACAGGCAACAGCAATACACTCAAAACAACGATTAACCGTCTGCGGGAAAAAATCAAGGGTAGTGATTATCGAATTGCTTGGTCCCGTGGTGAGGGGTACTGCTTTGAGAGAGAATAGCGGTTTAGAAAAAATATTTGTGGCGAGAGTAACAATTTTGTTACTCTCGCCACTTTTGATTTTGGGGCATGGTAAAATTATACATAGATTATAGTGGGCTTTAGTTTTTTAAAAATCTCGTGTTTAGACGAGGAGGTGGCTATGGAAATGGTATCTGAACAAACTGCAATCGAGCAGTCGAGAATTGTCCGTGTAGAGGCGTTTGATGGGGACACCTTTGGAATTACGCTGGAGAGTGGGCACACCGTCCTGCTGGAACTGGAGAACAGAATCAAAGAACCGGCCTTTGCCGCCCTGATCGAAAGCGGGGATTTCTGCAAGCCTTATACCAATGGTAAAGCAATCTGCTGGCCCGGCGGGGTATCCATCACGCTGGAGAAGATCTTAGAGATGCTCCTGTCCCATGGAAACCCAGCACAAAACCAAAATAATTATGAGGAGGAATGAGAGAATGAAAATAAAACGAGCAAGCAAAACACTGTCCTTGTTTCTGGCATTTTGCATGGTATTTACTATGCTGCCGACGGTGGCCTTTGCCGAAACCGGTGATGTGGATTCCGGTGTGCCTTTAGGCGTGAGCAGTATCATCATCGCTTTTGCGGATTTGGAGGATGATATTGCCGAACAAAAGGTGGATATTGGCGCACCGGAAGAAGAGCTAAAGCTGCCAAACGAATTGGCGGTTACCCTCACTGAGGGCGGAATTGATACCGCAACCGGCAGCGACGCATCAAAAGAAACCCAAACCACCGTGGCAGTGTCCGATTGGACTGCCGAACCGGAGTATAATGGCGACACGGCGGGTATTTACACCTTTACCCCAGTGCTGGATTTGCCCGAGAGCTTGACACTGGCAGAGGGCGTAACTGCACCGACGATTACCGTGACGGTGAGGGAGGAAATCACCGCGCCGATGGCAAAGGGCATGGCTGCGCCATTGGGTGTCGGTACAATCACTGGAACCATGAATGTCGGCGGCACAATGTTCTCTGACCTGACACAAGATGCCAATGGCACAGGCTGGACGTGGGATGCTGTGTCTGCCACCTTGACGTTGGACAGCAGTTACCAAGGCGATTATATAAAATTTGCATGCGCCGACACCGATACCATCAACCTGGTATGCAACGGCACTGTCACGGTTAACAAAGGCGATACCTACGCAATACAAAGCTGGGGCAGCCTCGTCATCAAAGGCGACGGCCCGCTTACGATTTCCGACGGCGGCATAACGGCGTCTAAGGATATCGTCATCTTGGGGGCGATGGGGAATATCAGCGGCGCCAGCGTCGGCATTTCTGCCGGCGGCAGTGTTACTATCTCCGGCACAGTGGGCGATATTACGTCCACGGCGTACACGATTTACGCAAATGGAGACATTACCATTTCAGACGGCGGCGTTGTGGGCAAGATCGGCGCGGGAGGCATCGGCTCCAAAAGCGGCACCCATGGAATTTACGCGGGCGGCAGCGTTACCATCAACGGCGTAGCAGGTGATATTTCAGGCAAATCCTATGGAATCTACGCAAAGGGCGGCAACGTTTTCATCAACGGCGCAACAGGAGCGATTAGTAGTGCATACGGATCACTTTCAGGCGATTCCGCCATTCGCGCAAGCGTTGGCGTTGCCATCAACGGCACAACAGGCGCGATCAGCTCCAAGGGCGATTACGGTATCTACGCAGAATCAGGCGCGGTTTTAATTGCCGGTAAAACTGGCGATATCACCGGCATGAAAGCCTTCGGCATTTTAGCGGAAGCGGGCGGTATTACCATTCCATCTGGCGCTGTTGTGGGCAAGATCGCCGGGGCTCAAAGCGGCATCGAAGCAGGCGGCAGCGTCACAATCGGCGGCAAAACCGGCGATATTACTGGCATAGCCGGCAGCACCTTTGGCGGCGGCATTCAAACAACCGGCAGCGTCACAATCACAGGCGAAACGGGAGCTATTACCAGCACGCACCCCAGCATCCCGGCAATTGGCGCAGGCGGTGATGTTACAATTGTCGGTAGTGTGGGTGAGATTGCAGTCACCGCCCCCAGCGGTGGCAGCGGCTACGGTATTCTGGCGCTCGGCAGCATTCACATCATCAACTCTGTCACGGTAAGCAGCTTTAATGGCGCGTTCAATAAAGCCCCCACCACCTTACCCTCTCCCTCCTATACAGCCTTCTGGAGCGACAACTCAGACGGCTCCGGTTCTTCCACCGGTAGCGCCTATGTATGGAGCGCCAGCCACAAGTATGTAAAAATTGAGAAGGACAGCGGGATGTCCGCCCCCACGGTGTCGGGCTTTCGTGCTGGGCGCACGGATGCAGATAAAGTCAGCTTTTTCTTCACACCCAGCACCACCGGGAAATATGGATGTCAGATTGAGAAAAAAGGAACACCCGCACCGACATTTTTAGGTATGTTCCATGATATCACTGCTATCGTAGAAATCGGTATCGACGCAAAAGAGGATAGCGTCACCGCCTCCGATATTCTCGTGGTGTATCTGCAAATCGAGAATGCGGAAGGCGTAAAGAGCCAGATATACTCCTTTGAAGTTCCGGCATACACACCGCCGGTAGACGCCGCGGCGCCAATCATCACCGGCCAGCCTATTGGAGCAATCTATGATAAAAATGAGCCAGCCGCCGCCCTGTCTGTGACGGCAGGCGTAACGGACGGCGGAACCCTCTCCTACCAGTGGTACAGCAACACCACGAACAGTACCACCGATGGAACGCCAGTCGGCACGAACAGTAACACTTATACGCCGTCCACCGCCATGGTCGGCACGACCTATTATTATTGTGTTGTCACAAATACCAACAACGAAGCGACCGCAAATAAAACCGCCACGGCGACCAGTGATGCAGCGGCGGTAACGGTGAATGCATCGGGCGGCACAATCATTCGCTTCATCACCGTCACCGGCATAGTCGAGCCTGTCGGGGGTGCAGCGCCTGTCAAGACAGGCGCAACCGTCCCAGTGGATGCCAACTATGCACTTTGGGAGGACATCGTGTGGGTTGACGATGAAAACAAAACCGAGCCGCTGGCTGACGGCGCAAAGTTTGAAGCCGGTAAGAGATATCTCTGTGGGGTTTCTGTGAAGCTGCCTTCCAGGCACTCCTTTGCCCATGATGTCACTGCAACAATCAATGGAAAAACAGCAACCGTGATGCTCGACGGCACAGAAGAAGCCGTGGTATCCTATCTGTTCACGGCGAAGGACGCAACCGACACCCCAACCATCACCATCACAAAGCATCCTCAGAATGTAACCGTAACACAGGGCAGAATTAACGCAACTTTGACGGCAGAAGCTGTATCGAACAACGGCAAGCCTGTCCTCTATCAGTGGTATCGCTTTATCGGCGGTATCGGCGGTGACAATGTGGAGATCATGCCCGGCGCAACAAGCAGTAACTTCACCATCCCCACAGGGCTAACCGCAGGGACTTATCAGTACCTTTGCATTTTCAACACAGATGACACCGATTATACAGATAGCAATACTGCCATCGTAACCGTAAAACCGCCTTCCGGCGGTGGTGGCAGTGGAGATAGCGGCGGCGGTTCCTCGGGGGATAATGGCAGCTCGGGTGTTGTCGTTACTCCTCCCGCTCTGGATGCACCCAATGCTCCCACACAGGGCAGCGTTAATATCCACGGCACGGTGGATGCAAGCGGTACTGTCACAGCCAATATTACAAACCAAACTGTGATCGACGCCATTGACAGAGCGCTGACACAAGCAAGACAAAACGGCACCGAGCAAAACGGTATTATCCTCACGCTAAATATTAGCACAGGCGGCAAGCCGGTAAACAACCTTTCGGCAAATTTGCCAAAGGAAGTTCAGGATGCTATCATAGCCAAGGGCGTATCGGGTCTTATCATCACGGCAGGCGACTCCGACATTGCCATCGGCATGGATTTAGCAGCATTAAGGGAAATGAATCGTCAGGCGGGAGGCAACATAAATCTAACCGCCACCCGCAGGAATAACGCTACTCTTGCCGGCAACGCCAGGGCTGCCATCGGCAACCGTCCGGTGTTTGACCTTAATGCAAACTACGGCAACGGCAGCACGGTACAAAACTTCGGCGCAGGCAGCGTATCGATTACCATTCCCTATACCCTCAGTGCAAACGAAAATGCCGGAAATATACAGGCGGTCTATGTGGATGCCAACGGCAAGGTGCAGTGGTTAATCAGTTCTGTCTATGACGGCTTAAACGAAGTTCTGCGCTTTAGCACCAACCATTTCTCCACCTACGGCGTGGGCTACAAGCAGGATGTGCCAAGCTTCACCGACATCGGCACCCACTGGGCCAAGGAGGATATTGCCTTTGTTGCAAACCGTGGGCTCTTAAGCGGCACCTCTAAAACCACCTTTAGTCCGAACACTGCTATGACAAGAGGAATGTTTGTCACCGCCCTTGGCAGGTTGGCAAATGCCGATGTAAGCGGCTATAAAAAGAGCAGCTTCACCGATGTAAAATCTGACGCCTACTACATGGGCTACATTGAGTGGGCAAACAAAAACAACATCGTAAAGGGCATCGGAGATGGGAAATTTGCACCGGATCAAAGTATTACTCGTGATCAAATGGCGGTTATACTGCAAAGCTATGCTAAAGCAATTGGGTTTACTTTGCCAAAGGTTCATGCGGAAAACACCTTTGCTGACAGCGCTAAAATCGGCGCTTACGCAAAAGATGCCGTAAAGCAGATGCAGATGGCAGGCATTATCAGCGGCAAAAACAGTAATCTCTTTGACCCGCAGGGTACAGCCACAAGAGCCGAGGTGTCTGCAGTGCTGCGCCGATTCGTTGAACTGGCTATTTCCAGCGATACGGCACAGGGCTGGACAATGAATGATTCCGGCAAGTGGATGTACTACGAAAACGGTAAGCCTGTCACCGGAAAGAAGAACATCGGCGGCTCGGCCTATACCTTCGACCAATACGGTGTGACGGCGGATGTACCGAAAAATCTACGATATACTACCTACACCGTACAAAAGGGCGATAGCTTCTGGCTGATTGCACACAAGCTGGGCTGTACCATGAGTGAACTGGAACGGCTTAACAACAAGAGCAGATTTGATTTAATACATCCGGGCGATGTGCTGAGAGTTCCGGAGGAATAACAGTTACACCAGCAAAAAAGCATTGGAGGGAACCGGACCGGTTCCCCCCAATGCTTTTTCCGTATTCAGATTGCTTTTCTTAAATTGTCTTTATTGGTGGTTGTTATAGAGCTACCTATTATGTCTTGCAGTATATAGATAAATAATCGTAGATAGGACGAGTTGAATGTTATCTTTGTGCGCCATGACAGCCAGTTTCTGCATATCCGAACAAGAAGTATTATAAGCGATTCCACAAGATAGATATTAAGGGGAAAGCATCTCTATTTGATAGGGATGCTTTTATTTTTAATCAAATAACAGGCAAAGGAGATCAAATATTATAAAAGAAACAGTCAAATATCCAAGTTCACGATCACCGCCTTAATGCAAGCATTGTCTGGACGATACTTGGTATGTAATCAGGAGCAGATTGACTTCCGGTGCATAAAGTGATATTATAATGGCAATGATTATAAATGAAAATCAACCATATAATATCACTTAACCGGGAGGTGAAGCACATGGAGCAGATTGGATATGGAGAACACATTGCAGAAACTGTTAAAAACATTCCCTACGAGGCAGCCATCCAAACAGAGAATATTGCGGCACAGCTGGCGGGAACCTTTGCCTTGCCCTATGAGCAGGCCAAGGCACTGACAAATGTAAAGCTGAAGCGGATGGCGGACAAGGGAGAAATCGAAAGGCTGCAAAAAGGCGTCTATTGTCAGGTGAAGCAGACCGTGTTCGGGAGAGTTACGCCGAGTATTGATCAGGTGATGAAGAAAACCCTGACGGAACAGAACGGCGCCAAAATCGGATACGAATCCGGCGCATTCCTGATGAACAGGCTGGGGCTGACCACTCTGATTCCCCGCGACATGGAAATTACCACAAACCGTTATGGCGCAAAGCTGCCGAAGGATTGCCATATTAAGCTGAAAAAGCCTGCCGCGCCCGTAACCGACGACAACTGGAAATATCTTCAGTTCATTGATCTGACAATGGCGCTTGCCGATGCGCATATAGATGCGGAGAAGCCGGAGCTGCTGCTGACAGGCTATGCAAAGCGGCAGGAACTGGACGGTCTTACCCTGCTGTTTACCGCACGCAGACATTACCCGGCAAAGGTGATACTGCCCCTTATCGATTTACTCATGGAGGTGAACAATGAACTTACATCAGGATAAAGACGCATTTGAAGCCCTGCTCTCGGACGTCAGCCGCAGAACAGGCATCCGAAGCGACATTATAGAAAAGGATTACTATCTGACGCTGCTGCTATGGGAGCTGTCCGAAAAGCAGGAGTCCCTTCCCGCATACTTTAAAGGCGGAACCGCCCTATATAAATCCATCGGCCGCATGAAACGCTTTTCGGAAGATATTGACCTGACGGTTGCGGTTCACGACTGCTCAAAAAGTCAGGGAAAAAAACGGCTGGAAACATCGGCAAACGGCTATTACTCCCTTTCAAGGACAACCGATAAAGCCAGAGAAAGCAATCAGAAGGGCAGCATCACCAGCGTATATGAATACGTTCCTGTAACTGCGGTGGATTCTGCTGATGCCCTGCAGCGTTTTGGCTATGTAAAGGTGGAGGCAACCTCCTTCACCATCAGCGAGCCGGTGGAAGTCCTTGAAATCTCACCGCTTCTTTATTCGGAGGCAACCAGTGAGCAACGCCGAATTCTCGAATCCGCTTACGGAGTAAAACCCTTTCCTGTGCAGACCATCAAGCTGGAACGGATCTTCGCAGATAAAATACTGGCTGCGGAATTTTATTACCAGCGGCGTATGCTGTTTGATACCGCCAAGCACCTTTATGACCTTGCCATCATGATGGAACAGGAAAGAATCCGCACCCTGCTCTCAGCGCCGGAAGAACTTACAGCCATGCTCGCCTATAAGCGGAAGGAAGAAAGGGAGCGGATCGGAAGCGATCTGTCGGAAAAGCCCTTTTCCCAATTCACTCTTTTTGATGCGATTGGCACGGATGCCGAGCTGACGGCGGCCTTTTCAAAAATGCAGGAAATTTATGTGTTTTCTCAAGAGGACATTCTTTCTCCGGCACAGCTCTCTGAAAGCATGGCAGCCTTGAACCAAACCCTGCTCCAGTTGAATGAGTGTCTTGAAAGGACGCAGGTTCCCGGTGAGCATACCCAGCAGAAAATGCTGTAACGCACAGGAGGCGATGCGATGAAGCACGGCGAAATCGTGGGGAAAATCCATAACTCCATGTATCAGCAGATACAAAAAACCGGCATAGCGGCGCCGGTGCAGGTGCTGATAGATCTGAGCATCCTCTCCAAAGAGGATTATGAGCGGTGGCGCTTCGGCAAGGTGGATTATTTGGAACGTGTCTGCAAGGTGAACCTCTCCGAGCTGTCCCTTATCATGCGGGAAATCCGAGGCTATGCCGCGAAAAACAATCTCAAGGCTTCGTGGACTTTTTATAAGCAGTGGGGAATGAAAAACCTTCCCCATGCAAAGAAGCTCCGATTTTCCAAAAGCGGCGGCGAGGACATTGAAAAAGCCTACGCTACCCATTATATAAACCCTGTCAGGATGAGCGAACTGAAACAACAATCACAAATACTTTCCAAGGCGCACTGTGAATGAACCCACGGTGCGTCTTTTTTATTTCCCCAAAAGACGTTTGCAGCAGCAAAACAAGGAGGGCGCAGAACCGCTCTCCTTGCTTTTTGCAAATGGACGCTGCTATTTATCGTTGTCGCCGGGCTCTGAATCTCTTTTGAGTTCCACAATAACGGCATCATCGCCGGAGATGAATAGCTCCTCCGTCTTTTGCTGCGCACGCTGAAGCAGCGAAATGGCATCTGTCACATCGCCCCACAGCGAATCATACATTTTTTTGTAATCTGCCACGCAATTGACCTCCCTTTCCTTATTTCGGCGGCCACCGTTGTGTGGTATTGAAGCTCTGAACGAGCGGATTGTCAAGTCATTTTGAAGTTTTCTAAATCTTTGCGCCCTGCCCGAAATCCGTTCAGACAGATACGCAGGCACACTGCCGACACTACAATGGTGTGCCTTTTTTATTTCCACAGGAAAGAGGTGAGAATCCAATGTTCATATGGGACTTTGTCCTTGGAACCGTCATGGATCAGATCATTGAATGGCTCTACGGACAGGTAGTCGGCTTTCTGGCCGACTTTTTTGCACAGATGGGGAACATGGGCGTGGAGCTGTTTGAGATGAGCTGGGTACAGTCCATCGTCCTGTTTTTCTCTTATCTGGCTTGGGCGCTGTACGGAACCGGGCTGGTGGTGTCGGCGTTTGAAACCGGCATAGAATACCAGCACGGCCGGGGCAGCGTAAAGGACACCGCTTTAAACGCCATTAAAGGCTTTATGGCGGTGTCCCTTTTTACCATCGTGCCGGTGGAGCTGTTCAAACTCTCGGTCAATCTCCAGAGCAGCCTCACGGCGGGCATCACCGGCTACGAAACCAGCTTTGGCGACCTTGCCGGGAACATCATTTCCGAGCTGGGCAGCTCGGCGGATATCGGCGGCGCCATGGGCTCCGGCGTGTTCGGAGGGCTGTCTGTCATTACAAGCCCCATCCTGCTGCTCTTTATCATTATCATGATGGGCTACGCAGTCATTAAAGTGTTCTTTGCCAACCTGAAGCGCGGCGGCATTTTGCTGATCCAGATTGCCGTGGGCAGCCTGTATATGTTTTCCGTTCCTCGCGGCTACATCGACGGCTTTACCCAGTGGTGCAAACAGATCATCGGTCTGTGCCTCACCACATTTTTGCAGGCGACCATCCTCGCCGCAGGGCTTATGGTCCTGCGAACCCACGCTCTGCTGGGGCTTGGGCTGATGCTGGCCGCAGGAGAAGTGCCGCGCATTGCCGGAGCCTTCGGGCTGGACACCAGCACAAAGGCCAATGTGATGAGCGCCGTGTATACCGCACAGGCAGCCGTCAACACCACCCGCACCATCGTACAGGCGGTAGCGCCGAAATAATTATGAAAGGAATTTGCCCATGAAATTAATCTATGTAGCGTCCCCCTACGCCGGGGACATCGAACAGAATACCGAATTTGCCAAGAAAGCGTGCCGCCATGTGATGAACGAGGGGCACGCTTTCTTTGCGCCCCACTTGCTGTATCCCACCATTTTGGACGAACATCAACCGGAGCAGCGCCAGCTTGGACTGGACATGGGGCTTGCCATGCTGCCCCGCTGTGACGAGCTGTGGTGCTACGGCGACCGCATCTCCTATGGAATGCACCTTGAAATCGAGGAAGCGGTCAGGCTCGGCATCCCGGTTCGCCGGGTAATGGAACAGGAAAACGGCTTTGTCATTGGCAGAGTAAAAAGCACCGTACCGGCCGAGGCTCCCATACAGGCGATGAGGATGGTCTGATGATGCGCATGGGGAGCCTCTTCGATGGGATTGGAGGCTTTCCCCTTACCGCCGTCCGCAATGGTATCACTCCCGTATGGGCCAGTGAAATCGAAGCCTTTCCCATTGAAGTGACGAAAATCCGATTCCCCGAAATGCGCCATGTCGGGGATATTACCAAGCTGGACGGAGCAGCGCTGCCGCCTGTGGACGTCATTTGCGGCGGCAGCCCGTGTCAAGATTATGCCGAGAAAATAGTTATCCCGAGGTATGCACGGCACCCCTGCAATAGCAAGGTTTTCCATAGAAATCCTCGGGATAACAAAATCACCGTCGTATAATGAAGTTGCAGACGAAAGTCTGACAACGATGATACGAGGTGAATCAAATGAAAAATGTTAGTGTAGAAGCAATGACAGTCCATGTGCTGGAGCTACTCCGGGAAGTTGGTGTTCCTCCAAAACGGCTGAAGGACTACAAATATTGCGGTTTTGGTGAGATTGTAAAGTATTTCAATGCGCAAGGTAGCACGGCCTACTCCGCAGTTGTAATGGATTCTTACATGGAGCATATCCGAGAGCTCTATGAAGAAGATGAAATCTCCCGATGGAAATGGCAGCAAATCCGCAAGACAGCCGCATGGCTGGAAGAATTCTATGCATCGAGGACCGTAACGCTGGAACCGCTTTCCAAATGGGAAGTGCTACACAATCCGCTTCGCAGAGAACCGACTCGGGAAGAACTGTTGGATACTGAAAACCTTTTTGGATTGGTGCATCGGACAAAACGGGAGCTGTTAAATTTCAACCTGAGTGAAAAGTCTATCCGCAACTACACCTATGATGGATTTGATGCCATCCTGCGCTACTGTACCCAGCACGAGATAACGAAGTATTCAAAAGCGGCACTGGCTGATTTTGTTTCCAATGCTCGCTCTGCATATGAAAATCGTCAACTGTGCCGTAGCGTTTACCAGAATGCACGCAAGGCAGCTGCCTTATTGGAGGAATACCACGATACCGGGAAGCTCAACTGGCACTATCTTCCTGCCTGGGACACCAAAGTATTGACGCCGCTCTTTTCACATGCCGTAGACAACTACTGTGAAACGAACCGTCACAACCAAACCTTAGCTGAGGGAACCATCGCCACCAGCAAGAGCGCTATTCGCCAATTCCTGTTTTGTGTGGAAGATATGGGCTTTCATGATTTTTCAACTATGACACGCAGGACGGTGAACGATTGCATTACGATTTTAGCCCCCAAGTATCCCTGCGGTATGAAAAGCTGCATCCCGGCGATTCGCTCGTTTCTGGCTTTTCTGCACTATAAAGGACTTACTGTGGAGGCATTGCAGACGGCGATTCCGGAAACTTCTGCACCCAGACGGGCAATTCGCCATGGTTTTTCACCGAAAGAGCTGGAACAACTGCTGTCGGCCCCAGACCGTACAACCACCACCGGAAAACGGGACTATGCCATGATGCTGCTCGCCGTCCAAACTGGCCTGCGCGTGGTCGATATTTCTGGTCTGACGTTCCAAAGTATTGATTGGCACAGATCAGAATTTCATGTGATACAGCACAAAACAGGCAGAGCGCTCTCCCTGCCGATGGAGCCGGAGGTAGGAAATGCCCTTGTCGACTACATCCTGAATGGCCGCCCCGCGTGTGAGGAATCTTTCGTTTTCTTGAGCAAAGATCCGCCGTATCGCAAACTTCACAACCGCTCCGCAAGCTCCATTGTGAGCAGGTACGTACGAAGATGCGGCTTTGACCGTGAAACCATCCCGCGCAGGGGGTTCCATAGCTTCCGGCGTTCCTTTGGTGCCCGACTGCTGCAATCCGAAATCCCTTTGGAAATGCTCAGCGAGCTGCTTGGGCATTCGAACATGGATTCCTCCAAGCCCTATGTCGCTGTCGATGAGGTCGGCCTCCGATCCTGTGCAATTGGGCTTTCCGGGATTGAGGTGAAAGCAGGTGGATTGCAATGGTGAACCGCGTATACAGCAGTAATTTTTCAACGTACATCGAAGCGCTTATCCAGCAGAAGCGTGCGCTTGGTTATGCAAGACCCTACGCGGAAGCGCCGGAAGCCTCCGCCTCCGGCTTGATTTCTCCGCTTGGAAAGAGCTGGCGCTCCATGGTGACCTCTGAATTCGGAGGCAGGACGGACCCTCTCACCGGCGCGTGGGCGGGACATTCCGGCATCGACCTCGGCGCATCGAAAGGCACCTCCATCCGTGCGGCACAGGCCGGAACGGTGAAAACTGTGGTCTATGGCAGCACCGGCTATGGCTACTATCTGACCATCGACCATGGGGGCGGGCTGGTCACCTTATACGGTCACTGCTCTGAGATTCTCGTCCGTGAGGGGCAAACCGTGAAGGCCGGGGAAACCGTTGCCAAGGTGGGTTCCACCGGCCGCAGCACCGGAAACCATCTGCACTTCGAGGTGCGGGTGAACGGTGTAAAGCAGAATCCGAGAAATTATCTGCCATAAATTTAAGAAGGAAGGGATGATTTTATGCGCGAGAACAAGATTAAGGTACTCAAAATTGAGCCGGGGCAGGCGCCCCAGGTCAAGGAAATTCAAAATGACCTTGCCAGCCTGCAGGCGGAGGTGGGCGGCCTGATTGAATGCATCAGCTTTCCAAACGGATGCGTTGCCGTCTGCAATGAGGAAGGCAAAATAAACGGAATGCTGCCCAACAGGCGGCTGGGCGCGGACATTATCTGCGGTCCGTTTTTTGTCTGCGACACCACCTATGACGGTGAGTTTGCCTCTCTCAGCAAGAGCAAAATCGCGGAATACAGTCAGCTTTTTGCTGACATTCCCGAATTTACCGGGCAGGAACCGGAGCTGGAACCCGGCTTCACCTTTATGGGATTTCGATTTTAAGGAGGGCACTCAGATGAAAAAAGAAAGCGTTACCGTTCAAATGGACGGAGAAAAGCTCCGTGCGGTGAAACGCTACATGGAGAAAAAGGATGCGGATTTGGAACGGGAGCTTTGCGATTCTCTGCAAAAGCTCTATGAAAAATACGTTCCGTCTTCCGTCCGGGAATATATTGACGAGAGCTGCGAGGATGCTCCCCCCACCGCTTCGTCCAAAAAGCAGAAGGAAAAAGATAAGGCCGCTGCTGCCGCTGACGGCGCACAGGACAGGTCGGCGCATTAAGGCGCACGCCCGTCCCCCAGCGTTGCCCCCTGTTCGCCCCTGTGTGCCGCTTTGACAGGCGGGGTGGCATCCATACACCCATCCCGCCTCAAACGGCAACGTGAGGACTTTGTGCCGAGCGTTGGGAAAAGGCGCTCTGAACCCCGAATACGGCAGCTCCCACGGTCGAAAAAAGAGCGGGATAAAGGCGGGTGGTCGCAAGCGCCCTCCCGCCGTCCACTTCGCCCAGCAGTGCTGGGCGTTTTTCGCACCTTGCCATGAGGTGGTCGGATTGGGGATTTGGCACGGTCAGGGTGGTCGGAATCTGCAAAAATGCAGAAGAGCAAAGGATTTTGTACGGTCACCTCACAGGTGAACACTCACAAAAATGGAGGTTTTACCATGAAAAACAACAAGGAACGAACGGCGGTCTGGCTGTATCCCGAAACCATGGAACGGTTGGACGGCTGGCTGATACAAGATAACTGTAAGAGCCGCAGCGAGTTTATAGAAAAGGCGCTCTGCTTTTACATGGGCTACCTTGGAACGGAGGACACCTCCTCCTATCTTTCCAAGGCCCTGCTTTCCTCCATGGAGGGAACTCTGCAGAAAACTGAAAACCGGGTGGCAAGCAATCTGTTTCGCCTCTCGGTGGAAATCAGTATGATGATGCATCTGCTGGCAACTACGCTGGAGGTTACCGATGAGGAACTGCACCGGCTTCGCGGCCGGTGCGTTGCCGAGGTGAAAAAGACCAAGGGCAAAATCCGTCTGGACGATGCGGTGGATTTCCAGAACGGCATCGAGGCTGAAGAATAATGGCGCGAATCATTCTCAAGTGCCCCTATCTCAAGGGCGGGGAAAAGACCTCCGCCCATTTAAATAACCTCGTCAAATACATTGCCACCCGTGACGGTGTGGAAAAAATGGAGAGTGTCCACCGGCTCTGGCATTCTACCCAAAATCAGCAGGCGCTCATTGTGCAGATACTTCGGGAGTTTCCTGATACCAAGGATTTATTTGAATACGAGGATTACTGTGAGAATCCCAACCGGGGAAATGCCTCGGAGTTTATTTCCATTGCGCTGGAACAGAACCTTGATCAAATCAGCGGGCGGGAAAAATATCTGGACTACATTGCAAACCGTCCCCGCGTAGAAAAGTTTGATACCCACGGTTTGTTTACAGCCGGGAACGCGCCGCTGGTCTTGTCACAGGTTGCGGAGGAAGTGGCCGCCCACACCGGAAATGTGTGGACGCCGATTATTTCCCTGCGCCGGGAGGACGCCGCACGGCTGGGCTATGACAGTGCCCGTGCATGGAAAGCCCTGCTTTCCTCCAAGGCGATGGAGCTGGCCGAAAGCCTGAAAATCCACCCCGACCATCTGAAATGGTATGCGGCGTTTCACAATGAATCGCACCATCCGCATGTTCACATGGTCTGCTACAGTACCGATCCAAGGGAGGGCTACCTTACCAAACAGGGTATCCGCAAAATGAAGTCTTCTCTGGCAAATGAGATTTTCCGTCAGGAGCTGATTCCGCTTTACGGAGAAAAGACTCAGCGGCGGGAGGAGCTAAAGGAACAGGCCGCCGAAGCCATGGGAGAGCTGATTTGCCAGATGAAGGGCGGCGTTTTGGTCAGTGAGCGCATGGAGCAGCTCCTTATCCATCTGGCGGAGCGTCTGCAAACGGTTGGCGGCAAAAAGCAGTATGGCTATCTGAAAGCTGATCTAAAAAATGTGGTGGACGAAATTGTGGATGAGCTTGCCAAGGACAGCCGCATTGCCGAAGCCTACCGCCTGTGGTGGGAGGTCAGGGGCAGGATCGAATCCGTTTACACCGAAACACCCTCCGAGCCGCCGCCCCTTTCCCGCTGTGAGGATTTCAAGCTCATCCGCAATAGGGTCATTCAGGAAGCCCTGAATCTTGGCAGCGGTGCCATGACCTTTGAAGAACCGGTCTCTGTGGAAACCGCTCTGCCGGACGCCACCCCGGATGACGATACACCCGCCGTGGAGTCTGCCCCGGATAGCACACCCGCCGAACCGGAGGATGCTTCCGAACCGCCGCCCGCTCAGTCCTTCAGCAGTGGGAAGAAAGCCCCCACCTCATGGTGGACGGAGGAATACAAGCTGGCAAAGCAACATCTGCATGGCGATGAGGCTGCCGGAATCCCGCAGGATTTTGAAAAAGCCCGTGAACTTTTCCTCGCAGAAGCAGATAAAGAGAATCCCCTGGCACTCTATGATCTTGGTCGTATGACCGCCGACGGGCTTGGGTGCGAAGCGAACGCCGATGCAGCCTATGGCTGGTACGAAAAAGCCCTTGCGGTGTTTCATGCTGCCGAGGAAGAAAAGCCTTGGAAGTACACCGAGTACCGCATCGGCAAAATGGTCGCCGCAGGGCTTGGCACAGAGCAGGACTATTTACAAGCGGCGGACTGGCTCACTCTTTCTGCAAACGAGAAGTACAAATATGCGCAGTATTCCCTCGGCGGCCTGTACTACCACGGCAAGGGTGTGGAGCAGAATCATGAAACCGCCTTTGACCTCTACACCCGTTCGGCAGACCAAAGCTTTCCCTATGCCAACTTTGAGCTTGGTAAAATGCTGCGGGACGGCATCGGTTGCGAAAAAAACAGTGTGGAAGCTGACCGGCGTTTCAAGGAAGCCTTTCTCGGCTTTGTCTTTCTGGAGGAAAAAGGGCACGACGATAAGCTCCAGTACCGACTGGGCTGGATGCTCTTAAACAGCGTCGGCACAGAAAAGGATGAAGCCAACGCCAAGGAATACTTTAAAAAGGCGGCGACGGTGGGAAATCCCTTCGCCTGCTACCAGCTCGCAAAGCTCATTCTTTCCGATGAAACAGCATCTACACCAGAGGTAGAAAAAGCTCTCGGCTATCTCAGGCAGGCAGTGGAGGCTGAAAATCCCTATGCCGCATATTTTCTCGGCAAGCTCTATGAAAAGGGGCAGCACGTTGCGCAGAACACAGCCGAGGCAGCACGGCTCTATACCCTGTCGGCAGAGCAGGACAACGACTTTGCCGCATACCGGCTCGGCAAGCTGTATCTTGGCGGTGAGGGCGTCCTCAAGGATGTGGAAGCGGCTATCCGCTGGCTGACCTTTGCCGCAGAGCGGAAGAATCAGTTTGCCGAATATGTCCTCGGCGTTCTTTATCTCAAGGGGGAGGATGTTCCGAAGGATGTGCCCAAGGCGCTGGGATACCTGAAACGGTCTGCCGGTCAGGGCAACCAATTCGCACAGTACCGGCTGGGCAAGGTTTACCTCATGGGAGAAGATGTGCAAAAGGACATTCCGGCTGCCCTGCAATTCCTGACGGCCGCCGCTGAACAGGGTAATCAATATGCGCAGTACACTCTTGGCAAGCTGTATCTCATGGGAAAAGATATTCCGAGGAATAAAGAATCTGCCGTCCGTTGGTTTACCCTATCGGCGGCGCAGGGCAATCTTTACGCGCAGTTTTTCCTTGACCATATGGACGAGTTCAAAGACCCCTCCGTCCTGCTGGCGGGCACGCGGCTCCTGCATCACATGAGCCGTGTGTTTGCAGACAATGCTCCGCCTCTGAAACCGCCCGGACAGCGCGCCGACCGCAAGCTCCTGCGCAGGCTCCGGGAGAAGAAGCAGGCGCAGGGTCATGCGCGGGACGACCACGAACAGACCATGTCACTCTAAAATGATGGGAGGAACACCATGAAAAAGCAGAAAAAGAAAACCAGGCGGATGCCCATCTTAAAAAATATGTACCCGAAGCCATGCCGTCCTGTAAAAAGGGCGGCATTTTTTCATCGAATCGGCAATCGCCATCAATAGGAGGTGCTCTATGGGTGTGTATGTACATTTTACAGATGAACAGAAATACCGCGCCAACAATGTGAATTTGGCGGACTTTCTCCAGCGGCGCGGCGAAAAGCTCCTGCCCAGCGGCCGGGATAAGCGGCTGGCCTCCGACCACAGCATCACCGTCCGGGGAAATGAGTGGTACGATCATTCCGCAGAGAGCGGCGGCTATGCCATTGATTTTGTAAGAAAGTTCTACGGCTGCTCTTACCCCGAAGCCGTGACCCTGCTGCTGGGCGGTGAGCAGGGCGAGGTCTACCGGCCCGCCTCACAAAAGAAGCAGGAACTGAAAAAGCCCTTTGCGCTCCCACCGGCCCATACGGATATGCGGCGTGTGTATGCCTATCTGGTGAAAACCCGGCACATCGGCCGAGAGGTGGTCAGCTTCTTTGCAAAGCAGAAGCTCCTCTATGAAAGCTGCGAAAAATCTCAGGATGGGACAAAGGAATACCACAATGCGGTGTTTGTGGGATTGGATGAAAACGGCGTTGCCCGCCACGCTCACAAGCGTGGAATTTACACCTTGGGGCAGGCGTACAAAGGAAATGTGGACGGCTGCGATCCCCGCCACAGCTTTCACTGGTTTGGCGAAAGTGAGCATCTGTATGTGTTTGAAGCGCCGGTGGATCTGCTGTCGTTTATCACCCTGCATCCGCAGGATTGGCAGCGGCACAGCTATGTGTCCCTCTGTGGCGTGGGCGGTCAGGCGATGGTGTGGATGCTGGAACAGTATCCGCAGCTCCGGCAAGTCTCGCTATGCTTGGATAATGATAAAGCCGGGAACAAGGCCAGCGAACGGCTGCAACAACAGCTTGCGGAAAAAGGATATCCCTCTCAGCGGCTGATTTCCCAGGGAAAGGACTGGAATGACGATTTAACGGAAGCGACACAGCAAAGACAGAGTGGCTTTGAAATGCGGATGGCATAGCAATCAGGCAGGGTATGAGCCCTGCCTGACATTATTTTTTACCTTTTTCCTCTTCTGTTACTTCCTCCAGTATCTCGGAGCAGAGCCCGACGCACTCATTGCAGATTGCTTCATGGGTACCAACAATGATGCGTTCCACCTCCTGCTGACCCTTGCCGCAGAAGCTGCAGTGAATATCCTCGCCATGCTCTTCATACCGGGTGTCATCGTATTTTTTGATACGCTCTATTTGTCGTTTCAGCGGCCTTATGTCCTGCAGAAGCGACCACACGCAATCATAATGCACCACGCAGTTCTGGTCAAAGTATTCCGCTTCCAGCCACGGAAATTTTTCCAACCGCATCTTGTAGCGGCTTGCCATTGTTGAGAATCCAACCTTTTTAATGGTGCGCTGGAAAAGAATAAATTTCAGAAGCAGCGCATCCCGAAGCGTTTCATCCGCCAGCATTGACTCATAGCTTTCAATGCTGCCTTGAGCCGCACATTTTTGAATGGAGGATAGCTGCGCCGTGAGCTGTTTATAGAGAAACAGATGATAATCCAATTTGCTGTCAAGCAGTAATAATTCCTTGTCCATTATATGTCCCCTTTATCGATAAACATGGTTTTTATGGATTTATTTTACCACCTAATTGGTTCTGAAGAAAGGAGTTTTCCCTATGCAATCCCAGGTTTACATCTTATTCGCAGCGGCCGCCGTGATGTTTCTTGTCATCGGCGGCCTTTCTCTTTTGGCGCACTATTATACTCTCAATGGGATCAAATCCCGCACAGTGGGCGACGGTCAGCATGGAACGGCGCGCTTTGCCACCAAGCAGGAAATCAAAAGCATCTACAAGCATATCCCCTTTCAGCCGGAGCTGTGGCGGAAGGGACAAAACCTCCCCGCTGTTTCGGAACAGGGCATCATTCTCGGCAGCACAGGAGCGAAAAATAAGGTCACGGCGCTGGTGGATACCGACGACGTCCACTGTCTCATGATCGGCGCATCCGGCGTGGGTAAAACAGCCTTTTTCCTGTACCCAAATCTGGAATATGCCTGCGCTTCCGGCATGAGCTTTCTGACCACCGATACCAAGGGGGACCTCTACCGCAACTACGGCGCCATTGCCCGCGACCACTATGGCTATCATGTGGCGGTTATCGACCTTCGAAATCCCACCCGTTCCGACGGCAACAATATGCTCCAGTTGGTCAACACCTACATGGACACTTACCTTGCCGACGAAAACAACCTTGTGGCAAAGGCCAAGGCGGAGAAATACGCAAAGATTATTTCCAAGACCATCATCAACGCCAGCGGCGAAAACTACGGACAAAATCAGTTTTTCTATGATGCCGCCGAGGGGCTTCTGTCCTCCATCATTCTGCTGATTGCGGAATATCTGCCGCCCACCAAGGTGGATGGGAAAAAGGTGGACTGCCGCCATATCATCAGCGTGTTCAAGTTGGTGCAGGATTTGCTGGCTCCCAGCAAGGTAAAGGGGAAAAGCCAGTTTCAGCTCCTCATGGAAAAGCTGCCGCCCGACCACAAGGCCCGCTGGTTTGCGGGAGCTGCTCTCAACTCCGCAGAGCAGGCCATGGCGTCGGTACTCTCCACGGTGCTCTCCAGACTTAATTCCTTTTTGGACAGTGAAATGGAGCAGATACTCTGCTTTGAAACAGCCATCGATGCGGAGAAATTTTGCAATGAAAAATCCGCGCTGTTTATTGTTTTGCCCGAAGAAGATTTGACCAAATATTTCATGGTCAGTTTGATGATCCAGCAGCTCTACCGGGAAATCCTCGCTGTGGCGGATGAAAACGGCGGCAAGCTGAAAAACCGGGTCATGTTTTACTGTGACGAGCTGGGTACGCTGCCTGCCATCGAATCGCTGGAGCTGATTTTTTCAGCCAGCCGCTCCCGCCGTCTTTCCATGATCCCCATTATCCAGTCCTTCGGTCAGCTTGAAAAGAATTACGGCAAGGAGGGTGCGGAAATTATCGTGGACAACTGCCAGGACACCATCTTCGGTGGCTTCGCACCCAACAGCCAGACCGCAGAGGTACTCTCCAAGGCGCTGGGCAGCCGTACCGTCATGAGCGGCAGTATCAGCCGTGGAAAGAATGATCCCAGCCAGTCCTTACAGATGATGGAGCGTCCTCTCATGACGCCGGATGAACTGAAGTCCATTCCCAAGGGCAGCTTTGTCGTCATGAAAACCGGCACCCATCCCATGCGGACAAAGCTGCGGCTGTTTCTGGATTGGGGCATCCGTTTCGGAAAGCCCTATACCGTGGCGGAAAAGGCGAACCGGAAGGTTGTCTATGCCGACAAGCAGACTCTGGAGGAAAATATCGTCCGCAAGCACATGTCCTACCTGATGGTGGATGAGGAAACCGGGGAGATATTGGAGCCGCCCACCGGTACTGGCGCACTCCACACACCTGTGGTAGAACCTCCCACAGAGCCACTAAAACGACGCAGCCATGTCAGAACGTAAAGGAGCTGATAATCCATGAGCTATTTTAACCACATTTATTCTGCTTCGCCCGATGAGCTGCCCCATCGGGCGAGGGCTGTTTATATTTACCTCCGTGACCGTGCAGGAAAGGACTCAGACTGCTGGCCCGCAGTCAAGACCATCGCTTCTGACTTACAGCTTTCCCGCAGCACTGTCAAGCGTGCCTTGCATGATTTGGTAAAGGCGGGACTGATTGAAAAGGAATCCCGCTATCGAGAGAACGGCAGCAATACCAGCAACCGGCTGATTTTGAAAAAATAGCCGAGCTGCGGCAAAACGGACTTTCCGCCAAGGGGGATTTCTGCCTTTCCGCCGAACCCAGGTGCGGTTCATGATGGACCCACCAGAACCTCTCACTCTAAGAGTATTTATTACAGAGGAAGAAGAATAAAATGGTACCCATAGAA
>JAAOXG010000037.1 GCA_013036995.1 Lacrimispora defluvii
CGAGATGTGTATGATGTAAAAATAGGTGAGTTGGTGGATGCATTTATGAATGCAATTCCATCTTTATTAAAATCTCAACTGCAAGCCGCATAATAGCTGAACTTTGACAACTGAATAACTGCCAGGTATTGAATTTTCAAGGTGCATAGCTAATTTCTATGTGCGAAGTTTGAGTTATGGATTTATCCAGGGTGCTCTGGACGGATTCAGCAAGGATGGAAAATTATATGGACTTGCAAGAAATACTGACGTAATGGCATTTTATTACAACAAGTCCATGTTTGAAAAATACGGAGTAAAGGTTCCTGAGACCTATGATGATTTACTGGCAGCTGTTAATACATTCAAGGCAGCAGGCGTGATTCCGGTATCCATGGATGGTTCTGACAAATGGCCTCTTTCCATTTATATCAACGCATTGTATCAGCAGTATAACGGCAGCTCATCTTCCAAGGAAATCAGAGAGGCAGTAAAAACTGGTGATTATTCCAACGAAGCATGGACAAAGTCTCTGGATCAGCTGAAAAAATCCATTGATGCAGGTATTTTCCAGACCGGATTTGAAACAACCGATTATGCCACCAGCATGAATTTATTCACCAATGGCCAGGCTGCCATGTATTACATGGGAAGCTGGGAAATGTCCATGGCAACCAATGAAAATATTCCGGAAGAGATCAGAAATAACATCGGCGTATTCAACATGCCGGCAGTAGAAGGCGGAAAAGGCACAAAGACTGATCTTACGGCATGGAATGGCGGCGGTCATGCAGTGACAGCCAACTCCAAGGTAAAAGCGGAAGCCATCAAGCTGTTAAATTATATGTATCAGCCTGAGAACTGGTCCAAGCTTTGCTGGGAAAAGGGAGTATGTATGTCAGCCCAGAATTTCTCACAATATTTAACAGGCAAAGAAACTGCGCTGCAGCTGGAGTTTGTAGATAAGGTAAACCACGCAACAAGCATTTCCGGAGTAACCTTTAACGATCTGGGAACCAACCAGTTTAAAACAGTCAGTGAGGATGCTTCTGTTGAATTTGCCATCGGTCAGCTTACAGCAAAGGACTTTACGGATAAACTGGCAGGTGCAATGAAGAAATAGAACTTGGATTTTCACATAAGGGGGCTGCAGCAACAGCTCCCTTTGTCTTACAAAAAGTGAGGAAAAACTATGCATAAATTATACAGCAATAAGAAAGTCATCTTTTCTTTGATGGCTCCCGGGCTCTTTGTATTTGCAGCTGCCATTCTGGCACCCATTCTTTTAAGTGTGTATTATGGGTTTACCGACTACTCAGGAATCGGAAAAAGCAGCTTCATCGGGCTTGATAACTACAAAACCCTGTTTCAGGACTCCGTATTCTGGACAGCTCTTCGCAATTCCCTGTTATTAGCCATTGGCTTCATCTGTATCCAGCATCCTCTTGCCATGCTGACGGCCATTAAGTTAGACCAGCTCCAGGGAAAGGCAGAAGGACTGTTTCGCTGTATTTTCTTTATCCCAAATGTGATTTCTGTTGCAGTAATCGCCTACCTGTGGAAATTTATCTATAATCCCAACTTCGGTCTGGTTGCAAAGATATTAAAAAACTTAGGATTTACAGGTCAGCTTAATCTCTTAGGCTCCGGCAATGCAATCTGGTCTGTTCTTGTAGTCTTAATCTGGCACGGATTTGGCTGGGGTATGCTGATTTATTATACAGGTGTTAAAAATATAGATCCGGTTATGTATGAAGCAGCCTCCATTGACGGGGCAAATGGAAGGGATATTTTCTTTCATATCACTCTGCCCTTAATGAAGCCGGTCATTCAGGTGAATGTGACCATGGCGGTAATTGCAGCTTTAAAACAGATGGAGACCGTATATTTACTCACGGCAGGAGGTCCGGGCAATGAGACCCAGTTTATGGCAAGTTACTTATACAAACAGGCGTTTCAGTCCTATAAATACGGTTATGGAAATTCCATCAGTGTGATGTTTATTGTCATCTGTCTGATATCCACTGTCGCACTAAACCGTATATTTGCAGAAAGGGGGGAATAGGGTATATGGATAAATCAGCGATAGGAGCCAGAATTAATCCGGGAAGAGTGCTGACCATCACGGTTATGACGATCATAGCCGGAATACAGATGTTTCCGTTAATCTGGCTGATTGACTTTTCTCTTTGCAACAGCAATGAACTGTTTACAAATGGGATTCTGGTATGGCCGAAAAAAATTCAGTGGGTGAATTATGTTCTGGCTTTTACAAACGGAAATTTTCTCCATTATTTGAAAAACAGCCTGTTAATCAATACACTGGCGGTGGTTCTTGTTCTGATTATCTCCATTATGGCGGCATTTGCCTGCAGCAGAATGGAGTGGAAATTAAAGCACGCAGCCTCCATTTTAATGGTTATGGGTATGATGATTCCCGTTCATGCAACCCTGCTTCCCAATTACGTAATTTATGACAAGCTGGGGATTACAGATACCATATGGGCGCTGCTCATTCCCTACGTGGCATTTTCCCTGCCCCAGGGCTTTTTCCTCACTACCAGTTTTATGAGTTCCATTCCCAAAGAGTTGGAAGAGGCTGCTTTAATTGATGGATGTGGAATTTACCGCATCCTGACCATTATTATTTTTCCACTTATGAAATCCTCAATCGTTACAGTATCAATTATGACCTATTTAAACAACTGGAATGAATTTATGCTGGCAATTACCTATTTAAGCAGTAAAAAATGGAAGACCCTTCCCTTTGCTATTCTGGAATTTACAGGGCAGTATTCATCCAACTACGCAGTTCAGTTTGCGGTAATGGCTTTATCTGCAGCACCGGCATTAATTATTTATATTATTTTAAATAAACACATTACAAAAGGGGTAGCACTTGGTGCCGTTAAGGGTTAAAAAAAGGAGGTATGGCATTGAATATACATCAGTATCTGACGTTTGGAGAGACAATGCTTTTGCAGGAAGAATCAGCTGGGGAATTTCTTCCTGATGATGGAACGGAAAATGAGGTGATTAATCTTTATCCTCACATGGGTTATCAGACCATGGAAGGATTTGGAGGTGCATTTACCGATGCAGCAGGATCAGTATTTGCAAAAATGAGCAAAGAGCAGCAGGATGAGCTGATTGGAAAGTATTTCTCACCGGAGCAGATGAATTACCGAATGGTCCGGATTCCAGTGGACAGCTGTGATTTTTCCACCCATATGTACGCAGCAGATGATAAGGAAGATGATGAGGATTTTGTACATTTCAGCTTTCAGGATGTAGAGCAGTACATTCTGCCTCTTTTGGATGGGGCAGAGGCATACTGCAAACGAAAACTGCCGATCATGCTTTCCCCGTGGTCACCTCCTGCCTATATGAAAACCAATTTAAACCGGAAAGAAGGCGGAGCCCTGAAGAAAGAGTATTACAGCCGGTGGGCCAGATATTTATGCCGTTATATCAAGGAATATACGGACAGAGGCTATCACATTCAGAGGCTTTCCATACAAAATGAACCCAAAGCAGTACAGCCATGGGATTCCTGCGTTTACTCTGCCGGCGAGGAACGGGATTTTATCAGAGATTTCCTGGTGCCGGAGATGGAGAAAAACAATCTAAGCCATATCGAATTGTTCATATGGGATCACAATAAGGAACGTGCATTTGAACGGGCCTGCGAAGTGATGAGTGACAAGACGGAAGAACTGGTTGCGGGCGTGGCATTTCACTGGTACAGCGGAGATCATTTTGATGCCCTGTCACTGATTCATGAGAAATACCCGGATAAGAAGCTGATCTTATCGGAAAGCTGTCTGGAGTTCTCTAAATTTGGAAAAGAAGACCAGTCCGTTAATGCCGGAAGACTGGCCCATGATATGATTGGCAATTTAAATCACGGAATGAGCGGATTTTACGACTGGAATGTTCTGCTTGACGAAAAAGGAGGGCCGAATCATACGGGAAATTACTGTGACGCACCATTTCTTTATCATGAAGAGACAAAAAAACTGGAAGAGAGGTTCGTACTCCGGTATTACTGGCATTTTACCCATTTTATTCAGCCAGGTGCAGTGAGAATTGCAGCTACCTGTTATACATCTTCCCTTGATGTAACGGCATGGAAAAATCCGGATCATTCCATTGCAGTGATCATTCTGAACAGAAGCGGCAGTGATCTGCCCTATGTGCTTCGAATATCCGGAAAGCTGGTAAAATATACGGCAAAGGCTTCCTCTATCATAACAGCAGTAATAAAAGAATAGAAGAATCGGATTAATGTTCCGATTCTTCTTTAAATAATGTCTGTTCGATTATCATGACAGCATCAGCGATGCAGTCGTTGCAGGGGCGAAGAACCTTTCCTGTTTCAACCCCCTTTAAATCTTTGCATACAACACTTCCATTGTGTTCTTTAAAGCTTTGAAGACATGCTTTGGAGGCCTCGTAAGAAAATCTTTTGGAGTCTGGTTTATCAAGCTGAGCCGTACTGTTTTTTAAACCCGACAAAACAGCAGCAGCACCGATGGCTCCGCATGTCCCCTCCATTCCTCCCATTCCAAGCCCCATGCCTTCCGTGAAACGGAACATAGTTGCTTCATCCACACCGGTTTTATCACAGAAAACGCAGGAAACTGCCTGTGCACAATTATAACCCTCTGCGTGTTTTTCCAGAGCCTTCTTTGCTCTGTCAGTCATTGGTTCTGTCATGTGTCATTCCTCCTGATGAATGATTAAATTAATGTTACTCCCTGTCAGACAGTCTGACGGGAAGAATAAAGATGAAATTTCCCAAATATAAAGTGAAAAATAAATCCTCCCAGGCAGGTAACTGCCAGATAGAGGGCATTCCCGATGGAAATTCCATATTTTATGGCGATATCATGAAATACAATCTGTGCAGATGGATAATAAGGTGAGATATAAAACATATCCGCCTGACCCAAAGGCTTTGCTGTCCGGTTAATGACTGATGCTACAATACAACAGACAAAGAATAATGGCAGTGTCCGGACAAATCCTCTCGAGGTTGTATCAGAACAGCGGGAAAAGGCAATAACCAGGCCGATATAAATCAGCAGAAGGTGCCAGATCAGGCCGTGAATAGTCAGTACCCAGTAAGGATGAAATAATCCTGACGGTTCAGCCAGTGCCATAATTCCGCCAAGTAGGTTAAAGTCCTGCATAAAAGTATAGAGCACGGTCTTTTTGCCGGCAGAAGGTACAAATGGCAGCACCAGACAGAAATACATAGGAAGGCTGCACAACTGAAATGGAAAATACCACCAGTTGTAAGTCTGGTCATTCACCACATAATATAAGAATAACTGTTTATAGCATTCCGAGGCTGCAAGTACAATGCCGCAGAGAAATAAAAGTCCGGGTATCTGGTTGTTCTTAATTTTTCTTGTGGTGTAATAGGACAGAAAAACTACGAAAATGAGCCCTGCAGAGACAAAAAAAAGGTGAAAAAACGAGTAGGGGGCAGGCGGAGTCATAGGCCATGCCGTTTTTATAAGGATATCCTTCATATCGGTTCCCTTTCTTCCCTGATTATCAATCAGGTATATTATAATGGATGGCAAAAAAACATGCAAGGCAATTGAACAATCTTCCTTCTAAGTACTTGATTAATTCCGAAAATGCTATATAATGTATAACTGATACTTATTTTATAATTATGCAGATTTGTGTATAAGAGGAGGAATCATTATGAAAAAAAATAAAATTGCAGTTGCAGTAGCATTATGTATGGCAGCAGTATTAACCGCATGCGGCGGGACAGCAAAAACAGAGACAACAAAAGCAGCAGGAGCCGAGACAACAAAAGCAGGTGCTGAGACGACAAAAGCAGGAGCAGAAACAACAAAGGCAGGAGCAGAAAGCTCAGCAGCAGGCGGTAAGCTGGTTATGGTAACCAATGCAGAGTTCCCTCCTTACGAATATCATGATAACAATGATATCGTAGGTATTGATGCAGATATCGCAAAAGCCATTGCTGATAAGATGGGCATGGAACTGGAGATTCAGGATATGGCATTTGATTCCCTGATCCCTGCTGTTCAGTCAGGCAAAGCAGATTTTACCGCAGCTGGTATGACTGTAAATGAAGATCGTAAAAAGAATGTAGACTTTACTGATACCTATGCTCAGGCAGCTCAGGTTATTATTGTAAAAGATGGCAGTGATATTAAAGTACCAGCAGATTTAGATGGTAAGAAGATCGGCGTTCAGACCGGAACAACTGGTGATATTTATGCAGGTGACATTAAAGACGCCAATATCAATCGTTATAACAAGGGAATGGAAGCAGTCATGGCTCTTACCCAGGGAAAAATAGATGCCGTTGTAATTGACCGTGAACCAGCAAAAGTATTTGTAAAAGAGAATGCAGGCTTAAAGATTCTTGATGAAGCATTTACAGAAGAAGAATATGCAATTGCTGTTAAAAAAGGAAATACTGAACTGTTAGAGAAGATGAATGCTGCAATCAAGGAATTAAAAGATTCCGGCGAACTTCAGAAGATTGTGGATAAATACATCACAGCAGAATAAGAATAAAGGAAGAGTGCCATGTGGGAAAAGCTAAGAGATGATTTCTATCAGAATTTTATCGTAGACGACCGTTGGAAATACATTACCGATGGATTGCAGAATACGCTGAAAATTACGTTTTTTGCAGTCTTAATCGGAATATTGCTGGGATTTTTAGTTGCAGTGATCCGGTCTACTTATGAAAATACACATAAGCTGAAGGTACTGAACTGGATCTGCGGGGTTTATCTTACGGTAATCCGCGGAACACCGGTAGTAGTTCAGCTCATGATCATGTATTTTGTGATCTTTTCCTTTCATGATCCGGGACAGGTATTTACTGCGGTTGTAGCATTCGGAATCAACTCCGGTGCCTACGTGGCTGAAATCTTCCGAAGCGGTATCAGCAGCATTGAAAAGGGGCAGTTTGAAGCAGGAAGGAGTCTGGGCTTTAACTATGCCCAGACCATGTGGTTTATTATCATGCCCCAGGCATTTAAAAATGTAGTTCCGACTCTGGCCAATGAGTTTATCGTGCTGTTAAAGGAAACCTCAGTAGCAGGTTACATAGGACTGCAGGATTTAACGAAAGGCGGAGATATTATTAAGAGCCGCACCTATTCTGCATTCATGCCTCTGATCGCAGTGGCAGTCATTTATCTGGTTATGGTTATGGTGTTTTCACGGCTGGTAAGGGTACTGGAGAGGAGGCTGCAGAGAAGTGAGCATTAATAATATGGAAAAACCTCTGATTCAGGTACAGAATCTGGGAAAAAAATTTGGCAATATGGAAGTATTAAAAGATATTTCCGTTGATATTTACAAAGGTGATGTGGTCTGCGTAATCGGACCCTCCGGTTCAGGAAAAAGTACATTCCTGCGATGCTTAAACAGGCTGGAAGAGCCTACCGGCGGTCATATTCTTTTTGAAGGCGCTGATATCGTGGATAAAAAAACTGATATTGACAAGCACCGTCAGAAGATGGGAATGGTATTCCAGCAGTTTAACTTATTCCCTCATATGACAATCTTAAAGAACTTAACTATTGCACCGGTTAAGCTGCAGGGAAAAAGTGAGAAAGAAGCGAAGGAACAGGCTTTAAAGCTTCTTCATAAGGTAGGTCTGGCAGACCGTGCGGATGCCTATCCTAACCAGCTCTCCGGCGGTCAAAAGCAGAGAATTGCCATTGTGCGTGCTTTGTGTATGAATCCGGATGTGATGCTGTTTGATGAACCGACTTCTGCACTTGATCCGGAGATGGTAGGAGAAGTGTTAACCGTTATGCGGGAATTGGCAGAAGAAAAAATGACCATGGTGGTTGTTACCCATGAGATGGGATTTGCCAGAGAGGTGGCCACCAGGGTTATGTTTATGGACGGCGGTTACTTCCTGGAAGAGAACGAGCCTGGAGAATTTTTTGCTAATCCAAAGAATGACAGGCTGAAATTATTCTTAAGTAAAGTACTTTAATGGTTATATAGTTTCAAAATTCAAAAAAATATTCTAAAATGTCACTGATTTGTCACTGAATCAGTGACATTTTTGTTTAACAAATCTGATTGTTCGTTATATTCTCCAGTATAAAAAAATACATCTATTATTTTTCGAAAATATGTCCTATACTACAAAAAAATGTCGAATTTATTGTTTTTATGTAGAATTATCAGAGATCACTAGGCTAAGATTTAGTCAGGATTGCTGATTTTTTTAATTAAATTATGTTTGAAAGGGGGCGGGGCTTCCCGTACGATTATGAATGCAGTGGGCGGTGATAACGTATACCGTATGAAAGCGTCTGTTGAACCTGCGGCTGAAACCGTTATTACCTCAGAGGTAAACGGAACACCAGGAAGATATACCTACAGAGCTGTAACAAAGGACGATGGCGTAGCCTATCTGTGGCTCTCGGAAGGATCACAGACGGTATCATCAACCGGTTATGTAAGTAAAAACGCAGATATAGCTGGAAATGACGCAACAGTAAAAGAGGTAACCCTTACCAAAATACCTACACTGACTGTGCCGGGGGCTCCGTTAAATGTTACAGCAGTTGCCGGTGATAGAAATGCAGTTGTAAGCTTCAACCCGCCAGTGAATAACGGAGGAAGTTCCATTCTGTCTTACATAGTGACTTCAAGTCCAGGTGGTGTGGTAACCAGTGGATCTTCCAGTCCAATTACAATAACCGGTCTGACAAATGGAGTTTCCTACACCTTTACTGTCAAAGCTGTCAATTCTGCAGGAACAGGGCCGGCCTCTGCACCATCTGCCCCGGTAACTCCGAAAGCAGCCGTTGCAGGTACTTATAAAGTCTCTGGAAAAGTTGTGGAAGAGAACGGCAATCCCGTACCTGGCGCTAACCTTGTTCTCAAAAAAGGTAACCGCGAGATAGGAACCGCTACCACTGACACATCTGGCAATTTTACAATCGGGGGCATACCTAACGGTACCTATAATCTTATGGTTACCAAAGAAAGTAAAGTTGTGACAGTTATGGTTGTGGTTGACAATGAAGATTATGTACTGAGTGAGCCGGTTAAAATGCCATCAGGTACAACCAACAGTATTGTAGAAGTAAAGGCCGGAGCACCTGATATTGTTGTGGGCAACCTGGAAGAACAGTTTACCCAGGAAGATAAGGATTTTGCACAGATTTCCGGCAATAAGGTGGAAATTAAACTGGTAGCAAATCTAAAAAACAAAGAAGAAATAAAAGACGATGCTGATAAAATATCTAATGCTGCCGGAGGTAATACCATCGGACTATATCTCGATCTGTCTGCATATAAAACACGGACAGAAAACAGTATACCAGGTACACCACAAAGGCTGGGAGTTCTGCCTGATATTATTGAAATCGTACTCCCCATGCCTGAAAAGCTGAAGGGTAAATCAGGAATTAATGTACACAGGGTTCATGATGGAATTCCACAGACCCTTCAAAACGGCAGTCCGGATGAAAACGGAGAATATTTTGTAGCAGCAACCGATACAATTACCATTTATACAAAGAGCTTTTCAACCTATGCAATCAGTTACACTGAGAGCGGCACAGGAGGAAACGCTGGAAGTGACAGCAGTTCAGAAACATCAAAAGCAGTCTGCAGCAGATGGCCAGGCCAGCCGGTTATGGGTAGGGAAGATATTCCGGTTACTCATTCAGAGAATGGAGAGGCTTATGCAGCAATTACAGAAAAAGCTGTTTTAGATGCTGCAACCAAAGCATGGGAAGAAGCAAAAGCGAAAGGAAAGACTGCAAACGGCATCGGTATTTCTCTGACTGTAAAAGATTTAGGAGATCAGAAGGTTGTTGGATTTGTTATCCCACAGTACATATTAAAGATCCTGACAGAGAAATATATCAGACAGTTTGAGTTAAAGAGTGGTATGATAGCCTTAAATCTGGATTTGGAGGCACTGAGAAATCTTCGTGTCCAGAGCACGGGAGACGTTACCATTACCATGGCTCCCGAAGCCAGACGTTCCAGCAACGCCCAGACAATGATTATGAACAGACCAGTATACCGCGTAACAGCCGGATACAACAAAGACGGCAATCATATGGAGATTAAATCAATTGGAAATGGAAGTGCCATCTACTCTATTCCATACACTCCGGACAAAGAAGAAACAGGATATCTTTACGCAGTATCGGTTGACCAGCAGGGGAATGCAGCCCGTATTACAAACTCTGCCTACGACGCTAATACAAAGAATATAATCTTTACCTCCAATCAGTTCCAGGCAGGCGGAGTGGGCTATACGCCGGGCAATCGTTTCACTGACATATCCGCTCATTGGGCAAAAGAAGCAATGGATTATGCTGACGGACGGGGACTGATTACCGGTACCTCTAACACCGTATTTTCACCGGATGACAACATTACCCGGGGAATCCTGGCCACAGCGCTTGGCAGGCTGGCAAATGTCGATCCAGGGCTTTATCAGGCCAATAGTTTTACAGATGTAAGGTCTGATGGCAATGCTGCTTCTTACGCAGACTGGGCGAATAAAAAAGGTATTATAAAAGCTTCTGGAAACGGACAGTTTTTACCGGATCAGCCTGTAACCAGAGAAGAAATGGCTCTTATTCTACAAAATTATACGAAAGCAGTCATGAGTTGTCCGTTATCCATTACCAGAGATGCAATTAACTATGATGATAACCCAGGCATTGACAGTGTATACAAAAAAGCTGTTACTTCCATGCAGCAGGCGGGTGTGATAATGGGCGAAAAGAATAATAACTTTAATCCCAAAAACAATGTGACCCGGGCACAGGCCAGCATGATGCTTTATCGTTTAGTTAAGCTGACCATAGATCCTTCCAGTGCACAGGGCTGGGCACGCAATGATGGCGGCCAGTATCTCTACTATAAGGATGGAAAAGCATTTACAGGATGGCTGGATGCAAATGGTAAGAAATATTACTTCTATGCAGATGGTATCCTTGCAACAGGCACTAGAATTGACGGACATGATGTAGATGAGAATGGAGTTATGAAAACAGAATAACAGATAAGTAAATAGTAATGAAAATCCCCCTGATTATGAAAAAATGCTTCTTCTTCTGCGTTTTTCCAGTCAGGGGGATTTTTTATTATAAAAGTTTCGCCATATAAAATTCATCAACTGCTCTGCCATCTACAATCATGGAACGTTCTTTCTTTCCTTCGATGTAAAACCCCATTTTCTCATACAAATGGCGTGCCTGTTCATTCGCGGTCATGACGGTCAGTTCCAGTCTTGTAATGCCATTTTCTCTTGCCCACTGCTCCATTTTCTGAAAGAGCATTGCCCCGTATCCCTTACCTCTGTAGTCTTTTAAAATACCAATAACCAGATAAGCACTGTGGCGGATCCTTCGTGGCTCTCCCCTTAAAGCAGAAATAAAACCGACTAATTCCCCTTCGTTTTCCAGCAATAGAAAAAGGGACCCGGATCGTTCCCACTGCTCAATTCTATGCTTCATATCATCAGCCGTGGGGGTCCGCTCTCCAGGTTCATACATCATGAAACTGGTTTCTGTATCCAGCTGTTTTAACATTTTAACCAGGAGATCAGAGTCTTCCGGTGTGACTGTTCTTATGTGCATCTGCATTTCCCCCCATTTCAACGTATTTCTCTTATTATACCTGGCATCTGAAAAAATGCAATCGGAGTTTTAACACTCCATTGCCCTGCGTATGGGGTTGTGGTAGAATAGGAACGTGGTTTTGATTACGAGGTTTAGAGAAGAAAGCTGGAAAAAACATGTATTGTATGAGTGTGAGCCACAAAAAGGCTCCGGTAAATATCAGAGAAAAGTTAGCCTTCAGTACGAAAGAAAAGGCAGAATTAATAAACAGACTGATGAATAAGGATTCCATAACAGGTGTGGTTGTACTTTGCACCTGCAACCGCAGTGAGATCTATGTTTCAGGATCAAAGTATGCCATTGGGGAACTCCAGCGGGAGGCTGCCGGTTTAAAAAACGTTCGTCTGGGAGAATTAATTAAATATTTAAATGTCTATCAGGAAGAGAGTGCCATCCGGCATTTATTTAAGGTTGCCTGTGGTTTTGATTCCATGGTTTTAGGAGAAGATGAGATTCTGGGACAGGTTCGGGAGGCTTATCAGTATTCTAGAGAATCAGGAGCTGCAGATTATGAACTGAATGTGCTGTTTCAGAAAGCGATGGCTGCAGCAAAGCGAATTAAAACAGATACCAGACTATCCAGAACCCCTCTTTCCATTGCAACTCTTGTGGCAAATGAAGTATTTCATTTCAACAATGAGGGAGAGTATAAAGATGTTATGGTAATTGGAATGACAGGGAAAATGGGGGGAACCATAACCAGGAATCTGCTAAGTAAGCCCGGCATCCGTGTAACAGGAACTGTCAGAACCCACTCCTCAGATTTGCTGCTGAAAGTGGACAGCGACCGGATCAGGGAAGTAGATTACAAAGAACGCTACCAATATATGAATGATATGGATGTTGTGATCAGTGCAACTTTAGGACCCCACTATACCATAACCAGAGAAGAACTGGAAAAATGTGCGAATCCGGAGAAAAAGCGGCTTTTTATTGATGTAGCCGTACCCGTTGATATGGACCCTGAGATCAGGGGATTTCCCGGAATTACATTATATGATATAGACTATTTTGAAACATTATCAAAGAACAATACCCAGATTAAGCTAAAAGAACTGGACTGTGCCAGAGAAATTATGGAAGAAGAGCTTGACGGGGCATTAAAGGAAATTTTGTTTCATCCTTATATTTCCCAGATGGATGAATTCAAAGAAGCGTTGTCCGGTAAGCGGCTGGATACCCTTTTATACCGCATTCGTGATCATGTTACCAGTGAGGACTTAAAGGTGGTGCTTCGGACTTTAGATGGGTTAAAGGACTGGATGAGAGAGGAGTGACAATGGCTTATTTTCCGTTTTTTGTAGAGCTTGAAGGGAAAACGTGCCTCATTGCAGGCGGTGGAATGGTGGCTTACAGAAAAGCACTTGTGTTAAAGGACTTTGGGCCTGAAATTACGGTGGTTGGTTTAGAGATGATTCCTGAGATGGAACAGCTTGCTGCCGAATGTGGCAAGTCCATGACTCTCATCAGGCGGGGCTTTGAAGATAAGGATATTGAAAAGGCCGATTTTGTGATTGCCGCAACATCAGACGAAGAACTGAACAGGCACATATCTGTCATCTGCAGACAGCAGAAGATACCGGTGAATGTGGTGGATGTACAGGAAGAATGCAGTTTTATATTTCCCGCACTGATAAAAGAAGAGGATATCGTTGTGGGAATATCCACAGGAGGCAGTTCTCCCACCATTGCCCAGTATTTAAAAAAACGGTTTAAAGAGGCGATTCCCAAGGACTTTGGTATGCTGGCTGGCCAGCTCGGTACCTACCGGGAGCTGGTAAAGGAAAGGGTACCTTCCCTTCCGGTCCGGACTGAGATTTTTAAAATCATGGTAAAAGAAGGAATCAGGCAGGGCGGAGTATTTACCAGAGAACAGGCCATAGAGCTGATAGAAAGGAAACTTGGGGAACATGAAGATTGATACAATACGCATTGGAACCAGAAAAAGCGCACTTGCTGTGGCACAGACCCAGCTGGTCGCCGATGCTTTGATAACGGTTACTCCCGGACTAACCGTGCAGCTGATGAAAAGGCAGACAGAAGGAGACCGGATTCTCAATAAGCCGCTTTTGGAGTTCGGCGGAAAAGGAGTGTTTGTAACAGAGTTTGAAGATGCACTTCTGCGGGGAGAGATTGATTTAGCTGTTCATAGCGCAAAAGATCTTCCCATGGATTTAAAAGAAGGTCTTGGCATTGTGGCAGTCCCGGCGCGTGAGGATCCAAGAGATGTACTCATAACCTTAAAAGGCAGTGATTTATATAAAAGGGAAGAGATTGTGATTGGTACTTCCAGCTTAAGAAGAAGAATACAGATCCAGGAGATCGGAAATACCTTATGGAAGGAAATTCCGGTCCGCTGTGAGAATTTAAGAGGGAATGTGCAGACACGTTTAAAACGGCTGGCTGATGGGGATTTTGATGGTATCATTCTTGCAGCTGCAGGATTGAACCGCCTGAATATTCAGTCAGATCCATCCTTTGATTACCATTACTTCGACTGTGAGACCATGATTCCCGCCGGAGGACAGGGAATACTGGCGGTTGAAGGCAGAATTGGAATGGAAGACTGGCCGGAGATATGGCAGATTGAAAATAAAGAAGCAAGACTGTGTCTGACACTGGAGCGAAAGATATTAAAGCTATTAAATGCAGGCTGCCATGAGCCGGTGGGAATCTATTCCCGCATCGAGGAAGGACAGTTTGAGGTTTTTGGAATCAGAAGCAGAGATAACCAGATAAAAAGAATCCATCTTAAGGGTAAAACGGAGGAGCTGGACAGTCTGGCGGAAGAAGCCGCAAAGAGACTTTAATTGAAAATGGAGGATGTCATGAAGAAAAATGGAGTGGTATACTTAGTCGGTGCTGGGCCGGGGGATCCCGGTCTCATCACCCAAAAAGGATTGAAGCGGCTTGGCAGCTGCGATGCACTGGTTTATGACTCCCTTGCTTCGGATTATTTCCTCGATGAGGTACCGGACCATTGCAGAAAGATCTATGTAGGAAAGCGGGCAGGCGCCCATTCCATGAAGCAGGAAGAGATTAACCGGCTCTTAGTGGAGCTGGCAGAGGAAGGGTTAAATGTGGTCCGTTTAAAAGGAGGAGATCCCTTTGTATTTGGACGGGGAGGAGAAGAAATCCTGACACTTTCGGAGGCAGGAATCACCTTTGAAGTAGTACCTGGTGTGACCTCTGCGGTGGCAGCGCTTTCCATGGCAGGAATTCCTGTGACTCACAGGGCAGTGAGCCGCAGCTTTCATGTAATGACAGGACATACCCTCTCTGAGAATGGAACCCTTCCTCCTGATTTTGATTCCTTTGCCAAACTCTCCGGAACTCTGGTTTTTTTAATGGGACTATCCAATCTTTCCCTGATTGTTAATGGTCTTATTAAAAATGGAAAACCGGAAGATACACCAGCAGCTGTGATTGAAAACGGAACCCTTCCCGAGCAGAGAATAATTCGCGGGACTCTGAACGATATTGAGAGCAGAGCAAAACAGGCGGAGATTAAAAGTCCTGCCATCATTGTGGCAGGGGACGTGGCAGCCCTGGATTTTTCTTCTACCCTGAATCTGCCCCTGAAGGGATGCAGAATTGGCATTACCGGAACCCAATCCTTTACCGGAAGACTTCATCGGGAGCTTGCAGAACTTGGAGGAATGACAGACAGTGTATTGTCTTTATCCATAGACTCCTATCGGTCAGGGCAAGCCATGAATGAAGCTTATCAAAGGCTACAAACCTACTCCTGGCTCCTATTTACCAGTGCCAATGCAGTAAGAGAATTTTTCACCGGTCTTTTCGAAGGCGGTTATGATTTGCGCTCACTGGGAGCCGTCAGATTTGCAGTAGTAGGGAAAGGTACGGAAAATGAACTGGTTAAGTATGGCTTTCATGCCGATTATATTCCTGACCGCTATCAGGTAATAGATCTTGCAAAAGGATTAAAACCCCTGCTGTCAAAAGAAGACCGGCTGCTCATACCCAGGTCATCAGGCGGGTCCCCGGAACTGAACCGGGTTCTTGACGAAGCAGGGATCTGTTACGATGATATTGTTCTATATGATGTGGCGCTGAAAAAAAAGGAGCAGGAAGAGCTGGGAAATGCATTGCTCCCTCTCCATTATCTGACTTTTGCCAGTGCTTCCGGCGTAGAAGGATTTTTTCAGGGGGAAACAGAGAAAATTCTCGGTTTGCTTTCCAGATTAAAGGTAGTCTGCATCGGTGATATCACAGCAAAAGCACTTTCCCGGTATGGAAGAGAAGCTGATTTAATTGCACCGGTTTACAGTATATCAGGGCTGGCAGAAATCATTTGCCAGGACTGGTGTAAAGAAAAGGAGTAAATTAAAATGAACACAGAAGAGTCAAAGAAACTATTTGAAGAATCCGGAAACTATTTCCCGGGCGGAGTTAACAGTCCTGTAAGAGCGTTTGGCTCTGTGGGGGGAGTTCCCGTATTTATAAAAAGGGCGGAAGGATCCCGTATCTATGATGAGGATGGGAATGAATACATTGATTATGTGAATTCCTGGGGACCCTGTATTCTGGGACATGGGTATCAGCCAGTGGTAGAAGCAGTAAGAGAGGCATGTCTTTCCGGTTTATCCTATGGCGCGCCTACGAGAAGAGAGCTGGAACTTGGAAAACTGATTACAGAATGTATTCCTTCCATGGAAATGATGCGAATGGTCAGCTCAGGAACGGAAGCAGTTATGAGTGCTATTCGCGCAGCAAGAGGGTTTACAGGGAGAGATAAGATCATTAAATTTAAGGGCTGCTACCACGGACATTCTGACGGTCTTTTAGTAAAAGCGGGCTCCGGAGCTCTGACAGGCAGCGCACCGGACAGTGCCGGTGTGCCTGAATCCTATACGAAACACACGCTGTTAGCAGGTTACAATCAGGAAGATACAGTGGAAGAGCTGTTTCGTCAGTATCCCGGAGAGATTGCAGCGATTGTGGTAGAACCTGTGGCAGCCAATATGGGACTGGTAGCTCCAAAACCAGGCTTCCTTGAGTTTTTAAGAGACATTACAACCAGGTACGGAGCCCTTTTAATCTTTGATGAGGTGATCACAGGTTTTCGTATGGCTCTTGGGGGAGCTCAGGAATATTATCAGGTAAAACCAGATCTGACCACTCTTGGTAAGATTGCGGGAGGCGGCATGCCCATGGGCGTCTACGGCGGACGCAGGGAAATCATGGAAGTTGTATCTCCTTTGGGGAAAGTTTATCAGGCCGGAACATTATCCGGGAACCCCATTGCAACTGCGGCAGGAATTGCAACATTAAAAGCCCTGATGGACCGGCCGGATATTTATTCCTCCCTGGAGAAAAAAGCGGATACCCTGGTTCAGACTTTAAAGGAGGTTCTCCCAGGTGCACAGGTGAACCAGGCAGGTTCCTTATTCAGCGTATTTTTTGCTCAGCACCCGGTGGTGGATTTTGAGTCTGCTTTAAAATCCGATACCCGGTTGTATGCAAAGTATTTTCATTATCTCCTTGAGCATGGTATTTACACAGCTCCTTCCCAGTTTGAAATTCTGTTTTTATCAGCAGCTCATACCCAGGAAGATATTGAAGAGACGAAGAGAATTATGAAAGAAGCGGCGGCAAATTTATAAAAAGAAATTCATGGAGGATGTTGCAGAAATTTAACTGTAACCTCCTCTTTTTTTATTGTTATAAAAGAAGTAGTATAAATTCTAAAAGAACCATAAATTGTATTAACATTTACTCCAATCTATTGATAAATGTCCTGATTTGGTATATTTTATTGATAGAGGAGGCGAAATATATGGACTATTTAGTTGTGTATACAAGTAAAACCGGAAATACTCAGAAGGTAGCCATGAAGATATTCGAAGCGCTTCCGGGTAAATCGAAGGATATTGTTAATCTGGAGGAATACCATGGAGAAGAAGCAGATACGTATTTTGTAGGATTCTGGAACAACAGGGGAATTTGTACAACAGAAGTAATTGATTTCCTCTCCGACCTCCATGGCAAACAGATCGCTTTGTTTGGTACCTGCGGAATATTTGAAAATAAAGAATATTTAAAGCAGGTGGAAAATCAGGTTTCTGTTTTTCTGCCGGAAGATAATGAATACCTTGGCTGCTATTTATGCGGAGGTAAGATGGGACCAAAAGTACTGGAGAAATGCAGACAGATGCAGGCTCAGCTTAATACTCCCCAGATCAGGGAGATGATTTTAGCCTATGAAGATGCCATGCTCCATCCCAATAAAGAAGATTTAGATCAGGCAGGAGTATTTACAGAATCGGTGTTAAACCGGATTCAAAAGAAGAAGGAGGAGCGAGATGGGATTAAAAGATGATGGGGGTTCTGGAAAGAACCATAAGAAGCCATTTATTTATTATTACATGATTGTATTGGTCCTGATGATTTTATTCAATGCCATGGCTGTACCGTGGCTTCAGTCAAAGGCTGTGACGGAGGTTCCCTACAGTACATTTTTAGAGATGGTGGATCAGGGCAAGATACAGGCAGTTGCCAAAACGGAAACGGAGATTCAGTTTAAATCTGATACAGGAAAGAAGGACTGGGAAGGAAAACCGGTCTATGCTGTTTACAAGACAGGTATCTGGCCGGATGAGACTTTGACAGGACGGCTGATTTCCCATAATGTTGAGTTTAAAAAAACCATAGTACAGCAGATGTCGCCCTTAATTTCCATTCTCTTAACCTGGATCGTTCCCATTCTGATTTTTGTATTTCTGGGTAACTTCTTATCCGGTCAGATGCAAAAGAAGATGGGAGGAAATACCATGTCATTTGGTAAGTCCAATCCCAAGATCTATGCAGAATCTGAGACAGGAAAGAATTTCACTGATGTAGCGGGACAGGAAGAAGCGAAGGACGCATTAAAGGAGATTGTAGATTTTCTTCATAATCCGGGTAAATATGCATCCATTGGAGCCTCACTTCCAAAAGGGGCCCTGCTAGTGGGGCCTCCCGGAACTGGTAAGACCCTTCTTGCCAAAGCGGTGGCAGGAGAAGCCCATGTTCCGTTTTTCTCCATATCCGGTTCTGAGTTTGTGGAGATGTTTGTAGGTATGGGTGCTGCGAAGGTCAGGGATTTATTTAAACAGGCCAATGAAAAGGCTCCCTGTATCGTATTTATTGATGAGATTGATACCATTGGAAAGAAGCGTGACGGCGGAGGTTTCTCCGGCAACGATGAGAGAGAACAGACCTTAAATCAGCTTCTGGCTGAGATGGATGGATTTGACGGTAAAAAAGGAGTTGTAATTCTGGCAGCTACCAACCGTCCGGATTCCTTAGATAAAGCACTTTTACGTCCCGGCCGTTTTGACCGCCGGATCCCCGTAGAATTGCCGGATTTAAATGGCAGGGAAGCCATTTTAAAGGTACATGGAAAAAATGTAAAGCTGTCGGATGATGTGGATTTTCACGCAATTGCCCTTGCAACCTCAGGCGCAAGCGGAGCCGAACTGGCCAATATGATTAATGAGGCAGCATTAAGAGCCGTGCGCATGGGAAGAAAAACGGTGACTCAGATCGATTTAGAAGAAAGTGTAGAAGTGGTTATTGCCGGATATCAGAAAAAGGATGCCTCCGTCAATGTGGAAGAAAAGAAGATCATAGCTTACCACGAAGTAGGGCATGCCCTGGTTGCCGCGTCCCAGACCCACTCTGCACCTGTTCATAAGATTACCATTATTCCCAGAACTTCAGGAGCTCTTGGATATACCATGCAGGTTGATGAAGAAGAACGCCATTTGCTTACAAAGGAAGCCGCGCTTAACAAAATTGCTACATTTACCGGAGGAAGGGCAGCAGAGGAACTGATTTTCCAGACAGTTACAAGCGGTGCGTCCAACGATATTGAACAGGCCACAAGAATAGCCAGGGCAATGGTTACCCGTTACGGTATGACCGATGAATTTGATATGGTGGCACTTGAGACAGTAACCAACCAGTATCTGGGCGGTGACACATCTCTTGCATGTTCCCCGGATACTGCAAAGCGGATTGATGAAGCAGTGATTGGAATTGTGCGGCAGCAGCACCAGAAGGCTTATGAGATACTAAAAAGCAATCTGAACAAGCTTCATGAAATAGCTGAATATCTGTTGGAACGGGAAACCATTACCGGAGAGGAGTTTATGGAGATATTTAAAAGAGAAGCCGTAAAAAGCCTATGAATCCATGCTTGATCGGATAGAACAGAAACAGAGGGAGTGTTGCAGATTTGCAACACTCCCTGATCTATTTTAATCCTTTCAATATAAACAACCTGAATCAGGGTCTGATTAGAGAATACATTTTCATGTCAATAATCTGCCCGTTTTTAACAGCATTGCTTCTAAGCACGCCTTCACATATAAATCCGTTTTTTTCAAGAATTCGGCAAGATGCAGTATTGTAGGCAAAGGGCTCTGCAAAAATTCGTATAATATCGGTATGTTCAAAAATGTACCTACAGGTTTGCTTGACAGCGCTGGTTCCGGCTCCTCGTCCCCAAAAACTCTCTGCAATATAATAGCCCAGTTCCGCAGTCTGACTGTGGATATTATCTTTGCGGTAAACCCCGATACTTCCAATTGGAATATCATCAACAGTGATTGCAAAGACATAGGTTTTATTTTCATCAGCCTGGAGCGTTGCATGAATGAAATCCACAGCATCTTTTTCCGTGTATGGAAATGGCAAATCTCTTAGATTATCAAGAATTTTTTTATTATTCAAAATTGCTGCAAGGGTTGCTGAGTCCTCTATTTTCCACTTACGAATACTACATTCCATACTTTTACCCTCCTATGACTATGATTAATAAACTTCATGTATAGAATACCATCTAACGTATTCACAATCAATATATTCTTCAAATGGTCAACAGAGGGTATCCTGAATAATCTATTAAGTCATATCATTTCGTAGTGCATCAATAATATTTTCTTTTTTTATCTTCCCAATGGCATATAACATAGTAATGAACACGATAAAGAGTACACTAAGTGCGCTGATTACCATACTGCCGAAAGGAAAGATAAACTTAAAATTCTCCGTCCGTTCTGCGATTACAAATCCTTTGTAAATCAGCCAGGACAGGATTCCAGCGATTGGAAGTCCCAGGTAAAGCGCCTGCATCCCATAAAAGATGCACTCAAATACCATCATTTTATTAAAAGACCGCTCTGACATTCCAATTGAGCGCAGCATGGCCAGTTCCCGCCTGCGCAGCCTGATATTTGTGGAAATGGTGTTAAACACATTGGCTATGGCGATCAGTGAAATTATAATGACAAAAACATAGGTAAATACGTCCGTGACAAATGTAAGGCTGTGAAATTGCTCCAGTATTTCATACGCATTGTATAAATGGTATTGAGACGTAATTCCCTCACTTTGTATAATTGATTCCATTTCCGCCACTGACTGTGAAGGAGTCTTTGATTGAAAGTTCATACCTATGGTTACAGGACTATCCGGAAAATTAAATTTCTCTTTGAGTGAATAGGGTGCTATCACCATAAAAACACAGAAATCTTTCTGAGACTGAGATGACTGTTTTGGTGGCGGATCAATGGGGTAAGTATCAACAAACGTAGTGTCTATATCCAGATTCTGTTCTGCTTTTTGGTTACCTTCTGTGACGGGGGTAATCGGTAGGATCATGGAACTGTTTGCAAACAGATCTAACACTTCATCCGGTTGGTTTGTTCTGACATTCCGCTGTTTTGCAATGGCGATCATTTTCCCGTTGGGTCCGGTATATTCTTCTTCGGATAAACCTGAATGGTGAATAAAATCCAGATATTCACTGTCTGTGATAAACTGAAGATCCAATGGAATATGAACCACTTCCTCCGGATTGGTATAACCTTTATATTGACGGTACTGATCCGAAAGATCACCAGCTCTGATGTTGCATGAATAAGGACAGATGACCTGATAGTTACTTTTATAAACACCGTCTGCGGCCTTTAGCCTGTTGTAAAGGGGAAGCATTTCGCTGTCGTTCATGTCCTGTACGTCAAACAGAATGTCATAGTCAACATCCACCATAAACTGCTGCAAAAGACGTTTCAGAGTTGATCCAAAGGCATTACCTGATACGAATAGTACGATGCTTAGAACGAGAGAAAGCACAATGCTGCGATAGCGTTTTTTGTTCCTCTTGAAATTTTTCAGAGCCAGAGTACCTTCCAGTCCGTAAATACGACGGGATAGTTTTGATATTTTCAAATCTTTTGAATGAATTTTCACTTCATTAGTCTGAAGAATATTCTCCATTACGGAAGCGCCTGCCGCTTTCCTTGCCGGAATATAGGCTGAAATCAGGATGGTTACCAGACTGACAGCAGCGGAGACAGCGATTGAAGCAGCAGATACCCATAAGGTTAAAGGTACGGTGCTGTAAAGAATGTTTTTAAATTTCCCTGCAACTATGGGAAGGATCAGACCAATACTGCCAATTCCTGCAAGGATACCAATGGGAATACCGATGACACCGATACAAAGTCCTTCAAAGAGAACTGAATTGCGAAGCTGTTTTCCAGTTGCCCCCACCGACGCAAAAATCCCAAACTGTCGTGTACGTTCATTCAGGGAGATATGAAAGGAGTTATAGATAAGAAGAACCGATCCAGTCATTATAATAGCAACCAGAATTCCCCCGACTGTATACAGAAGTGTGATGATCAGCCGGTTTTCCGATATGCCCATGAAACGCAGAATATAATCATTAAATAAGTAATCTTCTTTTTCCCCGTTGTGGTTTACATAAGCTTTCACCTGGCGGGGGTTTTTCAATGTAACAAACAGGCTGAAACTGTTTGTGTTCTCTTTGCCGTCTGCTTTCGTTATCAGGGTGTATCCCGGAGCGGTATGCTCTTCAAATCCCGGACGCTGGCAGATTCCCACAACCCGATAGGTTTTCTTTAATCTGGTAACCAGGGTTTCTCCCCCGGCCCCTGAATGAAAGGGGATGTGCTGACTGAGATTCCTGCTTCCATCCACACGGTCTCCGACGTCAAGGGAAATCGTATCCCCGACCCGGAACCGGACACCTCCTTTTTCTGCAACGTGTGCCGGGATCAGAACCTCCCCGCTGTTTTCAGGAAGTCTGCCGGAGATCAGGTTTATGGGTAACGTATGAAATGCCTGGTCACTGAATCCTGCAATAAAAAGATAGGGCTTTTCCGGACTCTTTGCTCCTTTCAGTACAGCGTAACCAATATTTTCCACTGCTGCAATGCCGGAAATTTCTTTATCGTCAGTCCGTTCCTGGATGAAAGAAGAATCTACATCCGAAAATTCAACATGCCAATTTCCGTGTTTTACAATGGAACTTCTTATGAGAAAATGAAGAAGTGAAGTGCTAAAAGCGGCAACCCCTGTAATCATGGCAGTGGATAAAACAACTCCGATAATCGTTACAATTGTTCTGGTGCGGTTCTTTTTCATGCTTTGCAGTGTGGCTTTATTTAATATATTCATGGCTGCACCACCCTTTGATCCCGTGTTACCTTTCCATCAGATATACCGATAATCCGGTCTGCCTGCAATGCAATATTTTCGTCATGTGTGACAAGTATCAATGTCTGCCCATACTTTTTATTGCTTTCTTTCAGCAGTTTTATGATTTCATGTCCATTGCGGCTGTCCAGACTGCCGGTGGGTTCGTCGGCAAGCATGACAGCCGGGGCATTCATGAGGGCGCGTCCGATGGAAACCCGCTGCTGCTGCCCGCCGGACAGCTGATTGGGTAAATGGTTTTTACGGTCCCATAGTCCAAGCATATGTAGAAGGTCATTGAGCCGCTCCTCATTGACAGGCCGTTTGTCCATCAGGACAGGCAGTGTAATGTTCTCCACCACATTCAGAGTAGGAATGAGGTTATGAAACTGATAAATCAGACCTACCTGGCGTCTGCGGAAGATGGCCAGTTTTTCATTGTTCTGGGCGTATACATCCTGCCCATCTAAATATACCTTACCGCTTGTGGGGACATCCACACCTCCAATGATATGAAGCAATGTGGATTTACCGGAACCGGAAGAGCCGATAATAGCTGTAAATCCCCCTTTTTCAATGGTAAGAGAAACATGATCCAGAGCGGTAACCTGACTGTCACCTTTCCCGTAGACCTTACAGAGATTTTCGATTTTTAAGAACTCCATTCTGTGAGTCTCCTTTCCTATGGCTTACCCATAGAATAGAACTTTCTGCTTACATACCGGTGACTTTTTGGTGAGAGATTCGTCACTTTGGAAAACGTATGATGAAAACAGCGCCTCCCTGGGGATGGTTTTTAGCGGTAATGGTTCCTTCGTGTCCGGTTATAATCATCTGGCAGAGAGAAAGACCGATCCCGTATCCTCCGGCGTTCTGGTTTTTTCCCTGGTAAAACCGGTCAAAAATACAGGGTAAATCTTCTTCTTTAAAACCGTTCCCGCTGTCATGGATTACAATCTCGGTAAAGAGCGGGGTATCTGTACCGTTAATCTCAAGTTTTCCTGTTTCGCCAGTATTTTCTAAACAATTTTTTAAGATGTTTTGCAGCGCCTGCAAAAGCCAGTTAAAATCCCCATAGATGATGAGCCCGTCTGTTGCATTGATTTGCAAATCTATCTGATGCAGTTCCATTTGAATGAGAAAAGGGTGTACTGCAGCATGGATTAATGAGTTTACGTCCATAGGATCATGCTGAAATATTATGATTCCTGCATCTAAACGGGATAATTTTAACAGGGTGGTAATGAGCCAGTCCATTCGCACGAGCAATTCTTCCATTTCACGAAGCAGCCGCTTTCTCTGATCTTCATCCGGGTTATTTTCAAGCAATGACAAAATGAGATTTATAGATGTAAGAGGGGTTTTCAGCTGGTGGGCAATATCCGCCAGTGAATCTGCAAGATGTTTCTTTTCTTTTTTTAATGCCTCATTCTGCTCCCGGATGCGCAGCGTCATTTTACCTATTTCACTGTGCAGTATGGAAAGTTCCCCTTCGTCCAATTCTCCAATATAGAGATGCTCCCCATTATGAAGTATCAGGTCGATCTCTTTGGAAATGCGGGCAATATTTTTGTATCTGGCTTTTGTAAATGCAAAAAATACAGTACCAAAGGCCGCAGAAGAGAAGACTGCAAGAACTCCTGCCGCAGTACTGATTACAAATCCCAGAATCACTGTGATGCCCGCCATGACAGAGAACAATATGGCAAACTGCCGAAACTCCTTATTCCGAAGCATTTCCGCCCCCCAATCGATACCCTGTCCCACGGACAGTCGTAATAATCTGCGGGTTAGCCGGATCGTCCCCGATCTTCAGCCGTAATCGTTTTATGTATACAGTCAGTGTATTGTCATTTACATACTCACCCGCAGCGTCCCACAATTCGTCTAACAGCATGCCCCTTGTAATGATATTTTTGGGATTGTTTAAAAACACCAGCAGCAGACGGTATTCCAAAGCAGACAGAAAAATTTCCATGCCGTTTTTTCTTACAATACCACTGGCCGTATCCACATGGAGTCCTCCAATCTCAAACTCAGATCCCGTACGCCCGCTTTTACGCAGGGCAGTTCTGATCCGTGCGATTAATTCACGGGGGCGAAACGGTTTTGTGATATAGTCATCTGCACCGATATTGAGCCCGGTAACCACACTGGCTTCATCCTGGCAGGCAGTCAGAAAGATTACGGGTATATGGAGGGTTTCCCTGATTTGTGTGCATACAATAAATCCATTTCCATCAGGCAGTAAAATATCAATGAGCGCCAGATCAAATTTATTCTGGCCAAGTGCGGCAAGAGCTTTACCCTGGGTAGAAGCATGGGTGACTGTAAATCCTTCCGAACCCAGCAAAAGCATAAGGTTTTTAGCGATTGCCTTATCGTCTTCCACTAAAAATATACGCGGCATTCGTCGATCCTCCGATTTTTTATTATTGACACTATCACGCCCTATTATATTTCTTTTGACTGGCAGTTACAAGCCGAAGTATAATTTATAAATAAAAAAATGAACCGATCCGGGTCATCAGGACTCTAAGTATATAGATGCATCTAAAAAAGGAAAGGAAACAGGTTATGAACGAAGAAAAGAAGGCTTTGGTGGAACTTATGCTTGGCGGAAGCGAAGCTGCATTTGACGAGTTATACCGTTCCTCTTCCAAAAAGCTGTACCGTATGGCGTATTTTATCACTGGAAACCGGTCTGACAGTGAGGACATCCTGCAGGAGACCTTTGTAAAATGCTTTCTTCACAGAGATAAATTAAGAGAACCGGAACGATTTGAATCCTGGCTCTATCAGATTCTGGTGAGAACTGCCTGGCGGATGGAAAAAAGGAAGAAAAGCAGGTCGGAACTCTCATTTGAAGGGATTCTGGATCAGGAGGAAGATCACGTAAGAGCGGATTGGATTGAAGAGGATGAAAGGGGAAAAGGCCCCCTGGTAGTGATTTTAGAGGCTGAAACAGCTGGGCAGATCCGTGAAGCCCTTAGAAAACTTGATGTCAAATACCGTACAGTGATTCTGTTATATTATTACAATGAGCTAAGTACGAAAGAAATTGCCAGGGTGACAGGAACCATGGAGGGCACAGTGAAATCACGCCTGTTCAAGGCAAGAAAGCTCTTAAAGGGAATCCTGGAAGCGGAAGATATCATGGAAGGAGAACAGGAAAGGGGGATTTGTCATGGCTAGAACCTCAGAAGAACAGTTAAAACGTTTTATTAATACAGAACTGGATTCCATAACTCCGGATATAGACGAAGAACGGCGGCTATTGGAAATCCATCAAAAATTAAATAAAAGGAGTAATTTTATGAAATTTCGAAAAAATAAATTTGCAGTGACATTGACAGCAATGCTGGTAATTACCGTATTGGGAACGGTTACGGCAGTAGCGGCGGGGAAAATCACAAGCTTAGTCAGTGGAACTAGAGAAAATGTAAGTACCTTAACGGAATTACAGGAATTATCAAAGGGACAGATGAATGCATCTCCAAAGTTTCCGGACAAATTCACAAATGGCATGACATTTGTGAAAGGCGGGATTTCTGATGTAAAGGGAATGGATGAAGATAATAATCAGGTCATTACCTATTCAGAAGCATACGCTGATTATGGTGAGAATCCTCAGGTAGTACTGTCCAGCCATGTGCACCAGGATGCAATTTCCGCAGAAAATCAGCCTGGTCAGAAAGAGGTTTATCAGGACGTTGAATTGAATTCCGCTGAAATGCAATATTTATTCCTACCGGAGGGGCAAGAGCCTTCTGAGGAAGATAAGAAACTTCAGGAAGAAGGAAAAATGATGATCAGCTATGGATCCGATCAGGAAGAACGCAAGCTGTTCAAATCAGTAAACTGGTCAGAGAATGGAATTGATTATCTGCTGTTTACATTTGAAAATGTTGAACTAAATTCTCTGACCGCCATGGCAAAAGAAGTCATAGATATGAAGTAATTATTTTTTCTTTAAAACCTCCGCATACATCCAGCCATTGTATTTAAACAAAGACTGATCTTTTAAAATCGACATCTGTTTTCTCCAGTCTCTGGGAGTCTCTCCCATGATGGCGAGAAAATGCCGGTTAAAGCTTGAGATGGAGTGAAACCCCACCCGCTCAGAAATGTTTAAAACGGATTCCTCAGTCATGCGGAGTAAATCCGATGCTTTTCTGATGCGGGTGGTATTTAAATATTCCAAGGGCCGGTTTCCCATAATCGAAGAAAACAGCCTTCTAAAATGAGCAGGGCTTAGGCTGCACAGGTCAGCAAGCTGCTCCATGGGAAAGTCTTCCATATAATGATACCGGATAAAGTCCAGAGCCGGAGCAATGACCAGCGCATTTTCAGGCGTCTGGTCTTTTTTCTTATGGTTTAAGGAGGCAGTTCTCATAAGATTGGTTGCCAGTGCCAGAAAAAGACCGCGGACTGCGATCTCATAACCCGGTTCCTGATTTTTCATCTCTTCCATTATTTCAGTGACAATGGAATAAATAACCGGATAATTTATTTTCCCCATAATCAGGTTTAAATGATGATCCAGAAAGGAGAAGAGTTCCACATTATGAAGATCTGCACCAGAAAAAAATGGGTGGAGCAGTTCGCCCATATCTACAAACAAATAAGACCATTTGCTGCTGGTTCCGGGCGCGCTGAATGTGGTGTGCGGGATATCACAGGATATGGCAGTGACATCTCCTGCGTAAAAGGAATAAGTGGTATCTTCAAATTTAATGGTTCCGCTGTCCGTCTCACACAGCCCGATCTCCAGGCAATTATGAATATGAAGTCGTCCTGAGGGTACATCAGAGATACGCCAATGATCCCCAGTCAGAAGAAGTACCGGAAAATGAGCCGGTAAATCATAATCCCTGAATTCAATAACGGTCTTTTTCTTTTTAGACATATATCCCTGATACCTCCTTCTTTTATTCCTATAATTATACATGATATCTAATTCTCATTTCAATCAATAATCTTTAAATAATAATCCTTTATAATGAAAAACAAAGCCTTAATCTTACAAAAAAGCAGGAATGCCCGGAGAATGATGAAATAAAGCCATTACTATTTTCTTATCAGTAATAATAAATGATTGAAAATGCATAGTTTACAGATTGATTTGATTGGAAAGGAAATTGTGCATTTTTTATAATAGAGTTATAGAAAATTACGGAGATGGGGGGATATTATGGTGAAATCTGAAACAGAGGCGGGCTACGGTTTCAATAAGCAGAAAAAAAAGAATCGGTTTCGTCGGTATTTACAGCGGGACTGGCAGCTATATGTACTTATGGTTCTTCCAATGCTTTTCATACTGGTTTTTAAATTCCTGCCATACAGCGGTCTGTCCATAGCATTTAAGGATTATAAGGTGGCAAAGGGGTATGCCGGAAGTTCCTGGGTGGGATTTTCCATCTTTCATAAGGTTTTTGGCAAACGGGATTTTGGTCAGGCATTAACCAACACTCTACTGTTAAATATCCTGGATCTGGTATTTGGTTTCCCCATGCCAATTATTTTGGCTCTTATTCTTAATGAAATCAAAAACAGATACTTTAAAAGTATCATGCAGACACTTCTGTATTTACCTCATTTTTTGTCCTGGGTCATTATTGGAGGAATCGGTTATTCCATGTTCTCTGTCAGCAGCGGTGTGGTGAATGTTCTGATAAAGAATGCCGGTCATAGCCCGGTTCCGTTTCTGCAGGAGAATACCTGGTGGCTGATCAGTTATGTGCTCATTGGTGTGTGGCAGTCCATGGGCTGGGGAACCATCATCTATCTGGCCGCCATCACCGGTGTGAATTCCGAGCTTTATGAAGCGGCAAGAGTAGATGGTGCCGGAAGGTTAAAACAGTGTATTCACGTAACACTTCCCTGCATACGAAGCACCATTGTGACACTGCTGATTATGAATCTTGGCAAGCTGATGGGTGGATCCTTTGAACGGGTATTTGCTCTGGCCAATGCCAAGGCGACACAATATACCACCACAATTCCCGTTTTGGTATACCGGTGGGGAATTGAAAGCGGAAAATTCAGCGAAGCAACTGCACTGGGGCTTTTTCAGTCAGTGATTGGTCTGGCTCTTGTGGTGGCGGCTGATCTCATAGCCAAACGGCTGGGTGAAGATGGTCTGATATAAGGAGGGGAAAAGATGAACCAATATCAATATAAAAAGCCCTGGGCATGGACCAGGACCAGAAGAAAGGATTTAGTGGTTGATGTATTTTTCCATATTCTGCTCATTGCAATTTCTATGACATGTCTGCTTCCGTTCATCCATATATTTGCAAAGTCCGTCAGCAGGGAAGCATATGTAATTGCAAATAAGATCTTTCTGGTGCCAAAAGGAATCAATTTTGATGCTTACAGAAAAGTTTTGCAGGATACATCGATTGTAAGATCTTTATATGTCTCCATAATCGTAACAGTTTCTTTCACTGCAATCGGGACATTTCTTACCATAAGCGCTGCCTACGCCTTAAGCCGGGTTCAGTTAAGGGGCAGAAAAATCATGACATTTTTAATTATGTTCACCATGTATTTTACAGCCGGAACCATACCGGATTATTTACTGATGAATGATCTTCATATGCTGGATACCTGGTGGTGTATGATTTTACCTTTGTCTTTTGCAGCCTACAATTTCCTCATTATGAAAAATAACTTTAAGGCCTCCATACCAGACAGTCTGATCGAGTCAGCCTTAATAGACGGTGCCAGCCATTTTAAAATCTTAAGCTATATTGTGGTGCCGCTTTCCAAACCCATCATAGCGACAATTTCTTTGTTTTACGCGGTAGGACGGTGGAATGCTTATTCCGATGCATTGTTTTATATCAAGCAAAGGGTGGATTTACGCCCGCTGCAGTTAAAACTCTACTATCTGGTGGTTGCTGCCAGTGAATCCTTTAAAGCAGAGGGAGGACTAACGGCAGGTCAGATCACCAATCCGGAGGTCTTAAAGGCTTCCTGCATTATTTTTGCAACATTGCCCATTATCTGTATCTATCCCTTTATCCAAAAATATTTTGTACAGGGGACCATGATAGGTGCAGTAAAAGGCTGATGATAATGGTAAAAAAGAAAAGGAGGATATTCATGAGGAAAAGGATGAGTTTAAAAAGGGCTGCGGCATGGGGGACTATTTTTGCAATGACAGCAGGGCTGATGTCCGGATGCAGTGCCAAAAAGGAGGTGTCCGTCACTACCCAGGAGACAAAGAAAGAAGAAACCAGTCAGACGGCGGAAACTGAGACAAAAGCGGAGGGAAAAAGTTACACTGATTATTCCAAGGGCTTTCCTGAAAGAGTAACCATCAAGATCCCGGTGTATGACAGAGGCTTTGAAGGCTGGGATCCCGCAAATAATTATTACACCAACTGGATTCAAAAGGAATTTGGTGATAAATACAATGTGACAGTCCAGTATGTGGCAATCAACAGGCAGAAAGAGATTGCAGATTACATGCAGATGATCGCTGCCGGCAATGCCCCTGATATTATTTTCCATTACGACATGCCCCAGGCGGTAAACTACAATTCCGAGGGAGCCATGCAGGAACTGGACCTTGATGAAATAAAATATTATGCACCCGACTATTATAAGAATGCAGAGAAAATAATCAATCAATACGGAAAGCTGGATGGGAAAAATACATTCTTCTTTGCACAGAGAAATCCAATTTATTATAACTGGGTGACTCTCATCCGTCAGGACTGGCTGGATAAAGTAGGAAAACAGAAGCCTGCCACAAGAGAGGAACTTCAAGAGGCAGCCAAAGCGTGGAAGGATGCCGGGCTTGGCAAGCTGGGAGCCCAGATCGTAAATAAGAGCTATACCTACGAGTATCCATTTATCAGCTCTTCACCGGATAAAAAGGAATTGAATCTTTATCTGGATCTGAACGTTGCACCTCTTACCTGGAGTGCCACGAAAGCTTATTTAAAAACCATGAATCAGGAATTTAATGATGGAATCCTTGATCCTGAGTTTTACCTAAATGCAGATGATGCCGCATGGAAAGCCGACTTTGTTGCTGGAAATGTAGGAACCTATTCCTTCTATATTTCTGCAAACACAGATGTGATAAACAGTTTAAAGGCAAACGATCCAGGGGCTGAAGTTTCCGTTTTAAGCCCTGCAGCCCTGTCACCCAAAGACAGCCATCCCTATTATTATAAATATCCTCCATACGGAATGGTAATGGGAATCAACTCTAAAACAGATGAAAAGCAAAGAGCAGCAGTCTGGATGTTTTTAAACTGGATGTCCCAGCCTGAAAATCTTTTCTATTTACAAAATGGTGTGGAGGGCGCCAATTATACTTTGGATTCTGATAAAATCGCAGTGCCTGTCAAGGATTTCAAGGGAGAATCCAAGCTGTCCAACAATAACAACAAGGATTACTGGTGTCTGGTTACTGAGATGACTGACTACGGTGATGAGGCGAAAAATCTGAAAGCCAATATCAGGATGTTAGCTCCGGCTGGATATGAAGACCTGGTGAAACAATCCTATGATTATGCCAAAGAAGTGGAACAGTATGGGCTGATCAGTCCGATTTTCACCAAGAGTGTTGCATCAACAGGTGAATATGCAGCAGACTTAACTGCCATGTGGCAGGAATCTTATGTGGATATGATTACTTGCAAACCAGAGGAACTGGATGCAAAGTATGATGCGTATTGTAAAGAATATTTAGATAACGGATATCAGGAGATTCTGGATGAAAAACAGAAGCTGATTGATTCCGGTGATTTTATCGCTCAATAAGAACATGGGGTTGTTGCGGATCTGGCAGCAGCCCTTTCTTAAAAAGCGGGTGACCAATTATGTACGGGTAAAAGGAGTTATTATGACACAATATGTTTTTTATGAGACAGAGGACAGAAAAGCCACTGGAATCCAAGTAGAACCATCCCGGTATTATGAATCCTGCGGAGGGTTTGGCTTTTCTTATTCATGCAGGCTGCCCGAGCTTCATACCGGATTTATTCCTGGACCGGAGGTTCTAAAGGAGATTGAAGTAAAACAGGATCAGAATGGCTGCTATGTTGATTCCGGAGCAGCATTTTTCCCCTTATCGTTCCAGGCAGATGTAAAGCAACAGGGAAATTATCTCATGACGATTACTCTTTACGCTGAGGTAGAGGAAAAAGAGGTTCTCTTGTTTGTGGGCAGGAGGCAGCTGGTCTGGCGGGGCAGCTTAAAAGCCCAGGAAGAATGGAGCCGATCCTTTCCTGTTACCATTACGGATTTTATACCAAGAGGAGAAACCGGGCGGTTTCGGGATGGGGCTGTAAAAGTGACTGTAATCAGCCGGTCAGTCCGTTTAAAAAAGCTGGACATAAAAAAATGGAAGGGGAGGACGATCTATCTGGCAGGTGATTCTACTGTGACCGATCAGACTGCCGCTTATCCTTACAATCCCGGAGAGAGTTATGGGGGCTGGGGTCAGATGCTTCCTGCATTTCTAAATGGAGCTTATGCGGTTTCCAATCATGCCCACTCCGGTCTGACTACAGAAAGCTTTCGGACAGAGGGGCATTATAAGATTCTGATGAAGTATATCAGTGAAGGAGATATCTGCCTGTTTCAGTTTGGCCATAATGACCAGAAACTTGAGCATCTGGGTGCAGCAGAGGGCTACCGGAATAACCTGATCCGATACATAGGAGAAATCCGGAAAAAGGGAGCTTTTCCCGTATTCGTCACACCCCTTGCCAGAAACAGCTGGCTGGAAAATGGAGAAATTTACGACGACCGGTTAAAAGAATATGGAAAAGAGGTTATACAGCTTTCAAAAAATATGGCAGTACCTGTAGTGGACCTCCATGAAATGAGTGTGGAATTTATAAAAGAATATGGTCTTTACCAGTCTGGACGATGGTTTTATCCCTGTGATTATACGCATACCAATGATTACGGTGCGTGGAAAATGGCTGGCTTTGTATGGAAGGGATTGATCAAATCAGGTGTGATATCATCGGGCGAAAAGAAGATTCCTGTCTGGGAGCCCCCAAAAGGGGATGCCCGTTTATCAATATATAAAGGAGAACATTTATGAGTGAGACAGAAAGAGGAAGTTTTACCCTACCGGGAGAATCCGGCTATGAAGAATTAACCCTGCAGCTTGCAAAACGCTGGGGTGCAGATATGATACGTGACAGTGACGGAACGGTACTTTCTGATGAGCTGATCAACGCAGGATATGGAATATACTCTACAATCTGCCTGATTCGGGATCACAACCAATGGGCAAACGCTCATCCGGAGCAGCTTCAGCAGACTTTTTTAACCACTGAGCCAAGATCAGCAACCGTTGAAAGCCTGGAGATTTCCTTGCTGGAGGATTTTTACAGGGAACAGTTTCGAATTAATGAAAGTCCTGAATCCATGAAATACTGGCAGGTATTTGACCGAACGTCTAACATAGAGATAAGCAGGGATTCCTGGAACTATGATCCCCTGACCCAGACAGTAACAATCAGGGATATTGTGCCTTTTCATCAATACACCGTAAATTTTCTGGCATATCGGATATGGGAAGAGATCTCCATGTATAATCATCTGACCAATCACTGGGAAAAAGAGCACCTGATGCCTCTGGATCCAAGGCACAAGGAAACAAGAGACTATTTATACAACTGGCTTAAGAACTGGTGTGAGGAGCATCCTGCCACAACTGTGGTGCGTTTTACCTCTCTCTTTTACAATTTTGTCTGGATGTGGGGAAGCAGTGAGAGAAAACGAAATCTGTTCAGTGACTGGGGCTCCTATGATTTTACGGTAAGCCCGGCAGCACTAAAAGAATTTGAAGAGGAATATGGTTATGGTCTGGTTTCCGAGGACTTTATTAATCAGGGAAAATTTCACGTAACCCATATGCCGCCGGGAAGACGTCAGCTTGATTATATGGAATTTATTAACCGCTTTGTGGTGGATTATGGAAAGCAGCTGGTAGAGCTGGTTCACAGCTATGGAAAGCAGGCCTGCGTCTTTTACGATGACAGCTGGATCGGTTTGGAGCCCTATCACAGCAGGTTTAGAGAGTTTGGTTTTGACGGGCTTATCAAATGTGTATTTTCCGGCTATGAGGCAAGACTTTGTGCGGGTGTACCGGTTAAAACCCACGAGCTAAGGCTTCATCCTTATCTCTTTCCTGTGGGGCTAAACGGAACGCCTACATTTGCTCCGGGAGGTAATCCCACAAAGGATGCCCTTGAATACTGGAACCGAGTCAGACGTGCACTCCTGCGCCAGAAGATAGACCGGATCGGTCTTGGCGGATATCTTCATCTGACTGCCGATTATCCGGATTTTTGCAGTTGTATAGAGAAAATAGCAGATGAATTCCGTACCTTTAAAAAATTGCATGAAGCAGGAGAAGTGTATACACTTCCCATAAAAACAGCGGTTGTCCATGCCTGGGGGAAATTAAGGTCGTGGACTTTATCCGGACATTTTCACGAAACCCATATGCATGATCTCATTCACATAAACGAAGCCTTATCCGGGCTTCCATTGCAGGTAGAGTTTATCAGCTTTGAAGACATTAAAAACGGAGCATTAAATCATGTTGATGTTCTTATCAATGCAGGGGCGTACGGCACTGCCTGGAGTGGAGGGGGTGCCTGGAAAGAAGATGAGATAGTAGATGAAACAGCCCGGTTTGTTCACAATGGAGGTGTATTTCTGGGAGTCAATGAACCTTCTGCCACAGACGGATATCAGACTTTTTTCCGTCTGTCACAGGTACTTGGAATTGATGAGGATACAGGTGCCAGGGTGTGCCATGGGCGCATGGAATATGAGATAGAAACAATTCCCGGATTAATTCCAAAGGGAGTCCGGATAAATGGGAAAAAAGGCTTGTTCCTGACGGATCAGGAAACCTCAGTCCTGGCAGAGGAAAATAATGTCCCGTCCATTACGTATCATCCATTCGGAATGGGAGCAGGAATTTATTTAAGCAGCTTTTCTTTTAACAATATCAATACCAGAATGCTGTTAAATCTCATCCTTTACAGCAGAAACAGGAATCTGGATCAGAACTATCTGACGGATAACCCAGAAACGGAATGTGCCTGGTATCCGGATTGCCGGACACTTGTAATTGTCAATAACAGTAAGCTCCCCCAGACTGCATCTGTTAAAACGGAGTATTCCGTGGTAAAAACTGTACTCGCTCCTTATGAAACCATAATAAAAGTGATGTGAATTGGTTAATTGTTATGAAAAATAACAAAAAAACATTACAATTATTGTATAAATATGGTATAATCTGGTTGACATACAGACATGCTGCGGAAGGGGGATTACGCAATGATGTGGAAACGATTAGGAAAGGGGAAAAAAATACGGTTAGGAAACGGAGGTAGATTTACACATCTTTCAACAAGAATTGCATTTATGGCTGGAATTATGCTGGTGGTGGTGTTTGGTATGTTAATTGGGGTTACCTCCCGAATGACAAAGCGTTCCATGCAGCAGTCAGCGTTTGGGGAACTAAAAACCCTGGCATCAGAAAACGGGAAAGATATCCAGCAGATTTTTGATACGGCCAATCAGGTGTCAAACCGGATTACCTATTATCTGGAAAACTCATCGGAAAACAGAAGGCAGATGCTGAGTCTTAGAATCAAGGCAGGAAATACGGCAGAACCGTTTTATAAAAGCCGCATATCTGACAAGGTAACACTGGATACCAATGGTATGAGAATTGAAGATTATATGATTTCAACCATTCGGTCTTCTGTGATGTATTCTGAGGATATTAAAGGAATCAGTATTATGTTTGAGCAGTACGGTTTGAGTTCGGCAGCCAGAAGCTACGGAATCTATTCCAGCCAGGATGGAACTGTTACAAGCTGTGGTAATTATGAAGATTACTCATCAAAAGACTATTATCAGAAAGTGCTGGAGACGGGAGAGCGGGTCATTACAGAGCCTTATGAGTCATATGGTGAGATGATTATTACCATGGCAGTGCCGGTAAGTGTTAATGACAGGATGCTTTGTGTGGTTTCTGTGGACGTGGGGCTGGACCGGTTCAGCCAGGTAAAAACAGCCGCCTCCTATCCCAGTATGTTTACCTTTATTCTGAATGAAGCCGGAACCATTATATCTGAAAGTACGGGAAAAGGACTTGCCGGAACCAATGTATCTGATTTTGTCACCACTCAGTCCTGCAAGGAAGGGATAAAAGCAGGAGTTTCATCAGGAGAAGCGTTTCATGTAATTGATGGGGATCGTAAGGGACAGGTATATTATTTTTTTGAGCCAATCCAGTTAAACGGTTCCATCTGGTATTCTGTTACAGCGGTAAATGCCGGCGATATGAATCGGGAAGCGGAGCGTATGGCTACCCTGATGACAGTCATATCTATGGCAGCCATGATCATAATTCTATTTATGATTACTGCAGTTATAAAGAAACAGTTAAAGCCCTTACATAAATTATCTGCAGCAGCGGAACAGATCGCAGATGGAGATCTAAGCGGATTTTCCGGAGTGGAATCAAGAGATGAGATCGGTCAGACAGCAAAATCCTTTGAGCGGATGTCATCAAATTTAAAAATAATTATCGACCGGATTTCCCTTGCTCTTCATGAGATTTCGGACAATCATCTGGATCTGGATGTGGATATGGGGCTGTCCGGAGATTTCTTCAAGCTGGAAGAAGCAGTTAAAAAAATCACGTTAAACTTAAATGCGGTTATGTATGAAGTGAATCAGTCAGCTGGTCAGGTAGCTGCAAGCTCGGGTCAGGTAGCAGAGGGGTCCAAGGTTTTGGCAGATGGAGCAGATGCCCAGGAAAAAACCATTGAGCTGCTGTCAGAATCAGTAAATCATGTGTCTGGAAATATTAAGAAGCTGGCCGAAAAGGCTGGAGATGTTTCCTTGCAGGTTCAGCAGACCGGGACCGAAGTGGTAAACTGTGATATGTCCATGCAGAACCTGTCAAAAGCCATGGATGAAATACGTGTTTCTTCCGGAGAAATTGAAAAAATTATTAAAGTAATTGAAGACATTGCTTTTCAGACTAATATTCTTGCATTGAATGCAGCCATCGAAGCTGCCAGAGCCGGAGAATTTGGCAAAGGCTTTGCAGTGGTTGCAGGTGAAGTAAGAAACTTAGCTGCCAAGAGCTCAGAGGCGGCAAAGAATACAACAGACCTGATACAGAGTTCCATATCGGCTGTTGAGAATGGAAACAGTCTTTTGAATGAAACTGCCAACTCTCTGATGAAGGTGTTAGAGGATTCGGCTATGGCAGTGGAAGCAGTGGACTCCATTTCTGCAGCTGCAGGAAAAGAAGCCAGGGCAGTAGAAGAGATAACAAAAGAACTGGACCAGATATCTTTAGCAGTCCGCAACAATTCAGCCACAGCAGAGGAAAGTGCTGTTTCCAGCCAGGAACTTTCCAGACAGGCTCAGTTATTGCGTGATTTGGTGGAACGATTCCGGTTAAGAACCGAATAAAGGGAAAACGCAGAGTGATAATTAACATTCAACTCTGCGTTTTCCTTTTTCTTCGACAGAAAACAGCAAATATTGTATTAATCTAATCAAAAATATATTCTGCATTTATATAAAATATTGTTTATATAATCTAAATAATTATATACAATATGAAAATTAACAATTAAATTATAAGAATAATAAAAATATATTGACAAATAACGAAATACAAGCTATAATTAGGACATAACAAAGGGAAACCAAAGTTACAAAGAAGAGGAAATCTAATGAAAGGAGGTACAGTCCACCAGAAAGAGCAGATCCGTTTCATTCGAAAGAATGAAACATAAAGCCCCCCACAATCTACCGATGTGAAAGACCAGTGGAGACGAATCGATTGAATGAAGCGCTACATGATTCGTAGTAAAACAAAAGATGGATCCATTGAGAAGCTGGTTGTAGCAACGGAGAGCGTAAAAAATTTATATAGAGCATGTTTAGCACATACATAATTTGTAAGTAAACATGAGATGGAAAAGAGGTATTGATTCCAATGGACGAAATAATATAGAAAGGGATATCGATGATAAATTAACAATCGGTATCCCTTTCTATCTGTTTAATCGATAATAATCCCTTCTAAATCAAATGGCGGTGTATATTCTTCCTTTGCACTGCTTTTTTCCTGCATAAATCCCTGTACCAGATCCAGCTCAATGGCTTTGTTAAGCACCTTATTGTATTCATAAGAGGTGATTCTGCGGTTGATTTCCGGATACTGAACACTTTTGTAGAACGGAGTGTACTGGCTTAACAGACTGATATAATACATTCCTTTTTCCAATTCATCCTTTATCCAGGTAAGCAAAGCCATAGAATCATCTTTCGCGCCCGGAAGAACCATGTGGCGTATGATCACGCCCTTTTCCATCAGTTCACCGGAAGGGTCAAACCGGGGAGCCCCGGTCTGGCTGATCATCTGTTTAATGGCTTTTGAAGCTTTCTCAAAATAATCGGCTGCATTGCTATAACGTGCAGAGAGTGTGCTGCTTTTATATTTTAAATCAGGAAGCCATATATCCACATATCCATCCAGTGCTTTAATCACTTCTGCTGATTCATATCCGCCGCAGTTGTAGACTACCGGAATGGAAAGTTTTGATTTAACAAGATCAAGGGCTTTCAACACAGACGGAAGGTACTGTGTGGCAGTTACCAGATTGATGTTGTGGGCACCTTCATCCTGAAGTTTTAAAAATATCCTGGAAAGCTGTTCTACTGTCAGTTCTCTTCCAAAATGTTCCTGGCTGATGGAGTAATTCTGACAAAAGCAGCAGCGCAGGGTGCAGCCTGAAAAAAAGACGGTTCCGCTTCCCCGGCTTCCGCTGATACAGGGTTCCTCCCAGTGATGGAGGGCAGCGCGGGCTGCCATGACGGTATCAGTGCAGCCGCAGTATCCAGCACTTCGCCGGCGGTTAACGTTGCAGTTTCTGGGACACAGACTGCATGAATCATACATATAATCAAAGTTCATATATTAAGCTCCTGTTGTTGACAAATGAATAGTGGTACTTTAATATAATAAAAAATATGCCGGTAAAAGGCAATCAAAAACGACAGGAAATACATTATGGAGAATCAGTACAAAAAAATGGAAGCATTGAAATATGCCTTCCCCAAAACATTGCCCGTAATGGCGGGGTATCTGGTATTAGGCGCAGCCTTTGGAATATTAATGAGAGTAAATGGCTTTGGCATTTTCTGGGCACTCCTATGGAGCGTATTTGTATATGCAGGGAGTCTGCAGTATCTTGGAATTACATTTTTTACGGCAGTGGTAAATCCCTGGTACGCTTTATTCATGTCTGTGATGCTGAATGCCAGACATTTATTTTATGGGCTGTCAATGGTAGATCAGTTAAAAGATGCCGGCAGGTTCAGGCCCTATCTCATATTTTCCATGACAGATGAAACCTTTTCAGTTCTTTGCAGTGAACAGGTGCCAGACAATCTTTCCAGACACTGGGTTTATTTTTTTATTGCAGCACTGGATCAGCTGTACTGGGTTTTTGGAACGCTTGCGGGAGCCATAGCAGGAACCATGATCCGGTTTGATACTGCTGGTATGGATTTTGCCCTGACTGCCCTGTTCACGGTGATTTTTATCGATCAGTGGAAATCCCGTAAAGATCATGGACCGGCATGTATCGGAGTTATTTCTTCTGTTTTGTGCGTTATGCTTTTTGGCAAGGATATTTTTATTGTACCTGCCATGGTGGTGATTATTTCTGTTATTACCATTGGTTATTGGAGGAGTAAAGATAAGGAGGAACCAATTTGAACTATAATGTTATCAGTTATGCACTAATTACCCTGGCTATGGTTCTGGCTACGGTACTCACCCGGTTTCTGCCTTTCCTTTTTTTTCCAGCAGGAAAGAAAACGCCAAAATATGTGATTTATCTGGGTAATACTCTTCCTTATGCTACCATAGGTTTATTAGTGGTTTACTGCTTAAGAGGAGTTTCATTTACGGTTCTTCCCTATGGCCTTCCTGAGGTTCTATCCATCGCAGTTATAGCTGTACTGCATATATGGAAGGGGAATTCTCTTTTGAGTATCGGCGGAGGCACGGTACTTTATATGGTATTGATTCAAACTTTTTTAAAATAACCGGGGAGCATGGAGGGTAAAAAAAGAGATCTGATTCCATTTCTTTGTGAAAAATGGAGTGAGATCTCTTTTTTTGTTAAGATAATAGACTCTTGTCTATTAAAAGATCAATAAAATGCCATTGTCAATTTATGGATACGTTGACAAATAGTTACAAAATATCGTATAATGAAAAAAACCATTTATGAAATGTCATGGTTCACATTTACCAAAGATGAGACAAGGAGCATAAGACTATGAAAACACCGGGGGATAAGAAGTGGAATCGGAAGACCCAAAAGGCAAAAGGAATGGGGTTGGGTAAGAAAAAGAGTGGCGGAGCATCAATTAAGGCAAAATTATCTGTGAAATCATTGAAGATGAAGATGCTGATGTTTATTATTGCAATTATTCTTGGACTTTCTGTAACCAACATGATTGTCAGTATTACGGTAAGTTTTGGTGGTATTACAGATGTTGTAAAGAGTGATCTGGAAGCAACAGGAAAGCTGGTAAATAATCTGATTGTTCAGAATTTAGACCAGATGAAGGTCAGTATTGAAGCCAGTGCTCAGGGAGGAAGCCTAAAGTCAATTAACTCCAGAGTGGTTACAGAGTACTTAAGTAACCAGTGTACCCTTTATGGTTATAAGGATCTGGAAGTAATCAGTAAGGAAGGCGTGGTAACCCGCAGTGCCAGCGGTGAACACATCGGAGACAGCTTCGCAGGTATGGATTACATAACAAAAGCATTAAACGGACAGACCACAATTTCAACTACGGAATACGACAGCAACAATGCTCTGGTAATCCGGGTGGCGACCCCTTATGATTTTGGAATCCTTGTAGGTACCTATGACGGAAGTGTGTTAAGCAATCTGATTAAAGACTTTAAAATTGGTAAAACAGGAAATGCATTTCTTTTAGACAGTACCGGAACTTTAATCGGCGGCAATAATGCGGATCTTGTTCAGGAACGAAGCAACATGATTGAAAAAGCAAAAACTGATTCTTCCTACGCCTCTATTGGTAAGATGTTTCAGAAGATCACATCCGGCGGCACCGGAATCGGAAAATATGATTATAAGGGTGTAAGCAGATACTGCTACTACAGCCCTATAAGCGGCAGTGATGGCTGGTCACTTGGAGTTGTGGCACCGGTTCACGAGACTACTACCTCAATTTACAATGTAGTGTTAGGTATGGTAATTCTAATGGTTTTATCAATTGCTGCAGGCTGTTTTATGGCTTTCTGGTTTGCAGGTTCCATTGCAAGCCCGATATCAGCAATTGCAGACAGAATGAAGCTTTTATCCAATGGAGATTTAACAAGCGATGTTCCGGTTGTAAAACGGAAAGACGAGATCGGGCAGCTTGCTGAGGAAATTGGCAATTATGTTACAAGTGTCAGAGTGTATAACAATACCATTGCAGCATCTATGGACAAGATTGCTTCCGGTGATTTCCGCCGCTCCCAGGATATGAACTTTAATGGTGATTATGTTGTGATTCAGGAAGCCATAATGAAGGCGGAAGATATGCTTTCTAATACCATGCAGACCATCAATATGTCTGCAGATGAGGTTGCAAAGGGCAGTGCCCAGGTATCTCAGGGTGCACAGAATTTAAGCCAGGGCGCAGTGGAGCAGGCTGCTTCCGTCGAGGAGTTATCTTCTTCTGTTAATGAGATATCAAACAGCCTTTTAAATACGGCTAAGACAGTGGAAAGCATTAATAGCCAGGCCGGACAGGTTGGTAAGGCCATGGAAGACGGCAACGCACAGATGCAGGTAATGATGCAGTCCATGGAACAGATCACCAGAAAATCCAAGGAGATTGAAAAGGTCAATAAGCTGATTGAAGATATCGCTTTCCAGACTAATATTCTTGCACTGAACGCAGCTGTTGAGGCAGCAAGAGCAGGAGAAGCAGGAAAAGGGTTTGCTGTGGTAGCTGATGAAGTACGTAATCTGGCAGGTAAAAGTGCCAATGCCGCAAAAGACACTTCAAGTCTGGTAGCAGATACCATTACAGCAGTTGAAAAGGGAACAGGAGTTGCTTCTTCAACTGGAGAGACCTTAAACGGCATTCTCATGGAGACAAGAAATATGGTAACTGCCATTGAAAAGTCTGCCAGCGAACTGCAGGAGCAGAGTGATAAAGTAACTCAGGTAACGGTTGGAATTGAACAGATTTCTTCTGTAGTACAGAGTAACTCCGCCACAGCAGAAGAAAGTGCTGCAGCCAGTGAGGAGCTTTCCGGCCAGGCAGAGAATTTACGGGAGTTAATGAGTAAGTTCCGTCTTCACTAATAAATATCAGGAAATAATTTAATAATAACCGCAAAGGTACGTTATTCTAAACTACGTATCTTTGCGGTTTCGTTTTGGCTGCCAGCTGTTAGAAAAACGGCAGGTGCACAAACCGTCCAAATCTGTTATAATGATAAAAGCTGAGAACTTTTAGAGGTATTTTGACAGTGTGAAGGGGGAAATTCGGTGAAAGTGGGACGGTGGGGATCAAAAAAGCTGCATGAGAAGTGGCTTTCTTTTACGTTAAAGCAGAAGATTAAGACAATCGCAGCCATGGTTATTCTGATCGTGGCACTTTCCATTATATTTAATATTGTAATACTTGACTTTGCGCTAAATGGTTTTAATCAGATTCTTGAGGATAATTCCAGGTGCCATGATTATCAGGCAGCTATGGAGGAAGAAACAAGGGCGTTTAAGAATTATGTAAAGGACCGTTCAGACGAGAACAGGGTATTATTTGAAACAGCCTGTGCCCGGACAGAACGCAGTGTTTTAGAGCTGCCTTTTGATTATGACCGGGTGGGGGCAGAGCGGTATTCTGTAACCTGGTCCATCCGGAATGGTTATGAAAATTACAGTAAGTGGAGAGATTTGTTTCTTTTGGGGAAGGATAAAAATGGTTTTTCCATAACCCAGTATATTAATGAGCTGTACCGGATCTATCGAATGCAGGATTACCTTTCGGACTACGGCAAACGTCTGGTACAGAGTACACTAAGAGAAGGCTCCGATGCCTATCATACGAAAGTACCGATTTTATACCGGTTTCCGGTCATAATTCTGGTACTTGCAGTGTTAAGCATCAGCGGAACCTTTTATGTAAGCCGCATGATGCACCGTGATATGGTGGTTCCCGTGGTGCGTCTGGCGTGTATTTCCAGAAAAATCGCGGGAAATGATTTCAGCAATGAGGATGTGGAAATTGAGAATCAGGATGAAATTGGAGAACTGGTCCAAGCCTTTAATAAGATGAAGCACTCCACCAGTCAGTATATTACCACATTAAAAGAGAAGAATGAAATGGCAGATCTTCTGCACAAGGAAGAGATTGAGAAAATGGAGATCGAAAAAAGACTTGATGCAACCAAGCTTGAGCTGTTAAAAAATCAGATTAATCCCCATTTTCTGTTTAATACCTTAAACATGATTTCCTGTATGGCTAAGCTGGAGGATGCAGGGACTACGGAGCGTATGATCGAATGCCTGGGTAATTTATTCCGGTATAACTTAAAGACACCGGAATCGGAGGTGCTCTTAAAAAAGGAGCTTCAGGTAGTGAGCGACTATATGTATTTACAGCAGATGCGGTTTGGTACCAGGCTCCATTATGATATCCAGTGTCTGGTGGACAGCAGCCGGATCATGATTCCAACCTTTACGCTACAGCCTCTTGTTGAGAATGCAGTGGTACACGGCATTTCTAAAAAGGAAGAGGGAGGAAACATAAGAATCAGGATCTGGGAAAGAAATCAAAAAATTATGATATCTGTTGCAGATACCGGGGTGGGAATGAGTGAGGAGAGTTTAGGCGAATTAAGAGAAGCCCTGGCAAATCATTCTACTGCAAGAGTAGGAATCGGAGCGGGCAACATTTACCAGAGAATTCATCGTATGTACGATGGAGGCGAATTTCAGATATTCAGCAGACAGGGACATGGAACGGCAGTCCTGCTTACCATACCTGTCAGACTGTGACAGAGGGAGCTTATATGTATCGGGTACTGATTGCAGATGATGAATTAATAGAAAGAAAGGTGCTTTATAAAACCCTGACAAGGGAGCTGGGAGACCAGTGTACAATCTGGCAGGCTGCAAATGGAAGAGAGGCACTGGAATTATTTGATGAGCATGACATCCAGATTGCGGTGCTGGATATCGAAATGCCGGGGATCAACGGCATTGAGGCAGCACAAGAGATGAGGCGGCGCAAAAGTTCCTGCAGTATTATATTTCTGACCGCTTTTGATGATTTTTCTTACGCCAAGAAGGCCATTGGAATCCGGGTTCTCGACTATTTATTAAAGCCCTGCAAGGAAGAGGAGTTAATTGGTGTACTGGATGAAGCCATGCGTCTGGCTGATAAGGCTCTGCTGGAAGAGAAGGGGGAGGAAGTGCAGACAATAATAGAGCCTGTATTCAAGCCCTCTGCTGAACTGAACCCAGGGGACGGTCAGGTAAGGCTTCATAAAGTAGCAGAGGCTATACGGCAATACATGGAGGAAAACTATGTCAGGGACTTATCTATGCAGGATGTGGCAAGGGTGATGAATTATTCAGAAGCATATTTTTGCAAACTGTTTAAACAATGTTTCGATAAAAATTTTACAACATATCTTACGGAATGCAGAGTGGAAGCTGCAAAAAAACTTCTGACAGAGCCGATGGTCAATGTAAAGGAGATTGGTGAAGCTGTAGGATATAATGATTCCAATTACTTTGCAAAGGTATTTAAGAGGGTAACCGGTATCAGCCCAACGGAATACCGTATGAGCATATTCAACAGAAAATAGGGGCGAATATTGTTGAATATATAAAATTTTAACCGTTTCCTTGCGAAAAACAGCCGGATATAATAAAATATGTTAATAGGATGTTAAGAAGAGACAGAATTCTATTATGACAGCGTTAAGGAAGGACGGAGTTTATGAGAAGGGAACTACCAGGTGTATTGCTGGGTGTTGTTATGGCAGTAGTTCTTTCTGGCTGCATAGGACCGGAACAGCCAGTTACGAAGGGGGATTTAGATAAGAATCAGGGTACATCAGCAGTGGATGCACCGGGAAAAGGAATGTGGGAAACCCCTGAATATGTTTTTACTTATGCAGAAAACCAGGCAGAAGACTATCCAACAACCCAGGGAGCATATAAATTTGCAGAACTGATCAGCCAGAAAACCAATGGAAGGATTTTAATCAATGTCCAGGCAGGCGGGGTATTGGGAGATGAAAAGTCAGTATGTGAGCAGCTGCAGTTTGGTGGCATTGACTTTATGAGAATGTCCTTGTCTCCATTGGCAGAGTTTGTTCCAAAGCTGAATGTACTGCAGCTTCCCTATCTTTACCGGGATGCGGACCACATGTGGCAGGTGCTTGACGGAGCCATTGGAAAGGATTTCATGAATTCCTTTGAAGGTTCCAATCTGGTGCCTTTGTCCTGGTATGATGCCGGTGCCAGAAATTTTTATAATTCCGTCCGCCCCATCAGGAAGCTGGAAGATATGAAAGGCCTGAAAATCCGTGTTCAGGAATCAGAGATGATGATTGGGATGGTGGAAGCACTGGGAGCAAGTCCTGCACCTATGTCTTATGCGGAAGTTTATTCTGCCCTGCAGACGGGTGTAATTAACGGTGCGGAAAACAACTGGCCTTCCTATGAATCCACCAGTCATTATGAAGTGGCAAAGTATTACACCATTGACGAACATAACCGCGTACCTGAACTTCAGCTTTGTTCACAGCCTACCTGGGACAAACTATCCATAGCGGATCAGGAGATAATCAAAGAGTGTGCATTGGAGTCGGCAGAGTATGAAAGAAGGCTGTGGTCGGAACGTGAAAAAAAATCGGAGGAAAAGGTCCGCCAGGCAGGGTGTCAGATTATAGAACTGTCGCCAGGCGAGAAGCAGAAATTTCAGGATGCAGTAAAGCCCATGTATGAGAAGTACTGCAGTGATTATATGGATATTGTGGATGCAATTATAAATACTGGAAAATAAGAATGACCCAGCCGGATGTCTTTTGGATATCCGGCTGGGCTTTCCTTTTGGGAATCACTGCTTTTTATCTTTCACCTTTGCTTTGGGAAGATAGGGATAGAGATCCTGGTATGCTTCCCGTTCTTCATCTGAGGCCGGTTCTGCCGGTATCAGTCCGGTTAAATCCATGGAGGAACAGGCCTGAATGTCAATGTCATAGTTGTTTTTTGCAGTGACCCGTTCCGCCTTCCCGGCAGAGTCTTTATTTTTATCTGATTTCATATCAAGTCTCCTTTCCTTGTGATTGTTAATCCCTTTTTAGTGTGAGAAAATCTACTGTAAATATTCATGGTTTCGTAAAGTCTCCTTTGGCGTTATAATATTGACCAAACGTTATTGAAGAAGGGCGATTTGTCCGTAAATAGATTTACAGGGGGATAATTATGAAAATTGCCTTTTTAATTGATCAAAGGCTTAAAATGATTGTGGAAGGAACGGAGTATAATATGATTTTATTATATCCCGAAATGCAGGAGAATCCGAATAAGCTTTTAAAATATGCTGCTTTTTTTAATGGAAAACCTTATGTTTTCAACATGAGTGAGATTTTGTATCTGGAATCCTATTATCGGAAGACAAGCATTGTGGTAAAAAATGAAAAAATGCGGATTAAGGCAAGGCTGAATGAAGAGGAAGGAAAACTTCCCAAAGACTGGTTTATCCGTATCAGCCGCCATAATATCGTCAATATGCAGCATATTAAGACTGTAAAAGGAGATGAGGTTGAAATGGCCAATGGAGATGTTTTGTATATCAGCCATAGCAGAAGAAAAGAATTTGGTAAGAATTACAGAGCTTATTTAAAATTAAATAATAGATTGATTTAAAACGGAAAACGCCATGATTATGACTAAAAGTGCATACCCCATTGTCACCAGCGTAGTCAGGTGCTATTGTTAATGCAATGCAAATACATTCAAGATCGGCAGTTCCTATCTAATTCGATTCTGTTGTTCGTAATCCAATTGCAGACAGCGAAACTTCAGCCGATTTCGCTGTCTGTTTTTCTTTGCCTTATGCTACAGGCATATCTTTCGAAAATTCTTCCAGAATGCAGAACCTTCTGTAGACCCGTCTGAAAATCAGGATTGATAGGAAAAGAAACACGGTTCCGGCTGCGAACAGAATCCGGTTTATGATAAAAGCTCTGGGCTGGATTAAAAAAGGGGATCCCATTGCTTTTATTTCCTCCTCACTATATCCCGCATCTGATAAGTATCTATGAAAATATGGAATCAGTTTCTTCTTCATAGGGATGATCTCACCGTCGATAAATATTTCCATCTGTGGCTTTTGACCCCCTTTTAAGAATGCATAAGTTTCATCTGTCAGTCTGTCAAAAGATAAATTCTGGTTATGATCTGTTTTAAGACCCAGATAACCGCCGTAAAAGGGAATGATATAATAGTTTCCGGAGTTCTTTTTTGGAACGATGATTCCTTCGCTGTTTTTTTCGTAAGTGGTATCGGAGGCGAAATAGTCCAGTGCATAAACCACATTACCTTCAACATGACTCCCGATTTTAATTTCTCTTCCATTCAAAAGATCTTCAAACGTGACGGGAGGGAGAAATGATGTAATAAAGCCAGAGAAAGAGAGCAGGATGAGAATCATGCCTGCTGTAAATAGTATTAAAATACTGCCATTAATAGACTGCATTATCTTATTCATTGGTTAATAAACTCCTTCTCCATAAGTTTATACAATGCCATGGTAACAAAAGTGATAATAAATGTCAAGAAATATAAATATATGAAACTAAAAAAATAAATAGCCGTTTTTATGAAACGTTTAATATTTGTATATTGACAATTAATTAAAAATCTGAGTTAATAAATAAAAAGATCTCTGGAGGAAATAATGGCGACAATTAAAGAGCTGGCAAAATGCTGCGGCGTATCAGTGGCTACAGTTTCCAATATTTTGAATAATAAACCTGGTGCCAGTGATAAAACCAGGAAGCTGGTTTTGGAAATGGCAGAACAGCTAAATTATACGCCCAATATTGTGGCAAAAAATTTAAAGATGCAGAAAACCAGAAGCATCGGTGTAATTGCGGAAGATATGACTATATTCAGCATACCGGATATTATTGACGGAATCACGGATTATTGTCAGAAGCAGGAATACCAGATTCTGTTAACCAATTTAAGACTGTTTAAAAAATATAATGATACTTATTATAACAAAGACGATTATTATGAACTGGTCAGGCAGGAAATTAAAAAACTGATGGAAAAGCAGGTAGAGGGAATTATCTACGTGGCAGCTCATGAGCGTGTGATTCACTGTATACCGGAAAACCTGCCCATTCCTGCAGTCATGGCATACGGGTATTCCAAAAGCAGGAAGATTCCCTCAGTGGTGGTAGATGATGTCAGTGGAGCGGCTGCTATTGTAACGTATCTTCTGGATCAGGGACACAAAAAGGTGGGGGTCATAACCGGAAAGCCGGACAGTCTTCATGCCCAGGCCAGGCTGGTGGGATATCAGCAGGTTTTATTCCAGAACAAAATTCTTTACGATCCAGGTCTTGTGGCAGAGGGGGACTGGACAAGAGAGTCCGGATACCGCTGCGCCGCTGAACTTCTCGAAAAAGGAGTTTCAGCCATATTTGCAATGAATGATCTGATGGCAGGCGGGGTTTACGACAGAGTGGAGGAATTAAAACAGACCATAGGCAATGAAATCTCCGTTGCAGGATATGATGACAGAGAACTTTCAGGCTACTACCATCCGCCCCTGACAACGGTCAGTCTGCCCCTCCATGATATTGGATATAAGGCCAGCGAGTGGATGATAGAATTGTTAAATGGAGGAGAGCTGGAACATACAGAGGATAATGTATGTGCGGTGGAATGTATGCTTCTGATACGGAAGTCAGTGAAAAATATCAAATAGAATTTAAGCATTTATTAGAACGTTTATCTGTTGTTAACACAGCCAGACGTTCTTTTTTTACGCTGTAAAGAAAATTCGACAGAATTAAACAAAAAATTATATAAAATTACATAGTTAAACGATTTAAATACTACTAATAATTATGCAAAAATACTTTACATTACCCTTTTCATGTGTTAGTATGCAATTATATATATGGATTTTAGTTAAAATCAAGCATCGTGAGCAGAGATAAACACAAAAAAAGCCGGATTAATCAAAAAACATATGAAACGTTTAATAAGCCGGCAGTACCTCCCTGGGGGGAGTTTTTTAGAATCATGCAGATGGCAGAATCTGTGTTGATAAGAAAGAATTAAAAAGGAGGATTCATTCATGAAAAAAAGAGTATTGGGGGCTCTTGCATGTGCAGCCATGGCAGTGATTCTGGCAGCAGGCTGCAGCACTAAGGGCAGTTCAGGTGAAGCAGAAAGCAAAGCAGCCTCTGCTGGAAAAAAGTCAATGGAGGTAGCAGGCAGCGATGTTACTACCATTAATGTATGGACATTTATTGAATTGCATCAGGACTTTTACGTTAACATGGCTGAAAAGTGGAATGAGGCACATCCAGATAAAAAGGTGAAGCTGGTGTTAAGCAATATGCCCTACGATGACATGCATAATAAGCTGTCTCTTGCATTGGAATCGGGAGAAGGGGCACCTGATGTTGTGGACATTGAGCTTGGAAAGTTTCCGGCCTTCATGGTCGGCAATATCGGATTAATGGAACTGAATGATGTGATCGATCCTTACCGCGATAATATTGTGAAATCCCGTCTTGGAATCTATTCCAAAGATGGAAAGGAATATGGTCTTCCCACCCATGTAGGTACTACGGTGGCATTTTACAATGAAAAGCTGTTGAAAGACGCAGGAATTAATTATCAGGACATCAAAACCTGGGATCAGTTTAAAGAGGCCGGAGTGAAATATCACGAAGCCACCGGAAAGTATTTCTCCTGTGTGGAGACATCGGCTTCCTGGATGGTGAACCTGATGCTGGCTCAAAAAGGCGGAGATTACGTTGATGAGAAAGGGAATTTAAACTTAAACAGCAAGGAACTGACAGAAGTTTTGGAATACATAAAAGGAATGCAGGAAACTGGAGCTTTTGCGACTGTTCCGGGAGGACAGCCGGATAATGAAGAGGCTTATCCTTCCTACAATACAGGAGAATATGCCGTGCAGATCATGCCGTTCTGGCAGACATCCAGATTTGTAAACTACATGAAGGATTTAAAGAAGCAGGTAGCCATCTCAACCGTGCCTGTCTGGAATGAGAATGATAAAGAGGTAGCAACCATCGGCGGAGGCGGTACAGGAACCGCAATTATAAAATCTGGCAAGAATGCAAAACTGGCTGCGGAAGTTATGGCTTATATCAAGCTTTCCGAGGATTCCAACCGTGAAGTTTGGAATGTGCTTGGATTTGATCCTGTTAACACGGCAGTGTGGACGGATAAGTCCCTGACCCAGAATCCCGATAACCAGTTCATACAGTATTTTACCAATTACCCCTTTGATACTCTTTTAAAAACAAAGGACAGCATCGGACTTTTAAGAGCGTATACCGATGAGAAGTATCCTTCTATCAACAATGAATTGTGTACAGTCACCTTAAACAGTATTTTTGAGGATGGGAAGGATGTAAAAGAAGTCCTTGATTCTTCCCAGGAAACCTTAAAAAATGAATTTAAAAAATAAGATCTGGAACGCCGCAGGGAGTGATACCCCTGCGGCTGCTGTGTAGAAATCATTACTGGAAGGAGGACAAAATGAAGAAATTCTTCTATTCGAAAAAAATAGCTCCTTATGTATTCATCTGCCCTTTTGTTATAACCGTGCTGTTGTTCTGGTTAATTCCTGTCTGCAACGGGGTACTTTTAAGTTTTCAGGATGTATTGAAAAATAAATGGGTAGGCTTTGATAATTATTCCAGACTTTTAACGGATAAAATTTTTAGAAAAGCTTTATGGAACAGCTTTAAATACATGACAGGAACACTGATTTTACTGATCCCATTTCCCATGCTGTTTGCTACCATGTTAAACAGCAGGTGGATTAAAAAGACGGAGTTTTTTAAGTCTGTATATTTTATACCGGCTCTTACCTCCGTTGTAGTTGCAGGTACCATATTTCGGCTGATGTTTGGAGAATCTGCCACCTCTCTGTTTAATCAGGTGCTGGGAATGCTGGGAGTAAGTCCGGTTAAATGGTTAAAAGGGGCAGGCACAAGCTTTTTTGCCCTTCTTCTTCTGGCTTGCTGGAGATGGACCGGCGTAAATATTTTATATTTTCTGGCAGGCTTACAGAGCATACCCACGGATTTATATGAAGCAGCTTCCATAGACGGTGCGTCCGGCTGGCAGCAGTTTATTAAAATCTCAGTTCCCCTTGTAAAGCCTACCACCGTCTATGTACTGACTATCAGCATCTATGCCGGTCTTTCCATGTTCTTAGAGAGCAATATGCTGTTTAAAGGAAACAATTCTCCCAATAACATCGGGCTTACAATCGTGGGATATTTATACAGACAGGGAGTGGAGAAACGGGCGCTGGGTTATGCATGCGCAGTTGGTTTCATTTTACTTCTTGTAGTTATGATTGTGAACTTAATTCAGTTAAAGGTTACTGGAACGTTTGAAGAGGGGAGGGACTGATATGAACAGAAGCATGAAAAAAAGTGGAGTTACCATTGTCTTTTATATCATCTTTGCCCTTCTTGCTGTGGGTATCTTTCTTCCCATCTGGGTTCTTTTTATCGCCAGCTTTAAACCAGGAAACGATCTTCTCCAATATGGCCTGAATCTGGATTTAAACATTTCCAGAATGAATCTGGATAATTATATTCTGCTGTTTTCCGGACAGCATGAATACTGGAAATGGTTTTTCAACAGTATTACTCTGACTGTGATCACAGTACTGGGCACGTTACTGATCAGCTCTTTTGTGGGATATGGTTTTGCTGCCTATGACTTTAAAGGAAAAAAGTTTCTGTTTATCCTGGTGCTCCTTATTTTATCCATTCCGCTGGAAGTTGTTATGCTGCCCCTGTATAAACAGATTTCCTCATGGAAGATGATGGACAGCTATACAGCAATTGTTCTGCCGTTCCTGGCCCATGCATCAACCATCTTTTTCTTCCGCCAGTATCTGCTCAGCATTCCAAGGTCATTAATGGAAGCAGGGAGAATTGACGGTGCTACGGAGTACGGCATTTTTTACCGTCTTATTGTTCCGCTTATGAAACCGGCGTTTTCTGCTATGGCAATCTTAAATGGAATGAATGCATGGAATAATTATCTATGGCCTCTGCTTGTAATCCGGTCTTCGGATAAATATCCCTTGACGTTAGGCTTAAACACACTGATTAATCCTTATGGAGATAATTACAGTCTTTTAATTGTGGGTTCCGTTTTTTCTGTTATTCCTATTTTTCTGCTTTTTGTTGCATTTCAAAAGTACTTTATTGAAGGAATGATGGCAGGTGCAGTAAAAGGCTGACGATTTTTGGTAAACTGCCAAGTGGGACTCATTTTAAGATTAGTGAAATTCAGATAGGGTGAATGCTCTCGACTTACAAAATTCAAATCCTCAGGACAGAAATGTTCAGGGGATTTTTTTGCTGTTACAGGGTTGGGAAATCTGAATATAGAAAACGTTTTCCTCGTTTTAACTTGATGTACACATCTGGAGACGTTATAATAGAAATGTTACAAAAGATAAAAGGATTAAGTCCTGTTACATACAGAAATGGAGGGAACTATGGCTGGAATAGAATTGACAGGCAGACGTTTGAACCAATACATAGAAAATTACGTAGTGTTTGATTTAGAGACAACGGGAGTGGATACACAGGAAGACTCCATTATAGAGATATCTGCAGTAAAAGTGAAGAATCATGTGATAACGGACCAGTTTAGCAGGTTAATTAATCCGTGGACTCATATACCGGCAGGGGCAACTAAAATTAACGGAATAACAGATGAGATGGTAAGGGAGGCGCCCGGGCTTAATGAGGTTTTGCCGGAATTTCTTTCTTTTATAGAGGGAGAAGTTTTAATCGGGCATAATATTCAGTCCTTTGATCTGCTTTTTTTATATCGGGTATCGGAAGAACTTCTGGGAATATCGTTACCCAATGATTATATTGATACCTTATATATGGCAAAGGAGCGTCTTCCCCAGTTGTATCGCCACCGGCTTACGGACATTTCCGAACATTTTAATATACCCACGGATGGGGCACACCGGGCCCTTTGGGACTGCATAATGAATCAGCAGTGCTATGAGCAGATGGGAAAGCTTTCCGGGACAGGGGAAGAATTCATATGTCCCCAGTGTGGCGGCTTATTAAAGAAAAGAAACGGCAAATTTGGTGTATTTTATGGCTGTTCCAATTATCCCCAGTGCCGTTTTACAAAAAATGGATGAATCACGCTGACTGTGTGATGCAAAGAAGACAGCCTGCATAGACTGTTGTACCAGAAAAAGGAGGGAGCGGTATGGAAGATAAAAATTTATATAATAAGGTCATGTTCATTGCACTTTGTTTAATTGTTGTATTGCTGAGTGCCGGAATTTACAGTTACATAACAGGCAGTAATGGTACAGATATTCCCAGAGGGAAAGCACAGGTTGTAACAACGGAAGCCGCAGTTACTTCCCCGCTCCTTCTCTGACAGAAAGGGAAAGCATGGAATTTAATATTGAGCGGGCATCTGGCGAAGATGCTGAAATGATGGCGGATATTATTGAAAAAGTATGGGATGACATTGATAACAAGCACTGGTTTGTCGCTGATGACAGTGAATATACAACCCGAATCCTGAAAGAAGGAAGCGGCCTGGGATATAAAGCGGTGGAAAAAGATTCCGGGACGGTTGCAGGGGTTTTTATTGTTGCGCTGCCTGGAATGAAAGAAGAGAATTTAGGCAGGGATATTGGGCTGGCGCAGGAGGAATTGGAAAAGGTGGCACATATGGAATCAGTGGCAATCCTTCCTGCCTACAGAGGTAATGGGCTTCAGTATTCCATGATGCAGCGGGGAGAAGAAGATCTTAAAAAAATGGGATACAAATATCTGATGTGTACCGTTCACCCTGAAAATTACTATAGCAGAAATAATGTAATAAGGCAGGGATATGAAGTAGTTCTCACCAAAGAGAAATACGGTGGATATATTCGGGATATACTGTTAAAAAAGCTGTTTTAAGCACATTTAGGTACAGCAGAGGAAAGGTGAGAAGGATGGACATAAAAGAAATGCTTAACCTGGTAAAAAACGGTGAGATGGGGGTAGATGAGGCACAGAAGATCTTAAAGGATCTTCCTTATGAAGATTTGGGATACGCCAAACTGGATCATCACCGGGCTCTCCGATCAGGCTTTGGAGAAACAGTATTCTGTCAGGGCAAGCCAGATGAATATCTGGTGCAGATCTACAGAAAATTTTTTGAACGGGACGGAGAGGTCTTGGGAACCAGAGCCACAAAAGAACAGTTTGAGTTAGTGAAAGAAGAAGTTCCTGAAGTTACCTACGATCCTATTTCAAGAATTCTCAAGGTAGAACGGAAGAATAAAGAAAGAACCGGCTGCATTGCAGTCTGTACGGGCGGCACTGCAGATATACCGGTTGCGGAGGAAGCAGCCCAGACAGCAGAATATTTCGGTTCTTACGTGGACCGGATTTATGATGTGGGTGTGGCGGGAATACACCGCCTGTTGTCCAATCGGGAGCGGATTGGACGGGCCAACTGCATCGTTGCGGCGGCCGGAATGGAAGGCGCTTTGGGAACTGTCATAGCAGGGATAGCAGAGTGCCCGGTAATAGCGGTACCCACATCTGTGGGGTATGGAGCCAGCTTTCATGGATTATCAGCACTTTTAACCATGCTTAATTCCTGCGCGAATGGCATTTCTGTAGTAAATATTGACAATGGGTATGGGGCAGGATACATTGCGACACAGATCAATCGACTGGCGGTAAGATAAAATGAAAAAAATATTATATTTGGAATGTAATTCAGGAATCAGCGGTGATATGACGGTAGGAGCTCTCCTGGATTTGGGCGCGGATAAAGAAGTACTGGAAAAAGCGCTGGATAGCCTTAATTTAACCGGTTACCACCTTCATTTTGGAAGAACTAAAAAGTGTGGACTTGATGCGTACGATTTTGATGTTCATCTGGAGACGGAGCACCAGCATAGCCATGAACACGATCACAGCCATGAGCATGATCATAGTCATGAACATGACCACAGCCATGAGCACGATCACAGCCATGAGCATGATCACAGCCATGAGCATGATCACAGTCATGAGCATGATCACAGCCATGAGCATGATCATAGTCATGAACATGACCACAGTCATGAGAATCATCAACCTCATGAACACAGGAACATAGGCGATATATATAAAATTATAGACCGTCTGGCAGCCGATGAACGGGTAAAAGCTATGGCAAGACGGATGTTTGATATTGTAGCGGAGGCAGAGGCCAAAGCTCATGGAATTCCGTTGGAAGAGGTACATTTTCATGAGGTTGGAGCGATTGATTCGATTATTGACATAATCAGTGTTGCTGTCTGTGTGGATAATCTGGGAGTAGATGAAATCGTTGTATCACCTTTGGCAGAAGGATTTGGAAGCGTACGCTGCCAGCATGGAGTGATACCTGTCCCTGTACCGGCCACAGCGAATATTGCATCAACATATAGTTTAAAACTGCGTCTGACCGATAATGAGGGAGAGATGGTTACCCCTACCGGTGCGGCAATTGCGGCGGCTTTAAAAACAGAAGACAGACTGCCGTCATCCTGTCAGATTCTTAAGACTGGAATGGGGGCAGGGAAAAAGGAATTTAAGCAGGCCAATGTTCTTCGCGCCATGATTCTTTCTGAGGAGGAAGATCTGGCGGGAGATGAGATGTGGGTTTTGGAGTCCAACATTGATGATTGCAGCGGTGAGGCACTAGGGCTTGCCATGGAGTCTCTCCTTGACGCAGGCGCGGCTGATGTCTGGTATACACCAATCTTCATGAAAAAGAACCGGCCCGCATATATGCTTTCTGTTATCTGTAAAAAAAACCAGATCGAATCCATGGAAGAGATTCTGTTTATTCAGACCACAACCATTGGAATAAGAAGATGCCCTGTTAACAGAACGGTTCTGCCTCGTGAAAAGAGAACAGTGATGACACAGTGGGGAGAAGCAGAGATTAAGGTGTGTAAATATAAAGACAGGGAATTCTATTATCCGGAATATGAGAGTTTAAAAGCACTGTGCCGAAAGAGCGGACTGGATTACCAGACTATTTACCGGAATCTGCAGAGGGAGGGTTAAGATTACATGGATGAAGACTTACGAAGTCTCAGGATAAAACTGGAAGAGGCAATGGGAGAGTACGCCAAAGAAGACATCTGTCTTGCTTTTTCCGGTGGAGTTGACTCCAGTCTCCTGTTAAAAGTTGCGGCAAAAGCGGTGGAAAAGACGGGGAAAAAGGTGTATGCTGTTACATTTGACAGCAGGCTCCATCCATCCTGCGATCTTCAAATTGCTTCCAACGTGGCAAAAGAGCTGGGAGGAATTCACGAAATAATTACCGTAGATGAGCTGGAGCAGGAGGAGATTCGCTTCAATCCGGTAGACAGATGTTATTTATGCAAGAAAAAGCTGTTTTTAAGCCTGAAGGAATTTGCAGGGGAAAGAAATATTCCTGTTATTATGGATGGAACCAATGAAGATGATATGCATGTGTACCGTCCTGGTATCAGAGCTTTAAAAGAACTGGGAATCATCAGCCTTCTGGCAGAGCTTCATATCACCAAGGCGCAGGTAAAGGCATTAGCGGCGGAATATGGAATCTCTGTGGCACAGAGACCATCAGCTCCCTGCATGGCAACCAGGCTGCCATATAATACAGAGATAGATTATGATATTCTAAGTAGAATCGGCGAGGGGGAGGAATTTCTCCGATCCCGTTTTAATGGGAACGTTCGGCTGCGGCTGCATAAGGATATTGTGCGGATTGAAGTGGATCAGGATTCCTTTGACAGTGTTTTAAAAGACAGGGTTGCTGTGATCTCTTACTTAAAAGAACTTGGCTTTGCCTATATTACTTTGGATTTGGAAGGGTTTCGCTCTGGAAGCATGGATGTGGGGATTCAATAATTTAAAATTATTACAGGGGGGATAGTATGCATAAGTTAGGTATTTCAATTTACCCGGAACACAGCACAAAAAGTGAAATAGAAAGCTACATGAAACTGGCATCTGGGTATGGTTTCAATAGAATCTTCACCTGTTTGCTGTCAGTTAGAAAATCAAGGGAAGAGATTATAAATGAGTTTGCTGAATTTATGGAACTTGCACACCAGTACGGGTTTGAAGTTGCTGTAGATACGAATCCGGCGGTATTTGAATATCTGGGAGCGACTCCCTTTGAAATAAAACCATTTGCTGATTTAGGAGTCGATATTATCCGATTGGATGGGCATTTCGGAGATCTGGAAGATATTGCAATTACCAGGAATCCCTATATGATACCCATTGAATTTAATGGATCATCCAATATGGATCTGGATTTATTGGTGGAGCGGGGCGCTGATCGGTGGAATATTGTGACGTGTCATAATTTTTATCCGCAACGATATTCAGGGCTTGGTTGGAACCGTTTTCTGAATCTGACTGGGAAATATAAAAAAAGCGGATTCAGGACTGCGGCTTTTGTTTCCAGTCAAAATAAGAACGCCTTTGGACCGTGGCCGGTAAAAGCAGGGCTGCCTACCTGTGAAATTCACCGCAATCTCCCTATAGATTTGCAAATGAGGCATTTGCTGGCCACCAATTTAATTGATGATATAATTATAGGTAATTGCTTTGCATCAGAAGAAGAGTTAAGGCTTATGTCTGAAGTGGATTGCAGTAAGATTACGTTTCATATTGAGACAGTGAAAGACTGTACAGAATCTGAAAGAGAGCTTATATTTGAATACAGACATCTGTCAAGAGGAGATGCCTCTGATTATATGATACGTTCGTCCTGGCCCAGAGAAACGTATAGGAATAAAAGTATCCCTTACAGGGAAGCAAAAGGGGATTTCTTTCACAAAGGAGATGTGGTTGCAGTAAACGATAATCTGGCACATTACAGAGGAGAACTTCAAATTGTGATTCAGGATATGCCAAATGATGGAGAAAGAAACCTGATAGGGAAAATACCGGGGGAAGAATGGATTCTGTTGGATTGTCTGCTGCCTGAATATGAATTTGGATTCATACATAACTGAGAATTGCAAGAGTGAGGGACTTTGGGATCTTTCACTCTTGCAGTAGGTTCGGCTTATGGTATTATTACTGTGCATTTATGGTATCTGCAATGGACATTAGGCAAATACGTTTTACTGGGCCTCGTACAGCCAGGATAACGGATAATAAGACAATTGTTATGATAATGGCCATTTGCATAAACGGAATATTCCACTGTTCGCCCCAGTGAGAAGTAACCAGTTTTGCGTACAGGAGCTTATTCAGCATTATCCCGAAAACACAGCCGAAGATACACCCTGTAATCGCATAGGCAGAGGCTTCTGCAACAATCATATTTATCAGCTGGCGGTTACTCAGGCCAATGGCACGAAATGCTCCATACTGCTTCATACGGGAGGAGACACTCATGGAGATGCTATTTACAATATTGAATATGGTAATTAAAGCAATCAAAGCCATGAAGCCATAGATAAACAATCCAAACGAGTAATACGAGCCTATTACGCTGCGATTGCCGGAGCGTTCATCAGAAAAGGTGACATCCATGCCAACTGTTCTATGAATCTCATCAACATCAGCTTCTGCTGCGTTCTTAGATAGCTTCAAATCAATAATTGTATAATCCCTTTCACCGGTCAGCTGCCGGAAGGTATTTTCAGAACAGATCATTGTTCCAACGTCAGGGGTATTGTTAAAGGGGCTGGAAGAAAGAGAGCCCACGATTTTTATATCTGCCGTTTGCCCCCCTATGTGCAGAGCAGCAGTATCACCAGTCTTTATGGTATTTTGAGGTTCAAAAACAATGAGTCCAGTATTGTTTTCCTCCTGGACGGCATTCAAAGATCCATCCAGCAAAAAATTCTTAGCCCATCTAAATTGGTTTTCCTCATAAGAAACCAGATCCACTTTTTTTTCCTGACCATTCACCGTAATCGGTACGTTATAGGCAAACATTCTCCCGTATACCTGCTTAACCACCGGATTTTCCTTAAGATTTTCCAATAAGCTACCTGGAACCGAACAGGTATTATCAGGGCTGACAATTGATAAATCCGGAGTCCACGGCTTCAAGGGAGTGAGAGAATGATGCATAAAATCAATTGTTACCGAAAACGCTAAAAAAAGTATAATACTAAGTGAAAAGGAACCTACCATCAAAACAAAATTCTTTTTACTGGCTTTTGCATGATGGAAACCAAGAGCAGTATCTATTTTAAATAGTGTTGTATTTGCCGCTTTGCGCACAGGCTGCAGAGAATTGGCATTTCCGGATACGGCTGCCAATGGTGAAACCCTGGCAGCTCTTTTTGCCGGTGAACGAGCCGCCAGCAGAACCGTCAGGATACCAACACAGATACCGGCTATGATACTGGGCAGGCTAATTCCAAATACCGGCATTCCAGCAAAATATTCCGGACTGAGAAAACGTAGTAAGGCGCACAAGATCCAAATAATAACGGTTCCCGAAGAAATGCCAGATGGTATTGCAAATTTACACCAACCAAGGGCTTCCCTCCGTACGAATCTCATTAACTGCTTTGGTGTGGCACCGATACAGCGCATCATTCCAAAAAATTCCGTACGCTGTGCCACATTGCTATTTAGACTGCTTGCAATCATCATAATGCCTGACAGCAAAACTAATAGAAATAAAACAGCAGCTGAACCATAGATTTGCATCATAAAAGAATTTCCGCTTTGACCAAGTAAGCCCAGCAGCTTTGTATTTTCCGAAACCTGTTGGTCCGAAAGTCCCAGTTGAGACTTCATATCGGCAATGGTACTTCGTATATTGCTATGAGTAGAAAACTGTACAAAAAAGATGCTGTTGTACTCAGCAGGCTGACCATTTGAGACTCCGGGATATAAGGAGCGAAACGCCTGGGTAGTCAGGCAAACTGCGTAGGAGTCCTCTTTCATTGTTTTAGCAGCATTTTTGGTAAAGCCAGAGATCGTAAATTCATAGCTGGTTCCATCAGGTCCATAGACTGAAACGGAATCTCCGATTTGCAGGCCAAGCATTGTCTTTGCGTTTTCGGTAATCATAGCTTCATGGTCATTTAGTGGAAACGCTCCGTCCCGGATATCCTGAGACTGCATTTTCGTAATCCAGTCTCTATCACTTCCCATTACAATCACGCTTTTTCCAGATACAGTATAGCCTTGTTCTCCCCTGAAATTCAGGACACCATACCAGGAAGATGCGGTTACCTCAGGTCGTGCAGAAATCAGGGCGGCCTGTTCTTCCGTTATGTTTCGGATCATCACATGCCAGTTACCGTCCTCGATACGGGCCTGCATGATCTGACTGCGTATAAACATGTCGGCCATACCAAAAATAGTTGTGACTAGAAACACTGCTAAAACAATGCAGAATACAGACATTCTGTTCTGCCTCTTATGGACTTTGGCTGAAATGGGAACAAGGTCAAGATAACTTTTCATTCTCTTTGCCTCCCAAATCCGTCAGAACGCCATCCGAAACCCGCAGTACGCGGTCTACGGAGGTGGTAAGATGATTGTTATGTGTAATCATCAGAATCGTTTGCTGATAAAGGCGGGATGCCCTGACCAGTAAATCAATTACATCCTGACTGTTTTTGCTGTCCAGATTTCCGGTGGGTTCATCCGCCAGGATCAGTTTGGGCCTTGTGATCAGTGCCCGTCCAATGGCCACGCGCTGCTGCTGACCGCCGGATAATTGGCAAGGCAAGTGATGGCGGCGTTCGAAAAGCCCTAAGACTTCTAAAATTTCATTCACAGCCGATTGATCGGGTTTCTGGTAATCCAGAAGAATGGGAAACATAATATTTTGTTCCACAGTCAATTCTGCAACAAGCTGGAAGGATTGAAATACAAAGCCGATATTACGCCGCCTGAAAATGGTACGCTGTTCTTCTTTCATGGAGAATAAATCATTTCCGTCCATATAGATATTTCCGGCTGTAGGGGTATCCAGGGCTCCAATACAATTAAGCAGCGTACTTTTACCGGAACCTGATTCTCCAACTACTGCAGCAAATTCTCCCTGTTCTAATGTAAAAGAGACATCTTTCAGGGCATTTACCTGATTTTCACCTTTTCCATAGGTTTTTGATAAATGCCGTACTTCTAAAATCTCCATATTATCAGTACCTCCTTTCTAAAGAGAATAACAGGTACATCTTACAATCGGGTGAATAACAGCTTACAGTTACGTAAGGAAGGAAAGTGTAAAAACAGTCCCTTCCTGCAGTACACTTTGGACAGAGATGATGCCTCCCTGACCCTCAACAATGGCTTTTGCCAGTGACAGGCCCAGGCCGATTCCCTGGGTATCCAGAGATTTTTTGCTGCGGTAAAAACGTTTGAATACGTGATGTAAATCTTCCGGTGCAATACCGGAGCCATTATCAGAAATCATGATGCGCAGCATGGCAGGGGTCCGATTCCAGGAAACGTGGATTTTTCCTCCCGAATCGGTATGATCCAAAGCATTTTTAACCATATTTCCAATGGCTTCGCTGGTCCACTGCTTATCACAAATGAGGGTTTCTTCCGGAACATCATCTACAATAATTTCTTTTCCCTCACAGGCTGCCCTTGTTGTCAGTTCACTGACAGATTGGGCAATCAATTCCGATAAATCACAGCTTTCTTTTTCGAAGACAATACTGCCGGCGTCTAATCGGGTTATTTTCAGCATGACGAGAATCAGCTGTTCCATACGTTTTAGTGCTGATTCTGTTTTTTGGGAGTATTCTATTACGGTCTGAACATGATCCGGTTCTTCAGAAATGATTTCATGATACATAGTAAGAGCCGTAAGTGGTGTTTTCAACTGATGTGATATATCTGAAATAGTACTTTTTAAAAAATCTTTCGCTTTCTTCTCAGCTTCGTTTTTTGACTGCAGGATCATGGCAAGCTGATCTACACAGGCAAAGAGACGATATATGGTTCCTTCTTTCATTTGCGGCATATGGTAAGAAAAATCGCCTTCTGTAAAATTGGTAATTACCTTTGCTGCCTGCAGATAAAGCTGTTCTCTTCTCCATAAAAAAACGAATGATCCAACCAAAAGCAAAGAGGATAGAATTGCGCTAAATAGCATCATACCGAATAGGGAAGTCTTATGAAACTCATCAATAAAGGGAAGAAATCTGATTGCGGTATGCTCTGTTATACCTATATTACCAAGCAGAGTCGCTCCTTCCTGGCTGCTTGTTGTACTGGTAATGGCTTTGGCAATTACATCTTTTGAAACACCCTGTTGGAAAAGAGAAGTCACAACGGCATTATCGTGGGATAAAAACAGACCATGCATGGCTTTTACCTGAACAGCATTCAGACCAATGACAGAAAGAAAAATCAGCATAACAAGAGTTAAAATAAACGCGGTATAATGTTTGATTTGCTTATCTTGAAAAAGGTTCATTCAGACACCTCATTCCACTGATAGCCAAAACCCCGGATGGTTATTAAATGCTCCGGATGGGAGGGATCAGCTTCAATTTTTTCACGGAGCCGGCGTACATAAACGGAAAGAGTATTATCGTCCACAAAGTCGCCTGTATTGTCCCACAGTTCATTTAATATATGATTACGGGTAATGACCCGGTTAGAATTTCTTACAAGTAAGCAGATAAGACGGTATTCTGCGCTGGTTAAATCCAGAGTTTTTCCGTTTAACAGCACCCTGCTTCCTAAAAGATCAATCCAAATATCACCACATTCTATTACAGTAAGGTTATTTTGACCGGATTTTCCCACCCGGCGCAGTAAGGCACGAATCCGGGAACAAAGCTCACCCAGTTTAAAGGGTTTTGTTACATAATCATCGCCGCCGCTGTCCAGCCCACGAATGACATTTACCTCTTCATCGGAAGCTGTTAAAAACAGAATCGGAATCTGGTATCCCTGTTTTCTCACTTTTTCACATACCTCAAAACCCGTACCATCCGGCAACGTCACATCAAGGATCAGTAAGTCATATTGATCCAATTCAGGTAAACAGCCTATGGCTTCTTCTACTGTGCGGACAAGCTCAACATCAAAGCCATTGCGCTTTAAAGAATAGTTCAATCCATCTACTAAACTGATGTCATCTTCTAAAAGTAAAATCCGATTGCTCATCATACCTCCTCCTTTTGCTTCTGGTTTGGATTTAAGAAATATAAGTGGACTCCATATCTTTGATTTTTTTATAAAGCATATCATTTACTGGAACAGAAAGACCGTGTTTCGCGGCAAGTCTGCGTACTGTGCCTGAAAACATCTCTACTTCCGATGGTCTGTGGGCGATCCCATCCTGACGCATGGATGGAACTCCCTCAGGTGAAAGGGTTTTTAAGAGTTCTATGTAAGCCTCCAGGTCGCCTTCTGTCAGGGTAATGCCTTCTTTTTGTGCAAGTAATATTACTTCTCTCATGGCTCCTATTAAGGTATCGTATCGGGTACCTGGAGTAAGAGCCTGGGCATAATTGGCCTCATATGCCATACAGGTCTGATTGATTCCAACATTTAACATGAATTTCCCCCAAAGCCTTTTTAAAATATCGCTCTCGGTACGATAGGAGATTCTGGCGGAATCAAAATATGTGGTTAAGGCATCGAGCCTATTTTCCTGCCCCTTTATTCTGGTACCAAGACATAATTCTCCGGATCTGGTATAGGTTAAATCGGTACCGAACTTCATGGCATCCATTCCCTGGGCGATACAATAGAGTACTTTTTCATCTCCATAGCGTTTGCCTGCTATCGCTTCACTGTCAATCCCGTTCATAACTGAGATTATGGTGGTATCAGGACCGACTGAGGAAGCCATTAAATCCAGTGCTGATGGCAGGGCGTTGTATTTAACTGCTATAATTATCAAATCTGCCGGACCTGCATCTTCCGGCGCTTTCATGGGAAAAGACCAGGGGGTTCCATTTATTGTAAAAGTCAATTTCTGATAGCGCCCAATTCGTTTCTGGTCAGCAAGAAAATAGACAGAATCAGGTCCAAATGCAGAACTGATCTGGCTTGCATATAACATACCCAGTGCACCCATTCCTATGATAGCAGTCTTTTTTATTTCTTTGTTCATGTTGTCCCTCCCTGAGATTAAATTACCAGATTATAAGTTATAACATTAATCTTATCATAGATGGTTATCTTTTGAAAGTTAACTGAAACAAATCATTGTTTACGATATCTTCTATATTTAAAATATCTGATATTTCCATAATTCCTTTTTTTAATGTGGGATCTGCCATTCGCTTTGCTGATTCAGCAGCAATCAGTCCAGTAAATCTACCTTCGTCATGTCCCCACGCATACAGGCTTTTTTTACCGGACTGAATAGACACGATAAATATATCTGAACCAATTTTGGGATTCCTTAGCAGTCGTTCTGCCATATTATATATTTTTTTGTATCTTAACAATCTGAGAAGTCCAAGTCTGTTTGCCCAATATAGGAATACGGTTATAATAGACTGATCGAACCCCAGATAAGTGGTAAATATCTTATCTTTATATTTATTATTTAACATGTGCTGGTCCACAAAGTTAAAATTAAACGAATAAAATCGCTTCTGCATGCTTTCCATTTTATTTTTTTTAGAAAATGGTTTCATATATCCATGAATGCGATGATTGTAGTTTTTTGTAAAATTATCCAGAGTCCATTTTATGGCAGCATCTCCGTGTTTTTCGCCCATCCCTAAGATAAGCTGAATATCAATATATTTTTCAGTGGGATACATTTGTACAAATTTTTCCGCCAGAAGATTTGTAAGTCCGGGAGCAAGACCAATGCCCAGCAGAATTTTGCTTGTACGCTTAAGCTCAAGTTTATGAATCTTATCAATATATTCTGAATTTGCAGTGACATCCATATAATCGATTCCGTTTTTATCACAATATTCTACCAGAAGGGTATTTTCCTGATCTACACAAACAATAACCCAGCCTACATTTTGTAACAGTGCAAAATCAATATTAAGAATATCCATTACACAGATTTCTGCTTTTAGTTGTTCTTTTTGAATGAACCTTTTCATTTTCTCTTCGTTTCGTCCTGCCAGGATCAAACTGTAGTTTTTCAGTTCTTTGGTAATAGACTGGCCTACCTTACCATGTCCGCCAATAATCATAATTTTACTATCTGGATTCATTTTCGTTCTCCTCTTCAGGGTTATGAGTGATTTTGTATTAATCCTATGGCATGTTCTAAAAATCCTTTAATAATTGCTAAATTTTCACTGGAGGTACCGTTAAGAAAATCAAAAAGTGATTGATCATTATCATTATGATATTTTTCATGAGCCCTGTAGGCAGCATTACCCTTTTCCGTCAAATAAAGTAAATAGCGTTTTTTATCTTCGGGATCATCTCTTTTGACGATTAAATCTCTCTCTGATAATTTCTGTAGAGTCTTATGAACAACCGGTCTTGTTATACCATATTTCCGCGCAAGCTCAGCACTGTGAATTCCCGGATAATCACCAATTGTTTTAATCATGTGAATTTCTCCACGATGAAATGTCATATCCTCACTTCCAAAATTAAGAATATTCGTTTTGGAATTTGAAATACTTTCTGTTAATTCAATAAATGAATTGATTACATCCTTTGAATTCACAGATTCATTCTTTTCCTCTTTTCGGTAAATGTAACCCTCAAACATAGCAACCTTCACCCTGTCCACTGGAGTAAGACCACACGTTTGTAATGCCAGTTCTATATCCTGAGCTGCGGGAGGTAAGGGGATGCCATCCAGAAACCCGGACAGCCAGCTTAACATATTTGCAGGAACAGCTTCTTTTTCATCTGTAAACTGCCCTATAATAAACAAATAACCTCCGTTATCTAATGAATCAGACACTTTCTTTATAAAATCCGTTAAATCACCCTCAACAAAGTTCAGAACGCCTGAGGCAATAATCATATTATAAAGTCCGCCGAAAGGGTCATGATTGAAATCACCTGAAATCACCTGAACCTTTTGCTGTACCCCATATTTCTCCACAATTTCCCTTGTAACCTTAGAAACATCCGGCGTTTCCATAACGGTTGCCTTACTGTTCGGGTAATGTTTGATCAGTTCAACATCCAGAATGCCTGCTCCTCCTCCCAGATCCAGAATGCTGAGACACTCATTATTATCAGGAAACAGCCTGTTTACTTCATTTAGAAATGCCTGTACACGGCCGGAGTACATTTCAGGAATAGACAAACGGGCGAGTTCAGAAAAATCATAAGTCTTATTATTTACGGAAGATACTGACTTTATCTTTTCTTCCAGTTGTCCCAGAGAGGTCATCTTTTCCCGAAACAAGAGTGTATCACCAAGAAACACATTGCTGTTGCGGGATAAAAAATTTCTTGTTTCTGATGTATTTCTATAATATTCTTCCTGCTTATTCACCAGACCGCAGGAGACCAGTGATAACAGCATGAGTTCTATTTGATGTTTGTCACAATTCATCGCTTCTGCTACCGCTTGTGCAGTTTGAGGTGTATCAAGATAGGAAAAAATATTCAGACGTATTGCAGCAAAAAGCAATTGGGCCTCCTGGTAATTGTGCATGACTTTATAATAACGCTTTGGACTATTTTCTGCTTTAAACATAAATCATTTCTCCTTTATTGTAATAATTATTCTTACTATTGTTATCCTAGCATACAAACTATTTGTTTGTCAATGAAACAATGTTGGTTTGCACATGAAAAGCCCACCAACTGCGGTAATGCGATTGGTGGGCTTTAAGCAGGAGTATCTTGAAGTTTTATATTACATACTTAATGGATGAATTCGTTCCATAAGATTTTTTGTGCAGGCCAATTTTCCATCTAAGGTTATTACAACAGCACCCAAATCTTTCATATGGTTTACTTTATGAATGATTGACACCGCATCCAGCCCAAACAATTCTGTGGTGTAAATATCACAGTCCAGGGACCGGTCTGCGACCACAGTCAGAGAAGCAATATTGCTCTCCATAGGATAGCCGGTTTTGCTGTTAAAAATATGATGGTATTTACTGCCTTCCTTTTCCAGGACTCTTTCGTAAATTCCTGATGTTACAACAGACTGATTTCTTATTTTAATCAGTGCAGCCGCATTTCCTCTCGGCAAAAACGGATTCTGGATTCCCACATTCCAGTCACTGCCATCGGAGGGGGAGTCTCCATGTACCAGAACATTGCCGCCCATATCTACCATAGCCGAGACTGCACCATGATCTTTAAAAAACTCCATTATTTTATCTGCGAAATAGCCCTTGGCAATGGCTCCCAGGTCTATTTCCATTCCTCTTTTTTGCAGAAAGACGGTTTTTTTATCCTCATCCAGCTGTATCGATTCGGGATTCAAAAGCTCCAGCACTTTTTCTATGGATTCTTTTTCCGGCACATGTGCTTCGGTAAAACCGATTCTCCATAGTTTTATTAACGGTCCGATTGCAATGTTTAAAAATGAATTCTCATTCAGACTATGCTTTTTTCCCGTTTTTATCAGTTCATACAGCTCCTCATCCACCTTCTGGGGTGAGATTCCAGCCATTTTTTTAATTTTCGCAAGCTGGGAGTGTTCACTGTTGGCACTAAAGATCTCATTATAACGGATCAGCATTTCTTCCGCCTTTTTTGCCAGCATTTCAGTTTCTTCTCCCTTAATATAAAGGGAAATTTTTGTTCCCATAAGATATATAATCTTTGTATACTCTGTCATTTCATTCTCCCAGATCGGAATTGTTCTGTCCATGAATCAAAAATGCATTTATCAGGTCATGATCAATGTTGGATAGTTTTCTTTCATTGTGGTATGCTATGAAGTAGTCTAAGCTCAGTTCGTCTATGGGTATCTGATAGAGATTGTATTCCGACGGACTTTCCTTCACATAGACGCTTTCAGGAATAAAGGTGATTCCTAAATTACCTGTGGCAAGCTTCAGAATGGTATTGATCTCTGTGCTCTCCATAATGATACGGGGCTCAACCTTATAAAGGTTTAGCAATTGATCGATCTGTTTTCTGATCGCGGAGCCTTTGGAGGTGAGAACCAGCTTCTGGCATAAGATTTTACTTATGTCGATGCTGCCTTCCCCAATGACGGCTGTATTTTCCTGATACAAATCACTGCAGCGGGGGATCACAGCCCGGTATCTGTGTCTGCCCCAGCTGACAGAGTTTAAGTTGGGTGAAATATTTCTTGAATTTTGCCCAATCCAGAAATCCAGTTCATTGTTTTGGGTCAGCTTCTCATTTTTTTCAGGCAGACTTTCTAACAGCTCTATTCTGCAGTCTGGATGGAGGGTTAGAAAATCGGGCAGAAAAAGAGGTAGAAGATAGGTACCAAGACTGGGAAGAACCCCTATTTTTATAACCGTTTTGTCAATATCTGATACATCGGATATTTCCCTTAGCAGCTTTGCATAATTATTTTCTAATGAGGTCAGATACTGATAATAGATCTTTCCCTGTTCAGTTAACCGATAAGGCAGCTTGTTCCGGGTGATCAGTTCGCAGTTTAATTCATTTTCCACTCTTTTAATCACCTGCGTCAGATATGGCTGAGAAATATAAAGGGATTTAGCGGCCTTGCCATAGTTACTGTATTTTAAAATGGCATCAATATAATACAGAATTTCCTGAGAAGAGATTTTCGACATTTTATTCCTTTCTTTGAGAAATAATTTGCTATTTTTCAATTATTTTCGATTATAACAAATTTGTTATCAAACTTCAATAAATAACTATTAGATAATATAAGAACGATGTGTTAAAATTATATCAAACACATAAGTACAACTGTGAGAACTTAATGGATAGGAAGGAGATTACTATGAAATATTTAGCAATCGTGGGCACGAATTCAGATGTGTCAACTAATCGCATGCTGCTTCAATTTATGCAAAAACATTTTTCCAGTGAGGCGGAGATTGAATTATATGAAATTAAAGATTTACCAGCCTTTATGGAACCAGAGGATTTAGAAGTTCCTGAAAAGGTAGAGGAGTTATCCGATAAAATCTTAAATGCAGACGGTGTTATTATAGCAACTCCGGAGTATGATCATGCCATACCAGCCGTTTTAAAGAGTGCTCTTGAATGGATCAGCTATACAAGTCAGGCGCTTACAGATAAGCCTGTTTTAATTGTAGGGGCATCTCATGGTACACTTGGTTCTTCCCGTGCACAGGCCCACTTAAGACAGATTCTTGATTCCCCTGAGCTGGCAGCCAGAATTATGCCAAGCAGTGAGTTCCTGTTAGGAAAATCACAAGGCGCATTTGATAATGCCGGAGATCTCATCTACCCGGACAAGTTAACGGAGCTTGATGAAATTTTCAGGGAATTTGTTCTGTTTACGGATATCACAACGAAACTTTTGGCAGAAAAGGTTCAGAAGAAAAGCGCAAAAAAATTCACTTGGCAAGAGTAGGAGGATTCATATCAATGAAATTTATAGCAATTGTTGGAACGAATGCAAAAAAATCATATAATCGTAAACTCCTTCAGTTTATGAAAAAACGTTTTGAGTCAAAAGCAGAGATTGAAGTACTTGATATCACCGATGTTCCCATGTTTAATCAGTCGGATAACCAGTCCTACGGTGATGTGATCCAGATGTTCAATAATAAGATCACAGAGTGTGACGGTGTTATTATGGCTACTCCTGAATACAATCATTCCATTCCGTCCGGACTTAAAAGTCTGATTGAGTGGCTGAGCTTTGATCTCCACCCACTTGCAGGCAAGCCGGTCATGATCGTTGGCGCATCTTTAGGAACACAGGGATCTTCCCGTGCGCAGCTTCATCTCCGCCAGATCCTGGATGCACCGGGTGTGGATGCAAATGTAATGCCAGGATATGAGTTTTTACTGGGAAATGCCAGCAAGGCATTTGACGAAGCCGGTGATCTGGTTAATGAGGGAACCATCGATTTCCTGGATATCTGTTTCCTTCGCTTTATGCGTTTTGCTACCATCGCAAATCAGCTTAATGAGGAAGAGGATTTTTCCTTTACTCCTGGCGAATATGAAGTAAACGCAATCGGTCACAGCGGAAATCTTCCTATGAAGGTATCCTTCAGCGAAAAACGAATTGAAAGCATTCATATAGATACCAAAGGTGAAACCGAAGGAATTGCAGATGTGGTATTTGTAAGAATACCGGATAAAATCATTGAGGGACAGACTCTGAATGTGGATGTGCTCTCTGGTGCATCGGAAACCAGCAACGGTGTGATCGATGGTGTTGCTAAGGCAGTGAAGCTTGCCGGAGTCAACCCTGATATTCTTAAGAGACGTCCAAAACCTGCCAGCAGCCGGAACAGACAGGACGAAGAGTATACTTGTGATGTGGTAGTTGTTGGCGGAGGCGGTGCCGGACTCAGTGCGGCTGCCACTGCATTACAGAATGGCTCCAGTGTAATAGTACTTGAAAAATATCCGGCAGTAGGCGGAAATACCATACGTTCCGGCGGTCCGGTCAATGCGGCAGATCCTGAGTGGCAGAGAGAGTTTGATGAAAATCCGGGAGAAAGACATACCATCGAGTCATTGCTAGCGACCGATGAGAGCCAGATCCATCCGGAATATTTAGATGATTTCCATGCACTGAAAGAAGAATTTGCCAAATACCAGGAAAAATTCGGTACTGGAAAAGGTCATTTATTCGATTCTCCTCTTCTTCACAGAATGCAGACTTATTTTGGCGGAAAGCGTACCGACTTAAAAGGCAACACCATCTACGGACAGTATGACCTGGTAAAAATTCTTACTGACAGAGCGTTAGAGAGTGTAAAATGGCTGGAAGAGATCGGTGTTGAGTATGATAAGAGCGTTGTATTTGCTCCGGTTGGAGCTCTTTGGCGCCGTGGCCATAAGCCAGTGAAAAGCTATGGTACCGCATTTATTCTTGCTCTCACAAAATATGTGGAGGAGCATTCAGGAAAGATTATCACAGACAGTCCTGTAAAAGAATTTATTTTAGAAAATGGCGAGATTGCAGGAGTCATGGCAACTGGTGTCAATGGCCAGAAGATCACAGTCCGTGCCAAAGCAGTTGTACTTGCAAGCGGTGGTTTTGGTGCCAATACAAAGATGTTAAAGGAATATAATACCTATTGGAGTGCCATCGATGACAATATAAGAACCACCAATTCCTTCGCTATGACTGGTGATGGAATCCAGCTTGGCAAATCAGTAGGAGCAGCACTGACAGGAATGGGATTTACCCAGATGATGCCTGTTGCCGATCCGGATACTGGTGAGCTGTTTAGTGGAATTCAGGTACCACCGGAAAACTTTGTAATCGTTAATAAAAGCGGCAGACGTTTTGTAAATGAGTTCTCAGGCAGAGATGTATTAACAAAAGCGGCTATCGATCAGGGCGGATTATTCTATCTGATTGCAGATGATGAGATTAAGAAAACAGCGGCCAATACAAGCCAGGAGAAATTAGACCGTCAGGTAGAGGCAGGTACTTTATTCAGAGCCGATACCATTGAAGAACTGGCAGTAAAAGTTGGTATGGATCCAGAAGTTCTTAAGGAGACCATTGTAAAATATAATTCTTATGTAGATGCGGGCTTTGATCCGGAATTCCATAAGGATACATTCAGCCTGAAAGTGGAGAAGGCACCGTTCTATGCAACTCCAAGAAAGCCAGCTGTTCATCACACCATGGGCGGTCTTAGGATCGACACCAATACTCATGTATTAGATGAAAATGGCCAGCCAATTAAACATCTTTATGCTGCCGGAGAAGTTGCCGGAGGTATCCATGCAGGAAACCGTCTGGGTGGAAATGCATTAACGGATATCTTTACTTTCGGACGAATTGCCGGTAAAACTGCTGTTGATGAAATGGAATAATAATAAAGTCGTATAGACCCAGAGCCGATGACATGCATAAGTAAATATGCGGTTATCGGCTCTTTCTTTTTATAATATATATAATTAGTTACAAAATACAAGACATAATTGTTGAAAGTTAACAAAAAGTAATAAAATTCCTTCAATGCCTATATTATTTCTTATTTGTGCCGATACAAATAAAAGAAAAAACAGAGGAGTGGGAGTATGAAATCAACAATAAAAAAGATTGTAATCATTGTTTTGGCAGTATTTGCTGCATTGTTAATTGGTGGATATTTACTGATATCCAGCGCCTTGAAAAGAGAGAAAGTCCAGCCCATGGATTTTACACAAAATCTGGATTTAAAGAAACCAGACCCGGTAAAAGATCAGCCTTCGGTTTTATTTTTGGGAAACAGTATGACATATACCAATGACCTTCCGTCTGTATTTTCACAGTTAAGCCAGAGCGGCGGATTTATGGCTGATGTATATGAACTGACAGAAGGTTCCTATCGTCTGGAATATTTCGCTGACCGGGAGGATGAGGTTGGAAGCCAGGTATACGATGCACTGGAAAATTACACATGGGATTATGTGATTTTACAGGAGCAAAGCGGAATTGCCACCATGGCAGAAGAAACCATGTATTCAGCAGCCAGAACCCTTGATTCCCTGATCCGACAGGCACAGGGAGAGCCGGTATTTTTCATGACATGGGCTTTTAAAGAAGGGATCTCAATGGATCTTCTGGCAGGACTTAAATATAGGGAGTCCAGGGAAGAGATGCAGACTGAAATAGCCAGCCATTATATCAATATCGCAAAAGAGCTGGATGCCATGCTGGCTCCTGCTGGAATCGCTTTTATGAGATGTACATCCCGGTTTCCGGAGATCGAGTTATGGGATGAAGATGAAAACCATCCGTCACCAGCAGGAACTTATCTTTCTGCCTGTGTTTTATATAATGTTCTTTATGATCAGTCACCGGAGGGGCTTCCTTACTTTGGGGATCTGGATGAGCAGACAGCTGGAAAATTACAGCTGATTGCAGCTGGTATCAAATAGCATTAGTTATTTGCTATTTTAAATAAATTTATAAAATTGGAGAGAATTAGTATGAAAAGCAAATGGAATGTTACAGTAAACGGAGTGAATCATGAGATTGCATTTAAACCGGGAGCATTTAAAGCAAAGGCAGTCGTTGATGGTGTTTCAACCCCAATTAAGAACAAAAGCCTGTTTATTCGTCTGTTTGATGTTCCCCTTGATCTTGACGGAACCACAGTCCATCTGACTGCAATAGGCAGAAAAGTTGACCTGGCTGTGGATGGAGTTTATTTAAACTCAAAGACCCCTTACGTTCCTTTCGAAAATATACCCAAATGGACTTACATTTTGTCTGCAATCCTGTCATTAGGAGGCTGGGCATTTTGCGGATTAATCGGTCTGTGTCTCGGCCTGTTGTCAAGCACTCTGATTATCAGCAGATCCGTTAATCCACAAAAAAAGAATCTGGCTGTATTTTCTATCTGTGTTACAGGTGTCTGTTTACTGCTTGATTTGATGATTTTATTTGGAGTGGCTATGATGACCATGTAAAAAGGCGCGTCCGGTTTTCCGGACGCGTTTTCTTTAATTTGAAAAACAGGCAGCATGCTCCGTTTCATAATATTCTGTGACTCAAACTTCGCACATAG
>JAAOXG010000038.1 GCA_013036995.1 Lacrimispora defluvii
GGACTTATTTTACAGCCCCTTCAGTTTTATGAATCTATTCCAACCATAACAGAAGTCGCCTTTATGATGGCATATGCATCTGACCCAACTTCCAGCTTTAAATCCTTTACAGATGCCATGGAAATCGTGGCAGATATAAAATTACCTCCTCCGATGTCTATGGTTACGATTGCATTTACTGAGCCGGACTCAATCTCTACAACCTTTCCTTTTAACTGATTTCTGGCACTTATTTTCATACGATCAGCCTCCCTCTTAATCCGGTTATTTTTATTCATAATAAATATTGTCTCTGCTTTTGTCAATCTATTTCAAAAATACCTAATAAAATTAAGACAAAAGTAACAGATCTTCCTTTGGAAATTTTAAATATAATGGGATTGTCTCCATTTCTTCCGCATCAGATTCTTTCTTTTCCCAGATCCACCAGATTTTGGAGGATGACAAATTGGAAGCATTCTGAACTAAATATTGCCGCTGAAAGGTTGTATGGGCACTTCCAGCAAGAGAGATTTTCATTGTGTTCTCTTCCTCAGCATTGGCAGCCGGCACCAGATTATGACCTCTGATTCCGATGTAGCAAATGGAGTCTTCAATGGGTTCGGCTGTTTTCAGTTTTATCCCCCAATCCAGCGCATATAGTTCATATTTGCTGATCCGTTCTATGAGAGAAATATTTTTGCAGCCGGTTAGTCTTGCCGCTTCTACTCTTAATGGTTTCCTGAAAATTTCCTTTGTAAGCCCCTTTACAACGCTTTCTCCATTGGCCAGCAGGATCATATGGCCGCAGAACCGGTAGATCTCGTCTCTGGAATGAGAAACAAACAGCGCATCTCCACTAAATTCCTTTAACAGCTCCAGCATCTCCAGCTGGAGAGTATCCTTTAGAAATCCGTCCAAAGCGGAAAAGGGCTCATCTAACAGAATCATTTCCGGCTTGCATAAAAGCATGCGTGCCAGCGCCACCCGCTGCTGCTGGCCTCCAGATAACTGGGAGGGAAGGCGCTTTTCCAGTCCCTGTAGCTGAAAACGCTGGATCTGTTCCGAAACCTGAATCCGCTTTTCCTTATCCCTGCCTGTCAGGGATATTCTTAAATTTTCCTCCACTGTCATGGTGGGAAACAAGGCGTAATTCTGAAACAAGTACCCCACATGGCGTTCCCTTGCCGGCAGATTAATTCCTTTTTCGGAATCAAAAAGCACTCTACCATTGTGAACAATTCTCCCGCTGTCCGGTTTTTCAATGCCTGCCACACACTTTAAAGTCATGCTTTTTCCGCAACCGGAAGCCCCCAATATTCCCATACATCCTCTGTCGGTTTTAAATTCCATATCCAGTTTAAAACCATGGAAATTTTTTACGATTCTCGCTTCCAGCATATCAGACCCACCCGCTTCCATTCTTTCTGCTTTTTCCTGATATTACGTTCATTGCTGCCACAATAAAGAACGATAACAGAACAATGACCAGTACCCAGAATCCAGCCGTGTCCCAGTTTCCAGCAGTCACTTCCGTAGCAATGGCCACGGAAACCGTTCTTGTTTTGCCCAGAATATTTCCCGCCAGCATGGTAGTTGCTCCGTACTCTCCAATGGCTCTTGCAAAAGAAAGTACAGTACCGGAAGCCAGCCCCGGAGCAGCAATTGGTACCACAATTTTCCAGAAAATTTTACGCTCTGACAGTCCTAATGTTCTTCCTGCCTGAATCATGGTTACGTCTACCTGTTCAAATGCAGCTCTGGCATTGCGGTACATAAGGGGAAAGGCTATGACAAATGCCGCCATAACGCATCCCGGCCAGGTCTGCACCAGCTTGATATCAAAATTTTCCAGAAGATATCTTCCAAAGGGTCTTCTCAGGCTGAAAATCAAAAGGAGAAAGAAGCCTGCTACCGTTGGAGGCAGCACAAGAGGGAGTGTAAGAATCCCGTCAGCAATGGCTTTTGCCGTATTATTAAGCTTCATAATCTGCCTGGCTGCACCAATTCCTAAAAAGAAGGTGAGTACAGTGGCCACAATTCCTGTTTTCAATGACAGATAGAGAGGACTCCAGTCCATGGTTCTAAGTATTTCCCCCAATGCATTCACCTCCTTCATTCGGTCTTTTATTCTGTATATCTGGTAAACCCTGCATCTGTAAAGAGCTTCATTACACTATCATCACTGGTTAAATATTTCTTAAATTCTGCTGCTGCCTTTTTCTGATCCTCACTGGCTTCCCTGTCCTTAATCAGACCCAGGGGATAGACAGCGGGATCAATCTTTGTTTTATCCGCTTCTGCTATAATTTCAACTTTTTCCGGCATAGAGGCGGCGTCTGTTGCATAAACCACGCCTACTTCATTACTGCCTTCTGCAACTGCGGATAAAACTGCAGTCACGTTGGCCCCCTCGTTAATCTCCATTTTCATAACCTGGTCCAGTATTCCCATATTGGTAAAGAGTTTTCTGGCATACTGTCCCACCGGTACATCCTCTCCTGCAAGTGCAAGACTGGAAGCCGCTGTGATATTTTCAAATCCGGTCACTGCTGTCTTTTTCCCCTTTGGTTTAATAAGCACAACCTTGTTTACAAGAAGGTTTGTATCGGAACCCTCCTCTACCAATCCTCCATCCTTTAAAGCATTCATCTGCTTGGGTGCTGCTGAAAAGAAAATATCGCACTGGGCGCCCTCCTCAATCTGTTTTTGAAGAGTACCGGAACTGTCCGCATTGTAGATGATCGTTACTCCGGGATGTGTACTTTCATAATTCACCTTAATCTTTTCCATGGTGTTTTTCAGGCTTGCTGCAATAAACACATACACATCAACCGGCTTTGCTTCCTCTGCCTTTGCAGTCTCAACAGCGGTTGTTTTCTCCTGGGCAGGTTTTGATGTCTCAGTTTGTGCTGATGCCGCCTGTGTGGCAGGAACCGGTTTTATCCCCGCCTGACCACAGCCTGAAAGCAATCCGCCAACCAGTGATACCGCCATCATCATTTGCAGTAATCTTTTTCTTTTTTTCATCATTTTCCTCCTCACTTTTAGATGAAGCCCTATAATGTTCTGTTTTGTTCTGTTTTGTTACGTTTTACAAGTATTTGTTTATTTTAAATGATACACAATTAAAAGTCAATATTCCTATATCTTCAGATTATTTCTTATTTTTCTGAATTAATTAATCAATTTATTTCAACATATCAATTCTCACCTTTGATTGACAAAAAATAAACCTTGTTATACCATAAATAATAATGAGACAGGGGAAAGAGGATATCACATGGAAAAAATTTACAGACCCCAGGAAGTGGCGGATCAGCTAAAAATCAAAAAAGCGACCGTATATGAGTTAATTAAGCGGGGAGAATTAAAATCCGCAAAGGTGGGAAAGCAGATCCGCATCAGCCAGGACCAGCTTAATGAGTATCTGACCAGAACAAATCAGAAGAAAGAGGCGGCCGGATTTAACAATGTTCTGCCTCCCGTTATGGATATCCCCCGTTTTTCAGCCGATCAGGCCAGCAGACAGATGGATTATCTTCTTCATACAAACGGGCTTATTATTAACAGTCAGGAATCCAGGACGGTTGAACTGCTTCGCAGTCTGCTAAGTCAGAGAGATAACAGCCTGCCACTCCTTCATTCTTATATGAACGACTACAACAGCCTTTATTCTCTTTATTATGAGAAAACCCATATGGCACTGACCTGCTTTTGCTTTGAACAGTTTGAAGAACGGATCAGCCAGATCAGCCATTTCCTTCCGGGGAAAGAAGCTGCGGTCATCCATATCTGCACATTAAAAACAGGCTTCTATGTAAAAGACGGAAATCCAGATCATATAAGCAGCCCAAGGGATTTATGCCGGCCTGAAATTAAATTTTTAAACCGGGAAAAGGGAAATGGCCTGCGGATTTACTTAGACCGGATACTGTCAGAGGAAAAAATAGACAGGTCCCTTATTAAGGGTTACGGAGATGAAAGCCTGTCTCACATGTCATCTGCCAATGGGGTTGCTTCCGGGCTTTCAGATGTCAGCATGGGAGATCTCTCCCATCTGGCTGCTTATCCCCATATGGATTTTATTCCTTTAACAGAAGCATCCATGGATCTGGTCATACTTAAATCTGCCATGGAACAGCCAGCCTTTACGGCTCTCCTTGAAACAATCCGTTCCAGGGAATTTAAAGACAGTCTCCTGCATTTTAACGGTTATGAAACCATACACACAGGAGATGTCAGCTTTACCACACCTTAGTTGTTATTAATCATTTTCAAGTGTGAAATTACAAAAAATACGCCGCCCATAGTACACAACAGGCTGCCCCAAAGCATGGCATAGGTAAGGTCAGCGGCGGCAGCCTTCCCAAATATGAGATTGGTTCCCGTCCCGCATGCCTCCCCGATCACTGCATAGATACTAAGTACGGTAGCCCGGTCTGTGGAAGTAACCCGGCAGTTTTGCAGCCTGGCCTTTAATGGTCCGAGCAGAGAGGACGCAAGCCTTAAAAAAACGATGCTAAGAACGGAAAGCAGTCCATTTTTAGTGCGGAAAAGAACCAGGCAGGATATCCCCCCGCATAAAAACAGGACAATGGTAAATGGAAGAATCCCCATTTTTTTATTCAGCCGGCAGGACCCTATACCACCTGCAATGCCTGACAATGTGACTATAATAAAAACATAGCCCATTGTCTTTGGCTCCATCCCGCATTTCACATACTGAAGCTGGTTTAAAAACACAGTGATCGTCTGATTTGTCTCCTCAAGCAGTGTAATTCCCACCATGCCAAGAAGAAAATACCGGTCTTTTACCACGTCTAGAAAGGTGCGGTAAAAATGCATGCTGCTTTTTTTCTCTTTCTCCGGCTCTTTTACTTCTTTTAATCCAAAGACAAGAACGGCTGCCACTCCATAAGCAGCCATGGTTAAAAAACCTGCCAGCCTGTAATTTTCCCCAATAAAAACAGAATAGGATAGAGAGGCCAAAAGCAGACCCGCCATTCCGAATGACTGGTAATTGCCAAATACCTGCTGGCTTTCTTCCTCCCTGCAGGAAAGATAGAGAATGCTTAAATCACAGCCTGACATTCCTGCCATCACCACACTGAGCAGCAATCGTTCCAGTAAAAATAAACCAAACCCGTCTGCTTTCCAGAAAACCACCTTGGAAATAAAATAAATTCCGCAGGTGATAATCATGGTCTTTCTATATCCGATCCGGTCCGCAACCAGTCCCCAGGGCATTTCAAGAGCAATACAAAGAGCTAGAGAAATGCTTTCAATTACAGTAATTTGAAATACGCTGACACCTGCTGCCTGTCTGTAGAGAGTGGCCACTGGTCCATAAAATACCAGTCCCTGTAGAAAGGAAATGGCATAAAGCAAATATATATTTTTTTTATCTTTCATATTTTCTCCAATGATCCGTATTTTACGAAATTACAGGTACCAAAAATAAGCTCTGTTTTCACAGTGCTTTTTTTAATACCAATCTTTATGAATTTTTTCTACGTGGGATCATATGATGAGAAAATAGATAATGGCATAAATCTGCCCTCCGGATTTCGTAGTGAATTACGTTGTCACTATATCATGAAAACGGATGTATGTAAAGAAGAGACAAACTATTAGTAAGAATTGACAGTAAGTTTCAATAGGAGTAAGATAAATTTTGTTGATCTTATATAATTAAAAGGAGGGGTTTGTATGGATTACAGCTTTTTGTTAAATCTCACAATTATTCTTTTAAGCACTAAGGTATTAGGTCTTGTAACACGGAAATTTCACATGCCGCAGGTAGTCGGAGCATTGTTAGCGGGGGTGATTCTTGGCCCTGCCATGTTTGGCACACTCCATGAAACCGAATTTCTTGACAAACTGGCGGAAATCGGTGTGATTGTCCTCATGTTTTGCGCTGGTCTGGAGACAGATACCGCAGAATTAAAAAAGAGTGGTAAATCTGCGTTTATCATTGCACTGATCGGTGTCATCGTGCCTCTATTCGGCGGCTTCGCTGTTGCTTCTTTCTTTAACCGCCCTGGTGTGATTTCTTCTGATGCCACCTGCTCTTTATTTCTTCAGAATATGTTTATCGGAGTCATTCTCACTGCAACCTCAGTAAGCATTACAGCTGAAACCTTAAAAGAAATTGGTAAAATAAAGACCCATTCTGGCAACGCTATCCTGGGTGCAGCCATTATTGATGATGTGTTGGGAATCATCGCACTTACCATTATTACCAGCACCACCGATCCCAATGTCAATCTGTTTGCCGTCTTATTAAAAATTGCCGCGTTCTTTGTCTTTTCTGGCATTGGCGGCGTTTTGATCTATAAAGCATATTCCCGTTGGAGCAATGACGCGGAACGTGGCTTACAACGCCATGCCATCGCTGCTTTTTCTCTCTGTCTTCTCATGTCTTACATCGCAGAACACTTTTTCGGCGTGGCCGATATTACAGGAGCCTACATAGCCGGAGTCATCATATCCAATACCCAGAAATCCCAGTTCCTGACCTCTAAATTTGATACCCTGTCCTATCTGCTGCTCTCACCGGTATTTTTTGCAAGCATAGGACTTAAGGTGGAACTCCCAGCCATGACACCGGCAATTATTCTTTTTGCATTTCTTTTAACCCTTACTGCTATACTAACAAAAGTAGTTGGCTGCGGAATCGGAGCCAAGATCTGCGGTTATAAAAATTACCAGAGCATCCGGATCGGGGTTGGTATGATTTCCAGAGGCGAAGTCGCTCTGATTGTTGCAGGAAAAGGACAACAGCTTGGATTACTTAGCGGTGATTTTCTGGGGCCGGTGGTTCTTGTTGTCATTATTACCACCATAATCACACCAATCATATTAAAACCGGTCTTTCGCATTGGTCCTTCTGTGCCCTTTACAGAAACCAGACTGGGAGAAAACTATGAGGAAGTTTCCAAATACAGGTAAATGTTAACAAAGCTCTAACAAAATTATAGTTGCAATCGCAACTATTTTTGTGTTACACTTAATATAATCGAATAGAGTCAGAGTTGCAAAGGCATGATTTTTGCTTCTTCTAAGCCTTTGCACCACTGACTAAAAAAACGGACAACAGGAGGTATTCGCTTGAATCAAAAACTTAAGGAAAAAATTATTGAATCCCTTTCATCTGTACTGCCCGTTACATGCATTGTGCTGATTTTGTGTATAACCATTACACCCATGCCGCTGGATCCGCTGATGCTGTTTCTGGTAGGTGCAACCTTACTCATTGTGGGAATGGGATTTTTTACACTTGGTGTAGACATGTCCATGATGATTATCGGGGAAAAAGTTGGAAACCATCTGGCAAAATCAAAAAAATTACCTATTATTATTTTTGCCTGCTTCATTATTGGTTCTATCATTACCATTGCTGAACCAGATCTTCAGGTTCTGGCTGGTCAGACCCCTGCAGTACCTGATATGGTGCTGATTCTTTCAGTGGCAGCCGGTGTGGGAATCTTCCTGGCCCTGGCCTTTTTAAGAACTTTGCTGGGCTGGAGCTTGTCAAAGCTTCTTCTGATCTTCTATGGAGTACTCTTTGCTACCGCAATTTTTGTTCCAAAAGATTTTCTGGCTGTGGCTTTTGACTCCGGAGGTGTAACAACCGGACCCATTACCGTTCCATTTATCATGGCTCTCGGCGTCGGTCTTTCCACCGTTGGAAGAAGTAAAAATTCAGGCAGCGACAGTTTTGGTCTTGTGGCCCTCTGCTCTGTAGGACCGATTCTCTCAGTCATGATTCTAGGGTTACTCTATGGCTCCTCTTCCAGCAGCTATGAACCCACGGTAATTCCTGCCTTCACCAATTCACAGGATCTGTGGCTGGCTTTTCAGCATGAATTTCCGGTTTATGCAAAGGAAGTTTTTCTGGCTTTGTTTCCAATTCTTTTATTTTTTGTAGTTTTCCAGATATTTTTCTTAAAACTAAGACAAAGACAGATCATTAAAATACTGATGGGTATACTGTACTCTTACATTGGACTCACACTATTTTTAACCGGTGTCAATGTTGGATTTATGCCTGCCGGCAATTATCTTGGAAAACAGCTGGCCTCTCTTTCCTATAACTGGATTATGATTCCCATTGCCATGGTCATCGGTTATTATATTGTAAAAGCAGAACCTGCTGTTTTAGTATTAAATAAACAGGTGGAGGATATCACTGGAGGTGCCATCTCAGAAAAAACCATGATGACAGGATTATCGGCAGGTATGTCAGTTTCCTTGGGATTATCTGTTATAAGGATTTTAACGGGTCTCCCCCTTCTTACACTATTAATTCCCGGTTATGCACTGGCACTGGGACTTTCCTTTGTTGTACCGCCCATCTTTACATCAATCGCATTTGACTCCGGCGGTGTGGCTTCCGGTCCCATGACTGCTACTTTCCTGCTTCCGTTTGCAATGGGTGCATGTGAAGCAGTGGGCGGTAACATTGTGACCGATGCCTTTGGAATTGTAGCCATGGTGGCTATGACACCCTTAATCACCATTCAGCTGATCGGTGTGATATACCATTTTAAAACGAAGAAATCCAGTTCTTTTGCAGGGGCTGACTCAATTGATATGGAACTGGAATTTATTGAATTAGGAAAGGATGAAGCAGATGACTTCCAATCATAAAGTTTACTGGATTACGGTTATTGTAGACCGTGGAAAAGGCGAAAAAGCTGCTTCCGTTTTCAAAGAATACAATCAGGAACTGCTCCTTAATGTCAGAGGACATGGAACAGCCAGTTCTGCAATTAAAGATTGCCTTGGGCTTGATGAGCCGGAAAAGGACCTGGTAATCGGAGTGGTTGATCAGTCAGCCTCCCAAAGCCTCATATCCGCGCTTCATAAAAAACTGGAGCTTTATAACCCTGGATACGGTATCGTATTCACCGTTTCTCTGTCAGGAATCAGTGCCGCGGCTTCAAACCTTCTAAACTCCGGCATTGCAGGCAATGAGAACCATTTATCTACCGATTATCACAAGGAGGATCATACCATGTCAGATACAAACACGTATGAATTAATTGCATCCGTCATAAATACAGACCTTTCAAACCCGATTATGGAATCTGCACGAAATGCAGGCTGTAAAGGCGGCACACTAATAAAAGCAAGAGAACTGGGTGGAGATTCTACCAGTAAACTGTTTGGGATGACCGTCTCAAACGAAAAAGAAATTCTTCTGATGCTGGTGCCTAAAGCAGATAAACAGGCAATATTAAAATCCATCTGTGAAACTGTATTAAAAGAAACAGGGGAACATGCCATTGCATTCTCTCTTCCAGTGAATGATGTGGCTGGTTTAAGCACACTTATGAAATAATCAGACTCTGCTTTCTTGACACTGTGGCTCTAAACTCTTATAATATATGTATTACAGTTGTAAGAACAGGAGAATGAGTATGAGCCACCTTCCGCAAATTTCTGAGGCAGAATATGAAGTGATGAAGGTACTTTGGAGGTTTGCTCCAATTAACACCAACGAGGTAACTGAAAAGCTGATCCAGACAACCGACTGGAATCCCAAGACGATTCACACCCTGTTAAAGAGACTGGTTCAAAAGGGGGCTGCTACCTACACCAAGGAAAGCCGTGTATTTATTTATACTCCTCTTATTAATGAGGACGACTATCTGAAGAAGGAAAACAGCCACTTTTTAAACCGGTTTTATAACGGCAGCATATCCGGTATGGTAACAAACTACATGAACAGCAATCATATATCCAACGAGGACTTAGATGAGCTGAAAAAGCTTCTTTTTAAGGAACATGAGGAGGAAACATAATATGCTTCTTTCCCTTATGATCCGTCTTATGCTAAACAGCGTTGTGATAATTCTGTCATTCGGAATAATCCTGCTGATAAAAGAACGATTTAAAAATCAACTTACCTGGAAAGCCCAATACAGAATCTGGTATTACCTGTTGCTTGTACTGATCTTTCCTTTCCTCCCCTCCTCCATGATCCATGCAGGGTTTCGTTTATTAAGCCTTTCTGGAGGCAGTGTCTCACCTGTCAAAGTAATGACTCCCACTTTTTCCAATGATGCCGGAATTTCCGGCTTTATACAAGATTTCTCCATATCCGTCAGCCGCAGCCGTATCTTTCATTTTCCTGCTATTCTGCCTTATATATGGGGACTGGGAATTGGTATTATGTCAATCCTTAATCTCATTTCCGACATTAAAATCAGACGAATCAGACAGGCCAGCCTTCCTCTCCAAAACAGGCAGATCAGAGAACTGTTTAACTGCTGCCTGAGTGAATTGAACATAAAAAAGAAAATTCCCCTTTACAGCAGCGCATATTTAAGTTCACCCATGGCTGCCGGTTTAGTAAAACCGGTAATTATACTGCCTATCCATATGCTTTCAGAATTTACAGAAGAAGAGATTCGCTTTATTCTCCTTCACGAACTGACCCATATTAAGCACAGAGATCTTTTTCTTAACCGTTTCCTGGCTCTTATGCAGGCACTGTACTGGTATCATCCAGTCGTCTGGATTGGGCTAAGAGAGATGAGGAAGGACCAGGAAGTTGATTGTGATCTGTCCGTTTTGTCCATGTTAGAAGAAAACAGCTATCTGGATTATGGGAAAACCCTGATTCGTTTTGCAGAAAATATAGTAAGACGGCTTTCTTTTGTCTCCCAGATCGCAGGCTCTGAAAAAGAGATCAGGAGGAGAATCCGCTGCATTGCTTCTTACCGCAAAGAAACCACATGGAAACAATGGAAAAGCCGGTTTTTACTCACCGTAACCAGTCTGGTGCTGCTGGCCTTTATACCCGTCATGTCTGTCAATGCATCCAGCGGTTCTTTTTACCCTTTTTATCCTGAACATATGAAACAGCTGGATTTAGACTCTTGTTTTTACGGTTATGAAGGGAGTTTTGTACTTTACGGAGTCAATTCCCATCAATATTATATTTATAATCAGAAAGCAGGCACAACCAGGATTTCTCCAGACTCCACCTACAAGATATACAGCGCACTGTGTGCACTGGAACAGGGAGTGATTACTCCTGACTCCTCTTATATGAAATGGGATGGATCAGCATTTCCCTTTGAAGCCTGGAATCAGGATCAAAGCCTGAATACTGCCATGAGCCGTTCTGTTAACTGGTATTTTAAAGCTTTGGATGAAAAAAGCGGCATATCCGCATTAAAAAGCTGCATTAGGCGAATGGAATATGGAAATCAGGATTTATCAGGAGGAATCGGCAGCTACTGGCTGGAGTCTTCCTTGAAAATCTCTCCAGTAGAACAGGTGGAGCTCTTAAGCCGGCTTTGTCAGGGAACCCTCCCGTTTCAACCGGATCATATCAAAGCGGTTAAAGATTCCCTTTATATTTCTGCCAGCCAGGGTGTTTCATTATACGGAAAAACCGGAACCGGCAATATAAACGGCAAAGATGTCAACGGCTGGTTTATCGGTTTTGCACAGTCTCAGGATGAGACCTATGTGTTCTCCACCAACATTCAAAGTGATCAATCTGCCAACGGACGCACTGCCGCAGCAATTACACTGGACATTTTAGAGAACCAGAATATCTACAGACAGTGAAACAGAGCCTCAGACGGGAGAATCTCTCCTGCTTAAGGCTCTGTCTTTTTCATTTATTGTACTGGTATATAGGAATCAAGAATCAGCTTATCTTTTCTCACAACATACCCGCTCCCGCCCCGGTTCTTCACATCTTCCACCATGCTAACAAGAAGCATTGGTGTCCTGGTGTCAGGATCTGCAGTAAACACTGAAAACCACCCAAGCTCTGTTCCGGTAGTATCCCCTTTGGAAGCTTTGATCTCAGCAGTTCCTGTCTTTCCTCCAAGGGTCAGGTCAGATCTCATAATGGCATGGCCGGTTCCATGCTCTGAGCTGACAACCTTAATCAGATCCTCACGGATCAGATTGGCATTGTCTGCAGAGCAGGCTCCCTGAAGCCATACTTTGGGTTCAGCATTTTGCTCTGCTTTTAGAACAGGCTGTATCACATTGCCCCCGTTGGTAAACATGGTGTAAAGTGCTGCAAGATGGATGGGATTCACAAGCATCTGCCCCTGTCCATAGCCGCTGTCAGCCAGCTGTACTTCCGTTTCGATCCGGTCTGAATTGGAATACTGGGACTTGGCAACGGAGATCTCAAAAGGAAGGTCCTGGTTAAATCCCAGCTTGTTAAGCCCTGACATAAAATCATCATAGCCAATTTTTAATGCAGCTTTGGCAAAATAAATATTGTTTGAATATATGAAGGCATTTTCTAAATTAAGGGGATTGCTGTCATGAAGGGTGGTTATGTAATAGTTTCCCCAACTCTCATCTTTTCTCCAGCTTAACCCGGTACTTCCATAATCCTCATTGGGATCAATGGCACCGTTTTCAAGTCCAACCACAGCCGTAATGGGCTTAAAGGAAGATCCTGGAGCAAACTTCTGACGGAAGCGGTTATAGAGAGGCTTCCGCTCATCATTATTTAAGGAATCCCATTTTTCTGACGGCATTCCCAGAATGAAATCATTGTCATCATAGGAAGGAGTGCTCACAAGAGCCAGGATCTCTCCTGTATGGGGATTCATGGCTACGCTGCAGCTTTTGTCCTCCGAAAATGCATCATAGATCGCACTCTGTAGCGTACTGTCAATGGTAAGTGTAATATCAGCACCATCAGTTCTAGGCCTGACCGCCAGCTTTTTCTTGCTGTTTCCCGTTGCGTCAGTGATGGATACAGTATGGCCGTTGGTTCCCTTTAATTCCTTTTCATACAACCCCTCCATACCGCTTTTTCCAATTACGCTGTCTGTTAAATAATCTTCTCCCTTATGTTTTTCCAAGTCCTCACTGGTCACATTCTGAACGTATCCAATGAGATGGGCACCCTTTACCCCAAGAGGATAGGAGCGCACGGAAGTGTCTGTAATTAATACTCCGGGAATTGTAAGAAGCTGGTCCTGAAGTTCCTTGTTTTTCTGATCTTCTTCACTGACCTGATCTGAGTGGAGCTGAAAATCATCTACCTTTTTCAAGGTTTTTAAGGGAACAAAGGAATCTTCCTTCACCCAGCCTGCAGACAGCTTTTTTTGTATACTCTCCGGAGACATGGATAGAAGTTCTCCCAGTTTTTCCACATCCGGACCGGAATTCTCACTCATTTTCCCCGGAACAAGACCGACAGAGGAGGCAGTTCCCTTTCCTGCCAGCATAAGACCGTTTCTGTCAAAGATAGACCCTCTCTGTGCCTCATCTGTTGAAACTCTGACTTTATCGGTTTTGTTAAGCTCTGGAAAAATCATGCTGTCATTCCATTCCAGTTTATAGCCGTTTTTCTTTTCTTTTTTAAATACTGCCTGATTGGAAAAACTGATCTCTCCTGCCAGACTGGTTAAACTCATCTGATAAGTGACTACTGCTTCCTCATCTTTTAAGTCAACGCCGGTTATATCCGCTTTTATGTTTTCCGCTTCAATACCTTCATAAATTTTCTTATTTCTGGCAATAAAATCTTCCTGGCTGATATTTAACTGGCTCTGCCCATCAAGCATGCCATACATGGATTCATAATCCGCCTTTTGTAAGTTTGACACATAGTCAGAAAAAAGCACATCCGGCTTTTTTAACTGGTTCTTCTTACTTTCAAGCCGGAGAAATAAAATTCCTCCGGCCAGACCAATCATCAGTATTAATAATGTGCAAACAACAGAAAACACAAATCGTCTCATTCCCCGTCTCATTCCATTCTCCTTTAATCCGTACGAAGGTTATTGGATACACCGGAAGCGGTACCAGTTAAAATCTTTTCGGTATCTTCCAGATGGAAATAATAATTAAATATATTTTTTCCTACACCTACCACATTACCGGAGCTGTATCCGTTTGCAATCCTGACTGTTATGGCAATCTGTGGATTCACAAGGGGTGCATATCCAATAAAAAGACCATGGTTGGGTTTTGTTTTTGATTCCTCTGCCGTACCGGTTTTTCCTGCTGCATCAATTTTTAAATCTTTTAAGTTTGCATTGGATTTTACCAGTTCGTTCATACCTTTTGCCACATCATTCCATACAAATTCCGGTAAGCTGACTGTACTGTTTAAGGCAGGAGTAAAGGATTTTACCACTGTGCCGTCTCCATCTGTAATCTTGCCAATCATAGACAGCTGATAACTTTGACCATGGTTCGCCAGAGTCGCTGTATAACGGGCTATCTGGGATGTGGTGTAGTTATGGGTTCCCTGACCGATGGAGGATGGAATGGCATACTGATCTGTTACATGAGGTTTTGCCTCTCCAATCTCAATTCCTGTGTTCTTATCCAGATCCAGAAGCTGGGCATATTTAACTAAGGTGCCAAGTCCCTTATCCTCTGAAAAGCTTCCATCTGTTCCTGTTCCCAGCCTGTAAGTGATTTCTGACAGATATACGTTACAGGAGTTTTTAAGTGCATCGGCACTGGAAGAGATCACACCGTGGCCGGAACGTTTCCAGCATCGCAGAGGCGGTTCTACCTTGTCAAATGCACCGGTACACAAAACACTGGTATCCGTCTGAATCACACCTTCCGTTAACCCGGCAATGACCGTAACTGGTTTAAAGGTAGATCCGGGTGCCGTTAACTGGCTGGTGGCACGGTTGAACAGAGGCAGGGATAAATCCTGTTCCAGCTGCTGGTAATAGGAGGTATCCATCTGGTTTGCCAGCCTGTTATTGTCATACCCCGGATAGCTGACACAGGCTATTACCTCACCGTTCTGGGGGTTGACCACAACAGCAGAACCGGAACAGGGATTTAACGCCAGCTGGGCCGGAGTGATCTCCAGATTGGTTATTTTCTTACGGATAAACTGATAGGGACTTATCTGACCATTCATAAGAAGCGGGTAGTCCGGATCATCTTTTGGCAGAACTCCCTGTTCATACAGAAGCAGCTCTGTCTCTCTGCCGCTAAGGGATCCCTCCCCGATCATCGCCTGATAAATCTTCTGCTCAAAATCACGGTTATCGGTAATATCCTGTAGCATCTTTTCTTCCGCAAGGCGTTCTGCATCCTGGATCTCCGCATACTTTTCATTGTTTTCCAGGCGGCTTAAATCCATATGACCTGCAGCAATGGATTCGGTGAGATATTGCCTTAAGCTCTTTTCTTTCCAGTCCCATGTGCCGCTTCCATTTAGCAGGAACTGATCTTTACGGGCCTGGCTGACAAGAAAATCAAGGTATCCCTGCATCTGGGGACCAAGTGCCTGGTAAGAGGCTCCTGATGCGTCGAAGGCGGCTGAAAGCTGACCAATCACCGCTTCTTTTTTCTGTTTAAAATCTCCATAGACCTTTTTTTCCAGATCCGATGCATTCTCAGCCTTTAACCGCTCCGTATCGATGACATGATTCTGTATCAACGCATAGTACACCTCGTCAGAAGCAATCCGGATCTGGGAAGCATCGGCTGCTTTTGGCATTTCTGCCCTTCTGGTTTCCACCATATTGGCCAGGAGAATTCCGGCTATCTGCTGTTTCAGCATCTGATATATTGCATCCTGCACGCCTTTATCCATCGTTAAGTAAACATTCTTGCCAGTTCCGGGGCTGCTGGTAATAACCGGTTCTGTCTTTGGATTTCCCACTACGTCGGTATAAAATTCCTGAGTTCCATCCTTTCCTCTCAGCCATTCTTCCATGGATTTTTCAATTCCGCTTTTGCCGATTACAGACTGATTGGAATAAATACCGTTATTATCCCCAACGGCAGCCAGCTCATCAGCTGATATGCCACCTGTATATCCTAAAATAGAGGACATGCTTTCTCCGCCATAGTACACCCGGATGCTGCTGTTTTCCACATCAGCTCCCTGAAGATCGTGTTTTTGTTCCATCACACCCACCATGGCTTTGTCAGATACATCGGAGGCTACCAGATACGGCAGGTATTTCCGGTATGAATTTAAGGACAGACCATAACGAATGTTGGCAATCTGTAAGATCTCTTTGGGGGTTAAGGATGCAGGAAGCCTGTACAATTTCTGATCCTCTTCCGGATAGGAAGAATCAATCATAAACTTCTTCTTTCCGCAAAGATCCTGCATCAGTTCATCGGCGGTCTTTTGTGACTGCTCTTCCGTCAGATCCGTAACCTGGCTCTTACCATAAAAGTCAGCCTTAAAGCGGCTCAGCTTCCAGCCGTCCACCGAATATTGATAATTTCCTTCTTCGTTTACCACAATGGGAAGACTGACATTTAACTTATCTTCATCTCCCACAAGGCCAATCAGCTGATAGGCGATTCCGTTTAATGTTTTCTGTTTCTCCTTCTGATTCTTATAATTTCCGGAATCTTCCAGAGTGATGTTATAGGAAAGACGGTTTGATGCCAGAAGCGTTCCGTTCCTGTCATAGATGTTCCCTCTGTTCCCGGGAAGCCTCTGGGTTTTCATAATGGAGGTGATGAATTCCTCCTGGCTGGCAGCCCCCTCCATAATCTGCAGGTGATATAATCTTACCAGCAGTGATGATAATAGAAATCCAAAAAATAATCCCAATATGAGCAATCTGGGAATCTGAAATGAAATATCAGGTATGCTTTTATTCTTAAAAAGATGATTGCGGCGCATAATTCTCCTTATTCTTACGTTTGTAATATTTATAATATGAAAGGAACAGGGACACTTTATACCCTCCCTGTATACAGATAAATTACTACGTATGTAAGATTTGATTATACACCGGATTGATTCAGATGTAAACCGTTTTTTCATCGTAATGCCATCTGAAGCCGCTCCATTTCATAGAATTCCCCTTTTAACTCCATTAACGTCTGGTAGCTTCCTTCTTCTCTTATTTTCCCCTGGTCTAAAACCACGATCCGGTCTGCTCCTCTTACAGTGGAAAGCCTGTGTGCAACAATAAATGTGGTTCTTCCTTTAATCAGCTGGTTGAGGGCATCCTGAATCTCCTTTTCTGATATGGTATCAAGAGCCGAGGTCGCTTCATCCAGTATAATTACCCGGGGATCTCTGATAATCGCCCTGGCTATGGAAATTCTCTGTCTCTGACCTCCGCTTAAATTGGCTCCATGTTCTCCAATCATGGTATTAAGACCATTGGGCAGCTTCGCAATCACTGATTTTAGATTTGCAGCTTCCACTGCATGATTCACCTCTTCGTCAGATACATTGGTAAGACCATAAGTGATATTTTCCCTTACCGTACCTGTAAAGAGAATGGGGGTCTGGGGTACTACTGAGATAAATCTCCTGTAGCTTCTTAAATTAATTTCACTGATATCCGTTCCGTCAATGTAAAGCCTTCCGCTGCCTGGTGTTATAAAACCAATTAACAGATTTAGTATGGTGGTCTTTCCTGAACCCGACTCTCCCACCAAAGCGATGGTCTCCCCTTCCTTCACCTCCAGATCAATTCCCGACAAAACCGGTTCATTGGAGTCTTTGTAGGAAAATGCAACATTCTGAAAGGTAAATCTGCCCTTTAACTGGTTTAGTTCCCTCTTTCCCTCATTATGCTCCACATCATCGGAAATTAATACCTCGCCGATGGAAGACACGGATTCCAGTCCCTTGGTCAGTATGGGAAGCAGATTAATCAGCCCGGTAAACTGGTTGACTACCGTAGTAAAGCTTGCCTGGTAAAAGGTTACATCGCCGATCTTTATGGAGCCTTTCCATGCCATATATCCGGAGAACCCCAGACACAGTGCCTGAAATACCTGAAATACACACCAGCTCACGGCCCCGAAATGTGCCTGCACCATATCCAGCCGGTATCCCTTGTCTGCCGTCTCTTCCAGCTGCTCTTTGATCTTATCCACCTCTTGTTTTTCAAGGGCATGGGCTCTTGTGACAGGAACCAGCTCCACCATCTCCATCACACGGGCACTGGTTTCCTCCATTTCACGGCGAAACGCCCGGTTTTCAATGTGAATCCGTTTGCGGAATGCAACAACTGTCACGGCAGTCACCGGAGCCACCAGAAGAAAGAACAGCAGCACTGACCTGTTTTTCACGGCTGTGATTCCAAGCGTAATCACAAGATTCATCATAATATTCATCAGATTTACAAAAAGCTGGGAGGATAATGTCTCCACTGCCTCCACATCACGTATGATCTTGGACTGAAGCCTGCCTGATTGTATCTGCGTATGGTATGGAATGGACAATTCCTGAAGTTTCCGGACCAAAGCACCTCTTAAACCGGCCTCAGTTTTTCGAATAACCTGATTTTTGTACTTGTTATGAAGCCAGTTTGCAGGAAGATGCACCGCTAAAAGCCCAATCCAGACTGCAACATTTAAGATGATCTGATGCTTCCCCTCTTCTCCTCCTGCAATGGCTCCGTTAATTACATTGGCAGTCAGTAGCGCAGCAAAAAGACTGGGCGCATGTTTGATTACAAAAAAGAAAGTGGACAGAAGAAACTTATGGTACTGCCCTTTATAAAATCCAAGCAGCACCATAACCGAATGATTCCTGTACTTCCTATAGCAGTCAATAAACCGGTGTTCCATTTTCTCATATTGATCCATCGTCTTCTCCCTAAGAAACATCAAGCCCCTGATTCTCTATTACCACGTTTTTGCTTTCTAACAGATCTGCATAAGGTGCCCCAAGCTTTCTCAATTCTTCGGAAAGAAATCCTGCCATGATGACAGCCCCTTCTGGTTTTAAATGGGTATTATCCCCAGGCCACATGAAATATGCTTTAGAGGCTAAATCTCCCACTGCTTTAAGATACGCCTCTGTTATAGCGGTTAAGTCAATAACCGGAACGCAGGCTTCTTTTCCTGTCTGCCTGACCGCCTCCGGATAGGCTCCGTGGCTGCCGGGAAGAAATTCACCCCGGTCATTAAAATGCCTTCTGGCGATGGGGGTAATGAGCACTGGATAAGCTCCATTTTCTCTGGCCGCCTGAATAAATTTCATCAGATTCTCTTTAAATGTGGTATCCGGATCAGTATGGCGGGCCGGATCATCCTTTTCATCGTTGTGACCAAACTGTATAAAGAGATAGTCTCCCTCTTTCATTTCTTTTTCTATGAGCGCCAGCCGGCCTTCATCCAGAAACGATTTCGTACTTCTCCCATTCTGCGCATAGCTTTTCATCTCCACACCATCTGCCAGATAAAGAAGCATTGCCTGGGATAACCCGGTCTGGGGATATGTGGAAGCTTTATTAAATTTCACTGTGCTGTCTCCAGCATAAAAGATTGCTGCCATTTACGTACACTCCATAAGCTGCTCCTGTAAAACGTTTTCCTTTTGTCAGACCTTCCGAACAGATAGAAGTCACATCGGTCCACCGCCACAGGATTTTATTATTTAATAGAAAGGTTCTGTTAAGACCATCTGTCTCAACGCGGAATAAAACACGCCCTTCAAAAGAAAAATCGTTCTTTTCTGTCCTTACATAAGCGTTATCCACATATTCCGTTACAAATATCAGATTCTTTGTTACACCAAATTTTATATAGGTGTTTTCATCATAGTACAACGTCACACCTGCATCTGAGGTGAATTCCTCTTGCTCTTCCTCTGGTATCCACATCTCAAACTCTGCAGAGAAGCAAAAATCCGGCTGAAACTTAAGAAGCATGCTATTGCATTTTCTGCTGCATAAATCAAATCCGTCTCCTCTGATCCACAGCGTTCCATCTTCCCCAGTCCAGACACGTTTTCTGTCTCTTGTCCTCGGGGATAGCCAGACCTCCTTCGTATTGACTGCCGCTGGCTTTTCGTACGTCTCGGGAAAGGGAACCCGTTCCAGATAGGAAGGACCTTTCCTTTTATTTACCACAGGCCACCCATCTGCTGTCCATGTGATTTCATCAAGGCAGGTTTCTCTGCCCAGCATTCCCCATGTCCCATTAATGAAACGAGAAGATAAATATACCATAAACCATCTGCCGTCTGGTGTCTCAACCGGCTTTCCATGTCCACAGCACTGAATGGCACCCATTTCATCCCTCTGATGCATGATTGGATTGTAAGGACAGTTTTCATAGGGCCCGTATAACCGTCTGGATCTTGCAACGGTAATCATATGTCCTTTTCCAGTTCCACCCTCTGCCAGAAAACAATAATAATACCCATCCTTTTTTATCAGATGAGGTCCCTCCGGCGCATGACCGGAATGCCCGTACCAGATTAGTTCCGGTTGGGATAGCAGTTGTTTTCCATCCTGGGAAATCTCTACCATTCTTGCTCCCCGGTTAATCAGCATATACCGTTTCCCATCCTCATCAGTAAAAAGGGAGGGATCAATCCCCAGGAGATTATGAATGAACGGAGTCTCATAAGGACCTTCGGGCTGAATGGAACTGGTAACCATCTGTGTCTGAATATAAGGTGCATCGTCATTATTACGCAGAGTTGCGCAAATATAAAATGTTCCATTGGAAAAGCTGATATCAGGCGCCCAGAATCCCCTACCTCCTTCCAGATCTCCCAGAAATTCTTTTGCCCATATTTCATCTGTAACCGCGTAACCGATTGTTTTCCAGTGAATCAGATCCCTGGAATGAGAGATGGGTATGCAGGGAAAAAACAGGAAACTGGAATGTACCATGTAATAATCTTCTCCCACACGTACAATACTGGGATCCGGATGCATTCCCCTTAAAACAGGATTGCGGTATGACTCCTCTAAGGAAAAACCGCATATACTTTTAAAATACTCTTCCATGGGCGTCCCTGCCGCCAGATCATAAGGCGTGCACATGGACTGATTTGCCCATGTGGGATCCATGTTGCAGCGCTCCACCAGATACTCCACCAGTTTTTGGTTTTTCCCTTTCACTGCATAGTGGAGAAGGCTGTTCCCATTCTCATCACAGTCCTCTGTATTGAAGCTGTAATCAATCAGGTGGACAACCGCCTCATACTCTCCCCGTTCTGCTGCCTCAAAAGCCCTCTTTGCTGCCGCTTCCGTCTTTGATGTGTATAAATTCATATTCCCCATACCCTTCTGATCTTACGTTGTTTTTGTTGGCACTCCACAGGCAGAGCTTCGCACCTGTCCAGGTCGCCCGGCATAGGGGCTGTGAATCTCCGATAGAGGTATAGTTGGCTCCATCCGGTGACCAGGAAAAGCGGTATGTTTTATCAGCAAGCAAATCCAGACGCAGATACACCGTATCATTCTCATAAGGACAGGAAGTTTCAAGAATTTCCCGGGCTTCTCCAAGCAGTTCCTTTTTTGTTACTGATCCTTTGTACAGCACAAGGCTGTTGCCATCAATGGTCCGCTGCAGAGCCAGATAGGCATAGGAATGTCCAATCATTCCTATGGAGGCCAGATCCCCCTCTTCTTCCCAGTTAAGGCGTACCTTTGTGAACGCGGTGAACGTCCTTTGCTGGGGAATCTGAGTCATGGCATTGGGTGCATACCAGAGGAAATTTTCTCTGGTATTGTTTTTCATACAAAACAGACGGATACCATTATGCCCTGCCAGAGAATAATAGGACTCTTTTGGATTTGCCTGCCACTGCCACTGAAGGCCAATGCTTTTCCCTTTAAACTCATCTGACTGGGCAATCCTGTATTCTGGCTGCCCTTCTGTGGGAACCTTCCACTCCTTAACCGGTTCTCCGATTCCGTCTCCATTTTGATCCGTTCCCATAAAAGGCCAGCCATTATGAAAGCACATAGGCTGCAGATGGACAATCCTTCCAAGCTCATTGACATCCTGAAAATGAATAAACCAGTGCCTGCCGTCAGGCGCCATGACCCAGCCGCCCTGATGAGGCCCGTTAACGGATGTGTTGCCCTGATGCATCACAATCCTATATTCATATGGACCTTTTACAGATCTCGCTCTCAATACAGACTGCCAGCCAGTTGAAACGCCTCCAGACGGCATGAGAATATAATAATATCCCTGGTCATAATACATCTTGGGACCTTCTGTTGTGGGAGCAATCTGTTCCCCGTCAAATATGGTAACCGGCTCTCCAATGATGTTTGTGCATTGAGGGTCAATTTCCACCAAATCCAGTCTGTGCTTGATCCCGCACCGGCTGTTGGCATAGGCAAATACCATGTACGCCTTTCCATCCATATCCCAGAAAGGACAGGGATCAATGAAGCCTTTGGCCTCATGAAGGCAGTGAAGTTTAAATACTCCATATGGATCCTTTGATGTGGCTACAAAAATCCCTTCATCAGGAAGGGGAATGAATACGTAAAAGGTACCCTCATGAAAACGGATGGAGGGTGCCCAGGTTCCTGATCCGTGAGACGGCAGATCATATTTTTCAAAGGGCAGTGAATCCACACAGTGATTGATGATTTCCCAGTGAACCAGATCTCTGGAATGAAGAAGAGGTACACCTGGAAGATATGTAAAAGAAGAAGCTACCATATAATAATCTTCTCCCACCCGAATTACATCGGGATCTGAATAATCGGCATACAAAACCGGATTCTGATACATCGACATCGTAAATGCCTCCCATAATATAGTTCATGTGAAAAAAGGAGCAGAAATTCTGCCCCTCTTTCTGCCTGATCGTTACTCCTTTACGGCACCAATATTAACACCCTGAATAAAATACTTCTGGCAGAATGGATATATGATCATGAAGGGGAGGATTGCCACAATAACAGCTGCGTTCTTTACGGTGTTCTCGGTTGCACCGCCGATTGCCTGGGGCAAATCACTTCCCATTATAACAGATCTTAACTTCATTTGAAAATTATATAAATTATCATTTGTGATATAAAGTTTATAATTGGTATAATCGTTCCAGTAAGATACTGCGTACATCAGACCAATAGCAGTAAGTGCAGCCTTTGATAATGGAAGGACAATTTTTAAAAATATTCCCATAGGAGGGCAGCCGTCAATCTCTGCTGATTCAAATAAACTGGCTGGAATACCCTCAAAGAAATTTCTCATAAGTACCATATTATAAACATTGATAGCCGGTAGAAGAATTACCACAAATAAGGTATTGGTCAGATGAAATGACTTCATTACAAGATAGGTTGGAATCATACCGCCGTTAAAAATCATGGTAAACAGCATAATATTTGCAAACAGCGTTCTTCCCGGCATCTTCCACTGAATCAGCACATAAGCGCCCAGTGTTGCCACAGTCAGTCCGGTAATCGTCCCTACTATGGTTGTAAATACAGAAACCAGAAACGGCTTATACAAAGTCGGATTGGTAAATACAGAGATATAACCTGCAAGACCAAATTTTTCCGGAAACAGTTTCATACCATAAGCTGTCTTTAAATCAAAGGAGTCAATAAGAACCTTGTAGATTGGAATAATCATGATAAGACTTATGAGTACGAATATAATCACCAGCATATAGTCAAATGCGGTTGCTTTCTTTTTCATGTTTTCTCCTCCCTACACAATTCCTCTTCCGCGAACTTTATAGCTGGCCCTGTTGCAGACAAGCACAAGGAAACAGCCCACCAGGGAAGAAACGAGACCTACCGCAGTTGAATAGCCGTAATCAGGCAGAGCGCCGGAATTAAAAGTTTGTGTGTAAATATAAGTCTGAAGTACATCTGCCTGCTGGCGGACCGCATCGTTTTGCATAACGAATACAGATTCAAACAGATTCATTACCTTGGCAAGATTTAAAATCAGAACTGTAATAATGGTATTGTTAAGAGCCGGCATGGTTATGTAACGAAGCCTGTTAAACCGCCCTGCTCCATCCATGGAAGCCGCCTCATAAAGCTCTGGATTAATACCAGAAAGTGTAGCCATGAAAATAATCGTTCCCCAGCCTGTATCCTTCCAGACGTTAATAACATAATACATTGGCCGCCACCAGCTCTGGCTTCCCAGAAAATAAATTCCCTCATTTACAATTCCAAACCTGACCAGTATGGCATTTAAAAGACCTGCACTGGTTGGAGAAAGAATCAGGGAAAAAACAGATGCAGTAACCACCCATGACATAAAATGGGGCAGATATACAATTGTCTGTGTGATCTTTTTAAAAGTTACAGACCGCAGCTCATTGAGCATAAGAGAAAGCACAACGGCCATGATGGTATTCAGCAGAAGCTTCACTACACTTAATGTGATGGTATTCCCAAATGCACTCCAGAACCCTGGCATATTCATCATCTTTTCAAAATGGGCCAGACCAATAAATACAGGTTCCTTAATTCCTTTATAGGAATAAAAGGCATATCTGATTCCCAGCATGGGAAGGTAATGGAATACCAGTGCAAAAATAAATACAGGAAGAAACATGAGATAAAATCCCCTGTAATATCGGAGTGAAACAAGCAACGGCCGTTTATTTTCGCCTGCAGCATACGCTGCAGGCCCTTTCATCTTTTTATTCATAGGAAAACCTTTCTAAATCTATTTTGCTGATTCTTTCTTATTCAGTGAATCTACGATCATCTGAGACCATTTTGCGCCGCCGTCGCTTTCAAAACGCTTAAATGCTTCATCTATGGAAGTACCCTGTACGATCACATCTGCAATAATGGATTTCTTCAGTGTCATTAAATCTCCGTTGTAGGTAGCCATCTCTTCCGTAGAAGGTGTAATGGTGGCCTGTCTGCAGTTTTCATTAAATACTGTCTGAGAATTCTTTGCCTCTTCTTTTACTGCAGCCTTTCCAGGATCACCTTCCCAGGTTGCAATAGCAAGCATTGGATCAAGATGCTGTTTGGTGTACTGTGTTCCAGGTTTTTCAAGACTCTCTCTTAAGTGGAATTCACCCTCATTATAGGTATTGTCAAGAACTGTTTCTGCTTTCTTTGACCAGTGAACATCCTCTACTCCATAAGTCCAGAGCAGCTCCATATCACCGCCATCTAACATGGATTCAATAAAGTATTTGAATACGCCTTCCGGATTTTCACAGGATGAGGTAATCGCCCAAACCGGTGCCGTCCTTTCCACGTAAGAACCAACTTCTTTGATCGGCTTTAATGCGACCAGTTCGCTGTCATGACCATTGGATTCCAGATTGTTTTTTAAGTTGCTTGCCCAGGTACCCGCCCAGTAAGTAAATACACCGAATTTATCCTCGTAAAATTTATTACGGCAGTCTTTTGTACCGTTTGTTAGTGTTTCTTTATCAATATAGCCAGCTGCATAAGCATCTCTCATACGCTGCAGCGCAGCCTTAAAATTATCTTTGGTAAATCCGTCATACCAGACACCATCTTCTCCCTTAGCAAAGGAGGGATATGCATCCTGATAAAATTCAGGTAAGTAATTGGTCCATGGCTCTTCTGATCCGATGAAACCGGCAGCTGATAAGCCATAGGTATCTCCATTTACTCCGTTGCCATCCGGATCTCCTTCTGTAAATGCCTTCAGCATATTTAAATATTCATCATAGGTTGTTGGTGCAGTCAGACCGCAGTTATCCAGCCATTTCTTCTTTACATATGTAACACAGCCGTTTCCTCTGGTAACCGGGAATCCATAAAGCTTCCCATCAATTTTCATATTATCTACAACTTCATCTCCGGTAAAACGGCCGGATGACTTCAGTTCTGAGTTGTCCCATGCCTGTGTCATATCCCAGAGAGCACCTTCCTCCGCATATCCGGTATAAAAACTTCCTGCAAGAAGAATTGCATCCGGCCAGTTCTCAGGACCGGAAGCAAACGTCTGACCCAGAACATCAAAATAAGCGTCATGGTCAGGCTGTGTAATTTCCAGATCAATTCCAGTCAGTTCTTCCCATCTTTTTTCAAAGGCATCTCTGTCATTTTGTTTTGTTGTAACCGTTCCATTTACCATAATGGTAATCTTCTCCGGCTTTTTAATTTCATTTTCCGTCTTGCTTTCTCCTGTTGAAGCGCCACTTTCTGTATTTGCACCAGCGCTTGTTACATCTGACCCAGATTTGGCAGAAGAGGAACATCCGCTTAAAGCCACTGAAGCAGCCATGGTAACCGCCATACCAGCTGCAAGCATTTTTTTAACTCTCATTTAGAACCTCCCAATATAATTGTTTTTGTTATCGGTGGTGCGCACCTTTTTTGCATTGCCATCATAGCACCTCGTACACACAATATCAACGCGCATTATTTACTATCGTTGTTCATTTTTAGCTAAACAGCCCGTTTAACCAGTGATTTATTATGCATATTTTATATCACCCGGTTCAGGCCTTCTCTCTTTCGACATAATTATATAGGAAGTGACAGAGGTTGGTTTTGAGTACATATTTTACGTTCTATGTACAGATCTTCATGTAAGGAGGGGATCTGATTGATTTTAGCACCGTTTCATACTATAATTTCCATATGAAAAAAGGAACGGTGCATATGAAAAATCGCAAACTTAAATTAAAACACAATAAAAATATGTCCTACAAAAATCAGCTGATGCTATCCTATACGTTGATCCTGGCAATCATTCTGCTGATCGGGGTAATTCTTTACTCTCTTTCCTACCGTCAGGTAAAAAACGGTATTTATCAGCAGAACCTGCTCAGTCTGTCTGCCTCTGTTAAACAGCTGGACAATACGATGGAGCTTACTAATGCAGCCGTGAAGCAGATTACCACCAACAGCCTGTTTAATAACCTGATTAATAAAGTAAACAGGGGGGATTCTTCGTTTTATTATCTTGGTTATAAGACCCAGCAAAGTCTTAAATCCATTACACCGGTGGAATTTTTGCTGCCAATTAATAACTCCTTCATTTATATAGAGAAATCCAGCTATGCCATCTCTCCCATTCTTTTTTCGGATTTTGATTTCTTCATCTGGAATAATACAAAGTATCCAATCGATCCTGCCCAGTTATCAAAAATACTGGTAGATCCGTCTTACTGGAACAAATTTATTCCTTTTGAGCAGCTTGGTACCTCGTCAAAAAACTTTTTGTACCTATATCCTCTGACCTCCGCCTCTCAGGTGGCCAACCACAGCAGTTCCGTGATCTGTTACCAGTTTGAACACGAAAAGATTATGGAGTTTTTTTCAAACATTAATTTTTATCATAACGGATATCTGGTTGCATACGATAAAAACGGCAATCAGACGTTTCTTCTCTCCGGAGGTGGGTCTGTTATCGAATACGATACCTTGAAAAATATGGACTTTGAACATAATACCGCACATTTTACCCAGGGCAGTAACCGGGAGGAAATGCTGATCACTACTATATCTTCTTCCTATAATAACTGGAATTACTACCTGATACAGCCGGAAGAGAAAGCTTACTACTCTATCACCCCCTATCAGCGTTTTTTTACAACTGTAACTCTGGCGGCAATCATTCTTGGCGGAATCCTTGCGGTGATCTTTTCATCCTTTGGAAATCAAAAGATTTTAAAGCTGTCCGATGAACTGAATATAAAGGAATCGCTGGCAAGCTCCTTAAATCTTCTTGTGGAAAAGCAAAAACCGGTTGTGGCTGAGTCCTATATGAGGCGAATCATGGAAGGCAGCATTACCAATAACGTAGAGATGCAGTATATCATAGATGAACTTGGTCTGGAACGCCCTGACACCAAATTCCACGTTTTGTATACAGAAGTATCCCCATCAGAGGAATCCGATATCTGCACCAAGGATTTGGAATTGTGCTTTGAAAATTACGATATGCTGGTGAGAGAAGCCCTCCGGCGCTATTACCCGGATACGGGATATGTGTACAAACCTTCAGACCGGGCCTTTGCCATACTGATCGCCTCAGATAAATCCATACCTCATGAGCAGGTGTTAAGCAGAGACAGAGACATCTTCCTTGCCATGCACAGGGAACTTCTGGAAAAGTACGGAATCTGGATCCGGGGCGGTTTAGGGGGCAGAAATGGACTGATCTCCTATACGTGGAAATCCTATCAGCAGGCAAAAGATGCGAAATCAATTACCACCACGGAAAAATATATTTTAAGCTGCAACGATTTTGCCAAATCAAATGATGTATATTATTTCCCGGAAAGCTTATCCATACAGTTAAGCGGCTTTATCTCTACCGGCAATAAAGATCAGGTCAGGGAAGTTTTTAAGCTGATCCGCAATGAGAATACCAGCATGAGAAGTCTTTCCTTTACCCAGCAAAAATGGCTTTTGTCCGATATCCGGGCGACAGTCTTTAAGAAAAGGCACACCATCTCAGAAGACGGACTGGATGGAGAAAAACTAAGGCTTTTGGATATGATTGATAAGCAGTTTGAAGGAGAGATGAGCTTAGACAGCTTACAGACCATCGCCTTTGAGCTATGTGATATCTGCGGAACAGATACGGAAAGCAATGAACTGATTATTAAAATACAGGATTACATCATCAATAACTACCATGATTCCGATCTGTGTCTGACTAAAATATCAGACGAATTCGGCATCTCGGAAAATTATTTCAGCTATCTCTTTAAAAAAGAAGTATCTGAAAACTTCTCTACCTATTTAGAGCGGCTTCGAATGGCAAAAGCCAAGGAAATTATACTGGAAACAGATACAAGCCTTTCCACGCTGTATCAGTATCTGGGTTATAACAACGCTGCTTCCTTTCGAAGAGCATTTAAAAAGAACTATGGAGTATCTCCAAAAGAAATGAGGGATAAGGTAAATGCATAAGAACATACCATCAAAAGAACACATAGAACAGCTTTGGCTCAGGCTGAAAGAAAGCGGGCTTCCCATTCACAGTTTTCTGGCGGAACAGGGCGGAAATCTTCTAACGGAAAACTATCAGGCTCCCTATACCAAACGGGATCTTCACCGTATGTTCTCCATCACAAAGAGCTTCTGCGCCCTGGCAGTGGGATATCTTCTTGAGGACGGACTGATTTCTCTTTCAGATCCCATAACCGGCTATTTCCCGGAATATTCAGATACTGAAGTGAAAAGTCCCTGGCTCATGAATATGACCATACAGCAAATGCTGGTGATGCAGACCTGCCACTCCTCGACCACTTATAAGATTGACAGACAAAAAAACTGGGTGGAAAGCTTCTTTCTGGTTTCCCCCTCCCATAAGAGCGGGGAAGTCTTCCTCTATGATACTTCTGCCGCCCATACGCTGGCAGCACTTGTAAAAAAACTGACAGGAAAAGGAGTTCTTGATTATTTAAGAGAGAAATGCCTGGATAAACTTGATTTTTCCAAAGATGCATATATTATAAAAGATCCCTTTGGAAGTGAAATGGGGGGCTCCGGCCTGATGGCCTATTCCCTTGATTTATTAAAGACTGGCAGATTTTGTATGAATACAGTGAAACATGGGACGGGGGTTTTTGCAGATTATTTAAGAGATGCCGTTTCCTTTCAGGTTCCCACCATTCATTTCGGACAGACATTAGATGAGAAGCAGGGATACGGCTATCAGATCTGGCAGATCCGGAATGGCTTTGCCATGTATGGTATGGGAAGTCAGTATGTGCTTTTTTATCCGGAGCTGGATCTGGTTTTAGTCATTACGGCTGATACCCAGAACATCAGAGGAGGACAACAGAACATACTGGATCTTGTTCGGGATGGCCTAAAGGAGTTTTTAAGCCCGGTTCCCTGCCTTCCCGTCTTTTCCGGCCCCTCTCATTTAAACGCCGTTTACCGCCTTCTGCCCGGACCACAGAGATTTACAAGGCTGGCTCTTTCCCTTGACTCCAAAGAAGGCAGTCTTACCCTGTCCGGACCGGATAAGACATACACATTCTCTTTTTCCTTTGCAGAACCTGCTGTCAGCATCTTAAATGGCTACAAACAAAGAATTGCAGTCAAAGCTTTGTGGGCAGATTCCAGAACTCTTTACCTCCCTGTTTCCGTTGTGGGAGAATACGTGGGTTCCATCCATATCCTTTTAACTCTGTCGGAAGATGGTATTACCGTATGGATGAAAAAGATAGAAGAATCTCTTTTCCATGAATTCAGCGGATTTTTAACCGGCTTTAAAGAGTAGATTATTTCATTATGTCTTCTCCCCTGGCAGCTCTGGCTACAATACCAGAGGAAGCTAAAAGCGCGATCAGGTTTGGAAATACCATGAGTGCGTTAAAAAGATCAGATAAGTTCCAGACAAGCTGAACCTTTAAAAATGATCCAAGCACCAGGAACAGTACAACGATCAACGCATACACCCTGGTTGCTTTGGGGCCAAAAAGTGCTTTCACATTTACCTCACCGAAAAAGTACCATCCAATGATTGTTGAAAATGCGAAAAACAGAAGACAGATTGCTACAAACGTATTTCCCAAAGAACCAAATGCCTCACTGAATGCTGCCTGGGCGAGAGCCGTTCCCTGTGGAGCTCCTTCCACTCCCGGAGCCAGCCTTCCTGAGGTGAGTATTACCAAAGCAGTCAGATTAAGAACCACAAAGGTATCAATAAATACAGCCATGATCGCCATAACACCCTGATCCTGGGGTTTTTCTACCTTAGCAATGGCATGGGCGTGAGGAGTAGATCCCATACCTGCCTCATTGGAAAACAGTCCTCTGGCAACACCATAACGCATCGCTTTCTGAACTCCGATTCCAGCAGCGCCGCCAAGCAGTGCCTGTGGACGGAATGCACCAATCACAATGGATCTAAGTGCAGGCAAAAGAGCGCTGTGATTGATAACCAGAACGATGAGACATCCAATAATATAAAATCCAGCCATAACCGGTACCAGTTTTTCTGTCAGGGAAGCAATTCGCTTCACACCTCCCATAAAGGTAAAAGCAGCAACTGCTGCAATTACGATTCCAACAATCAGGGGATCCACACCAAAGGCAGTGTGAAAAGCCAGGCCGATGGAATTCGCCTGAACCATATTTCCGGTAAATCCTAAAGCAAAGATTATTGCCATTGAGAAGAAAACTGCCATAAACTTACCTGCAGTTCCTTTAAAACGGGCTTTAATATAATATATCGGACCACCCGTTACTTCTCCCTGGGAATTGACAGTTTTATATTTCTGAGCCAGGACAGCTTCTCCATAGTTGGTTGCCATTCCAAAGAAAGCGCTCACCCACATCCAGAATATTGCTCCAGGTCCTCCGGAATAAAGTGCTGTTGCACAGCCTGCAATATTACCCGTACCTACCTGGGCTGCAATTGCCGTAGTTAATGCCTGAAAGGAGGACATTCCGTCTTTACCGGCATTTTCGCCGTTCAGCTTAAAACTGCCAAACAGCTGTTTAAATCCTTCTCCAAATTTTCTGACCTGTACAAACCGGGTGCGGACAGTAAATAATATTCCTGTTCCAACAAGCAGATACAGTAAAATGCTGTTCCAGACAATGCCGCTGACCTGATCAACCAGCTGTGTAAATTGTTCCATGTGATAGACCCTCTCTTTTTGTTTAATAAAAAAAGCCAAACCATATGGGATGATTTGGCTCTGAAAGCAAACAAATAAGGGCATCACTGCCACTAAACGTTTGAACTTAAACTCTGTCCTTTTGCCTGAGAGATTAACGCGTTTTCCCGCGCCTTGCACCTTCGGCACTCATTCATGAGATTCTCCAGAGCCACATCCATTCATAGTCCTTATCCGGCACTCCGGATGCCTGAGAGTGTTACTCCTTCGGCAGACAAATCGTCATTTTCCTACGAACTTCGCTTGTTGGTTTATTACTTTTTCACTTTATCACATTAACACAGGCTCTTAAGAATGTCAAGTCTATGCTTAACTTTCTTTCCTCTATATACTTCACTTTCTTATTTTGCGGAGGCTATCTGTTCACCTCTGACAGCTATTCTGACAAACTGGCGGGAGCTGTTAAAATCAGAATGCATGGAAACCGGAGGCTCAGCAGGTTGCCCCGCCGGCCAGATGCAGCTTTGCATCCAGTATTTCCTGCTTTCTGCTTAAAATATCATCGGTAAGAAGCTGTGCTTCAACGTTTTCAAATCCAATCCGCTCAATGGTATCTGCAAACCGTTCCCCTGTCTGCCCCTGCTCCCGGAACAGAAGAATGGTCTTTTCAACGACTGACAGTACTTCCTCTTCGCTCTTAAAAATCCTGCCAAGAGCTTTTCCATGGGTGATTTTTTTCCCCCATCTGCCGCCAATGTACACAAGAAATCCAGGGGTACCCTCTTCAATAACATCAAATTGGCATTTTCCTATACACCGTCCGCAGTTGTTGCAGATTTCCTTATCAATTTCTATCAGGCCATCGGAAAGCTTTGCTGCTTTCATGGGACATGCCGTTTCTACCTGACATTTCCTGCAGCCGTTACACATATCTTCGTCAACACAGGGAATCATCTGGCCTACAATGCCCAGGTCATTTAAATTAGGCTTTACGCAGTTATTGGGGCAGCCGCCTGTGGCGATTTTAAATTTGTGTGGCAGTTTAACCGTATGATAGCCCTTATAGAACCGCTCATGAATCTTTTCTGATAGATCAAAGGTATCGTACAGCCCATACTGGCAGGTGGTTCCCTTACAGGATACAACCGGCCGCACCAGCGAACCAGTTCCTCCGGTCTCCAGTCCCGCTTCTGCGAGGCAGTTTTGAAATGCCTCAATGTCATTATAATGTATCCCTCTAACCTCCACTGTTAAGCGGGCCGTAAATTCCACATCTCCGTTTCCGAACCTTCTTGCTGCCTCCGCAATGGCAGCGGTCTGGTCTGCTGTAATCTTACCGTTTACCGTAATTACCCGCCCGTTAAATAAATCTGTTCCCTTATTATTTAAAAATCCCAGCGCCTTAACCCTCTTGATCTCATCTGGCTTTAATGTGCATGTCATGATTTTACCACTCCTGTTTTTATATTATAAATCTTCTATCTCTGTAAAAGTAATTCCGCCTTCCAGCACCTTTGTATGTTTATATCCGTAGTAATCCAGCCGGTTCTGAAGCAGATAGGCCCGCTTTCCCCTGTTACATACCAGTAGAATAGGATCCTCTTTATCAAGCCCTTCCACCGGTCCGTCTACCTCCGTTAATTCCACATGCATGGCACCTGGCACGGAAGGAGCCTGACCTGCGTCCACCAGCTTATAACCTTCTGCCATTCCATCTGCATATTCCGCAGGAGTCATGGATTTTAAATTGCCATTTAATTTATTAAGTAAAATATTCAAAGTATGTACAAATGGATGGATTGCGGTAGAAAATGGAGGTGCATAAGCAAGATCCATATCAGTAAGATCATTTAAATCTGCCTTACACATAATGGCAGTCACTGCCATATCCACAATTTTATCAACGGCACCGCTGCCAACGGCCTGAACTCCAAGAAGGCGAAGGGTTTTCTTATCCGCAATCATTTTAATAATAAAATAAGATGCCCCCGGCATATAATGTGCTTTGTCATCCACCACCGCGATCACGCTGGCTGCATCAAATCCTTCCTCTATAGCCTGGGTCTCTGTCAGTCCAGTTCTTCCGGCATTCAGCCCTGGAAGCTTACACACTGCAGTTCCCAGAACGCCGCGGTAGGAACGCTCCTCTCCAGCAATATTCTGTGCAATGAGCCTTCCGCTGATATTGGCCGTTGATCCCATGGGTGACCATGCTGGTTTTCCTGTGATGGCATTTTTCACCATGGCACAGTCTCCTGCTCCATATATATCCTTATCATTGGTTCTTCCCTGGGAATCAGTAATGATTGTTCCCTTGAACATCTCAATTCCGGTGCCCTCTAAGAATTCTGTATTCGGTTTGATCCCTGTGCAGAAGACAACCATATCTGCTTTATAAGCGCGTTTATCCGTTACTACCTTCTCCACTTTTCCATCGCCTTCAATAGCGGTTACCTTCACCCCTGTTACAACAGGAATTCCGGCATCGGCAATCTTTCGTTCCAGATAGTCAGAAACCTCAGGATCAAAACCAGGAAGAATGTGAGGCGCCATATCCACCACAAATGGCTTAATTCCTTCCGCAGCCAGATTCTCAGCAAGTTCAAGACCGATATAGCCTGCACCCACCACAACTGCCTTTTTTATTCCGCCATTTACTGCAAGCTTTCTGATCTCTATAGCATCTTCAGGCGTTCTCATGGTAAATACATTCTTTCGTTCTCTTCCCTCAACAGGCGGAATGACCGGGCTTGCTCCTGTTGCAATTACAAGTTTATCATAATGGTATAACTTTTCTTCTCCAGACCCCAGATCAACTGCTGTCACAGTTTTGCCTTTACGGTCTACCTTTGTTGCCTCTGTGCGGATTAATACCTTTGCTCCTGTGAGTTTCTCAAATTTCTGAGGAGTGTTGACGATCAGCTGCTCCTTTTCAGAAATTACATTTCCTACGAAATACGGAAGTCCACAACCTGCATAAGAAATATTTTCTCCTTTATTCAGAATGATCACTTCGTTTTCTCTGTCTTCCCGCATAAGCTTTGCAGCTGCTTTTGTTCCTGCAGCCACACCACCAAGTACAATCACCTTCATTGTTTTCTCCTTCTGATTGATATCAAAACTTTGATTACTTTTTATCAATATCATAGCACTTGTTTTTTACACCGTAAAATAGTATTATCTAAAGCATGATATTGGTTTTATCTATACCAGATGAAGGGAGATAGTAAGATGGCAACCTTAAAGCAGTTAAAGACCTATATAGCAGTGGCGGAGACATTAAAGATGAGTGAGGCAGCCAAACGGCTCTATCTGTCCCAGCCTACCGTAAGTCAGATTATTGCAGATTTGGAAAAAGAATATGAAACCACATTTTTTAAACGATATCCCAAGCGGCTGGAACTGACCCCCATGGGAAAGCTTTTCTGGGACAGGGCCCTGAATGTTTTAAACAGCTATGAGACATTAAACCAATCCATGAAAAACTCTGCCGTACTCCGCCCGCTGCGGATTGGAGTTACCTTAACCATCGGAGATACCATGATCAGCGATATGATACAGAGACTGCAAAAGAGCCATCCGGACATCTCTTGCTCTGTATATATAGAAAATACAAAGATACTGGAACACCGCCTGATTCACAATGAGCTGGATATCGCACTAGTGGAAGGCGTGATATTAAATGAGAAAATTCATACAGAACCAATTATGGAAGACGAGCTGCAGCTGATTTACAGCATAGACCACCCTTTTTCCGGAAGGGATGTGATCAGAGCCGAGGATTTATACAACTGTGAATTTATACTGCGGGAAATTGGGAGCGGAACACGTTCTATCTTTGAAAACCTCATGCAGACCCGGCATATTCCTTATAGCGTGAAATGGGAATCCTACAGCGGATCTGCCATACTGGACGGTGTTGCCCGTAACCTTGGCATCGGAGTCATCTCCACCCGCTATGTAAAGGGATCTTCCCGGTCTGAAGTGATCCATGCCCGACCCATAAAGGACATGCCCATGAACCGCTACTTTTATCTGTGCTATAATGAATGCCATGCCTTTAACTCCCAGATGGCTGATTTCAAGGACGCCGCAATGTCCATGAAATAGAAAGCATGTGGGAGTTTCCTGCTTTTCAGCCTATGGGAATTCTATTTTCATTCCATCATAGGCAAATTCAATACCCTCATACTGTCTTTGCAGCCTATGGTAATCGTCATAGGACTTTCCCCAGTCTTCTTCTAAATGGGTAATGATTACCTTTCCTATCTGATAATTCTTTTTTAATGCAACAATCTCATCCATAACAAATAATTCTTCCCGCAGAATATTTGTTTCACCAAGTACAAACCCATCCTTTAACTGATCTCCCACAATGGTATTGCCAATAATTAAGACATCGACTTTATAAAATAGCAGGTGATCCGGGAATGGCTTTACATCGCAGGGCGCATAAATCACTTTCCGGTCTTGATCCTTTATCACAAAAACGGTTACAATCCCACTTTCATCAACCGGGACAAATTCGATCTGAATTCCGTTTTGTTCCAGATGGTTCATATTTTTGACTTTTGCCAGCCCCATCTTTTCATAATATTCCAGCATGGAACCATATTTACTGCACTGACTCCTCAGCTCCTTTATAATCTCAGGCATCGCCCCTACGTTCAAAGGCCGGCTGCAGGTTATCCCCACAGACCGGGCAAGCCAGTCCATCTTTAACTGCTCAATCACCCTGATTCCCATGGTATGATCCGGATCTGCGTGGCTGAACAAGATGGTATCAATTGCTTTTACATCAGCATGGTTTAGTGCTGCATTAATGTCTTCCGGAGTATCAATTAATAAGTTTAAATCTTCTAAATACAGACTGCATCCACATCTTGCGTATGGAACTCCTTTTATTCTGGCCTCCTTGCAGATTCTACATTGGCATAATGGTCTTGGTATGCTGACGCAGCCACCAGATCCGATTATTTTGATCTTCATGTTGTCACCTCCTGGTATTGAAAAATTTTCTCTTCTCGTGTGACGTTGTTACAGACATAATGCTTTAAATTGTTTATAATCTGGAACATAAATAACCCACCTATGGAAAGAAGGTTAAACAATGAATGCACAAACCCTACTGGCCTGATTTTCTTATATTAAAATCATTGGGACTTAAGAGTAATTCTTTTAAAAGAAACTTTCCCCCGCATTAGAAGATGCGAGTTTCATCTATAAGAGTCTGCACTTAAGTCCTTCTGATATCAATCTTTTCTCAATGCCCCGGCAATTCCCATAACAGCCCCATACAAAACCGCTGCACATGGCCAGATAATCCAGGTCTTTCCCCAGCCTTCGGTTAAAAAACTGATCCCCAGATAAACAGCAGTCACGATACACCAGTAAATAGCTGGAACACGTTCTTTTTTTCTCTTTTCCACTTTTTTATCTTCTGAATAATCTCCCTCCTGCAGAAGAATATGAAAGCAGGATTTCTTCTCGCCAGCCGCAATGATCAGAAAAACACCTGCGGATACTATAACAAATAATAGTAGCAGACAAATTGTCTGTATATATTCAGAAGCAGCTATAGTAGATGCGATCAGCAACGGACATACGGAGATGATGCATAAAAACACACCGGTAACCGTATAGAGACGGTTAATCCCATCATATTGTGCCATTTTTTTACGTACTACTGCTTCTACTCCATATTCCAGCTGAAATATTTCTTTTTCAAGATGCTCATATGCTTCCATCTTCAACCCGTTTAATATGAAAAATACCGTACAAAGTCCCACAATCAGAAGCAGAACAACAACACCCACACCCCCTGCCATCCCTTCGCTGATTACATTTTCTTTAAACTGTGACAGTGCCCCAAGATAAATAAGAACAACCGGAGACAAGATACAGGCTGAAACAGCCCCGGCTATCTTCTTTGATGCTTTGATCTTATTCTCCATAAATTCACTTGCAACTTCTATGGTGATTCGTCTTTTCCCATTTTCACCATGAGAAGCTTCCGGGGATGCTGCCGGTAAGTCTTCTAACTCCTCCTTCAGCAGATAATCCGTAGATACTCCAAACAGCTGACTGAGTTTTAAGATTCGTTCCAGATCTGGAATGGAAGCCCCTGACTCCCACTTTGAGACTGACTGTCTGGATACATCCATCTGAAAAGCCAGTTCCTCCTGAGACCACCCATTTTTCTTTCTGAGTTCCATAATTTTTTCTGCTAATATCACAATGATCCATCCTCTCATCATTCATATTGGTCATACAGCCCATCCTTTGCTTTCTATTGTGTTATAGTCTGAAAGAAAGCGAATAATGCTCGTTGACTGCCTCTATTATAAGATTTTCACCGGTTGTCAACTACCAAGTGCACTGTATGATCTGACAACCAGCAGTTGCAATTTGCAAAAACAGAGGTAAAACGGATGGCTAAGACTCAGATTATCAGAAAACGGGAACATAATATGGTAAAGGGTGCCTCTGTAAGAATTGGCTATAATCAACAATTATTCATCATATAGGCTATATTATCCACCAATAACAAAAGTCATTTCTGTCTCAGTGGATAACTCCTCTATGTACCGGTACCCCAATGCATTAAATTTCTTTAACTGTCTGACCTCTGTCACATTGTTCTCTGCCATAAACCGAACCATTTCTCCCCTGGCCATCTTGGCGAGAGTCCCCTTCTGCTTTATCTTACCCTGATCCAGTTCTCCAAATATACAGGTGACAAATGTATCAGCAGACGACAAATATGGCTTCACTGCCTGAGAGTACTCCTTAGAGGCGAGATTTATTACGGTATGATCTTCCCCTGCCAGTTCTTTATAAATTCTGTTGTCCCAGAAACCGTATAAATCCCTGCTGCCTGCAACAGCCATACGTGCCTGCATCTCAAGGCGATACGGCACTACTCCGTCAAAGGGAGATAAAATTCCATAAAACCCCGAGAGAATCCGCAGATGGTCTCTAAGATAATCAAGTGCCTGCCTGGTCATAATCAGAGGCGCCATATGCTGGTATTGAAGCCCCTCATAAGCCAATACTGCAGGAGTTATGTTTTTTTCCAGGTCCATTTCAGCAAACCGACTGTAGTTTAATTTCGCAAGCTTATCGTTGCAGCCCCATAACCTCTTCGCCTCATCATAAGACAGCTTTTTAATTTCTTCCCACAGTATTCTGGTCTGATCTAATAAGACAGGCAACCCTGCCGTTGAAATGGAATCGGTATCCACATTCATCTTTTTCGCTGGTGAGATTATGATCTTCATTAGATTTCCTTTAACATCTGCGCCGGATTTTCAGCCGCCTTTACTTTTCCCAATGCCTTTTTTATTACTCCCTGTTCATCAATCAGATATGTGGTCCGAACCACGCCCATGGTCTTTTTTCCATACATATTCTTTTCCTGCCACACATCATAAGCCTGAATCGCAGTCAGCTCCGGATCAGAAAGCAGAGTAAACGGCAATCCATTCTTCTCTTCAAATTTCTTATGAGAAGCAACGCTGTCCCTGCTGATGCCGATCACGACAGCATCCTTTTCAAGAAACTGGGGATAAAGCTGCGCAAAACCGCAGGCCTGGCTGGTACAGCCCGGTGTCTGGTCTTTTGGATAAAAATAAAGAACCACTTTCTTTCCCCTGTATTCATCTAATGTATGGATTACTCCATTCTGGTCCGGTAATTCAAATGACGGTGCTTTTATTCCTGTTTCTAACATCTTTATTCCCCTTTCCGTCTGTCTGCTCTTCTTATTTCCAACAGTATGACATTCCATTTTATGTATTTATATTATCATGAACCGGGAATTTTTAAAACCATTTCTACTTATTCTGGTTTCTGGCCGGCAACTTTATTTCTGAAATAAATAGTCCTGCCAGTGTAAGCAGAATTCCAATCACGGCGGTTCCAGTAATTGTCTCGTGAAGGATCAGTACTGATGTGATAACAGTAATAACCGGAACCATATAAATATAAACACTGGTTTTTACAGCTCCCAGTATTTTCAGAGCATAATTCCAGGTTACGAAGCAAATGGCCGATGCTCCAAATCCAAGAAATATGATGTTAAATAAATTCACCGGTTTTATAATCTGACCAATGTCCGGCTCAAACTTAAATATAAATAATACAGGCATCATAAACAGTAAGCCGTAAAAGAAAATTCTTCGTGTCACTGAAATGGTGTGGTATTGATACCCGCTGATTTTCTTAGTAAGAACGGAATATATGGCCCATACCACAGCCGCCAGGACCGCCAGTATATCTCCCATTGGATTTAATTTCAATTGGCTGCTTCCGTTAAAGCTGATGAGAAATATTCCACCCACTGCCACTGCAAACCCGATAAAAAACTGGGCTCTCATTTTTTCCCCAGCCAAAAGCAAATGGGCGAAAATCGCAGTAAAAAACGGTGCAATGGAGATGATAACGCCAACATTTGAAGCAAATGTATAAGTCAAAGCTATATTTTCCAGCAGAAAATAAAGTGTAATTCCACATAATCCTGCTCCTGCAAAATACAGCTCCTGTTTTCTTTCTTTCAATTTCAGGCGGTGGGGATATAGTGCAAGTAAAGCGAAATAGCCAATTACAAATCTTATAAATAATATTTCTATTGGAGTAAATGCCTTTAATAGTATTTTAGTCGAAATGAATGTAGTACCCCAGATAAATATTGTAAATAATGAAAACAAATGTCCCTGAATCTCTTTCTTTCTGTCCATGAAAACCCTTTCTCTTTATCAGTCAGTATCAAGTATCCTTAAATATGGTTTTAATCACTGAATCCGGTCTGAATTGCTGCCTCCACAGGCATGTCCCCTCCTTTCTCTCCTGTCTAATGCATAGTATAACATAGATGGCATCAACTTTCCTGTATGATATTGCCTTTCACTGTATAAAAATACACCTCTTACCGCCGATAACCCACCACTTGCCTGAAACATATTTACATAGCTGTTATTTTCAGATAAAATTAGCACATATTAAAACAGGCGCCGGCAGCTGACCAGAAAGAACAGGAGGATGGATATCACTTTATTATGAAAATTCAAATAGAAATTGATACAGCTCTACAGGAAAGTGAATTGCGTATCCGCTGTCCTGAAATCAATGAAGAGATTACCCTGATTCAAAAAATGATCTCGGAATTGGATAACAGCCAGACACAGATGATTTTCTATCAAAATGATACAGAATTCTATTTTCATGTAAGCAGAGTCCTGTTTTTTGAGACTGCAGACAAGGGCATCTTTGCCCATACAACCGATGATGAATTTCTGGTAGAATATAAGCTTTATGAGCTGGAAGAGCTTCTCCCCCCTTATTTTATGAGGATCTCAAAATCCACCATATTAAACACCACAAAGGTTTACAGCATCACACGCAGCCCAACTGCCTCCAGCAGAGTGGAATTTCAAAACTCCTATAAAAAGGTCTATGTATCAAGAAACTACTATAAGCTTTTAAAATGGAAGCTGGATCACCAGCACATGGAACGATAAAAAGAGAGGTAAAATCATTATGCAAAAAAATAGATTATTTTGGGGAATTATATTTCTCCTGGCAGCCGCATTTGTAATAATCGGAAAGCTGGGCTATCTTGGCAGCTTCAGCCCATTTTCCTTAGTTTTCACTGTATTTATGCTGGCCATCATCGCAAAGAGTATTCCGCGCTTAAATTTTTCAGGAATCTTATTTCCAATTGCATTACTGTGCATCACCTATGACAAGGTTCTGGGGATAGAGAGTCTGACCCCCTGGACTGTCCTTGCCGTAGCACTCCTTGGAAGCATCGGCTTGTCGTTACTGTTTCACAAGAAAAGCCACTATTGGTATAATCATCATCATCATAAATACAACAGCTTTAATCAGGACCCACAGGTGGAAGTGATCGATGTAGAAGACAATGACCATGTAAAACAAAGCACCACGTTTGGAGCCAGCACAAAATATATAAACTCAGATAATTTTAAACAGGCAGATTTAGACTGCAGTTTTGGCTCCATACAGGTTTATTTTAATAAAGCACACGTGGAAACAGAGGCCATTGTACGAATTAGCGGTAACTTCTGCGGAATCGAACTTTATGTACCGAAAGAGTGGCGGGTGGAAAATGAGATCGAATCCGTGGTCGGTGGAGTCAGTGAGAAAGGTAGAGGGTTTGTAACCAGTAATACTGCTCCCGTTTTAAAACTGGTAGGGGAACTTAATTTTGCAGGAGTGGAAATTATATATATATGATAATAATTATATGGGCTCCAGTCAGTTATGACTGGAGCCCATATAATATTATCATTAATCTTTCAGCAATCCGTGAACTTCGCACAAATCATTCTTCTGTAGTTCAACCAAATCAAAGCTTACAGAAAGACCATCATAATTTAACATCTTTCCATAGAGAACTTCATCCAACCCAAGCAGTATTTTAATGCATTCTACTGCCTGTAAGGAACCGATCACACCAACCACTGCTCCCAGTACCGGACCTGGCCGTTTCAGCTTTGTATTACCATAGCCAATGCACTCCAGACATGGAAAATCCTGTTTTATTGACATAACAAAACCATAAAAACCGTATACCCCGCCTTCAACCAAAGGAATATCCTGTTTTATGCATTCCCTGTTCACAATTAATCTTGTTTCTACATTATCAACACAATCAATTACTACATCTGCACCATTGATTATCTTCCCAATATTCTTTTCGTCTATCCTTTCAGAAACAGGAATGATTTTGATTTGAGAGTTTAAGCTGTTTAAGACATCTCCTGCCTGCTCTGCTTTATTCATTCCCATATCTTTTTCATGGTAAAGGAATTGCCTGTTTAAGTTGGATTCTGATACTGTATCATAATCAATCAGCGTTATTGTTCCGACTCCTGCACATGCCAGATAAGTCAGTACCGGTGAAGCAAGACCTCCTGCACCAATCACTGTGACTTTTGATTTATTTAATGTGTTCTGTCCCTCTTCACCAATTTCCTTCATTAAAATCTGACGTTCATATCTCATAATCAACCCCCTCCTACCGGTGGAAACAGGGCCAGAACATCCTCATCTTTTACAGAAGCATCTAACCTGGAATGCCTTCCATTAATTAAGCAGATTGCCACCTCTTCATGAGGTATGTGAAAATAATCGATTACCTGAGCAGCTGTCTGAAACTGACCTGCCTCCAGAAAGGTAATCTTTTGCCTGCCTTCACGGAATGTAGCAAATAATCTTACTTCTATCATCATAACCTCCATTGTTGATTTACTGTGTTTTATACTGTCGTATTCTTTATTATATAAATATAGGAAGGATTTTATAAATGAAGCATCGCTTTCACTTAAAATCCTTCCTGTATATAATAGCGGCACGACTGACTTTATTACTTTTTTGTTACCGGTATGGAGACTATAAGCCCAGACGTGCTAATGTTTCCTCAGTAGGAAATGCATTTTCCCAACCGCGCACTTTGTAATATTCCGGTAATGTAATACTAATCTGGCTTACCTGTCCTTTGGATGGACCATCCGGTATCGGCTGCTCTGTCAGACGTTTTGGAAGTCTGTCATCTTCCGGCTTCATACCCGCAGCTTTGTTAAACAACCGTTCAATGTTATAGATCCGCTCCCCTACTTCTAAAAGTTCCTCAGCTGTATAGCTGGTTCCTGTACCTGCATTTAGCATGGCAGCATATTCAGGTGCTCCCAAAGCAAATGAGGTGAACAGACAAAGTCCCATAGAATCAATGACTGCAGTCAGATCCTGGAATATCTTCGTCCATAATGCCTTTCCTTCCGTTTCGGTACGGTCTAGCTGCTGAGGCAATCCAAGAATCTCCGGTGAGATTAAATAACCTCTTACGTGACAGCCGCCCCGGTTACTTGTTGCATAGGTGATGCCAATTCCCTGAATTGCACGGGCATCGTATGCGGGCATCTCCTGTTTCTTAACACTCATGGAAATTTCAGGATGTCCATAGTATTCACATAAACGGTAAGAGCCCTGGGCCATCAGTCTGGCTAACGGAATCTCTGACTCACCCATCCGCTTGGTCCACTCTATGATTGCCTCTGCATTGCCCCACTTTAACGGCACGCCTTCACATTCTTCTTCCTTAATCAAACCCTTTTCATACAATTCCATAGCTGCTGCAATGGTACAGGGAGTAGAGATCGCATCTAATCCATATTCATTGCACCAGTAGTTGGCTGTATTAATTGCATTTAAATCATTAATACCACAGTTTCCGCCATATGCCCATAATGGTTCATATTCCGGTCCGCCTGCAACCTTACCCTCAACATTGATAACACGGCCGCAGCCAATGGGACATCTGTGGCAGAAGCTCTGTTTTACAAGATACTGGTCTTTTAAGCTTTCGCCGGACGTATCGTCCGCTTCTTCATAATAGGACTCCTGCCAGTTTCTGGTAGGAAATGCACCGGTATTATTAATAATGTTAACAAGTACTGCCGTTCCATATGTAGGTAAACCGCCTCCGGTTACCCCATTCTCTTTTATTGCCTTCAGGCATCCTTTTGTCACTTCCTGCAAAGCTTCCGGATCATATGATTCAATGGAGGATTTTGTTGCTGTAGCCGTAATCGCTTTTAAATTCTTTGACCCCATAACTGCACCGACACCGCTTCTGCCTGCTGCACGGTCTTTATCATTCATAATTGCGGCTAATAAGGATAATTTTTCGCCTGCTGGTCCGATATTTAAAACGGAACACTTCTCATGTACTTTTTTTAACTTCTCATCAATTTCTTCACTCATCATGCCAACATATTCATCTGCCGGCAGAATCTCTATCTTATCATCCACTACATTGATATAAACTGGTGTCTTTGCCTTTCCTTCCACTATAATGGCATCCCACCCTGCATATTTGAGCTTTGCGCCCCATACACCACCGGAATTAGAACTTGCAATCATACCGGTTAACGGTGACTTGGTTACAACCATATAACGGCCGGAAGTCGGTGTCTTGGTTCCGGTCATGGCACCGGTTATATAAATTAACTTGTTGTCTTCCGATAAAGGATCAACGGTTGCAATACCTTCATCATATAGCATCTTTGTTCCGAGACCGCGGCCTCCGATAAACTTTCTGGCCAGATCCATATTAAGTTCTTCTACCCTGATCTCTCCAGTTGATAAATTAATTCGGGCTATCTTTCCATTGTACGCTGTCTGCATAATAACACCCTTTCCTTTCATTGTTTAATAGTAAACTGTAACGAAATAGAAAAGGAGTCCTTTCCAAACGCGGGAGGCACTAATTCTTAGGTTAGTACCCATAGGTTTTATCTACTCAAGATAAAACTCGGATCCTTGAATTTATTGTACATTATTCAACAATAAAATGCAATTAGTTTTTAATTTGTTGATTTTTTAACAAATATTCTCTTTTATTAATAATATTTTTTGTAATATTTTTCATCTGCTGATTTTTTAATCTGTATGCCTGATATGCTCACCAATTTGTATTTTTCCTGACTTTATAACTTTTCCGAAGCATGTTCCCCGGGTTAATACACATGGGCGATCCGTCAGTCTCAGGATGCATTCAGGAAAGCAGCGTTTGGTATATGTCCCTATTTCTATGGCTGCATGTTCTGTAAATAGAATATCCCCTTCATTCAGCCGGGCAAAGTCCATCCCCTGGATCACAATATTTTCCTGAAATTTCCGGAAACACAATCCTTCTTTTTCCTGTATTCTAATCCACTGCTTTGATTCTGACGAAATAAGAGCTATCTGTTTCTCTCCTCCTAAAGCATGGCAATCCCCGGCAATTCCTTTACCCGCTTCAAGCTCTACCCATGTTACACATTCAAATGGCTGACCTTTTTTTCTTTGTATCTGGAGTGATTCTACATATCCTGACTGCAATTTTGTCCCCCGTTATGCTTGAAATTTTTCATCTATAAAATAAATGTCTCCCGCCTCTTCAAACTGGTAACCTCCGGCATCTGCCAAACGTGTATGAAGCTCACTGCTCTTTAAAACTTCAATAAAAGCCTGGATTTCAGGAAGTTCCAGATATTTTACGGGTACAGCGAAATCATATTCCTCCTGCCCGACTTCTATGAAATCCAGCTGCATTGCCTTTGCTGCCGCGAATATTCCCATGGCTGCATCTGCACTGTTTCCGGCAACAAGAGCTGCCACAGCCATATGGGTAGCTGCCTCTCTGTCGTAGCCAGTAATCTCAGAGGGGTCCATGCCAGCCTGCTTCAGTTTATAATCAAACAATACTCTTGTTCCTGCACCTCTCTGCCGGTTCACAAACCGGCATTGTTTTAAGTCTGCTATTCCTTTCAAGTTCAAAGGATTTCCTTTTTGCACAATGAGTCCCTGAATACGTTTAACCCCTTTTATCAGCGCCATGGGTTCTTCAAACATTCTTTTTATATAAGGTATATTATATTTTCCAGAGGCTTCATCCAGAAGATGGACAGGTACGATATGGGCTTCTCCTCTTTTTAGTGCCATTAATCCTCCCATACTTCCAATATGTGTACTGGACAGATATACACCCGGATAATGGAATGCCATCAGATCAGCAGCCAGATCAAGAAGCAGGTCATGACTGCCAATGCAGACGACCGTATGTCTTATTTCCTGCAGGCTTCTGTACAATTCAACTCTGACCGTTTCTCCGGCTTCGATTCCTTCGCAGTTCTGATCAATCACACAGAAACCGTCGGCACGCACCAGGCTCATGGCTGCGCCTGCCCCTCGGGCAAGGGGAGAAGCTACCAGCTTATCGCCTACCTGTCCCACCTTCACCCTTACGTATTCTTTATGCTTGAGAGAAGATATCATTCTCTTTGACAGCACTGCCTCTGCCACATTACTATCACCGTAGGTTTCTCCTGTCAGCAATGCCAGTACCGGCTTTACGAAATTTTCAAAATCAATATAGGCAGAGACCGGATAACCGGGAAGACCGATCACCGGTTTTCCTTTTGCGACAGCAAGTATCACCGGTTTTCCGGGCTTAATTGCAACCCCATGCACCAGCACTTCTCCCAGTTCCCTTAAAATATGCACGGTAAAATCTTCTGTCCCCGCACTGGAACCAGCATTGATTATTACCATATCGTAGCTGTCCAGTGCTTCTGAAACCGCTGTTTTTATTTTATTGTAGTCATCCGGGGTGGGCGGAAAGCGGTCTGCTAATCCTCCATACGAGGTTACCATTGCCTCAAACATTCTGGAATTTGATTCAATAATTTCTCCTGCCTCCGGCGTTTTGGTTGGTTCAATTATTTCAGTTCCAGTTGGAAAGATTGCTGCTTTTGGCTGCTTTACCACCATGATATTAATAATTCCGCCGGAAAATAATACGCCTATGTCAATCGGCCGTATTTTATGCATGCTGGGCAGAAGCATCTCTCCGGATACAATATCTTCGCCAATGGGTCTGACATGCTGCCAGGCTGTTGCTGCCTCCAGAATTTTAACGGTTCTTTCGTCAATTTCAATTACGTCCTCGGCCATGATCACTGCGTCATAAGGATAATTAACAGGATCTCCGGTATCCACCACAATAAAATCCTGATTCTTTTCTAAAATAAGAGGCGTCCTTTCCGAGGCGCCCTTTGTTTTTTCTGTTATTACAGCTATCCCATCCATGGCTGCAGCATTAAAAAGAGGTGACGAGCATCTTGCATAAACAGCCTCTTTTGTTATCCGGCCCAGACTTTTTTCTACCGGAATTTCCTCATACTGCATTTTCACTAAATCTTTCAGCGCTTTTTTATAAATATCCAGCGCTTCCTTTACAGGTGTATTATTTAAATAGAGATTTCTGTTTGCCATAGCTTCTATGCCTTTCTGCTTTTTCCGGAAATCCTTACTTTCATGTGATTTTATATATAAAACACTTCAACAATTTCCTCTTTTTTAAGCCCTTCTTTATTCTCATCAATTAAAATATAGCCATCAGCTCTTGTCATGGTCGTAATAAGGCCCGACTTTCCGAAAACAGGTTCTGCATATATTTCATTTTCCTGTCTGAGCAGTTTAACAAGCTGGCAGGTCATTTTTCCAGGCGCACCTGCCAGATTTGATGTGATGCGGGCAAATAAAGAGCTGTCTGCAGGCTGATGTGTCAAATGCTTCCAAACCCATATAACCAGCAGTTCAAAAACCAGCATGGCTGCTACCGGATGACCAGGAAGTCCTGTCAAAAGTGTTCGGCTGTTTTCATCATATCCTACAATCGTTGGCTTTCCCGGTTTTAAAGCCAATCCATGAATGAATGAACCCTCACTTGCCACTTCGTCAATGATATCATTGGTTACATCCTTTTTCCCCTGGGAGCTGCCGCCTGATATGACAACCACATCACTCACCTGCATCGCCTGTATCACGGCTTCTTTTAACTTCTGTTGATCATCCTTTTGTACCACTGTATTCAGTACTGTAAGGCCGTGTTTTTGTGCCTGGGCACAAAGTGAATAGGAATTAATATCTCTTATTTCCCCGGGAGCCGGTGTGGTATGAGGGGGAACCAGTTCATCCCCTGTGGATATAATGGTAATCTCCCATGGTTTAAAAACCACGGCCTCTGTAATACCCAGGCTTGCCATAGCTCCAATTTCCTGGGGGCGGATCCTGGTTCCTTTCTTTATCACTATTTCTCCCTGCTCTATGTCTTCACCAGCCAAAACCACATTTTTCCCATAGGAAACCGGACTGTAAACGGCAATATGACTGCTGTCAAAGGCTTCACAGTATTCAACCATTACCACTGCATCTGCTCCAGGCGGAATCATTCCGCCGGTTGGCACATAAACGCATTCCCCGGCATGTATCTCTTTCAGGGCTGGAGAACCCATGTTAATTTCATCCACACATTCCAAAAAAACCGGCAGATTCTCCGATGATCCGGCGGTATCACCGGATATGACAGCATATCCGTCTACCGCAGACCGGTGAAAGGCCGGCACTGGTTCCCTGGAAATAATGTTGCTGGCTAATATATATCCCTGGGATTCAAGTAATTTTCTGCATTCTGTTTTAAGCAGCTTATTCTGCATGATGCTTACGGTCTTATCTCTTGCTGAAGCTATGGTATCTACCTTTAATAATTTCATTCTTATTATTGCCTTTCCTGATTCAGTTTCCAATCGTATATTTTGACAAATATTGTCTGATAACAGGATTATCAGTATGAAGTAAAATCTCATCCGGAGTTCCTGATGCGAGAATACTTCCTGCATCCATAAAGTGAATGCATTGACATAGCTTATAAATATGTGTCAGCTGATGGCTTACAATGATCCATGTAGCCGGTTTTTTTGACTGAATATCAAAAATTATCTGCTCAAACAGTACGACACTGTCCGGATCCATATTGGCCATGGTTTCATCAATAAAAATTACTTCCGGCTCAAAGATCAATGCTCTTGCTAATGAAAGCTTCTGGCGTTCTCCGCTTGAGAGGCTTGGCGCATATTGTTTCTCTTTGCCGGAAAGCCCGCACCTGTCTATCCATTCCATGATTGTTTCTTTCTTAATAACCTGCTTCCTTATCTTTAACGGATAAGTGAGATTATTATATACCGTATCATGAAGCATATAGGGTCTGGGCGCTGTAATCACAATATCCCGCTTCGTTAATGTACCAAAATCCATAACCCCCGTATCGGGCTTTAGCAGCCCCGTCATCAGCTTAATCAGTGTAGACTTGCCGCTTCCATTATTTCCTATGATACCGTGAATTGTTTTCTCTTCCAGAGATAAATCTTTAACATTTAACTGAAAGTCACCTATTTTTTTTTCCAGCTTAATTATTTTCAACATTTTCTTCATACCTTCTGAGAAAATCTACAAAACATTGGATTATAAAAGATATTATAAGCAGAACAAAACCCAAAGTAATTGCTTCCCCAAAATCGCCTTTATTTCTCATTAATGATATTGCAGTTGTCATAGTCCTTGTCTTATACTTTATATTACCGCCTACTATCATCACAGCACCTACCTCGCTGATGGAACGTCCAAAACCGGTTATAAGGATGAAATAAATGTCGTTTTTTAATTCCTTTATCACAAGCAGAAATGTCTGCCACCGGTCAGCCCCCATGCTTATTGCGAAGTTTCTTATCTGAGGTGCCATATTTTTACAGGACGTGTAAACCATCCCGCTGATTATTGGGGCAATGATTAATGTCTGTACAATGACCATCGCCGGAAAAGTGAATAATAACTCCCATCTGCCCAAAGGCCCTCTTCTCATTAAAAGCAGATAAACTGCTAAACCTGCAACCACGGGCGGAAATCCCATTAAAGTCCGGTTTATTCTGATAATCACCTTTTTACCGAAGAAGTCAACCCGTTCCAGGAACATACCAAATGGGACACCAAGCAAGGCAGAGATAAATGTAGAGACAATCCCCAGTTTCATTGTCAGTAGGATAATATCTATGATTTCCTGATTTATTTCAATGCCCATACTTGTCCAAAACTGCATTCATGCAGACTCCTCTTTATTTATTTGCTGCCGCGTCAGGAGTAAATAAAGATTCTCCATACTCTTTTACACCAAAATCTCCGATGAGCTTCTGGGTATCATCTGAAAGTATCCAGTTAATAAAGTCCTGTGCGCCTTCTGCATTGATTTTTGAACTCTTTTCCGGATTTACCGCGATTACACCGTAATAATTGAGAAGCTGTTTATCCTTTTCACATACAATATCCATATCTGTCTTTGATTTAGTGGCTAACCAGGTCGCACTGTCTGAAAGCGTATAAGCTTTTTTTTCTTCTGCCATCAGCAGGGTAGCTCCCATTCCCTGGCCTGCACTGATATAATTGGGGTTATCCGCAGGTGTTATATTCAGATTTTTCCAGATAGAGAGTTCCTTTGTATGGGTACCGGATTCATCTCCCCGGGATACGAAGGCGTCCTTATTATCAAATATGGTACGAAAGGTCTCTTCTGCATTATTATTCTTTTCTATTTTGCCCTTCGGTCCCACAACCACAAAATCATTATACATAACATCAAAACGTTTTAAACCATGTCCAGCCTGTATGAATGCTTCTTCCTTTGCTTTTGCATGCACAAGCAGTACATCCGCTTCCCCGTTCTCCCCCATCTTTAAGGCTTCTCCTGTGCCAACCGCTATGGTATCCACTTCCCAGCCTGTTTTTTGGGTAAAATCAGGTAGTAATTCATCCAGAAGTCCTGAATCCTGTGTACTGGTAGTTGTTGCCAAAATTATCTTACCCTTTATGGTTTTTATAGAAGCTGTTGTTTCAGCAGAATTGTTGTTTGTTATACTCTCTGCAACAGTGTTTTCCTGTTTTGCAGAATTACTGCATGCCGATAATACAGTGCCTAATAAGATGCAGGAAAAAATTAAAGTAATTTTATTTCTCATCCATTTATTCCCCTTTTTTGTTAATATATGGACTGCTGCCTTCTTATCTTGCACAATTATTAGCAGTTCCAATCAGAATCTTCAGACCGTGGTCAAGTTCAGTAATAACATAGGTAAGGCATTCTTCCACAGCTTTCGGACTTCCTGGCAGATTCAGTATTAATGTGGATTTACGGATACCGCAGGCTGCTCTTGATAACATGGACCGCTTTGTCATCTGCATGCTGTAGGCACGCATAGCCTCCGGTATTCCGGGAACCATACGTTCAACGACTTTCTGAGTTGCCTCCGGCATACAGTCTCTTTCAGAGAAACCGGTTCCACCGGTGGTTAATATAAGATCTGCTGTATGATTGTCACAGATATATTTCATCTCATCGCATAGCATTGTCATATCATCAGGAAGAATGGTCTGGTGAACAACTTCATATCCATATTCTTTCACAATTCTGGAAATAACAGGTCCGCTTAAATCCTCTCTTTCTCCTGCAAATCCGGAGTCGCTGGAGGTTATCACCGCCACCCGCAATTTATCAGTATCCGTTTTCACCGCGGCAGCTTCCAATACGGCCATATCATCCCCTTCCCGAATGATACCACCTGATAATACACGGGCAAATACGCCCTCTCTGGGCATAATGCAATCTCCCATTTTGTGATAGATCTCACATCCGGTATGGCATTCTTTTCCTATCTGGGTAAGCTCTAAAAGAACGTCATTGCATTGAAATCTGGTACCTACCGGCAGGGAACGGAAATCAATTCCTTCCACAATCAGATTCTCACCAAATGCGCCTTCTGCCACTTCTGCTCCCCGGTTCTTAAATGCTTCAATCTTATCGTTGGACAGCAGACTGACCTGTCTGTGCCATTTTCCTGCATGAGCATCTCCTTTTATTCCATATTCCTTAATAAATTCTGCCATATGGACATTTTTCTTTTGTGTTCCTTTTTTTTCACTGATGCAGACTGCGATTATTTTTCCCATAAGTATTCTTTTCTTATCCTCCTATTTTAGACATACCGTCGAGTTCTAATGTTCCCTGGGGATTGTCCCCTTTAAAGTTGTGGCTGACTGGCTTTTCATAAATCGTCTGCTCAATCATCTGTTCCAGAAAAGAATCCTCTTTATTGCCTCTTAAAACTTCTTTTAAGTCCGTTCCATGCTCATATTGCAGGCAGGTTTTTAAATAACCATCGGAAGTAAGCCTTACCCGGTTGCATTCATTGCAGAATTTGTGGGAAATCGCACTGATAAAACCAATTTTTCCCTCAAATCCGGATACTGAATAATAATGGGCCGGTCCGTTTCCAAGCACAGCATCAACCGGCTCTAATGGTCCATAGGCTTCTCTCAGAATTGCAATGATGTCCTCTTCACTATAATAAGAGTAGTTTTTTCCAAGCCCGATGGGCATCATCTCTATAAAACGGACACCCAGTCTGGAATTTTTTGCCATACCGGCAATCTTTATAATATCATCTTCATCTGTATCGAGAACCGGAACACAATTTAATTTTACTTTTAGTTTCGGATAATTAAGCGCATCCTGTATTGCCGAAAGCACCTCATTTAAAGCATCTTTTCTTGTGATCTTCTCATATTTGGAAGGATTCAGCGTATCAAGGCTGATATTAACCCCATCTAATCCGGCTGCCGCAAGATCAGGAAGATATTGTCCCAGCAACAGACCGTTGGTTGTTAAGGTAACATTTTTCATTCCAACCTGTGTTTTCATCTGTCCGATGAGAGACGCAACATCTTTTCTTACCAGCGGCTCGCCCCCTGTTATCTTTACTTTATCAATTCCAAGCTTTAAAAAGCATCTGCATAGCCTGAGAATTTCATCAAAGGTCAGTATTTCTTTATGGGATAAAGATGGAACGCCCTCCTCTGGCATACAATAAATACAGCGAAGATTACATCTGTCTGTTACTGAAATCCGAATATAATCAATCTTTCTATCCCACTTGTCAATCATCCCATGTCCTTTCCGTTGAAAATATCTCCGCTTTTTCCTCCGCTCTTTTTCTCAAGAAAAATATCCGTTATCTCCATATTCTTATCAATTGCTTTGCACATATCATAAATGGTAAGCAGAGTTACCGAAACTCCGGTGAGAGCCTCCATCTCAACGCCGGTTTTTCCTTCCGACTTAACCAGGCAGACCGCTTTAATACACCCTGTTTCCCTGCTTACTTCAAAATCTATCTGACATTTGTTTATAGCAAGCGGATGACACATAGGGATAAGAGAAGAGGTGTTTTTTACCGCCATGATTCCTGCTACCCTGGCTACCCCTAGAACATCTCCCTTTTTCACGGTATGATTTAAAACTGCCTCCATAACCTCTGAGTTAACAATGATCTTACCTTTTGCAACTGCTGTACGCACAGTGATATCCTTCTTTGATACATCAACCATAATTGCATTGCCATGGTCATCAAAGTGTGTCAATTCTCCCATAATATTACCACCTCGTCTTCTGGAATTTTATAATAGTTGTAAATTAGTGTAATTTCAAACGTTGACCGCCTGCGGATATCACAAAAAGTGTATCGTTTTATGCCATAAAAATAATAGGCAATTTATGAAATAAATATATATTATAAAGACTATTTTGTCAATATTAATTATTTTACGTGTCGCTTGTTCGTTTTTTTTGTAACATATTGCTAATTTAATAGTTCCTGCCCCATGTTCCTGATTCCAGATCAGGAAACAGTATTTTCCCCATGATTTCACCTCTCATCTTCGGAGTACTCCAAAAATAATTTCCTATCAAATCCGCCCCGATGTATGAACTTTTCTACTCTCTTTCCTTCCAGCTCCTCTATGCTGTATCCCCGTGCTTTGCAAATTGCATACAAAACTTCCAGAACATCAGCCATTTCCTCCAGGCTTTTATCTGCCTGATACTCATTTACTTCTTCAAATAATTTTTTATCCAGAGCGGCCAGATAATCTGCCTCTGACAGTATATGGTATTTTGCCTTGCGTCCACTATTTGTAATTATATCCGGAATCTTATCTCTTACCAGTTTATTGTGATCAACCAAATGTTTGTACCTTCCTTATTTAATATCACTCTTAAGCATACTCTTATTATATTACCATAATTTTATCAATAAAAGGAAAAGAAAAACCGCTGCCATTTAAGTAGTCTGTGACACGACACTAAAATGGCAGTGGTTTATTTTTAACTGTTATACTTACGCTTTAATTTCATACATTTTTTCAATGTGCTCTGCTGCACCTGTCAGATAATCGCAGGAGAATCGTTCAAACTCTCCCTTATCTACCAGGCTTGCAAGTACTGGATCAATGGGAATTCTTCCTAAAATATCAACACCCGTTTCACTAGCAATTTCACCCAGTTTACTCTCTCCGAATATTGGAATTTCTTTTCCGCAATCCGGACATTTTACGTAACTCATATTTTCTACATAACCAAGAATGGGAATATTCATTAATTTAGCCATGTTATAGGCTTTCTTCACAATCATGGAGACCAGATCCTGAGGTGAGGAAACAATGACAATTCCGTCCAAAGGAATGGACTGAAATACTGTCAGGGGGACGTCACCCGTTCCCGGCGGCATATCAATAAAAAGATAATCTAATTCTTCCCATACCACATCTGTCCAAAATTGTTTCACCGTGCCAGCCAGGATAGGACCTCTCCATACAACGGGAGAATCTTCTTGATCCAGCAATAGATTAACGGACATTATTTTAATGTTATTTACTGTTTCTTCCGGAAGTAATCCAAATTCATTTGCGGACGCTTTTCCGTTTATCCCAAACATTCTTGGAATAGACGGACCTGTAATATCTGCATCTAAGATTCCTACACGATATCCTTTTCTATTTAACAAAACCGCTAGCATTGCCGTTACAAATGATTTTCCTACTCCGCCTTTACCGCTGACGATACCAATTACATTTTTTATGGAACTGTACTGATTTAACTGCTCCAGCATGCTTTCTTTGCTATGCTCACAGCCTGCACAGGATTCCTTGGTACAGCTGCTGTTTGAACAACCCCTTGTATTTTCGCTCATATTCTATGCTCCTGTCTTTACTTTTGCTAAATATATTAATACTATTTTTGACATATGTCAATATTTAGCATTTTCATAACGAAAAATATAATCATTAATTTTTACATGAAACTTTTCTGCTATTGCCGGACATTTTGCTTTCAGCAGAAAAAACAAATTTCCTTTTTCTCCTGAAAGGGCTTCAAAGTTCCCCTGCCCTTTGCTGATAATCACGTCAGATTTATTATAAATATCAATAAACTCAGGGCTGCAGTCAGCTAGAATTGTTCCCGGAGATGAGCAACCGGTGGACATGACCCGTGCAACCGTATTAAGTCCCGAATCCATTGCTTCTATTTCTGTTACATCATTAATAATTGGTTCCTCCCGCACTCCATAGGTAATTGCTGCGTCAGGAAAGCTCTCTAACATGACTCTGTCAAATATAGTTTCACCTGTATTATCTCCAATAATAAGTATATTCTTCGCCTGTTGTAATTTTTTAGTAAAGAGATCCAGATCACAAATGGTAAATTCCTTTTCCAGCTCCCTGATAATGCTTTTTTCCAATTCCGGATTACTATAGACTGCCGCGTCCAGATTATTCCCTACAGCGGCTACTTTTAAAGCCCAATATATGCTGTTTTCTTTTCTTTGCAGAAAGTCCTTTAAAAATGGATATAAATCCCTGGCTGCCTGTAAATCTCTATTTTTTATCTGCTGATATGGATCAGGATTGCCTGTCTCGTTCTTGACCAGATTATGGATTTCTTTTGCCAGCTGTGGGGAATTCTTATATTGATCAAAGTCTGACAGCAATTGTATCGTATCCTTCATAATTTTATTATGGATTTCTTTCTTATCTGTGGCTATTCTGGCTGCTTCCAGAGACTGGCGCAGTAAACATGGGATGCAATCGATTAATAATTCCATTTTATTCCCCCTGATTTCATTTTCTTTCATTATAACAGATATTCTAAAGGCTGCGCTGATAAATGAAAAAGATTGAGGCACCGGGCCTCAATCTTTTCTTTATCTATTTCTTTCTTGCATCTGCAATATAAAAATAATCATTAAAATCTGTGATCTGAATATCTTTATATCCCGCTCTTTGAAGATTTCTTTTTAAAACGTTCTTATCCAGCCGGTGATCAGCAGGCGGTCCAAAATCGCTGTCCTTCCTGATCCATTCAATAATAATGATTCGCCCGTCAGGAAACATAATCCGATTTGCTTCTTTTAAAAATTTCTCACGCATCTTCACTTCATGCATAATTACTGGAGCATTGATAAAAGTGTCTGCTTGGACTGGACACCAACTGTGCTTTTTACCACTTTTCCCTCTTTCATAACCACTAAAGTAGGAATGCTCATTACTTTAAATGCCTGGGCAAGTTCCTGCTCCTCATCTACATTAATTTTGCCGACTCTGGCCACTTCTGCTGTTTCTACAGCCACCTGCTCAACAACGGGTCCCACCATCTTACACGGTCCGCACCAGGATGCCCAGAAGTCCAGTAAAATAGGTTTATCTGACTGCATTACCTCCTTCTCAAAATTTTCCTTCGTTATTTTCAATACGCTCATCGTATATGCTCCTTTCCGTTTATAACAACTATGTTTTTGATGATGTTATTGTACCTCAAAAAAATATTTATATCTGTGATGATGTCACGTAAAAATATGAAATTTTTCTTGCGTTTTATCATAGCTAATGATATTATTATATCGAAACACGATATCGATTTTCAATATATATTTTAACAGGGGGCAAAATGAAAGACAAAATCATGAGGAAATTTTTTCTGGGGTTTATTCAGATTCACATACTCCATCATGCAAAAAAAGAACCATTTTATGGTGTCTGGATGATAGAAGAACTAAAAAGCCATGGATATGATATGAGCCCTGGGACTCTATATCCCCTTCTTCACAGTATGGAATCCAGCGGACTTCTGCAAATGGAGGAGAAAACAGTTGAGGGTAAAATCAGAAAATATTATAAAATAACCAGCTTGGGCGACAGCGTTTTAGAGGAAGCCCGAAAAAAAGCCCGTGAACTTTTTAAAGAAATAAAGGATTAGTGACAGGAGGCTGGATTTTTATGTTTTCACTAAGGGAAGTAAAATATAAACATATTCTTGACATTGAGGAATTGAATATAGAAAAATCCAAAGTCACCTGCATAATCGGAGAAAGCGGCAGCGGAAAGTCCACACTCCTGCGTCTCCTGAACAAACTGATCAGCTGTGACAGCGGAAAAATCATGTACAACCAGCAGGATTTGAACTCCTGTGATTCTGTGCAATTAAGAAGAACTGTTGTCATGCTTGCTCAGATTCCCGCCATTTTTCCAGGGACCATAAGAGATAACCTGCTGATTGGTCTTAAATTTGCAGAAAAACCTGCTGTAAATGATGATAAGCTCCTCCATGTTTTAAATATGGTTCATTTAAATAAGAGTCTGGATGATGAGAGTGATCTGTTATCTGGCGGTGAAAAGCAAAGACTTGCATTAGGCCGGGTGATCTTACTTGATCCGGAGGTGTTTTTACTGGATGAGCCCTCCTCTGCACTGGATGAAGATACGGAGCGTTTCATTATTGAAAATCTTGTGGCATACACAAAGGAAAACAGCAAAACATTAATTATGGTTACTCATTCAAAGAAAGTTGCACAGATTTATTCAGACAATATCATAGAACTTTCTCAGGGTAAAATCGTAAGAGCCAGGGAGGTATAACATATGAATCAGGTTATAGATCTGCAGATATGGCAAATGCTTGCCGCATATATCTTTGTTCTCATAGTAATGCTGATTGTTAAATTAAAAGGAATTCCAAGAGAAAAGGAACTGCTCATTTCTTCTGTAAGAATGACCATCCAGCTTATTCTCACCGGGTATCTTCTGATATACCTGTTTGATACCTCTTCTCCTCTCTATACAATCCTTGTACTAATAGGAATGGAGGTATTCTCTGTTCAAAATATTATAAAGAGAACGAAACGAAAGCTATCCGCAGAGCTGATCCGTATTATTGCATTTTCCATGGCTGCAGGCACCATTTCCTGCCTGCTATATTTCCTGCTTGTAGTTGTAAGGATATCTCCCTGGTATCATGCCCGGTATTTCATACCAATTGCTGGTATGCTGATCGGCAATTCCATGACCGGCATCTCAATCGGCGTTAACCGTTTGTCAGAGGGCATGGAATTGCAGAAAAATATAATTGAAGGAGCTTTGATGTTAGGTGCAACGCCAAAGATGGCAGCAAAGCAAATCGTCGATCATGCATTTGACTCAGCAATTCTGCCTACCATAAATTCTATGGTTGGAATGGGAATTGTATTTTTACCGGGAATGATGACTGGTCAGATCTTATCTGGTACCTCACCGGTTACTGCGATTGAATATCAGATAGCAATTATGCTGGGAATCCTGGGCAGCGTTGCATTATCTGTCATTTTATTTGTGCAATTGGGATATCAGACATTTTTTAATGATCAGAGTCAGTTAAGGTAGCCTCTCTTTCGCCCGCTTAACTTATTATGAAAAGAGAAGTATGTTTTTCCCTGCTCCATCAGTTCCTCATGCACACCACGTTCCGTTATTTCACCATTCTCAACTACTAAAATCTGATCAGCATTTTTAATCGTATGCAGTCTGTGTGCAATCACCAGAAGGGTCTTTCCTTTCACAAGTTCATTGATTGCTTCCTGAATGTAGCGTTCATTGTCACTGTCTACACTGGCAGTTGCTTCGTCCAGAATTACAATAGGGGTGTCTTTTAAAATAGAACGAGCTATAGATATTCGTTGTTTTTCACCACCAGACAAGGTTGTTCCGCCTTCCCCCACCTTGGTTTCAAATCCATCAGGTAATTTTATGATAAAGTCATAGCAGCGGGCTTTTTTAGCTGCTTCGTATACCTCTTCTCTGGTGGCCCCGGCTTTCCCCATTAAAATGTTATTATAAATTGTATCTTCAAACAGGTAAACCCGCTGAAACACCATGCTAATGTGATTCATCAGATTTTCCAGGGAAATCTCTCTGATATCTTTCCCCTGAATATAAATCGCTCCCGCATTTACATCCCATAATCTTGCCAGCAGATTTGCAATTGTGGATTTTCCAGAACCGCTTGGTCCTATAATTGCGGTCATTGAATTTTGTTTCATTGTAAAGCTAATCTGTTTCAGGATCTTTTTATCCCCATAAGAAAATTCCACCCGATCAAAACGAACCGCTTCCGGTTTCTGATTGTCATAAATAAATCCAGTTTCCTGTTCATCATGCAGTTCCTGTTCTGAAAGAATTTCCTCCATTCTGTCCAGACAGCTGTTCATAATATTTAAGCTTGCGGACTCCTCAAACAACGCTTTTAAGGGATTAAACAGTTCAAATACAAACAGTAAGATTCCCAATAGATAGGGCAGGGATAACCTGCCGCTGCTGTACAGCCACACAGAGCTTCCAAAAATCCCCCCAATTCCAATGGCATAAATGCTGTTCAGCAACAGCATCCAGGGGGCGATCCTCTCTTCAAACGTTATATTCTTATCTCTTGATTTCCGGAAATTTTCACTCAGTTCTTTTGATTTTTCTCCTAATAAATTATAGCTTTTTATGACTGCAATACCTTCCACAAAGGTGAGCACAGCCTCAGTCAGCCCCTGGCTCTGATTTTGTCTGATATCCGCCTCTTCTGAAGATACAAGGTTCATTTTTGTGGCCGTAATATAAGCAATTACGCTGGTTACAAGCGCAATCAGACCTAATGGCCTGCTGAAAAAGATCAAAAACAGAATCATAATAATGGAGGAAAAAAGATACGTCATAATTTTAGCAAGCTTCATCATGATATGCTCCTCTACATAAAGCAGATCGGTAGCCAGAACAGAACTGATTTTCCCTATGTTTCCTTCTGTAAAATAACCCATTGGCAATTTTCTCAGATGATCCCCAAGCTCCAACCGTTTATCTGCAAAAAGCAGATAACCCGCACCGCTTTGCAGCCGGTCACTGATATGATGCAATAAAATCTGCAAAAGAATTGTAAGTACCATGGCAATTCCGATATCAATACTATCCTTTACTTCCATACTATTGTCATAAAATTTACCAAGGATAAAAAATGAATATGCAATTGGCATCTTTGCCAGAATTGCCTCCAGCACCGAACATACAAAGGCTGTTATGATCTGTGGTCTGTATGTTCCCGATAATTTCAGAATTCTTGATAACATTTTCTTTATCATCACGCCTCCTCCTTTCCCAGCTTCCAGTCTGCACTTTTCTGACTGGCATACCATAATTCCTGATATCCGCTGCAGCAGCTTAATAATTCTTCATGCGTTCCAACCGCAGATAACTGCCCTTTTTCCATTACGCAGATCTGATCCGCACGGACCACTGACGAAAGCCGGTGAGCGATAACAAGGAGTGTCTTATTCTCTACAAGCCTTTCAATCACCTCCTCCATTTTTTCCTCATTTTCCGGATCTGCATATGCCGTTGCCTCATCCAGCACGACGATGGGAGCATCTTTTAAAATAGCCCTGGCCAGAGTGATTCTCTGTTTTTCTCCCCCTGACAGCTGATTGCCGCAATCGCCGGCCAGGGTATCAAACCCAAGAGGCATCCGATTGATGAATTCCATACACTGTGCCTTATGTGCAGCTTCCATTACCTCGTGATCGGATGCATCTGGCTTTCCAACACGAATGTTTTCCATCAGGCTTATGTTAAACAGAAAATTATCCTGTGAAACGTAGGAAACCATATCATTTAACGTTTTTAAGCTCAGTTGGGAAATATCCTGTCCTCCAATGCAAATGGCACCCTTTTTTACGTCGTAATAATGAACAAACAGCTTTGCCAGAGTACTTTTTCCTGATCCGGACTCCCCTACCAGAGCAGTCATAGTATTTTGTTTCATTTTCAGGTTTATATCCCGTACGACCTCTGTCCCGTCATATCCAAATGTGACATTAATAAACTCCACACCGTAATTATCTCCGTGAAACTCTTTTAACCCAGACTTAAGATCTTCCTTATCCAAAAGATTTTCCAGTGAAATGATTTTATAGCGGATCTGAGGTGCCAGTGATAAAAATGACATGGTTCGCAAAAGAGGAATTCCAATACTAAGTGCAAGGCACAAAACTAATATAAATTCTGCCAGACCGCTATATCCGTTCAGTACAAAATATGAACCAAACGGAAGTGTTAGTAAAAGTGTGCTGGGAATTAAAACCCCATATCCTGCCATCCACGGCCAGCAGGCACGAAACCATTTTAAAGTGAAATCCCGGTAATTGGTGATTGCCGTCTTATATTTTTCAAAGGATTCCCCTCCCTTATTAAAGACCTTAACCACCTCCATGCCATTGATATACTCAATGATGGTATGATTCATAAGCTGAGCTGACTGATAGTAATCTCCCATTCTTTCCTTACCAATGACATACATAATCATCATGGACAGTATGCCAAGAGGAAGAGAACCAATGGTCAGAAGTGCCAGCTTCCAGTCCACCAGAAACATAACAAGATAGATTGTTAAGACCCCCATTACGCTTGATAAGCCTTCCGGAATTCCATGGGCCAGAAGAAGTTCCAGACTGTCAATATCGTCTACGAACATCTTTTTTAATACTCCCACTCCTCTGCTCTGTATCTCTCCCAGGGGCTGCTTTTCCAGCTTTTCCTGCAGGGAAATACGCAGATTCATTAAGGTTCCATAAGCGGCCTCATGGGATAATGCCAGACCTTTTCCATAAAAATACCCCTGTAAAATAAGACTGAATAGCACTCCCAGTACCCGGATTAATAAATAACCGGCTGAAATACTCTCCCCATGTATGGCTGGTAAGATAATCTGATAAGTCAGCCAAAATGGAATGATACCAAAGAAAATTGCAGTCAATAAAACAAACACCGATCGTACCGTTTTTTTATTATTTTCTCTTCCATAATAAAAAAGCTTCTGAAGCATAGAATTGTCTCCCTTCATAAAAATAGAGTCAGTTAGTATTATCTAACCGACTCCATTCTAAGACAATCCTGTTTCTCCATCTACCCAATATGGGCATCAATACTCACTTTAGACATTTTTTTCATCACTGTACCGATACTCACTTGGCAGTACTCCATAGATTGCCTTAAAGGTTCTGCTGAAATTACTGGGGTTTTCATACCCCAGGCTCTTACTTATTTCCAATATACTCATATCTGAATGCCTTAAATATTCACCAGCCTGATTCATTCGTGCCACTCTTAAAAACTCATAGGGCGGATATTGAAACATGGACTTAAAGCATTGCTTAAAAATGGTTGCTGACAATTCGTAATTTTTGCACAGTTCTTCTATGGTATAGTGTTTTGATAAATCCATTTCCATCAGGTTTTTTATCATTTTGGTTTTTTCAATCTGCTCTCTGGAAAACACCCTTTGCCTGTGTTCAATTCTTACATCTTCATTGATGAGCATATGAAAAAACTCCAACAGCTTCAGTCTTACCATTCCCATCTCATGATTGTAGAGATGGTGATAAATTTCTTCTGCCACGCGGTGAATCCCCTCCCCGCAGGAAAAAGCTCTTGCTTCTTCTGTTCCAGGCAGTATATGCAGCATATGGCAGACATCTAAATCAAACTGCCTCTGCCATTGCTCTGCCAGACATTGATCCAATTGATCCGGAAACAATAAGATACTAAATCCCTGCAGTACGTCAGTTGTCATCTTTGAATCCAGACTTTTCTTACAGCCATTTAATAGAATCAGATTTCCTGGAGAGGCGTAGCAGAATTCATTTTTGCTTAGCTGGGCCTGGTATACTCCCCTGCGGTTATATGAAATCTGATACACGGACTCTTTCAGTTTCCATTCCCCCGACCAGACATACCGCTCTTTGAAATCACTCAGTATCATATCAATCCCAGGATACAGATGATATCGTATCATTCTGCTGCTGGAATGATCGGTATCTATGGAATAGACAGTCTGCTCTTCATTTTCGTGAATAATTCGCAGACCGAAATCCTTATCAAGTAAATCCATTTTGGCCTCCTATCCAGGTTATTGGCTATTTTATTGCCGTTTCTAATCATCTGACCTGAGGTTTTCCATTTTTTATATCGCAAACCTTAACAGACTTGCCATTATAACATTTAATTATATTCATAATAAAGTAATATCACCTCAATGTCTAGATAAAAACATGGCGCTCTCCCCTTAGTCAATGAATTATGTTATACTATCATCAAAATGCATTAAATAAGAATGGACGATACATCTAACAAGTAAGCCCACTGTTATACAGTGGCTGATCAGAAAGGTGATTTTAATGAAAAATAAAACAATTCTAATTATTACCTGTATTCTTACCCTGTCTGGCTGTGGGAAAATCAATACCAGCCATTCAGAGAACATAAAAACAGTTCAGACAAATGAATCAGCTACAGACACAAAAGCAGAAACTGTGAATCAAGCCAGCACGGCTGCGGTTTTACAAACCGAGTCCGAAAATTATGAAGGATACTCTGGTCTTTGGACAGAAAGCAGTTTCAGTCATGAAGATATCATCTCCTATGGCGGTTTAGAATTTTCCTTTCAGGTCACAGATAAAGCCAGCTTAGACGGCTGCTTATTTATGCAACAGGGCACCACCCAGCGTATCGCAGAAATTGATAATATTACCGGTAAGATAACCAATGGAGAATTGAACTATAAATATGACGATGACGGCTGGGGCGGTTCTGGAATTCTTCATATTACTTTCAGCGATGATAAAGCGATTCAGATTGAGGTGCAAGATTATAAAATGAAAGATACCAATTTATCTGGGTATGGATTTTCAGGTGTATATCAGTTGGAGCGCGCGAAACAGAATAAGGAGGAAGATTTATTTGATGTGATGTATGAAAAATATTATTCCCATTGGACGGATAGCGAAATGCAAAATGCAATCGCAGAACGAAAAACATACCGTGATCAATGTTCTTTTTATCCAGAAGTATCCGATTATTTAGAAAATGTCCGGGAGGTACGGGATATTTCTTCTGTTGTGGAACCCTTATATTTCACAGATTTAAAAATTTACCAAAAACAGGATTTTGATCAGGTTCCTCCATTAATCATACATCTGGCCAAAAATGAGATTTATGCAAGGCATGGTTATATTTTTAAGAATCAAGATTTAAATAACTACTTTAAAGGACAGATCTGGTACGAACCGTCAATCACACCTGAAAATTTTAAAGACAGTGTGTTTAACAAAAATGAGCAGGTGAATTTAAAGCTGTTATCCAGTCTGGATACTTACAAATAACAGACTATAAAGAAGGGAAGTGCGGGGTACCAAAACCTATCATACTTCCCTTCTCTTATGAAGAATTAATACCAAAACCAGTTAAGCAGGAAGTGGTAAATTTAACGAATTTTAATTTTTTTACCCCTTCTGATGGAGCCATCACTGTTCCATTCTGTATACACGTAAGGAGCACCATTCGTTGTTCCGTTCTCGGTAAAGTTATAGGTGGCATCATTATATGTGTAGAGTCCGGTTACCATTTTCAGGGAATTGGTGTCAAAGTAGTATACATTACCATTGATTTTCATAATTCCACCCTGAAGTTCACCAGTGTCAGTTGTGAAATACCAGGAATTATCCCTTTGAATCCATCCAGTACGCATAAGCTCATCATTCCCAAAAAAGTACCAATGACCTTTAAAATTGACCCAGTTATTTATACAATAATCGCCAGACCCCCATCTATATTTTACCCCCTGTGGAGTGCTTTCGAAACCAGCCGCAAATGCTGACATCGCACTTCCTATAGTTATTGCCATAGATATTGCTGTAACTATTAAATACTTTTTTTTCATAGATTCTGACCTCCTTTTATATATTTATTCTGATCCGGATCTGCCTAGAGTATATATTCAATTGTAGGTATAAGTCAATGAAGTTTATTTTTTTGTAAAAATATGTAAATTATTTGTAAGTAATTGACAGTATTTTATTCTGCAATTTGTTTTATTCGCAGACTAATACTATTTTTATTTGCCGTCCGTACTTGATTAATGGAATAAAAATACTCGTGGTCATTGATGCCAATTATCTGTTCAGTTTTTTATTTCTTTTTCTTGTAAAATTAATTATTATATTATAAAACATTCTTCTTGGAAGGAAAACAGATATAAATCGGATTATTTTTGCATCCAAACCAGGCACACTTACTACCCGTCCCTTCTTTAAATCTCTCATAGCCAGATTAACAATCTCCTCCGGATCCATAAATTTCATAAATCCTTTTTTCTTCTTAACTACATTCATTCCAGCACTTTCATGAAAATCTGAATCAATAAAGCCAGGGCATACCACCTGCACTTGAATAGCAGTATCGATCAATTCCATATAAAGCCCTTCTGTAAAATTAAGAATAAATAATTTAGTTGAAGAATATAGGATGTTTCTTGGCATTACTGCAAAGGCTCCGTCGGAAGAAATATTAATAATAGTTCCCCTGTTTCTGACCATCATTTGTTTTAATATATGCTGCGTTAGAATAACGACCGTATTCATTTGTAAAAACATAATACCATTCATGTCTTCTTTTGATACTTCTGTAAATACAGGCTTCAATCCAAATCCTGCATTGTTAATTAATACTTCAATCTCATCATCCCGGATCTCATTAAGAAGAATATTTAACCCTTCTTCATATGCCAGATCTACAATAACTGTTTTGACTTTTATGTGATAAGTATTCTCTATATATACTGCATTTGTCCTAATCTTATCTTCCCTTCTGCCTGTAATAATAAGATTGTATCCTTTTTTCCCATACTCGTTTGCATACGCCAAACCAAGTCCGCTAGTTGCACCTGTTATTAAAGCCGCATTTTTCATTGATTCCTCCTGGATTCATTTATTAGATTTTATATAAACCGCACTATATGTACCTTTAGACACGTTACAACTTTCTCTGTAAAATCCATTACTTATCATTAATTCTTGTATTTCATTTACAGGCATTCCATCATTTTCTCTTTGTGGTTCTTTAATAAATAATTTTCCATTGTTTTTCAGAATCCTAAAAAATTCAATTACGATTCCGTTTCTTAATTTTTGGGGAACTTCGTGTAATGCGTAAAAAATATATATAATATCATAAGATTCTACATTTAATTGAAGTTCTGGGAGTTGACCTGTTAAAAAATCAACATTATCATATTGTCTCATCCGCTTTTTTGCTTTTTTCATCCAAAATTCTGATATATCTACACAAGTTAAGTGACCATTTGATTTATAAAGTTTTTTTGCCAAATGTCTGGATCCTGCACCTGAACCACTCCCAAAATCCAAAATAGTTTCATTTCCTTCAATACCTAACTGATTAATATGCCTTTTATAAATAAAACTAAATAATCTGTTATTACCCAGATCATCTATCAGTCTGTACAATAATGACACTCTTTCATAACCTAAATCCATTTTAGTTTACCTCCCTGATTTTAATGAATTTTATTCATTGATACTTATTCATTCAGTTATAATTTTTTACCCCGGAATTTCACCGGGGTATCTTTTATTTCAATAATAACTTGATAATTTTCATTACTTTATCTGCTTTTTCTTCTGGTGACAGAGAATCATCATTTACGATGGGGGATTGCCCATATACAATAAATCTTGATACACTTTTGGGATCTTCAACCATTAACTGCCCCTTATTGTTAAGACGGGCAATAAAATTTTCTAAATATGGTTGAAGCTTATCATTCATTATAATTTCTAACTGCTTGTGAAATAATTGATTCCCATCTTTATGAAAAAAATCGTGATACTTTTCTTTGCCTTCATTTCGGATGAAAACATTCACTATTTTTTCATAATATACCTCCGGTGATTCTTCCTCACCTAAAAGAATTTCATTTATGGGAGAGATACACTCTTCTGCATAAAGAGTTAAGGCATACTCATATAATTCATACTTTGATTTAAAATAGTTATAGCAAAGACCTGGAACAACATTGACTGCTCTGGCAATATCTTTCATGGAAGTTGCTTCATAACCTTTTTCACAAAATAATCTCATGGCATTATCTGCAATTTCACGCTTACGGACTTCTGGTTCTTTTGATATTCTCATTTTCCGCCTCCTATAATCGCATTATAGCACTCGAATGAATATCAGTCAATGATAGTAATTCAATTATATCACTGCTTACAGCCCCTATGAATTTCAGATAAAGACAGTCATAATGCAGCTCCCTCTCTCACAAGTACCGCTTTTTTCCTAAGAATCAGTGTAATGGCTTTTGCCAGGAAAAAGCCTGTAAATATATAAAGAGCGGTGAGACCGATGTATTCCGCACTATTTAAATTGACTCCTCCGCCAGCAATTGTTTCAAACCATGGTAACACCAGAACCCTCACTGGAATAAAAACAAGCCAGAATGCCATTCCAAGCAGGGTTCCTTCTGTAAAGGCTTTATGGTCTGCAATGGTAATTTGGGCAAGCATGCCTTGCAGGATACCAATGGCGAGTCCAACAAAAATCCTGAAAGAAAGTCCGGTTACCACTGAGTGCAGGAACCTACAATGAATATACCGCTCAATGGAAACCAGCATAAAAAGCACAAATGGAATAAAAATCTTCCCACTAATTTCCTGTTTCTTAAAATGATTTGTGACAAAAAAAGCAAATACTGCAATTGAAATAATAACAGTGATTATCTGCTGCATACATTATCTCCTATCCTGATTCGTTTAATTTTTACATTAAAAGCTTATCAGGAATTGCAATGCTTTTCATCTGCCTTAAGTCATATGGAAGGTCACAAAACAATTAATTGTCCATGACTTTGGTCATATATACCATCAATTGCTTCCGATTTTCCATCCCCAGCTTGTCCAGTATTTTGGTCACATGATTTTTTACAGTTCCCTCTGACACAAACACCTTGGAAGCGATTTCCCGGTTTGTATATCCCTGCATGACCATACATGCGATTTCAAATTCACGGCTTGTAAGTTCCTGCAATACTTCCGGTCTCTTACCTGAATTTTCTGTTGTCTCCCTTGGATTTACGTCTGGTTCATCTGCCCCGATCCCACCTTTATTCAGCCGCAGCGCTGATACTACAGTCTCCGTAACCCTTGGGTGGAGCAGCATTCCTCCCTTTGCAATGGTCTTTATTGCATGAATCAGTTCATCGGGATCGGAATCTTTTAACAGGTATCCGTCTGCTCCATTCTCCAATGCATGAAAAATATATTCTTCATCTTCAAATGTTGTCAAAATCAGTACTTTTACATCAGGATATTTCTTCTTGGCCTGCAGCGTTGCTTCCACCCCATCCATGCGGGGCATTCGAATATCCATAAGAATCACATCACAGGATTGCTGTTCCATTTTATCGATTAAATCAATTCCATCCACTGCTTCTTCTATCAGCTTAAGCTCTGAATCCAGGCCGATTACATACCGTAGTCCATGACGAATAATGGGCTGATCATCTGCTATTATTATTCGAATCATTGAATCGTTCCTCCTGATTGAATTTAATCTGTACTTTTAAAGAAAATCCCTTGTTCTCCGTACTATTCAGTGTACAGACACCATTCCATTTCTTCATTCGTTCCTCAATTCCAAGAATTCCATAAGATTTATGAATGGTATCCACCCCTACTCCATCATCTTTCACAGAAAACTCCAGCCCCCCATCCGTCATAGTTAATGCAATCCAGATATGCTTTGCATCCGAATATTTCATGGAATTTGTGATACCTTCCCGAATTGATTTATAGATATCTTCCTTTAAGCCCAACTCAACTTTATCTATTCTTTCATCACAATCGAGATAAATCTTCTGACTCTCGGTTTGAACTATGGATTGAATCAACTGCTCCAGTGAGGCCTTTAAATCTGAATACTTTCTATTTTCTTTAAGCCGATATACTGTATTTCGAAGCTGTAAAATACTGTCCTGTATTACTTCATTCAAGGAAGAAAGGATTTCCTTCTCTTTTTCAGGATTGATTGCAATGTACTTTTCCAGTACCTTAACGTACATCTTTACTGCAACTAAGGTGTGCCCAATAGAATCATGCAATTCCTGCGCAATCGCCTCCCGTTCCCTGCTTCTTGCCAATTCCTCGTTCAATTGCTGCTGTTGCTTTAACAATTCATTTTTTTCATTTAACTGGTGATTCAGCAACTCTAATTTTTCTTTCTGCTTAATTTGCTCCAGGATGAGGATAACGATAAATACACCGATAAGAAAATATACAATATCATACCCCACATAGGACCAGGCAGTTTCCGTGCTGCCTTCCTTTAAAAATCGTCCTAAATCCGTTAACAGATAACTTACTCCGTATAAGCCCAGCAAATTGGCGGGTATTTGCTTTCTATCATAAAACAGCAGTTCAACTAAAATAATATAGATATAAATATAAGTGCCTGCAATGTATTTTAAAATGCAGGCTGTGCCAATGGAAAATAAAATGGACGCAATCGCTTTTACGTCCCAGGTTACCTCCGGGTTGTTATTTCTTAATACCCTTTTTCTATAAAAATCGTTGTATATACTTAAACTGTATAAAAATATCAGTGCGATTATTTTATCTTTTCCTGCCGCAAAAATATTGATGTAAACAAGCACGGAAAAGAATGCTTTTATGATGAGTGAGTTATATTTATTAATTTTCATGTTTTTCTCCCCCATTTCCCCATCAGGGGATTGGATTTTGTAATTGTATCACATAAATAAATGGGGTTCAATGTGATGGTCCTGTCATGTTACAGCTATTGCAATTTATTTGTCTTTGCGAAATTGGTTTGGCGTCTTATGATATCTCTGTTTAAAAACCCTGATAAAATGCTCTACGTTGTGATAGCCAACCGCTTCAGATATATCTTCAATCAGGAGATTGCTGGAACAAAGCATGCTGCGTGCTTTTTCTAATCTTATCTCCTGTAAAATTGAGCGAAATGATTTCCTTGTTTTATGTGTTATATATTTTGACAGATATGTTTTAGTTAAATGGAATTTTTGTGATAAATCAGCAATTGTAATCCTTTCACAGTTATTTTCAATATACTGCAGTATCTGAGTCATACGGGTATCAGCTTTTTGACAATCTTGTTTTATTTCAATTTCAGCCGGGTCACATCTTAGTAAATAGCACAACAAAATTTCAAAAAGATTATTCATAACATTCTGAAACCCTGCATATTGATTGTAGTTCTCCTGGTACATCTGAAGGAACACATTTTTGATCTCCTCATCTGAATCCATATGAAACAATAAGACACTCCCCCCATTTTGAGAATATAACGCATTGAGAAAAAAGTCTGAGGTCAGACTATTTCCCGCTAAGCATCGGAAAAACTCTTTCCGGAATGTGCTTTTGCGGACAGTCATCTGCAGGGCTATTGTTTCCTCCATAACATAAGGCGTATGAAGAATTCCAGGCGAGATAAAGCAGACATCGCCTGGTTGTAAGGTTAAGGGATTCTCTCCGATTTCTATTTGCATATTATTATCTACAACATAGACAATTTCAAAGAAATCATGAATTGCAGAAAGATGGGGCATAAGACGACTGTATTTTTCAATATGAATATCTGTCTCCTGGCTCTCCCACACTGATTCCTCACCGTTAAACGCTTCATATGATTTGGGGAGTATTTCCTTTATATAGATTCTTTCTTTTATTAGTCTGTCCGGATCGTGCTGTTCCAGAAAATGCTTTAAAGCTTCCTTGTCATTGATAATCGAGGCATATTGCTGATAAAAGATTTCCTTGTCATTATACTCTTTTAAATGCTGCATCACTTCACTCTTAGCTATCTTTTTGTCATTCATCCGCTGAACTCTCCCAATAATCGATTCACTGCAATGGCCAGTGCAAACGCTGATGCTTTTATAATATCACGATTGATTCCAACACCCCAGTATTGTTTTCCATTTTTTTGAATTCCTATATAAGCGGAGGCTAAAGCCGATGAGTCTGCTCCCATAGAATGTTCTTCGTATACTTTTAAGTCATAATCTACGGAGAAATGTTTCTTTAATGCATTGCTGATTGCATCAAGGCTGCCTGCTCCGTGACCTTTTACACCAATTATATTATCATCCTGTAATATGGTAAGAAAAGCTTCATTTGCTTCTTCCACATTAACTTTCATGGATTGGATCTGAAAAGCAGGAAAGAATTCAACATATTGCTGCCTGAATAATTGATATATTTCTTCCGTTGACAACTCTTTACTATCTCTGTCTGATACTTTTTTTACAAAATATCCGAATTCTTCATTCATCCGATATGGCATATGAATACCATAAGCATTTTCCAGTATATAACCGATTCCCCCTTTACCAGACTGACTGTTGATACGGATTACATCGGTTTCATAATTTCTACCTAAATCGGAGGGGTCTACTGGAATATATGGCACATCCCACTTCTGCATTTTTTCCTGTTCCCGATATTTCATTCCTTTTGAAATTGCATCCTGATGGGAGCCTGAAAATGCTGTAAAAACAAGGGAACCTGAGTATGGCTGTCTTTCAGAAATGGACATCTTTGTTAAACGCTTATACGTATCACAGATCTGATTCATATTACTGAAATTCAATTCAGGATCTACTCCCTGAGAATACAGATTCATGGCTACCGTGATAAGATCAACATTTCCCGTACGTTCCCCATTTCCGAAAAGAGTCCCTTCCACACGCTGAGCGCCGGCTAAGATCCCATACTCCGCGTCACAGACACCACAACCTCTGTCATTATGAGGATGAATGGATAAAACAACAGAATCTCTGTCCAACAGATTATTGTTGATATACTCCAATTGACTGGCGTAGATGTGTGGCATGGCATTTTCTACCGTTGTTGGAATGTTGATATTTGCTTTATGATTGGGTGTAGGCTTCCATATTTCTAAGACACTGTTGCAAATATCAAGGGCATAGTCAACCTCTGTTCCAGGAAAACTTTCAGGACTGTATTGAAAATAGAAATCCCCCATTGTTTCTTCAGCTAGTTTCTTAAATAATCTGGCTCCGTCAACTGCCAGCTTCTTAATATCTTCTTTTGATTTATGGAATACCTGCCTGCGCTGGGCTTCTGACGTGGAATTATATAAATGCACAATCGCTTTTGGAACGCCATCCAGTGCTTCAAAGGTTCTGCGGATAATATGCTCTCTTGCCTGAGTGATTACCTGAATCGTAACATCTTCCGGAATCATTTTATTTTCGATTAATGTCCTTAAAAACTGATAATCCGTTTCCGAAGCGGCCGGAAATGCCACTTCGATTTCTTTAAACCCAATCTCCAATAACATTTGATACATCTCAAGTTTTTCCTGTAATGTCATGGGAATGGGTAATGCCTGATTTCCATCTCTTAGATCCACACTGCACCAGACTGGTGCTTTCTCAATTGATTCCTTTTTTACCCAATCATAAGAGATCACTGGGGGTAAATAGAATTTTTTCTCATATTTCTCATGACTAAACATAATTCATTCCTCCTTAATGATAATAAAAAAAGCCTCACATCTCCGGCAATCTGCCAGGGAGACGAAAGACTTGATCTTACGCGGTACCACTCCGATTCATAACAATTCAGTTATGCGCTTATCAGGATACGGGCAATGCTGCCTTATATCCGCCCCTTGTAACGGTGGGTTTTCCGATCTTAGCTACTCTCTCATTGGAACAAACGATAATCCGATTTGACTAAGACTGCTCAAAGGTGAGTTCTCTGTATTCCTTCTATTGCTTCGCATCAACCAGCAACTTTCTGAAACCAGTTTACAGATACTAATCCTTTTCTTTGCATTTTCAATATTTATTTTCCTTATACTATCAGATAGAGGGTCGACTGTCCAGTGGGGAATGTGTCATTATGAATTGATGTTTTGTGCACTTGATTTCCCTGCTTAACGCAAGAAACGGTGATATCTTGCATATGACTATCATATTGATTTGCACTTATTTTATATATGAGATCTATTTATATCACTCAGAAGCGATAATTTCGTAACTATTTCTCTGCAAGAAAATATTTTTTTATGTTATACTAATTCAATATTGTTAAAAAGCAATGAAAGGATGATTAATTATGCCTTGTGATAAATTCTGCCCTATTGAGCATACGGTCAATCTGATTGGGCATAAATGGAAGGTTCTTATATTACGAAATTTATTTAATTCCGGCACCCAGAGATTCATTGAGTTAAGTAAGGGAATTAATGGAATCAGTCAGAAAATGCTGACACAGCAGCTTCGGCAATTGGAAGCGGATGGAATCATTTGTAGAACGGTATATCCCGAAGTTCCTCCAAAGGTAGAGTACTCCCTGACGGAGCTTGGAAGATCATTAGGTCCCATTCTGGAAGAGATGAGTCAATGGGGGAAAAAACATATGGCACAAATTGATACTGATGCTGACAAATAATGATATATATTTTACTAAGGGAAAAAAATGGGGTCATGCAGTTTACCGTAACTGTCTGACCCCATTTTATACATTACAGTTGCCAATACTGTGATTACCATAGAAATATAATACATATAAATATACCTTTCTCTATATTAGAATTATTTTACAAACGTATTCTTTATTTGTAAAATCACCAGTTTTTCATCCCCATTATTTGTAAAACCATGACTCTCGTCATGGGGAGACAGCATCACATCTTTCTCTTTTATTAAAATATCCTTGCCATCTATCGTTATGATTCCTTTTCCACTGATAACATAGAAAATTTCATCTAAATTCGAATGTTTATGAGGAGTCATTGTCTCTCCTGGCTCATAGAATAAAATGCCAGAATCCATTGTGCCCTCTGTAAATAGTGCTTTCCGTTTCATAATTTCTGTTATATTGTTAACATTTATTTTTTCCATTACGTATCCCTCCAGATAGGTATTATTTTAATTAGTGCCCGCAAATTAATTGACGTCAATCATTCAGATAGCGCTTCTGTACTTTTACTATAATAAAGATACAAAACTTTTGCAATAAGGCACTATTTTGTGTTATACGAACGAAATAGTGAGTAAGGACATGACTTGAAAGATGCTATTATTAAATCGGACACTAAAATAAGCCCATATGCTCGTATTTTTCACACAAGCATATGGACTCATATTGATGTTAAGTGGTTATAAAATTGAAATCTGATTCCGTCCATTTTTCTTAGAATGATATAATGCCTCATCAACTCTCTTAACCATCTGCTCCATACTAAGGTCTTCATCCACCTCTGAAATCCCCACGCTGATGGTCACATGGTAACTTTCATTCTTTTCCTCACTTTTCAATGAATCCATAAACTGTTCCATGATTTGCTTCGCTTCGTCCACTCCCACCAATAAAACTCCGAAAAATTCATCTCCACCCCATCGTGCTGCGATTCCATTCTCGCCTATTGCATGTTGTAAATCTTCCCCTACCATTGCAATAACTGAATTTCCAAATATGTGGCCATATGTATCATTAATATCCTTAAAATGGTCAATGTCGAACATAAACAACGTTTTTTTCGTATTCCGGTTCTTTCGAAGAAATGCCAGATACCGTTTGGAAAATTGCTTTCGATTAGGGAGTCCTGTTAACTCATCCGTATTCTCAATCTTTACAATACGCAGATTGTAATTGATAAATACAGATGTGGAAACTACAATACAGGCAGCCAGTGCAACAAACATAAAAACCACATTGCTTTTTACGCGTTCCTGAAACACCTGGCTAATGGAACTGGTATCCATCTCAAGAACCAAATACCAGCCAAGTATTTTATCATACTGGGTGATTAAGCATTTTCGCTTTCCTTCCGATGTGTACCACTGCATGACTGGGGTTTCAGACTGATTTAACTGAAGACGTTCTGTAATCCCAACACGTTTTTGCAGTTCTTCTTCACTGATAAAGATATCGGTATCCCCTTTAAAAGAAGTTTCGGCTCCCATGACATTAATGATATGAACCGACAAGCCATAATCTCTTTCATATGAATAGATCGTATCACCCAGGGAATCAACCTGTAGCCCCACTCCAATCACACCCAGAAGTGATCCATCACTGCCCTCTACACGAAAATTAACAAAGACCGTTATATAATCTTGCTTTGTCTCGTTGGTGTCCACCTCAAGATCATACTCATTGCCGGATTTAATAAAATTATAATACCAGATATCGTGCTCATCTGTCTTTGAAATAGTCTTGTTAAAGCCGTCCTGATAATAATAATTTCCTGTTTCTGCGGATATACAGAATACCGTGGTATATCCATATTTATTCCGATACGCGTTCAAATAATTATATAATTGCTTCAGGTATGTTTCATTCCCAACATTTTTAGGTTCCTGTGAAAGCCATTTTTTCAGGAATTCATCGTTCGCCATTGTTTTGGAAACCATCACTGGTTTCGTCATAGCGTCTTCCACATGACTGGAAATATCTTTATTAGACAAGCTTAAAATATTTTCCAAATGTTTTTCTGCCAGGTCCTGGTACGCGGTGGTATCCCGATAAACGATACCGATAAATCCAATTATAATGGAAATGATGATAATGAGATTGCTGAGTAGTAGTATATGCTTTTTCACATTTGCTCCTCTTGGTCATACCCTGGGTGTAGTTTTATAAAAATTTGTATACTAGCTAGAATATCTTTCTTATTATATACAATAAATCACGTCATTTCTACAACATAATTATATACTTTCGAAAATTAAGTTAAAAAGCATTTTAAAAACAAGACCTATAATGAAAACACGATTAATAACAATGAAGAAATTTTGGATTTACCAAAAGAATTGTATAGAATTGAAAATTCTGCATATGCCCAACCATTGCGTTATGATTTTATAGTTGCGGATAATACAGAATTCACTATTACCGTATCAAATGAATCTGGAGACTTCAAGCTTGGAATAAAAGATAAGGATACAAAAGACTTTGTGTATCCAATGAAAGAATATCAATCTGGCTCCGATACCGTGACACTCAAAAAAGGTAATTATAGTGTTATAATAACAGAACGCAAGTTCACTGGTAGTTATCATATTATAGGCACAGCTGTAGAATAGTATCGGTTCAAACAGAAATCGGCAGATTCCCAAAAGTGAGGTAGATACACTAAAGTATGCACCTCTTTACATTCTTTACCCATTCCTGCGGATAACACACAAGTAGTTCCTCATGTAGTAAATCATGTTCTATAATATGTGGATTAGAAAAATGATTCAGATATCTTTGTTTATATTTTTCTCCCATTTTAGCCGCAAAAAAGCAATGTACTTGGGTATCTTTCACTTCAATATGTTTTTCAAGTACTGTTATAAGATCTGAATAAAACTGATTTTTCATGCTATTTTTGCTAACAAAAGACATATCAACACCACCAATCCCCATCATGCGAAGTCCATTTTTTGTATATTCTTTCCCTGCACGTTTTATCATTCTGTTTCTAATGAATTTAGGAACTTTCCCAGAATGTAACATTTTATAAAATAGCGGAATGATGAGCATTGCTTGTAATTTTGCTTTTCCTTTCGAAGCCTCGTCTAAATCTGAGCTTCCAATAATCCCATGGTTCATATGTATCTTTCCCCGTTTCATAAGTAATCCTATAAACGACCCCCCTAACGAACAACCGTATATAGCATGAATATTTCCTTGAAATTGTTCCTTAATATATAATTCTATTTTCTCTATTTCACTTTGCATATCCGAAAATTCTGTCTTTTCAGTTTCATCAAAACCGTCATAGGAAACACAGACAACATATAAATCATTTTTTAGTAAATCAACCACATGTGAAAAATTGTTTTTCCAATGACAGCAGGTTCCAGGCAAAAGCATAATTGCAGGATTTTCTTTTTGTCCAAATTCATAAAATTTCAATTTTTCTCCTTCCTCAGGCTATAATTTTCTGCAAACAGCCTGAAGCCTCATACCCGGTCTTTGTTCAAACAATTCCAGCTTCATATTCGCATTTTCGCACAATAGCATAAGTTCTTTTTTGTTATACAGGTGTACATCGCCCTTATGAAACAATTTATTCATGCAAGGAATTTCAATATGATTCATAAACCAAAGCAGCATTTCTGAGGATGTCATATCTCGAAGAATCAGTCTACCTTCCGATTTTAATATCCTATTACAACTTTGGAAAAACCGATCTGGATTTGGATAATGATGAAAGCTCATGGAACAGGTAATGACGTCAAACGAATCTTTGGCAAATGGAAGGTTTTCACAATCTCCCTGCACAAAGATCACTTTATCCAGCTTCTTTTTCTTAGCTACTTCGATCATTTTTCCAGACAGATCAATTCCTGTATAATTCTTTTCTGGATATTTCTTTTTTAATAATGCAATTACTGCACCCGTTCCACACCCCGCATCCAGCATATCTTGAAAATGTTCCTTTTCCAACTCTGCTAAGATGTCTGGATAGTCCTTACGACATAGATTGTAAATACTTGGATCGTCTCCATCAAATTTTTCTGCAACTTTATCAAATTCTTTTACTGACAGTTTTTTATATTGTATCTCATTCATAATATCTATCTCCTCTCTACTTTTTTATTTCATTGCATTATTGTAATAAACAGTGTTTAACCCTTGATGTATTATCGCCAATCATAATTTTTTCAGGTTAGTTAATCCTAACATTTTGTTTTATAAAATTGCGGGAAGAACCCGCATTTTAGGCATATACGTATTTATTTCCAGTTGTAAATTTTATTAAATCCAGCATATTAATATTCTCTTATTCAGCTCACATACCATTATAATGAAACATAATAATGCTGGTACCCGCTTACTTAAGAATACCTTTTCGCACTTTCATTTATCATATTCAAAACAGCATTTAATAACACCGTTTTGAACATAATACTTTTATATTAATTTGTCAAGTGAATTTTTTGTACTCTCATTTTTGTTTACTGCATACCGATATTCTAAAGAACACATACTTATCACATCAAGTTCTTCTTTAGACAAGGTAAATACCATCCATACTCGCGATGTACACCCTCCCCATACAACCAATAGTATTGGCTTTAAGAAAAAATGTACCCCCCTGGGAATAAGGAGGGCGTGAGACCTTGCAGTATTAAGAGCTTTATCAGTCAACTCAAACCCATTGGGAAACTCAGTATTATCCATGATGTCTAATCCACCAATAATAGCATCTTGTGCATGATGGAAAGTATCTCGTGTTATGTTTGGAGCAAGCCTATCAATTCGGTATCTCGTGTTATAGAACCTGAAATGGTAGAAATCTGCCCAAAACCATATAAGCGTATTATTTAATCTCCTCAACACTTCCACTTATAACATCTACATTGAATTCTTTAAAGATATCTGAACTACTGGCACTTTCTTTAAATATACTAACTTTATATTTATTTGTTTTATCTGGACCTGAGCAATCAATGGAAATTTCACCTATATCTGATTTGTAAATCATAACTCCACTTTCAGCTTTATAGTCTACAACTGCATTATATTTTTTACCTACAATATCAATTGCCTTTTGAATTAAATCTGTTGTTCCATTAGACTTTGTTAAAGTTACAACCAGCGCACCCTTTATATAGTTATTTTCTTTATCCAATGTTGTTTTATATATAGTAAGTTTATTACCAATAATCTCATAAAGATATCTCATAGTCTCTTTTCCATTATTATCATTTACTATTATATAATTATATACTTCTTTCGAAGGTGATGAATTTGGAAAAATCTTTTCTTTGAATGAAACTGAGAACTTAAATGTTTCATTTGGCCATGTAGCAATACCTCCATCTTTAAAAACATATTCTTTATTTTGATCATCCTTATAAGTTCCTGCTAATTGAAGCATTTGTACATATTGTTTCGTCTCATCAGTGGCCTTAACATACTTAACATCTGTATCATAATCAGAAGTAATATTTATACTTTTAAAATCATCGCTTATATTAAATGTAAAGCCAATATTATTCTGATCGTCTCCATTATGAGTTGTAATTAAATATGAATTATTATTTCCAAGATACTGTATACTACTTACTTTGTATGAGAGAGCTGTATCTGGGAAAATGTCTACTAGTGTATAATCATTTCCCTCTTTCTCAATCATTATCGAACGCTGCACACCATTTTCACTAATGGAATTTTCATCATTTAAATTATACCATTCACCTTGCAATTTATTTAATAATTCAGTCATTGTCAAAACAGTTGAACTCTTAGTTTGTGTAATAGAATTGTCTTCGTTAGTACTTACCTTAGCAGTAGTTTCAACTGGTGTGCTTGTGTTTTCTATATTATTTACCACACTTTGACTTTTATTACACCCTCCTAAAATAGCCGTCAAGCTTATAAGTAAAGCTATTGTTATTACTCTTCTTTTCATGATAATATTCATTCCTTTCCTATTTATAAAAACAACTTCAAATCACTTTGTAATATTATTATACACAATTTTCTAAACTTATTAATTACATTTCGGATACTGTATGGTTACAATCAGGTAACAAAATATTTTCTTTCATCTATTTCATTTATCCTCAATTTAATTATTACACTAGTTCCTTTATTTAACTCACTTTTTAGCTCTAAGCTGCCTCCATGTAATTTTATAATTTTATCACAAACAGCTAAACCTATGCCACTGCCGGATTTCTTTGAATTACCTTTAAAAAACTTATCCTTAATTTTCGGAAGATCTTCTTTTGCTATTCCATAGCCATTATCTATTATTTCAATAATCAGCTCATTTTCTAAAGTAGAAACATTTATTAGTATATTCGAATCTTTCGGTGAAAACTTCATAGCATTATCTAAAATATTAATAATTACTTGTTTAAATCTATTTCTGTCTACCGAAAGTGCCGGGATATTTTCTGTAAAATTTGACTGAAGAGAAATTCTTTCTTTTTTTGCCCTTCCATCATATAATCTTAATATTTCTTCTATCGCTTCTTTTATATCAGTTTTCTCCATATTCAAAACCAGCTTATTGCCTTCCAATTTTGAAAAGTCTAAAAGTTCATCTACCATATTTTTTAGTCTATCCGTTTCTCTTAATATTACTTTTAACCCTTTTTCAATTTCTTCTTTATCTTCAAAACATCCGGTAAGAATTGTTTCTCCCCACCCTTTTATAGCTGTAAGCGGAGTCCTTAATTCATGGGAAACAGAAGATATAAAATCATTTTTCGTCTCCTCTGCTTTCAAAATTTCTGAAGCCATAACTTTGGAGGTTTCATAAGACTATCTAATTCATCTTTGTTAGAACATCCTGAAGCAAATATTAAGAAAATAGATATAACTATAACAACTTTAAATTTCATATAAAGTCATCCTAAATATTATTTATATCAAAGTTTTATCCATTTTTTTATTAATATTACTTTATAACGAATAAAATTATATCATATTTTAATGTCTTATTTTTAGGGGATTACTCCCTATTTAGATTTATTACTTAAACCTTGTTTTTATATTTAGAAAATAAAATAATAGCAGCATGCCAAAGTCACCCTCACAGACAACTTAAAACACACTGCTTTTCATACATTCCATGCACCGATTCCCATCTCACAGAATATCTTCTGCAATCAACTTCATCGTTACAATTCATTTATTTTCTTTACACATTACAGTCAAGATTAAAATCTAGGGTTCTACCGCGACTTCCTACAATTCATACGGCGTAACCTGATATACGTAATAATTCAACCAATTCCCATATATCGTATTTGCTGCATTCCTCCAGCACAGCACCGGCATCGTATCCGGATCATCGTCCTCATAATAATTACAGGGAATCTCCGGATTCAACCCCTTATCCAGATCCCTATGATACTCCCCATTCAACGTCATCCGGTCATATTCCGGATGCCCCTGAATGAAAACCTGCTTTCCATCCTCACTCATCACCATCAGGATCCCGGCTTCCTTCGACTCCGCCAGAATCTTCAACTCCTGATGCTTCTCAATATCCGCTCTCCTCACTTCCGTATACCGGGAATGAGGCGCCATCACATAATCATCAAGACTGCGTACCAGCGGCACCTTCCGGTCCAGAACCCTGTGCCTGTAAATACCAGAAAGCTTTGTATCTCTTTTATACTTCGGCACTCCATAATGATAATAAAGTCCCGCCTGGGCGCCCCAGCAGATATGAAGAGAGCTGGTAACATTGGTCTTGCTCCACTCCATAATCTTCGTCAGCTCTTCCCAGTAATTCACCTCTTCAAACTCCATATTCTCAACAGGCGCACCGGTAATAATCATACCATCGAACTTTTTCTCTCTTACCTCATCAAAGAACACATAAAACTTGTTCAAATGACTGGCAGAAGTATTCTTTGAAGTATGACTCTCCAGCATCAGAAACGTACAGTCCACCTGCAGCGGCGTATTGGACAAGGCGCGCAGAAGCTGGGTTTCCGTCTCTTCCTTAATTGGCATTAAATTAATAATCAGGATTTCTAGGGGACGAATGTCCTGGCTTAAGGCCCGGTCCTCGTCCATGATAAATATGTTCTCTGTTTCCAGTATGGCTTTTGCAGGTAAATCCTTTTGTACTTTAATCGGCATATGTTATCCCTCCAGCAGTTTTATGAAATCCTCTTCTGAAATAATGGGCACTCCCAGTTCCTTTGCCTTTTTATTTTTAGATGAATTGGATGTGGTATCATTGTTAATTAAATAAGTCGTCTTCGATGTAACAGAACCAGTCGCTTTGCCTCCCTGTGCTTCTATTGCTTCCTGAAGTGCCTTCCGGTTCTCAAAATGCTCCACAGATCCGGTAATAACAAACGTCATTCCCTCCAGCCGCTTCTCTCCTGCGGTCTCCGCCTCCTGCTCAATGGTTACTTCTTCTAACAGACGGTCTGTCATCTCATTATTCTTCTCGTTCTTAAAATAAGTAATCCATGCATCTGCCAGAACCTTTCCAATGCCGGAGACAGCAGTCAGCTCCTCTTCCTCTGCATGACGCATTCGGTCAAAATCGTAACGGAATTCCCGGCAGAGCATCTTCGCATTGGCAACACCGATTCCGGCAATTCCAAGCCCGTAGATCAGACGGGGCAGGGTGGTATGAGACGCTTTTTTCACTGCCTGAATTAAATTGTCATAAGACTTTTTACCAAAGCCCTCCATCTGAGTAATGGCTTCCTCATGCTGATCTAAATGAAACATATCGGCAAACTCCCGGATAAATCCGGCTCCGATAAACTTTTCCAGCGTAGCTTCTGATAATCCATCAATATTTAAAGCATCCCGGCTTACAAACAGGGAAAATCCCTTGATCCGCTTTGCCTGACAATCCGGGTTGGTGCAATATAAACTTTTTACATCATTTACCTGACGGATTTCCGTCCTTCCGTCACAGACCGGGCAATGATCCGGAATCTTTATTTTACCGCTTCTGGTTAAATTGTCGGCAATCTGGGGAATAATCATATTCGCCTTGTAAACCGTGATCTGGTCCCCTTCTCCAAGCTCCAAAGCTTCCATAATACTCAGATTATGGACACTGGCGCGGCTCACTGTTGTGCCCTCCAACTCCACCGGCTCAAAGATTGCAACCGGATTAATCAGGCCCGTTCTTGAAGCACTCCATTCAATTTCTGTCAGGGTTGTCTCCCGGATCTCGTCAGCCCATTTAAAAGCAATGGCGTTACGGGGGAACTTGGCAGTCCGTCCAAGAGATTCTCCATAAGCGATATCATCAAATAAAAGCACCAGTCCGTCTGATGGAATGTCATATTCCGGTACAGTCTTTGCAAATTCAGCAACTGCTTCCCCAATGGTGTCTTTCGTCACGATCTTATAATCCACCACGTCAAAGCCCTGGGCCTTCAGCCACTGAAACTGCTCAGCTCTGGAGTTTTTAAAATCAACACCTGGAGCAGAAACCAGAGCAAATGCCTCGAAATTTACGTTTCGGCGGGCGGTGATCTGGTTGTTTAACTGTCTGACGGAACCGCTGCAGAGATTCCTTGGATTCTTATACTTTGCGGTCACATCCTCAATCTCGTCATTAATCCGGTTAAAATCAGTATATTTTATGACAGCCTCTCCCCTGATCACCAGTTCCCCCTGGTAGGATATGGTAAGGGGAATGTTTGCAAATACCCTGGCATTGTTGGTAATTACTTCTCCGATCTCTCCATTTCCCCGTGTTACCGCTTTTTGAAGCGTTCCTTCCCGGTAAACCAGAACAACCGTCAGTCCGTCCAGCTTCCAGGAGAGAATTCCCCTCTGGCCTCCCAGCCAGTCTGCCAAGTCCTCCGTACTCTTCGTCTTATCCAGAGAAAGCATAGGAGAATCATGGGCTTCCTTGGGAAGCTCGCTTAAGACCTGATAGCCAACGTTCTGTGTGGGGCTGTTAGATAAAACAATTCCGGTTTCCTCCTCCAGCGCCGCCAGTTCATCATAGAGACGGTCATACTCAAAATTGCTCATAATCTCCCGGCTCTCCTGGTAGTAGGCCTTTCCTGCCTCCTGCAACAGGGATATCAATTCTTTGATTCTATTTAATTTTTCGTCCATCAGATTTCTCCTTTTTCTGTTCTTGATAGGAAAGACTGGTCGAGCTTTTTAAAGACTCTTTCATCTGGTGGTATTCACGCCGGGAAAGTTCACGGTAAGCACCCGGCTTTAAATCTCCTAATTCAATATTCATTATCCGCATTCGCTTTAACATGCGCACTTCAAAACCAAGCTGGGTGCACATTCGGCGAATCTGACGGTTTAATCCCTGGGTTAATACGATACGAAATGCCTTCTCTCCGGCTTTCTCTGCAAAGCAGGGCTTTGTGGTTACGTCTAACTCGGAAAGAGTGACTCCCTTTCGCATCTTTCTGATGAAATCGTCTGTGACCGGACGATTCACTTTTACTAAATATTCCTTTTCATGAGCATTTCCGCTGCGCATGATTTTATTCACGAAATCTCCCTGGTTGGTCATGAGAATCAGACCCTCGGACTCCTTGTCCAGACGGCCTATGGGATAAATCCGCACGGGATAATGAACCAGATCCACGATATTGGGAGCCCGGTCCTTGTCTGAGGTGGTGCATACCACACCCCGGGGCTTATGGACTGCTAAAAAGACAGGCTCTGTCTTATGGCCGGTCTCACCTTTGGCTGCGCTGACAGAACGGCCTTTAACCGTAACAGACTGCCCCGGAAGCACCTTTTGTCCCGGTACTGCTGCCTGTCCATCTATTTTAACCTTTCCTGTCTCAATGAGCCGGTCCGCCTCCCTGCGGGAACAGATTCCTGCCTCACTTAAATATTTATTCAGACGGATTCCATTTGCATCCATAATTGTTCTCCCTTACTGTTTGCTAGATAAAAATTATAACATTGCTAAAGTAGTACGTCAAATTTTTATCTGTATTTTAGAATCGATTTTTCTTTCCTGAATGGTAAAATATGGTTTGCTTTTTCTTAACAGGAGTATTATAATAATAAATATCATTATTACATAGGAGGATTTCGTTATGCCGTGGACACAAAATTTATCAGTTGGTATTTCAATGATTGATGATCAGCATAAGATGTGGTTTGAAAAAGCAGAGGCACTCTTCGATGCTGGAAAGAACAACAAAGCGAAGGAATATGTTGGAGAGCTTTTAGATTTTCTTGATAGTTACACAAAAAAGCATTTTGCTGACGAGGAAGTTTACATGCAGAAGATTCAATACCCTGGATATGCAGAGCAGAAACAGGCTCATACTGCCTTTATTGCCCAGCTTTCCAAGCTTAGAAGCGATTATAATTCTTCAGGCGGTAATTTACTTGTTATCTTAAATGCAAACCAGATGGTGCTTGAATGGCTGACAAAGCACATTTCAAATATGGACAAAAAGATCGGCGAATACGCAAAGACCACCCATTAATGGGCAAAGAGGACTTAAATGAAATCCATTCAAGCCCTCTTTTTTATTATTCTTACGTAAACTTATAATGCACTTCACAGCCGTCAGAAATGCGGTTGCAGATATTTACCACCCGCTCCATGACAGCCGTAATCTTGCTGTTCTCCATCTCAATGTTCATTAGCTTTAAGTCTTCCGAGATCTTTATTACCTTCACCCCATCGACCTTTGCAATTTCCCGCTCAATTTTTCTGGCCTTCAGCCGGTCTGACAGGGCGTAAACGTGGTAACTCCTGTTCACGCTTCTCCCTCCTTTCTATGAGTGTCTTACCCCTATTGTAGACAATCAGAGGGAACTTTAAACATTACAGGAACGCCCTTGCTGCAGTAGTAAACAAAAAGCAGACAATAACTCCGGTTACCGTAGGTACAAGCCAGGACAAAAGGGTCCATTTTATGCTCCCGGTTTCCTTCCTTATGGTCAGGCAGGTGGTGGAACAGGGCCAGTGCATGAGAGAGAAAAGCAGGGTGCTGACGGCAGTCACCCAGGTCCAGCCATGGGCAATTAACAGATCCCTTAATATGGATAAATCATTGATTTCCCGTATGCTTCCTTCGGAAAGATAAGCCATAATCATAATGGGAACAACGATCTCATTGGCAGGAAAGCCAAGGATGAATGCCAGAAGGATCACACCGTCAAGGCCGATGACTCTGGCAAAGGGATCTAAAAAACCGGAGCAGCGGGTTAATAAGGTCATATCTCCCACTGTGATATTTGCCATCAGCCAGATTATCAGACCTGCAGGAGCAGCCACTACAGCCGCTCTTCCGAGAACAAAGAGGGTCCGGTCAAATATGGAACGGACAATGACCTTTCCGATCTGGGGCCTGCGGTAAGGGGGCAACTCCAAGGTAAAGGAAGAGGGAATCCCCTTTAATATGGTTACAGAGAGAATTTTGGATATTACAAGGGTCATGAAAATTCCAAGAAGAATAATACCTGACAGAATCCCTGCAGATAAAACAGTGGAAAATGATCCCGTCGCTCCTCCGATAAAAAACATGGTAATAATCGCAATCATGGTTGGAAAACGCCCGTTGCAGGGAACAAAGTTATTGGTGATCATTGCAATGAGCCGCTCTCTTGGAGAATCAATAATCCGGCAGCCTACAATTCCCGCTGCATTGCAGCCAAAGCCCATGCACATG